>NZ_CP102285.1:1356987-2035480 GCF_025151045.1 Parabacteroides johnsonii DSM 18315
TCAGTTTTTTTGTGATGCTGGTCTGTGCATGATAAAGAGTTGCACCTGAGGCTGCGTCTTTGCTCATGTCTTTGCGTTTGACGAGAGTGTAAATTAATGGCATAGGGATTGAAAAATTAAAAGATTGATAATTAGGGAGATGTCGCTTTTGACTATACAAAGATACGGTAGGGGAAAAACGCCGGGTCGATTAGAGTCGATTAGGGTCGAATAGAGTCGATTAATCTTTTGTATATTTGCATCCGATCAGTCAGATTCAAAACACCGGTGTTTTGAAAACGAAACATAGGTGTTTTAAAATCAAAACATATATGTTTTGAAAGGAAAGAAAAAAGGAAGAATGCCATATAATACTACGATCTGAAAAAACATTTAAAGCAATGAACAAGCATAAGAATAAAAGGGATGATTTCATGAAAGATTTCCTATGGTATTATAAAAAAAAGTGAGGGCGATAGCAGGAAAATATTTGTCTTTTCCGCTTCTACAGGATTATATCGCTAAGTTGGAAGAAGACCGGGAGGTGGAGCTGTTTGCGCTCGCTTTCCTGTTCAAAGGGTTGAGAGATGAGAAAAACGAATCGTGGAACCATTTGGCGGATCGTTTTTTCAAAGTTTACAGTGATGAGCTGTACCGTTGTTGCGGCTACGAGATGGAAACTCCGGGGTTTGCCCGGGTATGGGTGGCACGTCCCGACCTGTTTATGGTCTATATGGGGGCGATGATGAGGGCAGGCATTATCGAGGACTGCTCGTTCGCCCGGATGGCCGGCCATGTGGACCGCATCTTCGACACGGGAAATACGGAAAACACGGTTCTGAACAAGTTGAAGGAGCAACTTCCGGAGGCCGATCAGATCGTGGACGGGATGAAAGCGGAATTCAAGAACTTCAAAATACGTGATAAAAAATAAAGAATGAACCGATTGGTAGTGTTATATGGCTTCTTTTTTGAGGAATAAAGGGAATTGAAAATCTGCATAAAACAGTTTTTTTAAACGGAGGTATAGACTATACCTTTGTGGTGTCGGTAAGTATGAATTTGATGTTCTGAAAGAATTGAAAAATTGCTATTTATAAATCTTTATAAGAAGAATCTTTCTTATTATATTAAGAGAGATCGCCAAAGCGAGTGGGCATATGCGCGCCACACCATGCCATAAGTAGTTGTTTCATAGTTTGCTCAGACCGATCAACAAAACACCAAACCGAGTAACCAATTTTATAAACTGTAAATCCAACTGTTATGGATGCAAATTTAAGCAGAGACAAGGTAGCCGGATTCCTGGGACAATCGTTTGTCCGAATTCCGCGCAAAGTGTTTACCATGTTATTTCACGGTAAGGGTCGGGAAAAGACGATCGGCATGGCGTATTTGATTTTGATTTCGGAAGTTTATTTTGCTGATGGACGCGTATGTTTGAAAAGACGCTCCTATACGTGCAAACGTGGCGAGTATGTCGGACGATGTGAGGAACTGGCCGGATGCTGCGGAATGAGTGCCACTACTTTGCGCCGGAGCTTGAAGTGGTTGAAAGATGAAGGGCTTATCGAGATGAAGCGCCTTGAAGACGGAATTTTTATCCGTGTCTGCGGATATGATTTTATTATGGGTTTTCGCAGGAAAGGCGAAGAGATACCGGCGAAGGCCGCTTTCCTCGCCTTGGAAGAAGCCGAACGACGTATGGGCGGACGGAGCATGCAGTTCGATTGTTGTAGCGCAAACGGGGAAGGAGGCATGCAATGATGAACGGTGAAGAAATGAACGGAGGCATCTCTTTGAACGATATGGAAAAGGCGTTGGTCTGCCTGTTGATGACCTCGATGGAAGCGCCGGTGCAGGCGGAATCGGCCGGGTTGACCCAGGAAATGTTTGCCGATGCTTCGTTGGGGTTCGTCTATGGAGTGATCATGAAAATTTATGCAACGGGGGTACGGCCGGATATGGTGCTGGTGGAACGCGGAATGCGTGAAGCGGACGAGGAACAGGCGGCCAGGTTAGGCGGTTTGTCGTTCCTGCTGCCCTATATGCTGAATGTGCGCCACGACGGGAATGTGGCGGCCTATGTGGAAGGAATCAAGAAACAATATAAACTGAGATGCTTGGTCACGTTGTTCGGGACGATGGCGTTCAAGGCGGGCAAGGTGTCGTCCGTCCCTGAGGAACTGGCCGGCGAGGCCGAACGTCTTCTGATGCAGTTCCGCCAGGAGACGGCCGAGGGCACTCCGGTGCGTACGATCGGGGAACTGGCTGCCGAGGCGGTGACCTGGCATCATCGGCGCCTCAGTGGCGAGCTGGAGGCCGAACAGGTGAAGAGCGGGCTTGCCGAGTTCGACTATGTGACCGGAGGGTTCCACAATACGGAGCTGACGATCATCGCCGGACGACCGAGTGACGGGAAGACGGCAGTCACGTTGCAGATGGCCCTGAACGCGGCGCGTGCCGGAAAATCGGTCTGCTTCTTCAGCCTCGAGATGTCGAGCCTGCAAATGCTGAACCGCGTGCTGGCAGGGATGACGGACGTGAACCCGGACCACCTGCGCATCAACAAGCCGACCGGCCGCGAGGTGGAGCATTTGGAAGAGGCCGCCCTCCGGTTGAAGGACCTGCCTTTCTACCTCGACTATACGGTCGGGGCTACCGTGGAGCAGATCAGGGCGAAGGTGCTGCTGCAATGCCGGCAGGGGAAATGCGACTTGGTGGTCGTGGACTACCTGCACCTCCTCGGAGGCGACCGCCGGAAGGGGGAGACGCAGGAACAGATGGTGGGACGGAATATCCGGGCGCTGAAGCAATTGGCGTTGGACAGTAATTGTCCGGTGCTCACGGTCTCGCAGATGAACCGTGCCTGCGAAGCGCGTGCCGACAAGGCGTACCTGCCGGTGATGAGCGACTTGCGCGATTCGGGGACGATCGAGCAGGTGGCGGACTGTGTGGCGTTTATCTACCGTCCCGAACGCTATGGCTTCACCCGCGACGACAAGACGGGGCACAGCTTGGTGGGAGTCGGCAAGATCTATATAGCGAAGAACCGTAATGGTTCGACAGGGATCGCCCGTTTCCGGTACAACCCTTCGTTCACCCGTATCACGGATTATATCCAGCCCGGTACACAAACCTCTTTAGGGATATGACGAAGCAAGAGATACAAGAACTGAAAGCCTCCCTGTCGATCAGGGAGGTGATCGGACGCTATACGACACTGAGACGCGTCGGCCGCCGGTGGATGGGGCTTTGCCCGTTCCATGGAGACCGCCATCCTTCCCTTTCCGTCAACGAAGAGAAGGGCAGCTTTGTTTGCTATGCTTGCGGGGAGAGAGGGGATGTGTTTGCTTTTGTCAGTAAGATCGAGAAGGTCGGTTTTGCTGAGGCGGCGAAACGATTGACAAAGGAGTTGACGATTGAAAATGGACAATTGACGATCGAGAGGAAAGACAATAAGGATGCGGGGGCGCTGCCGGAACGGTTGTCCGTTGTCGATTCTCGATTGTCCGTGGAGAACGAAGTTTTCTTGGCTATGTTGTTGCCTGCGGGTAGCGGTTGTCCGGAACTGACTCCTACCTGGTTGGATTTCGGGGTGGGGCAGTCGCCCTTCTTGGTTCCCGAACGCTGGAAGGCGATGCGGAACCGGTTGGTGTTCCCTGTGCGGGACGAGGAGGGACGGTTGGTCGGGTTTGCCGCCCGGAGGTTGTCGGACGAAGATCGGGATAAACCGAAATATATCAATTCGGAAACGGGCGAACTGTATCGGAAGAGCGAGCTGTTATACGGGTTGTATGAGGCACGGGAGGCGATCCGCCGGGAGGGGAGCGTGTTCTTGGTGGAAGGATATAAGGATGTGCTGGCGATGCATGCGGCGGGATTCAGGCATACGGTGGCGTTATGCGGGACGGCGCTTTGTACGGGGCACATTGCTTTGTTGAAACGATATACGACATCTGTCCGCGTGATGCTGGATGCCGACAAGGCAGGGCGTAAGGCGACGGATGCGATTGTCCCGACGCTTGTAGGCGAAGGGATGGAGGTGGTACGGATCGGGTTGCCGGAAGGGGACGATCCGGATTCGCTCTTTCGCCGTCTGGGGAAAGAGGCGTTTGCCGCTTATGTCCGCGAGGTGGTACGGCTGGTCCAGCCTTCGGAAGAGCTGGTGTTGCTCGGACGTATCCGGAAAGGCGTCGGGCTTTTGTCCGATGTGGCGGAGACGGAGAAACGGGAACGCTTGTTGATGGTGCTGGAGGATTGCCTGGCGCAGTTGAAGGGCTTGTCCGCCGCAGCTTGCCGTCCGGCGACAATAGACTGGAGGTGGGTATGACCGGGAGGACGGATGAGGAAGAAGAAAAATGGAAAAACCGTTCCACCACTCTCCGGAGGCTGGGACGGCAATATAGCCCGGATGTCACGCCCGAAGTCGCTTCCAGGCGCTTGAAACAGTGGATCGTCGGCAATCCCGTCCTGCTCGGACTCCTGCACGAGAACGGCTGGACGGCTTCGAGAAGGGTGCTGACGCCGAGGCAGGTGGAGCAGATTGTGAGGATTCTTGGGGAACCTTGATGTTACTTTTGGCTTGACCCAAAAGTAACCAAAAAGTCAAGGCTTAAGCTGCTTCGCTACTCCGTTCCCTTCGTTCGCTGTCGCGTCTGAAACTCGCTTCGCTCAAACAGCAGACGCTCCGGGCGCTCACTGCGGTCTCTGCGCTTAACGCTCACCAGCTTAGGCCGGAAGTAGAGCCTGACGGCTCTCTTGGGATGGCCGATTTCGACAGTTCTTTTGCGGCCCCGTGCGGGGCACGGGGACAAGCCTGTTCCTGCACTTGATGAGGGATCGCAGAGAAGCAGGTGAGAGAAGCAGGCGGTATCGGCCATCCCAAGAGAAAGCGGAGCTTTCTATGAAAGGCCTAAGCGGATGGGCGTCAAGCGGAGGGCAAAGACGGAGCGGCAGGAGCCTGCGCTGTCTGAGCGAAGCGAGTTTCGCAGGCGACAGCGTAGTCTTTGACCGGAGTAGCCCAGCCGGTTAAGCCTTGATCTTTTGGTTACTTTTGGATCAAGCCAAAAGTAACAGAACAGAATATGAAACATAAAATAATAAAGCAAACCCTATTGACAATCGGCATCTCATTGTCGATCGTCAATTCTCAATTGTCAATTGCCCAACGCTCGTTGGGCGTCTCCGGTCTACTGAACATCCCTTCGGCCGATATGCAGGAAGACGGTACGTTCATGACGGGAGGCAACTACCTGCCTCAGGAGATGCTACCCCGGGAGTGGGGATATAATTCGGGAAACTATTTCGTGAACCTGACATTCCTGCCGTTTATGGAGGTGGCCTACCGGTGCACCTTGTTGAAGGTCAAGAGTACCGGCAAATGGAACCAGGACCGTTCGGTCTCCCTGCGCCTGCGTCCGTTGAAGGAGGGGAAATGGTGGCCGTCGGTCGTGATCGGTTCGAATGACTTGCTGACGACCGGCGAGTTGAATCCTTTCTTGGATTCGGGCAGAAATCGTTATTTCTCTTCCGTCTATGCGGTCGGGACGAAGCATTTCGGTTTCTACGGCCATGATATCGGCGTGACGGTGGGAGGACATATGCCCTTTCGCAGCAGGAGCGAGAATAAGGGCGTGTTCGGCGGGGTGAGCTACCGTCCGGCATTCCTGAAACTGCTTGAGGTGATGGCGGAATATGACTCGAAGGTGGTGAATGTGGGAGTATCGGCCCGGCTGTTCGACCATTTTTCCTTGTATGCCTATTGCTACGATTTCAAGACGGTGGCGGGCGGTCTCCGGTACGAACTGACGCCCCGGCCTCGCGCGTTCCGGTCCGATGAGGTCCGTATGCCCTGGGACGGACGGGTGGAGCTGGTGCTTTATCCGCAGATCACGTTGAACAATTCGTGGCTGGACAAGATATACGGGGCGGTGATCAATATCGCTCCGGCGGTGGAGGCGCGGCTTTGGAAAGGGGCGGCTTTCACAGGGCAGGTGATTCTGCCGGTCTGGAACAATATGGTCGGGCAGATGGACTATATCCGGG
The DNA here is from genome assembly GCF_025151045.1 of Parabacteroides johnsonii DSM 18315. Taxonomy (NCBI): domain Bacteria; kingdom Pseudomonadati; phylum Bacteroidota; class Bacteroidia; order Bacteroidales; family Tannerellaceae; genus Parabacteroides; species Parabacteroides johnsonii. Next base: position 1,363,015 of record NZ_CP102285.1, read on the forward strand.
CCGGTGTACTGACCTTGAGCCAGGAGTTCGGATTGCCCGGAGGGGCGTTCGGACGGGTGACGGTCGGCAACTTCACGAACAGCCGGATGGGGGCGGACCTGAAACTGCGCTATGCGACGCCGGACGACCGTTGGCTGTTCGGCTTGGAAGGCGGTGTGACCGGATCGTCTACCTTCTACGAGGGCAAATGGCAGGTGTCGAATTGGAAGCGGGTAAGCGGGGCGGCGGAGGTCCGTTTCCGCGAAAGGCGTTTCAATATGGATTTCAACTTGGGTGTGCACCGCTATGTCTATGGCGACTACGGGGTGCGGGTGGACTGCATCCGGCATTTCGGACGGACGACGGCCGGTTTGTATGCCATGTACACGGGAGGCGAGGCGAACGGCGGTTTCCATTTTGCCGTCCCGTTGCCGCAATGGGGCAAGTCGCGTAAGGTGCGGGTGCGCCTGCCGGAATATTACCAGATGGAATATTCGGGACAGAGCGGTCTTGAATACTTCCACCGCCGTCTCGGACAGGACTACGAGACCCGGCCGGACGAGAGCAACAGCCTTCCTTATGATAGGAGAAATCAGGATTGATGATCTATTTGGAGAGAGTGTGCTAAAAAACGACTCACAAGAAAATATCTTTCAATAAATAATATAATAATTTTATTTTTAATGAGTATGAAAAAGAAAAATTTGTGGAGCGCAGTGCTGGCCATGGGCTTGGCTGCGACATTGAGTGTGGGATTTGTAGGATGTAGTGATGATGACGAACCGACTCCCGAAATCGTGACCGATAATCCTTTGGATAAGGAGGTCTATTATATAGCCGGTAAGGTGACGGACGGTTCTGCCGCCTTGGAGGGAGTAGAAGTCAGCACGTCAGGTAAGTCGGTCAAGACGGCTGCCGACGGAACGTACCAGTTGGCGATGGATAAGATCGGAACGTATGTCGTGACGTTTGCCAAGGACGGATATGTGGGTGTTTCGGCTGACGCGGTGATCCTTTCGGGCACACCGAAACAGGGCAGTATCTCTTTGTCACAGGCTTTGACTTCTTTGGCTACTCCGGTGACCGTATCGGCTGATCAGGACACGATTGTGTATGACGAACGTACGCATGTGGCCGAACTGGCTGTTCCGGCAGGAGCCGTGAAGGAAGATACCGAGATCACGATGACCGAATATCTGAAAGGTGCGAAAGCCGAAGCCGACCATGCCAGTCTTTCGACAATCAACTGTACGCCCGACGGACTGAAATTTGAAAAGAGCGTGGAAGTGACGGTTAAGAATGCGACCAGCAACGCGATCAGCTTTGCCGATGTAAAGCATTTCGTGGAAGATGGCAATGCTTGGAAAGAAATGGGCACAGCCGATTTCGATGCAGACCGTAATGTTTATGCCTGCTCTTTGGACGGTTTCTCCAACCACTCCTTCGGTCCGGTTTATTCGGTATCCGATGCCGGAAGCTCGACAGAAAACTTGTCTACCGTCACAATCGACAACTTAGGCAAGATGGCGGCTGCAGAACAGGAAGTGACAGGCAAACAGAAAATCGGCTGGGAAATCCAGGGCGACCTGAAACAGTTGTTGGGCAGCGCGTTCTCCGCTTTGAGCGGCTCTGATCTCGAAAGCCTGGCCAACCAGTTGAACGCGGCTATCACGTCAACCAAAGGTTCGGCTGCCGGTGTGGAAGAAATTCCTTTCTCTTTGGGTACAGCTAAAGTGGACGGCGACCAGAAGGTGACGATCGACATGAAGGCTAAGAAGAACCTCTCTTCTTTCTCTGTCAACTTCAACTACCAGGGCCGTGTCGTTCCGTTCAGCGTGGAAATCGCAACATACGCAGGTGTAAGCACGACGATCACTAAGGAAGGCGGTGCAAGCCATCCGGCACACGGTGGCGGTGTTGCTCAATAAGTTGCAATTGTTTATTTAATATAGAAAAAAGAAGAGTGAAAATCTGGAATTATATGTTGATGTGCGTGGTGGTACTCTGTACCTCCTGCGCATCTTCCAAGAAAGTGGTGTACTTGCAGGATGTCGTCCCGCTGAAGCAGCAGGTGATCGAGCAGAAATACGAAGTGTATATCCATAACGACGATTTGCTGGCGATCATGGTGAATAGCAAGAACCCGGAGCTGGCGTTGCCGTTCAATATGCCGATGGTGACGTACCAGTTGGGAAGCGAAAGCGGAGGGCAGCAGCGCGTGCTGGGCTATCTGGTGGATACCAACGGGGACATCGATTTCCCGATCCTCGGCAAGTTGCATGTGGCGGGGCTGACCCGTTTGCAGTTGACAGACCTGATCAAGCAACGCCTGATAGAGGAGGACCTGATCAAAGACCCGATCGTGACGGTGCAGTTCCTGAACTACAAGGTGGCGGTGATGGGTGAAGTGAACCGTCCGGGATCGTTCAATATCTCCGGCGACCGTATCACCTTGCTGGAAGCCTTGAGTATGGCTGGCGACCTGACGATCTACGGACGACGCGACCGGGTAGCCGTGATCCGTGAGAAAGACGGGAAACGGACGATCCTGTTCCATGATCTCCGTTCGGCCGACATCTTCAATTCTCCCTGCTATTATTTGCAGCAGAACGATATCGTGTATGTCGAACCGAACAAGGCGAAAGCGGGACAGAGCGAGATCAACCAGAACAAGTCGGTGGGAGTGTGGTTGTCCGCCGCATCGATCTTGGTTTCCATCGCGTCTCTGATTGTGACATTAACAAAGTAAAAAAAGAGAACCTATGAACACAGAACAAGAAACGAACACCCGCGTGGAAGAGAGCGAATTGAACCTGGGGGACATCCTGCAAACGGTGTTGGCTAACTGGTATTGGTTTGTTCTGTCTGTCGTGGTATGTGCCGGAGCGGCGTTCCTCTATCTGAAGTGGGCGCCCAAGGTGTATACCCGGACGGCTTCGGTACTGATCAAGGACGATGCGAAGGGCGGTGCGATGAGCGAATCGGCCGCTTTCGAGGATCTGGGGCTTTTCGGTACGAAGCGGAATGTGGATAATGAAGTGCTGGTATTCAAATCCAGACGGTTGATGACCGAAGTGGCGCGCAACCTGCATCTGGATGTGAGCTACACGGTAAAAGACGGGCTGCGGACGGTGGAATTGTACACCCAGTCGCCCGTACAGCTCTCTTTCCCGGATGCGGAAGAGGCACAGGCCTTTTCGTTGCAGGCGGTCCCTGTTTCCGGAAAGGAAGTGATGTTGTCCGGCTTCACCCTCGGAGACCAGGAGGTTTCGGACGGCAAGCCGATGAAGGTGGCGCTGAACGATACGGTCACGACACCTATCGGCCGGGTGGTGGTGGTCCCGTCGCTTTATTACGGCGACAAGTATTTCAATACGACCGTGCAGGTGACGAAATCGCCGCTGCAGAATGTGGCGCTCCTTTTCCAGAGCGGCTTGCAGGCTACTTTGGCGAGCAAGACGGCAACGATCATCAACCTGACGCTCCAGGATGTCTCCATCCCGCGTGCGGAGGATGTGATCAACACGCTGATCTCCGCCTACAACACGGACGCGATCAACGACAAGAACCAGATCGTGATGAACACTTCCAACTTCATCAACGACCGTCTGATCGTGATCGAGAAGGAACTGGGGGATGTGGATTCGGATATCGAGTCGTACAAGCGGGAACACCAGTTGACGGATATCTCGTCCGAGACGGGCATGTATCTGCAGACGTCCAGCCAGTACCGCCAAGAGGGATTGAGCCTGGAGAATCAGTTGAGCCTGGCGAAATACATCAAGAACTACCTGACGGACCCCGGCAAGAACTCGGACCTGATCCCGGCGAACACGGGCATATCGGATGTGAACATCGAGTCGCAGATCGGGGAGTTCAACGAGATGTTGCTGAAACGCGACAAGCTGATCAGCAACAGCAGTAGCAAGAACCCGGTGGTGCAGGATCTGAACAATTCGTTGATCGCGATGAAGCAGACCATCATCCGTTCGGTGGATAACCTGATCGTCGGCCTGAACATCAAGATCAAGAATATCCGGGCGCAGGAGGAACAGACGAGCCGCCGCATCTCGGCCGTGCCGACCCAGCAGAAGGAGGTCCTTTCGGTGGAACGCCGCCAGAAGATCAAGGAAGAGCTGTATCTCTACCTGTTGAACAAGCGCGAGGAGAACGAGCTGACGCAGCGGATGACGGAAAGCAACGCCCGTATCATCGACCCGGCGGCGGGAAGCAATGCCCCGGTCGCTCCGAAGGCAATGATGATCCTGTTGGCTTCTGTCGTGTTAGGATGCGCGATACCGGCCGGTATCCTGTGGCTGTTGATGGTCAGCGATACGAAAGTACGCTCGCGGAAGGATGTGGAGGGGGTACTCTCCGTGCCGTTCTTAGGCGAGATACCGATGCGCGACAAGAAGGACAAGAACGAAGTGGTGGTGCATGAGAACGGCCGCGACTCGGTTTCGGAGGCGTTCCGTATCGTGCGTACCAACATGGACTTCATGCGGGTGAAGGAGAAGAACATGCAGGTGGTGATGTTCACCTCGTTCAATCCGGGAGCCGGCAAGACGTTCGTGTCCATCAACCTGGCGATGAGCTTCGCCCTCACGCACAAGAAGGTCGTCTTGGTCGACCTCGATATACGTAAGGGTACCCTTAGCTCCCATGTCCAGGTATCGGACATGGGTGTGACCAATTACCTTTCCGGCCGCATCGACAATGTCGACGAGATCATCCAGAAAGGGGAACTGTACGACAAGCTGGATATCATCCATGCCGGTCCCGTTCCGCCCAACCCAGCCGAACTCTTGTTGAGCGACCGGTTGGAGGCTTTGATCGCCGAGCTGCGTGAGCGGTATGATTATATCATCCTGGACAACGTCCCGGCCGGAGTGGTGGCCGATGCGGTGATTGTCAACCGGGTGGCCGACCTGACGATCTATGTCGTCCGTGCGGGCAGGATGGATCGCCGTGCCCTTCCCGAAGTGGAGAAGCTCTACCGCGAAGGCAAATTGCGTAACATGAGCCTGATCCTGAACGGGACGGTCTACAAGCATGGCACGTATGGCTATCATTACGGGTATGGATACGGCTACGGTTACGGTTACGGGTATGGTTACGGACAACGTAAAAAGAAATAGCAAAGATGTTTTCCTTACTTTTTCCGAAGAAGAAAGTGGTTCACACCGATTTATTGAGGGGGACGGCAGATGTGCATTCACATCTGCTGCCCGGTGTGGACGACGGTGTGCAGAGCGTCGATGATATGCGGGCGGCTCTGAAATCGATGCAGGAGGCAGGTGTGGAACGTGTTTTCCTGACTCCCCATGTGATGGCGGACCTGCCCGACAACCGGCGCAGTTATCTGCAGGACCGTTTTGCCTGCATGAAAATGCTTGCCCCGGAAGGGATCGAGCTGAGGCTGGTGGCTGAGTATATGCTGGATGCCGGTTTCCGTTTGCAGATGGCGGACGGATTATTGACGTATGCGGACAGGCAGGTTTTAGTCGAGACTTCCTATCTCTCGCCGCCTCCCGACTATCTGAACTTGCTTTACGAGCTGAGGTTGGAGGGCTACACGCCTGTCCTGGCTCATCCGGAGCGGTATATGTATATGACGAAGGAGGATTATTTCCGGCTGAAGGACAAGGGTTACAAATTCCAGTTGAACCTGTTCTCCCTTGCCGGCGTATATGGCGCCCGTCCTGCCAAATATGCCGCCTACCTGATGAAGGAGGGTTTCTATGACTACGCCGGTTCCGACCTGCATCATCCTGACGACTACAAGAGAAACCTCGCCCGGCTGAAACTATCGGGCAAAATGTTCGACGCTCTCAGGGAGGTGCTGGAGAATAACAAGGGACTATAGTTTTTATTTATCGTTCCATAGATAAAACTGATGAGCTTTCTACATACCTCTTGATAATTCTGCCTACCTTTGCACTTAACAAATCTAAATAAACCAATAATTATGCTTAACACTATTCTTTGTAAGAGGACGGCATTACCTTTAGGGCTGCTATCATTGGCTCTGGTTCTGCCATCGTGTGGTTCCTCCGAATACAAGAAGTATGCGGATAACCAGGCAAAACAGGTTGCTTCCATCCTTCGTGAGAACGGATGTATGCAATGTCACTCGGCTACGGCGGCGCTTCCTTTTTACGGTAATCTTCCCCTGATCGGCCCGACTGTCAAGGCGGATATGCAGGAAGGTACGCGCTATCTGGACCTGACGGCGATGTTGGAGGCCCTCGACAATGGCCAGCTCGTTTCCGAAGCCGACCTGGCGAAGGTGGAAGATGCTGCTCTCTCCGGTTCGATGCCTCCCGCCAAGTACACGCACATGCCGATGCACTGGGGGACGAATCTTAATAGCGACGAAAAGGCTGTCTTGCTTTCCTGGGCGAAGGAGGTCCGTAAGAAGAACTATTCGACACCTACCGTCGCCGAAGAATTCGCCAACGAACCTGTACAGCCGTTGATGGCTTCTATCCCGACCGATCCGGCAAAGGTGGCTTTAGGCTTCGATCTCTATCATGATACGCGTCTTTCCGGTGATAACACGATTTCGTGTGCGACCTGCCATGGGCTGGAGACTGCCGGTGTGGACCGTAAGCAATATTCCGAAGGTATAGACGGACAGTTCGGCGGTGTGAATGCCCCGACCGTGTATAACTCGGCTTTGAATATCCTCCAGTTCTGGGACGGCCGTGCTGCCGACCTGAAGGAACAGGCTGCCGGGCCTCCTTTGAACCCGGTTGAAATGGGCAGTCACTCGTTCGACGATATTTCGGCCAAGCTGGCGGAAGACAAGGAATTGAGCAAACGTTTCCTCGAAGTGTATCCGGAAGGGTTCAACCAGTCTACGATCACCGACGCTATCGCCGAGTTTGAAAAGACGTTGCTCACGCCGAGCCGTTTCGACAAGTATTTGATGGGCGATAAGACGGCTCTGACTGCCGAAGAGGTTGCCGGATACGAATTGTTTAAGGAGAATAAATGCGCTACCTGCCATACGGGTGTGAACTTGGGCGGACAGTCTTTCGAGTATATGGGAATCAAGAAAAGCTACTTCGATTACCGCGGAACAGGATTGACGGACGGTGACAACGGACGTTATTCCGTTACGAAGAACGAGCAGGACCGTCATCGTTTCAAGACTCCGACCCTGCGTAACGTGATGCTTACCCCGCCGTATATGCACGACGGATCGATCGCGACGGTCGAAGATGCTATCCGCATCATGCACCAGTTCCAGATCGGTAAGAACATTTCGGATGCGGATACCAAGAGTCTCGTGGCGTTCCTGAACACGCTCACCGGAGAATATAAGGGCGAGCTGCTACAATAAAATCGAGAGCTTTACGTTATTGTAAAGTAAAACGATAACGTGTATGCCCTTCCGTCTGGTACATATCCTTCTCCTGCTGGTCGCTTTCGCGGGCAAGGGGGAAGTGTGGGGCCAGGAGGAAGGGCTTGCTTCTTATTACCACAACCGTTTCCACGGGCGTAAGGCTGCCAGTGGCCGGGTCCATGATGCGGACGAGCTGGTCGCTGCCCACCGGACCTATCCTTTCGGCACTTTTCTGCGTGTCACCAATCTGGCCAATATGAAGCGGGTGATCGTCTGTGTCACTGACCGCGGGCCTTTCCGCAAGGGCCGTATCATCGATGTCTCTGTCGGTGCGGCCGAACTTCTGGGCTTTAAGAAAAAAGGTCTTGCCCGTGTCCGTATCGAGGTCGTTCCGGGTAAAATCGATCTCAGCCTTCTCGATCTTCTCTATCCCAAGATTCCTTTTCTGGAAGTGGATCATCTTCGGGTGAAGCCACCTTACAGGATCGATCTGAAAAAATGATCTAATGATTTTCTAATTTGACCTAAGAGTATTCTAATCGGATATTCGGGGTGATTCATGTTGCAGGTCTGTACATTTGCCGCAAAAAAGAAAAAGCAAATGTACAGACCTGTTTTATTGATCTTGTTGATGATGCCTGTGTGGGCGGGGGCGGCACAGGAGAGGGTGGTCCGGCTGTCGTTGGACGACGCCCTTGAACGTTTCGCCGCTTGTAACCTGTCTTTGATCGCCGAGCGTTATAATATCGATATGGCGGAGGCGCAGGTGATGCAGGCGAAGCTGTTCGAGAATCCGGTCATTTCGCTCGAACAGAATATCTACAACCGCAATAATGGCAAGTATTTCGATCTGGGAAAGGAAGGCGAGGCGGTGGTGGAGATCGAACAGTTGATCTATATTGCCGGCCAGCGCAACAAGCGGGTCCGCTTGGAAAAGATCAATAAGGAGAGGGCGGCATATCAGTTTGAAGAGGTGCTCCGCACGCTTCGGGGAGAGCTGAAGGAGAAGTTCGTCGACCTTTATTATACCCGGAAATCCTTGTCGGTCTATGACCGGGAGATCGGATACCTGGGAACTGTCTTGGATGTTTATAAGGAACAGAATGCGAAAGGGAATGTCTCTCTCTTGGAGAAGTCGCGCATACAGGCTTTGCTGCTTTCGCTGAGACAGGAGAGGAACGGCATTTCGAATGAGGCGGTCGCTTTGGAGGGAGATCTGCGTTTGCTTTTGGGGTTGAAGAGGGGGGAGGTCCTGGAACCGCTTTTCGATGAATCGGTGCTGGACCGCATCAGTCTGGATAAACTCCCGTTCGCTGAATTGAGTGCCCGTATAGCCGAGCGTCCCGACCTGAAACAGGCGGAGGCGGACATACGGGCTTCGGAGGCGGATGTGCGTTTGCAGCGGTCGCTCGCTTTCCCTGAAGTGAGCTTGAAAGGGGCTTATGACAGGGCGGGGAACTTCTGCAACAATTACTTTGCCATCGGATTGAGTGTCTCTGTCCCCATCTTCAACCGTAACCAGGGAAATATCAAATCGGCACGCCTCTCTGTCCTTCGCAACAACAGTTTGGCGGAGCTGGCACGCAGGCAGGCGGATAACGAGCTTTTTGCTTGTTACACGAAGCTGGAAAAGGCGTTGGAGCTTTACCATTCCTCGGATTATGAGCTGGAGCGGGATTTCAATCGCATCATCGAAGGGGTGAACGCCGGTTTCCAAAAGCGCAACATCAGCCTGTTGGAGTTTATCGATTATTATGAGGCTTATAAGGAGACTTGTTTGCAGTTATACGGTATGCAAAAGGAGGTGGTGATGGCGGTGGAGGAGTTGAACACAGTTGTGGGCGTTGAGGGTGTGTCAATTTGATATCACTGGACGCAGATGACGCAGAACACACAGACGGACGCAGATTTATTTTGCTGATAATTAATAACATCTGCGTTAATCTGCGCTCGTCTGCGTTGTCTGCGTCCCATGAATACCGATATTTGGCACACCCTCAATAGAACAAATAAGAATTTAAAATATATCTCTATAAATATGAATAAGAAAACTCTTTTTCTACTCTTTCTTTTCCCCCTGTTCTTTTCATGCGGCAAGCAAGCCGCCATGCCAGAACAAACGTCTACGGACCTGATGTTGACAGACAGTCTCCGGCAGGTGATCTCGGTCGATACCGTACGAAGGACGCCTTTGAACAACGAGTTGTTGTTGAACGGTCGTGTCGCCTTCGATGCGGAGCAGGTAGCCCAGGTGTATCCTATCTTCGGAGGGACCGTTACGCAGGTAGAGGTTGAAGCCGGCGATTATGTGGAGAAAGGCGATCTCCTTGCCGTTATCCGAAGCAGCGAAGTGGCCGATTTCGAGAAACAGCAGAAGGATGCCGTCCGTCGACTCGCTTTGGCCGACCGTAACCTCGAAGCGGTACGGGATATGCTCGGAAGCGGAACGGCCTCCGAACGTGACCTCTTGCAGGCTGAACAGGAAGCTGCCGGTGCGAAGGCGGAGGTGAAAAGGCTGCGTGAGGTGTATGACATCTACCGGATCGGTGCCAACTCGACTTACGATATAACCTCTCCCGTCTCCGGCTTTGTGGTCGGGAAGAACATCAGCCGGGATATGCTGATCCGCTCCGACCGGGAAGAGGAGTTGTTTACCGTCTCCGGTCTGGACAATGTCTGGGTGATGGCGGATGTGTACGAAGGCGATATCCGCAAGATACAGGAAGGAGCGCTTGTCCGTATCACGACGCTCGCTTACGGGAAGGACAGGGAGTTTGCCGGGACGATCGACAAGGTCTATAACTTGCTCGATAGTGAGAGCAAGACGATGAAGGTCCGTATCAAATTGAACAATAAGGATTATATGCTTAAACCGGGAATGTTTACGAACGTGTATGTACAATGCCGGGTGGAAGGGCAGCTTATGCCCCGCATACCGGCGCACGCCCTGATATTCGAGGGAGGCAAGCAGTATGTCGTGTGTGTCGGTACGGATGGCCGCCTGTGGATGCAGGAAGTCGGCGTCTATAAGCAGACGGACGAATACTGCTACCTGAATGCCGGACTGAAAGAGGGAGACGTGGTCGTAAACAAGAATACTCTGCTGGTCTATAATGCTTTAAAATAAGAAACAAGATGCATACCTTTATAGATAGAATCATCACCTTCTCGCTCAGGAACAAGTTTTTCATCTTTTTCCTGACCGTGATAGCCGTTATCGCCGGGGCGGTCAGTTTCCTGCATACACCTGTCGACGCTTTTCCCGATGTGACGAACACGAAGGTGACGATCATTACCCAATGGCCGGGACGGAGCGCGGAGGAGATCGAGAAGTTCATCACGATCCCGGTCGAGATAGCCATGAACCCGGTACAGAAGAAGACGGATATCCGGAGTACGACACTGTTCGGGCTGTCGGTCATCCATGTGATGTTTGACGACGATGTGGACGATTTCTATGCCCGCCAGCAGGTCTATAACCTCTTGAACGATGCAGACCTGCCGGAAGGGGTGACACCGGAGGTACAGCCGTTGTACGGGCCTACGGGAGAGATTTTCCGGTATACATTGCGTAGCGACAAACGGACGGTACGGGAGTTGAAGACTTTCCAGGATTGGGTGATCGAACGGAAACTGAGGGCGGTCCCCGGAGTGGCGGATATCGTCAGCTTCGGAGGGGAGGTGAAGACCTTCGAGGTGAGTGTGAATCCGAACCAGCTGATCAACTACGGGGTGACGACACTCGAGCTCTATGACGCCATTGCCAAAAGCAATATCAACGTAGGAGGGGACGTGATCACCCGGAGTTCGCAGGCGTATGTCGTCCGGGGGATCGGTTTGATCAACGACGTGAAGGAGATCGAGAATATCGTGGTGAAGAACATCAACGGTACGCCTATCCTGGTGAAGAACCTGGCGGACGTGCATGAGTCCTCTTTGCCCCGTCTCGGGCAGGTCGGAAGGATGGAAGAGGACGACGTGGTGCAGGGGATCGTCGTGATGCGGAAAGGGGAGAACCCCAGTGAAGTGATCGCCGCCCTGAAAGACAAGATCGCCGATATCCAGCAAAACTCGTTGCCGGAGGATGTGCGGATCGTCCCCTTCTATGACCGGGAGAATCTGGTGGACCTGGCGGTGCATACGGTGACTCGCAACCTGATAGAGGGAATCTTGCTGGTGACTTTCATTGTGTTGATTTTTATGGCGGACTGGCGTACGACGGTCGTGGTGTCGATCATCATACCGTTGGCGCTGCTCTTTGCTTTCATCTGCCTCCGGGCGATGGGGATGAGTGCGAACCTGCTGTCGATGGGGGCGATAGACTTCGGCATCATTATCGACGGGGCGGTCGTGATGGTAGAGGGGCTGTTTGTCGCACTCGACAGGAAAGCCCGCGAAGTGGGGATGCCTGCCTTTAACGTGATGAGTAAGATGGGGATTATCCGGCATACAGCGAAAGACCGGGCGAAAGCTGTGTTCTTTTCCAAGTTGATCATCATCACGGCATTGGTTCCGATCTTCTCTTTCCAGAAGGTCGAAGGGAAGATGTTCAGTCCGTTGGCCTATACGTTGGGCTTCGCCCTGTTGGGGGCCTTGATCTTTACCCTGACACTTGTGCCGGTCCTCTCGTCGATGTTGTTGAAGAAGAATGTGAGGGAGAAGCATAACCCGTTCCTGGCTTGGGTAAACCGGATGGCGACGGGGCTGTTCGACCGTTGCCATGCCCATAAACGGATGACGGTGACGGTGACGACAGCGGTGGCGGCTGTCGGGTTGTGGTGCTTCACCTTGTTGGGGACGGAGTTCCTGCCGCAGTTGAACGAAGGTTCCATCTATATCAGGGCGACGCTTCCGCAGAGCATCTCGTTGGATGAATCGGTGGAACTGGCAAACCGGATGAGGCGCACGTTGGCTTCTTATCCCGAAGTCCGCCAAGTCTTGTCACAGACGGGACGGCCGAACGATGGGACGGATGCGACAGGTTTCTACAACATCGAGTTTCATGTGGATATCTATCCGGAGAAGCAATGGGAGAGCAAGCTGACGAAAGCGGAACTGATCGAGAAGATGCAGGAACGGCTGGATATCTATCCGGGGGTGGACTTCAACTTCTCGCAACCGATCAGCGACAACGTGGAGGAGGCAGCCAGCGGGGTAAAAGGTTCTATCGCAGTGAAGGTGTTCGGCAAGGACCTGTACGAGTCGGAGAAGAAAGCGGTCGAGGTGTATAAGGTCTTGCAGACGGTGGACGGGATCGAAGATCTGGGCGTGATCCGCAATATCGGACAGCCGGAACTGAGGATCGAACTGAACGAATCCCGCCTGGCGCGTTACGGTGTGGCGAAAGAGGACGTGCAGTCGATCATCGAGATGGCGATCGGGGGCAAGAGCGCCTCGCTGCTTTACGAGGACGAACGGAAGTTCAACATCATGGTCCGTTATGAATCCTCTTTCCGCCGGAGTGAAGACGAGATCGGCAAGATACTGGTCCCTGCACGCGACGGGGCGATGATCCCGGTCAAGGAACTGGCGGATATCCGCACGATTACGGGACCGCTGATTATCTACCGCGATAATCATGCCCGCTTCTGTGCCGTCAAGTTTTCCGTCCGCGGACGGGATATGGGGACGGCTGTCGCCGAAGCGCAGCAGAAGGTGAAGGAGCGGGTGCGTTTGCCGGAGGGTTATACGTTGAAATGGACAGGCGATTTCGAGAACCAGCAACGGGCCACGAAACGGTTGGCACAGGTCGTACCGGTCAGTATCGCGATTATCTTTATCATCCTTTTCGTCCTCTTCGGGAATGCCCGTGATGCAGGACTGGTCTTGTTGAATGTGCCGTATGCCGCGGTCGGGGGGATTCTGGCTTTGCTGCTTACCCGTTTCAACTTTTCGATATCGGCGGGGATCGGGTTTATCGCTCTCTTCGGTATCTGCATACAGAACGGGGTGATCATGATATCGGATATCAAAAGTAACCTGAAGGCTCGTAGCCCGTTGGACCAGGCCATCAAACAGAGCGTCCGTTCGCGTGTCCGCTCCGTCCTGATGACAGCTTCGATGGCTGCTATCGGTCTGATGCCTGCGGCACTCAGTCACGGCATCGGTTCGGAAAGCCAGCGGCCATTGGCGATCGTCATCATCGGCGGCCTGATAGGAGCGACCTTCTTCACCCTCTTCGTCTTCCCCCTGATGGTCGAAACCTTTTACCGGCGGATGCTGTACGATAAAGACGGAAAATTGTTGCAACGTAAATTATAAAGAGATTGGGAGGAAAAGAATCACCCTTCAATCATCATTTATCCTATATTTGTAGTCCGATACACAAAAATATGTAATGGCAAAGATATTATTAGTAGAAGATGAAATAAACATCGCCTCTTTCATCGAGCGGGGCTTGCAGGAGTTCGGCCATGAAGTCCGCGTGGCCAATGACGGGCAAGCCGGCTGGGAGTTGGTTCAGCAGGAAGATTTCCACTTGTTGATACTCGACATCATCATGCCGAAGATGAACGGCCTGCAACTCTGTAAACAGTATCGCCAGGCGTATGGCTACCAGTCGCCCGTCATCATGCTGACCGCCTTAGGGACGACGGACGATATCGTGAACGGACTGGATGCCGGTGCCGACGACTATCTGGTGAAACCTTTCAGTTTCCAGGAACTGGAAGCCCGTATCAAAGCCCTTTTGCGGCGTACGGGGGTGGAACCTGCCGTACCGCTTCTGAGTTGTGGAGACCTGACACTCGATCCGTCCAGCCACCGGGCGATCCGTGGCAAGGTGGTGATCGACCTGACCGTAAAGGAATACCGCCTGCTCGAATATCTGATCCAGAACCAAGGGACGGCACAGAGCCGGCTGACCTTGCTGAAAAATGTGTGGGACAAGAACTTCGATACGAATACGAATGTGGTGGATGTCTATGTCAATTACCTGCGTAGCAAGATCGACAAGGATTTCGACCACAAACTGATCCGCACCGTAGTGGGAGTGGGCTATATGATGGAAGCATGAAGACCGGGAACAAGATAGCGCTTTTTTATACGGCTATCACGATCGGCATTATTTCGGTGGTGACAGTCGTTTTCTATTTTGTGGCGACCGACTATATCAGCCGCCTCTACTATTCCTATCTGACGGAGAAGGCATACGCGACGGCACAGAAGCATTGGGAGAAGGATGAGTTGGACGAGGAAGATTATGCCCGTATCCAGCAGCATTATGAGGAGACGTTGCCTGTTGCAGCGGAAATCTTGCTGAACGCCGACAGCATAACGGAGGCGCATGCCGTCTTGTCCCGTTACCTGACCGATGAGAAGATCGCTTCCCTGTATGCAGGCAATGTGGTTCGTTTCCATGAAGGGAAAGAATTAGGAGCGGCTGTCTACTATCCGGATAATGAGGGCAATTTTATCGTACTGGTTGTGTCGAGCAACCAGTACGGCGGGGATATCCAGCACCGGATCGGCTGGCTGTTGCTGGGGATGCTGGTGATCAGTGCCGTCCTGGTCTATTTCGTCGGCCGTTTGTATGCGACCCGCATGGTCGACCGTATCGATGCGGCTTACCAGAGTGAGAAGTCTTTTATCAGCAATGCATCTCATGAACTGAATAATCCGCTTACGGCCATCCAGGGAGAATGCGAGATCAGCTTGCTGAAGGAACGTACGCCGGCCGAATACCAGGCAGCATTGGGGCGTATCGCTTCTGAAACGAAACGCATCATCCTATTGATGAAGAACCTGCTTTTCCTCTCTCATGGGGATAAGGAGATTCTGAAGAATGCACGTGAGACGGTTTTGCTGGCCGACTTCCTGATGCAGTTCGTGGGTAACCGTGTTCGTTTTACAACCGACCATTTCGCTTTCGCTATCGAGGCGAATCCGCATCTGCTGAAGATCGCTATCGGCAACATCTTGAATAATGCCTGTAAATATTCGGGAGAAGCGCCTGTCGAGATGCAGCTGAAAGGTTCTGTCCTGACCATTACGGACATGGGGATCGGTATTCCGGAGGAGGAGATCACCCGTGTGTACCAGCCTTTCTATCGTGCCTCCAACACACGGGAGTTCGCCGGGCATGGTATCGGACTCAGTCTTTCCATGCGTATCCTGAGAAGCTACGGGGCGGAAATTACGATTACGTCCGAGGTCGGGAAGGGTACGACGGTGGAAATCGAATTTCCGTAAGTTTTAGACTGTTACGCTTGGACGGATGGAAAGAATGGCTATCTTTGTGATATTATTTAACTAAAAGTATTAGCTATGGATATAAAGGAGAAAACAGGGAATTTTCTGCTGGACATTGCAAAATTGATCTTTGCAGGTATTATTATCGGAGGTATAATGACCGAAGAAATCAATAGGTGGGTGTTGTACTTATTGGGCCTTTTTGCATTTGTATTAATTATTGTGATAGGTTTTGTATTATGTAGTCAAGTAAAAAAGGAGGATTGAACGATGGCTTTTATTATATCTTTTTGTGCAATGTCGATAGCGGCAATATTGATACCGCTCTATTTCGTTTATCAAGATAATAAGCGTAAAGCAGCCGCAGGTAAAAAAGGACAGTCTTCAAAGGAAGGCTGAACGATATAACTTCATTATAAAAACTATATATGGGCAGAGGTCCGGTTAAGCACTCTTTAGCCGGACCTTTCCTTTTCTACTACCCACCTCTTCCTCGCAACATTCAGGCCGTTTTGATTGTTAGATATAAAAACAAATAATATGACATACAAAATTGCATTCTTTGGAGCTAAACCATACGATATAGCTTCATTCGACAAAGTAAATGAAAAGTACAATTACGACATTCGTTACTACAAAGGACATTTGAATCCGAATAATGTAGTCCTGACGCAAGATACGGACGCGGTCTGTATCTTTGTCAACGACACTGCCGATGCCGCCGTGATCGATGCGATGGTGAACAATGGTGTCAAACTGCTGGCCCTTCGTTGTGCCGGTTTTAATAATGTGGATCTGAAAGCGGCCAAAGGAAAGTTGCCGGTCGTTCGCGTACCGGCCTATTCGCCTTACGCCGTAGCCGAATATTCGCTTGCCCTGATGCTGTCGCTGAACCGGAAGATACACCGTGCCTACTGGCGTACGCGAGACGGTAATTTCTCGCTGAACGGCCTGATGGGGTTCGATATGCACGGCAAGACGATCGGTATTATCGGTACCGGAAAGATCGCCAAGATCCTGATCCGTCTCTTGAAAGGGTTCGGAATGCGTATTCTGGCTTATGACCTTTATCCCGACACGCAGTTTGCCGAAGAGGAAGGCATTTCTTATGTGTCGTTAGACGAACTGTATCGCGAGTCGGACATCATCTCTTTGCACTGTCCGCTGACCGACCAGACAAAATATATGATCGACAAAGACTCCATCGACAAGATGAAGGAAGGTGTGATGATCATCAATACAGGCCGGGGCCAACTGATCAATACCAACGACCTGATCGAAGGTCTGAAGGAAAAGAAGATCGCGGCGGCCGGTCTGGATGTGTACGAGGAGGAGGGCGAATACTTCTATGAAGACAAGTCCGATAAAATTATCGACGATGATGTATTGGCCCGTCTGCTTTCTTTTAATAATGTGATAGTTACTTCGCATCAGGCTTTTTTCACGAAGGAGGCTCTGCATAACATTGCAGAGACGACTCTTCAGAATATCGACGATTTCCGCCATCACCGTCCTTTGGTGAACGAAGTTATTCTGTAAAAAGACTATGTTTATATCGCTGATTTATTATATTTTTGCGGCCATTGTCCGGTGTGAGCCAGGCAATGGCTATTATTTTTTATGGTAAACAGATATGGAAATAGACAGTCGCACAGGTCTGGTGCTTGAAGGAGGAGGGATGCGTGCCATCTTCACCGTCGGAGTGCTGGACTGCTTTATGGATCATGACATTTGGTTCCCTTATACGATCGGTGTGTCCGCCGGGGCGAGCAACGGCATTTCGTATGCCTCCCGGCAGCGCGGGCGTTCCCGGTTCAGCAATATCGACCTGCTGGAAAAATATGATTATATCGGTTTCAGGCATTTCCTGCGGGGGCGGGGATATATCGATATGAAATACCTTTTCTATATTTATCCGGAGAAATATTATCCGCTCGACTACGAGACATATTTCAAGTCGCCGAACCGCTTCGTCATGGTCACCAGCAATTGCCTGACGGGTAAAGCCGAATATTTCGAGGAGAAGCAGGATGCAGACCGTCTGGTCGATATCTGTTGTGCCTCCTGTACGCTTCCGGTGCTTTGTCCGGTGACGTATGTCGACGGTGTCCCGATGGTCGACGGAGGTGTCTGCGATGCCATTCCCATCCGGCATGCCATCGACGACGGTTTCCGCAAGAACGTGATTATCCTGACCCGTAACAAAGGCTACCGGAAGAAAGAAAAGGATTTCTGGCTGCCCGGCTTCATCTACCGCCGGTATCCCGCTATCCGGAAGCAGTTGAAGCTGCGCTACCGCAACTATAACGAAGTGCTGGATTATATCGACGAGCTGGAAGCGAAAGGAGACGCGATCGTCATCCGTCCGCAAAAGAAAATGGAAGTCAGCCGTACCACCAACGACCGTAAGAAGCTGTCCGCCTTGTATGACGAAGGCTATGCCATCGGCCGATCCATCGTCGAAAACAACCGGTTCGAATTCAAAACACCAGTGATTTGAAAACGAAACACCGGTGATTTGAATTCGAAACATATATGTTTCACATTTGCTACCTATATATGTTGCTTTATATTTGGGTGAATCGGTGACGATTTGAATAAATGAGAGCTTAAAATTCGGATTATTCGAGGAAATTCCTTACATTTGTATATTAACACACTAAAAGATGCAAATGATGAATAATTATGCAAATTACCTGTATATAGCTATTCGCGCCGCCCTCGATGCAGGCAAAGCGATCATGGATATTTATACCGATCCGGAATCCGATTTCGGTATCGAACGTAAAGCCGATAACTCCCCATTGACAAAAGCTGACAAGAAAGCCCATGCCATTATCTCGATGGCTCTGTCTGTGACGCCTTTCCCCGTATTGAGCGAAGAAGGAAAGGAAATACCTTTTGCCGAACGTTCAGGCTGGGATATGCTCTGGATCGTGGACCCGTTGGACGGGACGAAGGAGTTTATCAAGAAAAACGGTGAATTTACGGTTAATATCGCTCTTGTGAAGGAAGGAGTTCCGGTGTTGGGCGTGATCTACGTGCCCGTACGGAAAGAGCTGTATTTCGCGGCAGACTCGTTGGGAGCATTCAAGCTGGCGGAGATCGACAGCGGCTACCAGCCCTCGATGGACGATATCAAAACGAAAGCCGTACACCTGCCTATGTCGATGGGACACCAGGGAGTCGTGGTGGTCGCTTCGCGTTCTCATCAGACGGAAGATACGACGGCCTTTATCGAGAATCTGCGCAAGCAGGGACAGCCGGTCACCCTGATCAGTAGCGGCAGCAGCTTGAAGATCTGCCTGGTAGCAGAAGGAACGGCCGATGTCTATCCCCGTTTCGCACCGACGATGGAGTGGGATACCGCCGCCGGACATGCGATTGCACGGGCTGCCGGATGCGATGTGTATCATATCGACGGCAAAACACCATTAAAGTATAATAAGGAAGACCTTCATAACCCGTGGTTCATTGTCAAACCGCTCTGATGAGCGGTTTGTTCCGTTTGCTGAAACTTTTGGTCTGTAAGCAAGATAATCCCTAAAATTGCTTATCGTAGTGAGATTAGATTTAATATTCTTATTACATTTGCAACCTTAACGGAATAATTGACAATGGACAATTGAAAATGGACAATTGATAGTCTCTGTTCTTAATTGTCAATTGTTAATTTTCAATTGTCAATTGAAAAGATGAACTTTGAAATAGTATTTGTATTGCTGGCGTTGGTCGGCATGATAGCAGCGTTAATATGGGATGGACTGAGACCCGGGATGGTGTTACTCACGGTTGTGGTGCTATTCCTCTGTGCCGGAATATTGACACCGAAGGAAATGCTCGAAGGCTTTAGCAATAAAGGAATGATAACCGTCGGAATGCTTTTTCTGGTAAGCGAGGGCATTCGCCAGAGCGGAGCATTGGGACAGCTCATCAAGAAGTTGTTGCCGGAAGGAAAAACAACCGTTTTCAAGGCGCAGTTGCGTATGCTTCCGCCTATTGCTTTTGTCTCCGCTTTTCTCAACAACACGCCTGTTGTCGTTATTTTCGCCCCTATCATCAAACGTTGGGCGGAGTCGGTCAAGCTACCGGCGACGAAATTCCTGATTCCTCTTTCGTATGTGACCATTTTAGGCGGTATCTGTACCCTGATCGGAACATCGACCAACTTAGTCGTACATGGCATGATCCTTGAAGCCGGATATGAAGGGTTTACGATGTTCGAGTTGGGAAGGGTGGGGATCTTTATCGCGCTGGCCGGCATCATTTACCTGTTCGTGTTCTCCAACAAACTGCTGCCCGATTCCCGCACCGATCGTTACGAGGAAGATGAGGAAGACGGCAATCCTGGTAATCTGCACCGGGTGGAAGCGGTGTTAGGTTCCCGTTTTCCGGGTATCAACAAGACATTGGGCGAGTTCAACTTTACCCGCCATTACGGTGCGATCGTGAAAGAAGTGAAGAGCGGGGGACAACGGTTTACCCGTGATCTCGACAGGGTGACGTTGCACGAAGGCGATACGCTGGTTCTTTGGGCGGACGATACGTTCGTTCCGACATGGGGTGAATCCAGCGTCTTCCTTTTGCTTGCCAACGGTACGGACGGTACGGAACCGGTTTCCCGTACGAAACGCTGGCTGGCATTGGGCTTGCTGATCTTTATGATCGTAGGCGCCACGATAGGGGAGTTGCCGGTGGTGAAAGAGGCGTTCCCTGAAATACGGCTGGATATGTTTTTCTTTGTCTGCATTACGACCATCATCATGGCGTGGACCAAGATTTTCCCTCCGAAAAAGTATACCAAATATATATCCTGGGATATTCTGATTACGATTGCCTGTGCCTTTGCTATCAGCAAGGCGATGGAGAATTCCGGTTTCGCTGCTTTGATAGCCCGTCATATTATCGGTATGTCCAGCAGTATGGGACCGTATGCCCTGTTGGCGATTGTCTTTATTATCACCAATATCTTTACGGAACTGATTACAAACAATGCGGCTGCGGCGCTTAGTTTCCCGATCGCCTTGTCGGTCGCTACGCAGCTCGGCGTAGACCCGACACCGTTCTTCGTGGTGATCTGTATGGCGGCATCCGCAAGTTTCAGTACGCCGATCGGCTATCAGACCAATCTGATCGTGCAAGGTATCGGTAGTTATAAGTTCACGGACTTTGTGAAAATCGGCTTACCTCTTAACTTAATCACCTTCTTGATCTCGGTATTCGTGATACCGATGATCTGGAAATTCTAAACAGGTGAAAGTTGAAAGTGATGGGGAAGAGTTTGACGGCAGAAAAGTCCTTTGGTTTTGCGATCCGTATCGTTAGACTATATAAGATATTATATGAAAGAAAAGAATTTGTTCTGTCAAAACAGATGTTGCGTAGTGGAACTGCCATTGGCGCCCTTTTGAAAGAAGTTGAGCATGCGCAGTCCAAAGCCGATTTTATAAGCAAAGTGAATATTGCTTTGAAGGAAGCAATATGAAACGGAATATTGGATTATGTTATTGAAAGAAACGGATTATTTATCTGAAAAAGAATACGAATCGATTATAGAAGACTGCCGTGAATTGATTAAACTGACAGTCAGTATTGTGAAAACAAGTAAACAAAATATGAATGGAACAAGTAAATAATAATAATATCGAAGAGAAACTCTCAACTCTCAACTCTCAACTCTCAACTAACATCTATCCTATTTTCGATAGGATGATGACGAGGGAGGATAAGGAGCGTTTGTTGAAGCAGCGCAGTGTGATGGTGTGGTTCACCGGTCTGAGCGGCTCGGGAAAGAGTACGGTGGCGATAGCGCTTGAGCGCGAGTTGCACAAGTGCGGTTTGCTGTGCCGCATCCTGGACGGCGACAATATCCGCAGCGGGATCAACAACAATCTCGGTTTCTCGGCAGAAGACCGGATAGAGAATATCCGCCGTATCGCCGAAGTAAGCAAGCTCTTTATCGATACAGGCATTATCACGATAGCGGCTTTTATCAGCCCGAATAACGATTTGAGGGAAATGGCGGCATCCATTATCGGGAAAGAGAACTTTCTGGAAATATATGTCAGCACTCCGATCGAAGAATGCGAGCGGCGCGATGTCAAAGGGTTGTATGCGAAGGCACGCCGGGGCGAGATCAAGGATTTCACGGGTGTTTCCGCTCCTTTCGAAGCTCCCGGACATCCAGACCTGACGTTAGACACTTCCGTGTTGAGCCTGGAGGAATCCGTTCACAAGCTGATGGACCTGATCATTCCGAAAGTAACCGTTGCAAGACAATCATAAATAAGTAATCAAAATAATACAATCCTATAATTATGTCAGATTATAAATTAAGCCATTTACAGGAACTGGAAGCAGAGTCTATCCATATCATCCGGGAGGTCGCTGCCGAGTTCGAGAATCCTGTTATGCTTTATTCTATCGGAAAAGATTCTTCCGTCATGGTTCGCCTGGCTGAAAAGGCTTTTGCTCCGGGAAAAGTCCCTTTCCCTTTGATGCACATCGATTCCAAATGGAAGTTCAAGGAGATGATCCAGTTCCGCGACGACTATGCGAAGAAATTCGGATGGAACCTGATCGTGGAATCCAATATGGAGGCATTCAATGCCGGTGTAGGGCCTTTCACGCACGGAAGCAAGGTGCATACGGACCTGATGAAGACGCAGGCGTTGCTGCATGCGCTCGATAAATATAAGTTCGATGCCGCTTTCGGAGGTGCCCGTCGCGATGAAGAGAAGAGCCGTGCGAAAGAACGCATCTACTCGTTCCGCGACAAGTTCCATCAATGGGACCCGAAGAACCAGCGTCCGGAGTTGTGGGACATCTACAACGCCCGTGTCCATAAAGGAGAGAGCATCCGTGTGTTCCCCTTGTCCAACTGGACGGAACTGGATATCTGGCAATATATCCGCCTGGAAAATATTCCGATCGTACCGTTGTATTTTGCCAAGGAACGCCCGTGTGTAGAGATCGACGGCAACCTGATCATGGCGGACGACGACCGTCTGCCGGAACAGTACCGCGATCAAATCAAGATGCGTATGGTGCGCTTCCGTACCTTAGGCTGCTGGCCGTTGACCGGGGCTGTGGAAAGCGATGCCGACACGATTGAAAAGATCGTCGAAGAGATGATGACGACAACCAAGAGCGAACGCACGACACGCGTGATCGACTTCGACCAGGAGGCAAGTATGGAACAGAAAAAGAGAGAAGGATATTTTTAATTAGTTGAAAGTGGAGAGTTGAAAGTTGAAAGTGGCTTCGCGTCACTATTTTCATTTTCAACTTTCACCTTTCACCTTTCACCTTTCAACTTAAAACATATGGCAACATTAAATATAAAAGAATACCTCGACAGAGATGAACAAAAGGATTTGCTTCGCTTCTTGACTGCCGGATCGGTGGATGATGGCAAATCGACGCTGATCGGTCGTTTGTTGTTTGATAGTAAGAAGTTATACGAAGACCAGTTGGACGCCCTCGAACGCGACAGCAAGCGCATGGGGAATGCCGGCGACCACATCGACTACGCCCTGTTGCTGGATGGCCTGAAGGCCGAACGCGAACAAGGGATCACCATCGATGTGGCTTATCGCTATTTCAGTACGAATAACCGTAAGTTCATCATAGCCGACACTCCGGGGCACGAACAGTACACCCGCAATATGATCACCGGCGGTTCGACTGCCAACCTTGCCATCATTCTGGTGGATGCCCGTACGGGGGTGATTACGCAGACGCGCCGCCATACCTATCTGGTTTCGCTTTTAGGCATCAAGCACGTGGTGCTGGCGGTCAACAAGATGGACCTGGTTGATTTCGACAAGAATATTTTCGACAAGATCGTTTCCGATTATAAGGAGTTTGTCGCTCCGTTGAATATCCCGGATATCACCTGCATCCCGCTGTCTGCTTTAGATGGCGACAATGTGGTGGAGAAGAGCGACCGTACACCTTGGTACGAAGGGCCGTCGTTGCTGGACTTCCTCGAAACGGTTCCTATCGACCAGGATCGCAACTTTGAGGATTTCCGCTATCCGGTACAGTATGTATTGCGTCCGAATCTGGACTTCCGCGGTTTCTGTGGGAAAGTGGCCAGCGGTATCGTTCGTAAAGGCGATACGGTGATGGCTTTACCTTCCGGAAAAACATCCAAAGTGAAGAGTATCGTGACATACGACGGAGAGCTGGATTATGCATTCCCTCCCCAGTGCGTCACCATCACGCTGGAAGACGAGATCGATGTTTCACGTGGTGAGATGCTCGTCCATCCGGATAACCTGCCGATAGCGGACCGTAACTTCGAAGCCATGCTGGTGTGGATGGACGAAGAGCCGATGGACACAAGCAAGCAGTTCTATATCAAGCATACGACCAACCTGACACGCGCTCGTGTGGACAGTATCCGTTATAAAGTGAATGTCAATACGATGGAACAGTTGTCAATTGACAATGGACAATTGACCGTTGACAATTTGCCGATGAAGCTGAACGAGATCGCTCGTGTCGTCTTCACGACCGGAAAGGAACTGTTCTTCGATCCGTATCAGAAAAACAAACAGACCGGAGCCTTTATCCTGATCGACCCGATCACGAATAATACATCGGCTGTCGGTATGATTATCGACCGGGTAGATGCTCGCGACATGGTGACGGAAGACGCGTTGGCTGTACTGAATCTTCCGGAATTGGGTATCGGCCCCGAGCACTACGAAGCTATCCGTTCCGTTTGTAAAGAGCTCGAACGGCAAGGGGTTTCCGTCAAGTGTATAACAGAAAATAAATAAGGTATGGGATTACTGGAATTTGACAAACTACCGATCAATACTTTAGTGGGTGCTGACTGGAAAACGTTCAAGGCTGTGACAGCCAATAAAACGATCGACAAAGGATTTCGTAATAAATATTTTCTGACTAAATCCGTTTGCCGCCTGCTCAGCCTGTTGCAACCCTTCGAAAATGCGCGTTACCGCAAGATTGCGGACAAGCCGTTGGAGATGGACCCGGTGTTCATTCTCGGACATTGGCGTAGCGGGACGACTTTCATGCACAATGTTTTCTCGTGCGACAAGCATTTCGGCTACAATACGACTTATCAGACCGTATTCCCGAACCTGATGCTCTGGGGGCAGCCTTTCTTCAAGAAGAACATGGCGTTCCTGATGCCCGACAAGCGTCCGACCGATAATATGGAATTGAAGGTGGATCTTCCCCAGGAAGAGGAATTTGCCTTGGCGAATATGATGCCTTACACGTATTATAACTTCTGGTTTTTCCCGAAGCATATGCTCGAATATTGCGATCGTTATTTGCTTTTCGACAATATCAGCGAACATGAACGGAAAGTGTTTAAGGAAACGTTCCTCAAACTGATCAAGATCTCCCTCTGGAATACGAACGGGACACAATTCCTGAGTAAGAACCCGCCCCATACGGGACGGGTGAAGACGTTGGTGGAAATGTTCCCGAATGCTAAATTTATCTATCTGAAACGAAATCCGTATACGGTGTTCGAGAGCACGCGCAGCTTTTTTACCAATACGATTCAGCCGCTCCGCTTGCAGGAGATCTCCAACGAGCAGATCGAAAGTAATTTTATTGAAGTGTACCGCCGTTTGTTCTATAAATATGAAGAACAAAAGCACCTGATACCCGAAGGCAACCTGGTAGAGGTGAAGTTTGAGGATTTCGAGCAGGATGCTTTCGCCATGACAGAGGATATATATAAGAAATTAAACCTCCCCGGCTTTGAAGAGTCTAAAGCAGAAATCGAGAAATATCTTGGGAAAAAGAAGGGCTATAAAAAGAACCAGTACAAGTATGACGACCGTACGGTACAGCTTGTGGAAGAAAATTGGGGAATGGCTCTCAAGGAGTGGGGATATTCTTTATAATTGTCCATTGTCGGCAAAGCCGACTTAGGGGATTTAAGAAAAACAAAATTTGAAATGAAACAGAAAGTAAAACTCCTCTTTCTCCTGGGAATTGTCAATTGTCAATTGTCAATTGTCAATTGCCAAGAGAAAGTGGTGCCGTTCAGTTTTGGAGATATGGATCATTGGGTCGTTCGCGAGATACATGAGTCCGGCATCATCGGAGGAAATACGAAGCATCTTTATGAGCTGGGTCCGACGGATACGATCATCGGCAATACAGCCTATACGAACCGGGGCGGTTCGCCGTGGGCGAACTCCAACGTGATGGCAAA
Source organism: Parabacteroides johnsonii DSM 18315 (assembly GCF_025151045.1). Classification (NCBI taxonomy): domain Bacteria; kingdom Pseudomonadati; phylum Bacteroidota; class Bacteroidia; order Bacteroidales; family Tannerellaceae; genus Parabacteroides; species Parabacteroides johnsonii. Next base: position 1,388,745 of record NZ_CP102285.1, read on the forward strand.
GGTGGCAGGCGTGGTGAAGACGAATACTTCTGTCTTCCCGGAGAGGCGGGACAACGGTTGGTGTGCGCGTCTGGAGACACGAATGGAAAGTGTGAAGGTTTTCGGCTTGGTCGATATCGAAGTGGTAGCTGCCGGTTCCGTTTTTCTCGGAACGGTGCACGAACCGATCAAGGGAACCAAAAATCCGCAGGCCATGTTGAACAGTGGAGTGGCGTTTACCAAGAAGCCGAAGGCGTTGCGTTTTGACTATAAGGTGAAGCTGGCTCCGGAAAAGAACCGTATCCGCAGTACCGGTTTCAGCCGTAAGTCGACGGTTGCCGGACAGGATTCGATCGCAGCCATCCTTTTGCTACAGAAACGTTGGGAAGATAAAGATGGAAACATATATGCCAAACGTGTCGGAACGATGGTGCAGCGTTATACGGAATCCAGCAATAGCTGGGTGAATGATGCGACCTACCCGATCCTGTACGGTGATATTACGAAGCATCCGGAGTATAAGCCTTATATGCGGATTCAGGTGGAAGAGCGCTATGCTTTGAACAGCCAAGGTAAAAGCGTCCCTATTCAGGAAGTAGGCTGGGCGGCGGAAGGCGAATTGCCGACTCATCTCGTCCTGCAATTTACTTCCAGCCACGGTGGTGCCTATATCGGCTCGCCGGGCAATACGATGTGGATCGATAATGTAAAACTTATATATTAGTTGAAAGTTGAAAGGTGAAAGTTGAAAGTGATGAATTTTTCTTTTTAACTTTCACCTTTCAACTTTCACCTTTCAACTTTCACCTTTCAACTGAAAAAATGGTGGTAAAAGATAAAATAAAGGCACTTCGCGAAGCGCTGGAGCAACATAATTACAACTATTATGTGCTTTCGGCACCGACGATATCGGACCGTGAGTTCGATGAGATGATGAAGGAGTTACAGACCCTTGAAGAGGCGCATCCTGAATATGCCGACCCTCATTCGCCGACGCAGCGGGTGGGGAGCGACCTTTCCAAAGAGTTTGAACAGGTAGTGCATAAATATCCGATGCTTTCGTTGGGTAATACCTATTCGGAAGATGAAGTGAAGGATTTTTACGAGCGCATAGCCCGTGACCTGAACGAACCTTTCGAAATCGTTGCCGAGTTGAAATATGACGGAACCTCCATTTCTCTGACATATGAGGACGGACGTCTGGTTCGAGCCGTGACGCGTGGAGACGGGACACGTGGCGACGATGTGACGGCCAATGTGAAGACCATCCGTTCGGTCCCTTTGAAACTGATGGGCGACGGATACCCGGCAGCATTTGAGATAAGGGGGGAGATCCTGCTTCCCTGGGCCGAGTTCGACCGCTTGAACAAAGAACGGGAACAACAGGAGGAGCCTCTTTTCGCCAATCCGCGCAATGCCGCTTCGGGTACACTGAAGCAACAGAACCCGGCTATTGTGGCTGCTCGTAAGTTGGATGCCTATTTCTATTATTTGTTGGGGGAGGAGTTACCGGCGGAAACGCATTTCGATAATCTGGAGGCGGCCCGTTCATGGGGGTTCAAGGTGCCGAACGTGATCCGTGTGTGCAACAGCTTGGAGGATATATACGATTATATCGCCTATTGGGACGCCGAGCGCAAGAACTTGCCGGTTGCAACAGACGGGATCGTTTTGAAAGTGAACTCATTGCGCCAACAACTCAATTTGGGATTTACAGCCAAGAGTCCGCGTTGGGCGATTGCCTACAAGTTCCAGGCCGAACGCGCCGTGACACGCCTTAACTCCGTGTCTTTCCAAGTCGGACGGACGGGGGCCGTTACTCCGGTTGCTAACCTGGAACCAGTATTGCTGGCCGGGACGACCGTAAAGCGTGCATCCCTCCACAATGCGGATATCATCGAAGGACTCGATCTGCATTTGGGTGATAAGGTGTTTGTGGAAAAAGGCGGCGAAATCATCCCGAAGATTGTCGGTGTCGATGTCGAGGCCCGTGGTTTGCTGGTAGGTGACAAGGTCCGTTTCATCCGTTCCTGTCCCGAATGCGGCACACCGTTGATGCGCCCCGAAGGAGAAGCGGCCCACTACTGTCCGAACGAAGCCGGCTGTCCTCCCCAGATCAAGGGAAAGATCGAGCATTTCGTTACCCGGAGGGCCATGAACATCAATATGGGACCGGAGACTGTCGAAGATTTGTACGAAGCTGGCTATATCAAGGATACGGCCGATCTCTATACATTGGAAATATCTGATCTGCTACGCTTGGAACGTTGGGCTGACAAGAGTGCCCGTAACCTGATGGCGAGCCTCGAAGAATCCAAACAGGTTCCCTTCGAGCGGGTCCTTTATGGATTGGGGATTCGTTTTGTGGGCGAGACGGTGGCTAAACGCCTGGTTGCTGCTTTCCATTCGATGGATCAGTTGGAACAGGCTTCTTTTGAGGACTTGATAGCTGTGGATGAGATCGGGGAACGGATTGCCCGGAGCATCATCGCTTATTTTGCCGACGAACGTAACAGGAATTTGGTGAACCGTTTGAAGGAATACGGGCTGCGGATGTCCGTGGCCGAAGAAGTGCTGGCAAACCGTTCCGAGAAACTGAAAGGTCTGAGCATTGTCATCAGCGGGACATTCGCCAGACATTCCCGCGACGAGTACAAAGCCATGATCGAGCAGCATGGCGGGAAGAACAGTGGCTCAGTGTCCGGCAAGACCGATTATATCCTGGCGGGAGATAATATGGGACCGGCCAAGCTCGAAAAGGCGGCCAAGTTAGGTGTGAAGATTATAAATGAAGACGAATTCTTAAATATGATAGCGGAATGAGACTGACGAATTATTTTATTAAAAAGAAAGTGCAGTCTTTAGCTTCCGGGGCTGCCAGTCGCAAGCATGAGTTTTGTACGCTGGAAGATGCAGGCCATATCCTGGTCCTTTATCAGGCAAAGGATGGCGAGCTTGTGGAACCTTGCTTGGACGTCCTGCGTAAGAAGAACAAGAAGGTACAGGCTTGTGTCTATGTAACCGGCGATCTGGCACCTGAAACGGATGCCTCGTACATCCCGGTCCATGCCAAGAAGGATGTGAGCACTTGGCTGGTTCCTTCCGATGCTGTTCTGGAACGGTTCAGGACGATCAAGGCGGATATCCTGATCGATCTTACGCGTCCCGACTGCTACCCGATGCAATACCTTATGCTACAGCATCCTTGTGGGTTCAAGGTGGGAGTGAAACATGCCGATATCGATTTATATGATCTCTCCATATCAGTAACAGAGCGCGAAGATATCAAGCATTTGTTCGAACATATATTATTTTATTTGCAGGAGATACGCTCAAAATGATATAAATTCCTTATTTTTGCAGTACCGTTGACAATTGACAGTGGACAATTGACAATTGACGAGTAAAGTCACAATTGTTCCTTTATCCATTATTAATTGTCAAATGTCAATTATCAATTGTCAATTATAATCATGGCAGACATAAATTTAAAAGGAATGGGTGTGGCGTTGATCACTCCCTTTAAAGAAGATGAAAGTGTAGACTATGAGGCGTTGGCTCGGCTTGTAGACTATCAGTTGCAGAATGGAACCGATTATCTGGTTGTGTTAGGTACCACTGCAGAAACTCCTACACTCACGGAAGAAGAAAAGAAGAATATAATCAATTTGGTCGTGACGAAGGTAAACGGACGCATTCCCATCGTGTTGGGTGTGGGCGGAAACTGTACGCGTTCGGTTGTCGAGAAGTTGAAAAACGATAACTTTGACGGTATAGATGCGATCCTGTCTGTCGTACCTTATTATAATAAACCATCTCAGGAAGGGATCTACCAGCATTATAAAGCGATAGCGGAGGCGACCGCGTTACCGATTGTCCTGTATAACGTTCCGGGACGTACCGGAGTGAACATGACGGCCGAGACTACGCTGCGTATCGCCCGTGAGTTCAAGAACGTGATCGCAGTCAAGGAGGCTTCCGGCAATATCACCCAGATGGATGATATCATCAAGAACAAACCGGCGAACTTCAATGTGATTTCAGGAGACGATGGCATTACGTTCCCGCTGATTACGTTGGGAGCTGTCGGCGTGATTTCTGTAATCGGCAATGCTTTCCCGCGTGAGTTCAGCCGTATGGTGCGTCTGGCATTGGCAGGCGACTACGATAGTGCCCGCACGATCCACCATAGTTTTACGGAGCTGTTCAGTTTGCTGTTTGTCGACGGTAATCCGGCAGGAGCGAAGAGTATGCTGAATGCAATGGGCTTTATCGAAAATAAATTGCGCTTGCCTTTGGTTCCGACCCGTATCACCACATTCGAAAAGATTCGTGACGTATTACGCCAGTTGAGCATCAAATGTTAAGATATTTCAGGCTGTAGGAGGGTGTGTCAGATTGATATTACTGGACGCGGATGACACAGAATACGCAGAGGGACGCAGATTTATTTTGCTGATAATTAATAATATCTGCGCTCTTCTGTGTTATCTGCGTCCCATGAATACCGATATTTGACACACTCTCGATACCGTCCCAATAATCCCCCTCCCAATTCAACCCATATAACCCCACATTTAGTTTATGCCTCTGTACTCGTTAGGCGTATGTCCCACATTTTTCTTAAATACCCGGGTGAAATGTTGGGGATATTTGAATCCCAGTTCGTAAGCGATTTCGCTGACGGTTTTGTTTGTGCCTAATATCTTTTCTTTGGCGATGTCGATCAGCCGGAGCTGGATGTGTTCTTGTGCGGATTTACCCGTTTCCTTCTTTATCAGGTCGCCTAAATAGTTGGCGGAAAGATGCAGCTGGTCGGCACAGTAGCGTACGGATGGCAAACCGATCGTTTGCGGTTTGTCGGTCTGGAAATAACCGTTCACGACATTCTCGAACTTGGAAAGGATGTCTTTGTTTACATTTTCACGGGTGATGAACTGGCGGTCATAAAAACGGATGCTGTAATTGAGCAAAAGCTCGATGTTGGAGACAATCAGCATTTTGCTGTGCTTGTCTATTCCCCGGTTAAGCTCTTCGCTGATGTTGTTCAGGCAATCGATGATGACACCCCGTTCCTGTTCGGAGAGATGAAGGGCCTCGTTCACCTCGTAGGAGAAGAAAGAATAGTCCTTCATATTGTGTCCGAGGGATGTGCCGCGGATCAGGTCGGGGTGGAATAGCAGGGCGCGGCCTTTCGGTTGGAAATACTCGCCGTTGTCATCGATACCGATCACCTGTCCGGGAGCCAGAAAAACCAGCGTGCCTTCCTGATAATCGTAATAGTTGCGTCCGTATCGCAAATCTCCGCATTTGACCTCCTTCAGGAAGACTGCATAGAAACCGTAACTCATGCGTACGTGCTTCATCATCCGGGACGATTTCGACAGATCGATAACACTTACCAGCGGATGCAAGGTTTCATGGCCTACCATTTCATTGTACTGACAGATATTGTCCAGTTTAATAATTTCTCCCATAACCTTCTTTAGTTTGTTTCCTCACAAAAATAATATATTTTTTCTTCTTATCCCATCTGTTTCAACTCTTCGGTAATATTGGTAAGCATAACCGTAATTTATATACAGACTATCGAAATGATCTGGTATAACTTTGCATACAGGAAATATAAATAGATTAGCATATAATGAAAAAGATTGTTTTAGGATTATCAGCTTTAGTGGCGACTTATTTTGGAATCTGTGTTTCACAATGTGATGTAAATGCACAAGTATCAGCTCAACCGATTGTGAAATTGGTTGAATCTGATGCTTTTCGAAGAGTCGAATTGCAGCATTTGCCTTATGATGTATTGAAAACGATGGGGACATCCGAAGCCTATGAAGGCTGTACCTTCGAAGGTGCATACGTGAAAGGGACGGAGTGCGCTCCTCTGTATAAAGTATTGGTACAGAAAGAAGACCGAACACAAATGTATGTTTTTATGAACCGGGAAGGCAAGATTATGGAATAAGTCATTACCTTTGCACCCGGTTTAGAAAAATGATGAATTATGACACTTCCGGAAGATCCGATGATGCTTTTCAGCGTTATCAATATGAAATTACGTGATAATTATTCCTCTCTTGACGAATTGTGCGACGATATGCATATCCAAAAAGAGACACTTGTCCAGGAACTGAAGAACGTAGGATTCGAGTATAGCCAAGAGAATAACAAGTTTTGGTAATCGATGGAAAGCGGTGTGTCAAAATCCCCTTGTCCCCGCACTTGATGCGGGGCCGCAAAAGGACAGACCTTATCAATCAGATTTTTATAGGGCCGGTTTTAATGCGATCCCGCGTCAAGCGCGGGAACAGGATAGTTTTGACATACCTCCTTTTAATATGATCCATACGGCAACGACGAAAGGAGCGGTCAGAGTCACGAATCCAAAGTGCATCCCCAATAGCTGCAAAGCGATGGAAAGCAAAATGGAAGCTGTCGCCCACAAGCCGCTTTTCCATGTGTCGCCGCCTAAAGCGATCGCACATAAGACGCCGTTGTAACCGATCAGTCCGGCATTCAGCGCCGTATAATCTGTTCCGGCCACCCAAGCGACAAGGATGGGAAGGAGGGCTCCCCAGACCGTATATAATGCATGCCAACGTGAATTGACAAGGATGGCAGCAAGGAAGAACAGACCGGACAGGATCGTATTTCCTTGGAACATCACCTGTCCGATATTCAGACAGAAGGCCCGTACCAGATCGGGTGATTGTTCGGCAACGGCAGGAGCGGAGGCCGACAAAAGCGAGGGATACCCGTATGTACATCCGGCCAGCAATATCCAGACCGATAAAATGAACGGGGCGGTATATCCCGGCAGTTTCCCCCAATAACCGAACAGACGGGCAATCCAGGTGGACAAGGCGGAACCGGCTATTAATAACGCTATCGACAGGAGGTTGATCGGCATAAAGACACCGATGGCGATCCCGACCAGCGTCCCGTTAAATCCATAGAGTCCGTTCCGGATATCCTCCCGGCTATACTTGCAAAGACAGGCCGTCAAATTACCGACTAAATTCCCGGCGACGGCCAATAGGGCCATTTGCCATGAACCGCATAAAATACCCACTAACATAAGGGCTCCCGAAAGAGCGTTGTTCTGAAACATTACCTGACCGATTCCACGGCTTATGATAAACAATCCTTCACGCATGTTTTTTTGCTGCAAAAATATAACGATTTTCCCTGAAGTCCTACAGTATAATGCAAGATTTATTCGTACATTGGCCCATAAATTGTAATAGGGTTATGAATAGTCGTGTATATCTAAAAGTGATGGTTGCCGGATTGGCAGGGACATCTGTGTTGTTTTCCGCGTGTGTACCGGGTTCCCGTTCGGAGTTAAATGACAAGGAACTGGTAGGGAAACAGCTCTTTTTTGACGAGTCGTTATCGGAACCGGCCGGACAGTCGTGCGGAACCTGCCATGAACCGACGAAAGGGTTTGCCGATACATACGGACGGATCACTTCGGAAGGGGCCGTGAAAGGCTTGTTCAGCAACCGGAACTCCATGAGCTGTTCGTATGTGGCGTATGTCCCGGCCTTGTATTATGACGAAAAAGAAGAAACCTATGTAGGCGGCTTGTTCTGGGACGGCCGGGTGAACTCGTTGGAAGAACAGGCCGGCCAACCGTTCGTCAATCCGCTGGAAATGGGAAACAAGGACAGCCGGGCTGTTACGGAGAAAGTCCGGCGTGCAGCCTACTATCCCGATTTTGTGCGTATTTATGGAGAGACAGCGTCCGACGATTCTCTTTATGCCCATATATTGGATGCAATAGCCACTTATGAACGTTCTGCCGAGGTGAACCCCTTCACGTCCAAATACGATGCCTACCTGGAAGGCAAATGCCAGCTTACCGGACAGGAGATGGAAGGGCTGGACTTATTTAAGGAGAAAGGTCTCTGCGCGGAATGCCATATTCTGGAAAACGACGAGCGAGCCGGACGTGTCCTGTTTACCGACCATACATATGACAACCTCGGAATCCCTTCCAACCCGGACAATCCGTTCTTCCGGGTTCCCGCTCCCCATAACACGGTCGGGCGGGACACGATGGATCTGGGGTTAGGGGCTTTTCTGCATGATAGTACCGAATTCGGCAAGTTCCGGGTACCCACGTTACGCAATATCGCCCTGACAGCTCCTTACGGGCATAACGGCTATTTCAAGACACTTGAGGAGATTGTCCATTTCTATAATGTGCGTGATGTGGAAGAGTACCCGGCTCCCGAATATGCGGAGACCGTCAACCGCGACGAACTGGGGAATCTCGGACTCACCCCGGAAGAAGAAGCGGCCATTGTCGCTTTCATGCATACCTTGACCGATGGGTATCGAATAGATTGATCCATATTATTTTTTTGTATACATTTGCTGTCATTTAATAAAAAATGAAAGAGATATGAAAACAAGATTGATGATGTTCGTGGCGGTTTTTGTCTTGGTCGCCATTTCGGTGAAAGGAGCGGTTGTCGATACGTTGGATGTTTATAGCGAGGCAATGAAGAAGAATGTCCAGGTCGTTGTCGTTTCTCCGGATAATAATCGTGCACCGAAACCGGTTGTCTACCTGTTGCACGGGTATGGAGGAAATGCGAAAACCTGGATTTCCATGAAGCCGGAGTTGAAAGATATTGCAGACCGCGACGGTCTGATCTTTGTTTGTCCCGACGGCAAGAACAGCTGGTATTGGGATAGTCCGAAAGATCCGTCTTACCGTTATGAGACATTCGTATCCTCTGAATTAATCAAGTATATCGATTCCGAATATCCGACAGTGAAAGACCGTTCCGGTCGTGCCATCACAGGGTTGAGCATGGGTGGACACGGAGCCATGTGGCTGTCTTTCCGTCATAAGGATGTGTTTGGCGCAGCCGGTAGTACGAGTGGCGGAGTCGATATCCGGCCCTTCCCTAATAACTGGGAGATGAGTAAGCAGCTCGGAAGCGAGAGCGACAACCAGGAGGTCTGGAACCGTCATACGGCAATCACGCAGATCGACCGCATTAAGAATGGTGAGCTGGCTATCATCTTCGATTGCGGTTACAGTGATTTCTTTTTCGAAGTGAATAACGACTTCCATAAGAAGCTGTTGAAATATAAGATCGACCATGATTTCCTGGTCCGTCCCGGATCGCATAACGGGGAGTATTGGAAAAACTCGATCGACTACCAGATCATGTTCTTTAAGAAGTTCTTCGATAAAAACAAAGGAAAGGATTAACCGGATAGGACTGGTTGTGAAATCCCTATATTTTGAAATCAAAGAGGGTGTGCCGAATATTGGTATTCATGGGACGCAGACAACGCATACGAGCGCAGATTAACGCAGATATTATTAATTATCAGCAAAATAAATCTGCGTCCGTCTGTGTGTTCTGCGTCATCTGCGTCCAGTGATATCAAATTGACACACCCTTCTCTTTTTTAGCTTAACCCTTCGATCACGCCGTTCACGATGTCGATGCGTTTTGCCTGCGGGTCTTTCGGTAGTCCCGGCATACGCATGATCTCGCCCATGATAACGACGATCATCTCCGCACCGTTATTGATGATGATGTCACGCACTTTCAACTCAAAATTCTTGGCCACCCCGTATGCTTTCGGGTCGGAAGAGAACGAATACTGTGTCTTGGCAATGCAGATCGGGTAGTGGGAGATGCCGAGGCTTTCGATCTGTTTGATTTTCTTGTCCGCCAAGGTCGTGTAGACAACGGAAGCGGCTCCGTAGATCTGTTCGGATACCTTTTTGATCTTGCTGCGGATCGGTTCGCTGTCCTCGTAGATGTATTTGAGCGGGGCGGAAGGTTTCTTTTCGATCGTGTCGACCACCAATTTCGCCAACTCGGCACCCCCTTCGCCACCGGCAGCAAATACGTTGTTCATACAGAAACCTACACCGATCTCGCGACAATGTTCTGCAACCAGCGCGATTTCCTCGTCCGTATCGGATGCATATCTGTTGAAGGTCACGATCACTTCCTGGCCGAAACGTTTCATATTCTCGACATGCTTGTCCAGGTTCTCGAAACCGTTTTTCAGCCCTTCTATATTCTGTTCTTTGATCTTGTCTTCCGGTACGCCTCCATGCAGCTTCAAACTCTGGGCCGTTGCCACGATAACCGTCAGTTTCGGTGTCAATCCGGCTTTGCGGCATTTGATGTCGAAAAACTTTTCAGCTCCTAAGTCGGCACCGAAGCCGGCCTCCGTAATGACATAATCACCATACGTCAGCGCCATTTTGGTCGCCAGGACAGAGTTGCAGCCATGTGCGATGTTGGCGAACGGACCTCCGTGTACGAATGCGGCCGTGTTCTCGGTTGTCTGTACCAAGTTAGGCAGGAGGGCGTCTTTCAGCAATACCGTGATCGCTCCGGCCACTCCAAGGTCGTTTACGGTGAAAGGCTTGTCATCGTTCGTATATCCTAACAAGATATTGCCGACGCGACGTTTCAGGTCCTCGATGTCCGTTGCCAGACAGAGAATCGCCATGATTTCCGAAGCGGGCGTGATGTCGAAACCAGTCTCTGTCGGTACGCCGTTGGCCGATCCTCCCAGGCCGGAAACGATGTTACGCAAACTGCGATCGTTCACATCCAGCACACGTTTCCATTTGATTTCTTTCAGCCCCTCGCAGGTATTACGCGTCTGGTAGATGTAGTTGTCCAGCAATGCCGTGATCATGTTGTGGGCGGAAGTAACCGCATGGAAATCCCCCGTAAAATGCAGGTTGATGTTTTCCATCGGCAACACCTGCGAGTATCCGCCTCCGGCAGCTCCGCCTTTCATACCGAAGCACGGGCCCAGTGATGGTTCGCGCAAAGCGACGACCGCCTTTTTACCGATCTTGTTCAATCCCAAAGCCAGCCCGATCGAAACGGTCGTCTTGCCGATACCCGCTTTCGTAGGAGTGATGGCTGTAACCAGGATAAGGTTGTGTTGTTTGATCTTCTCTTCATCGATCAGATGGAGAGGTATTTTGGCGATGTATCTGCCGTAATTCTGAACTTCTTCGCGCGGGATGCCTAATCCGGTCGCGATTTCTTTTATCTTGCGCAGAGAGACCTCTCTTGCAATTTCTATGTCCGATTTCATGTCTTATGTAAGTTTAAGTGGAAAACAAAAGTAAATATATTTTTATATAATAACAAAATGAAAGCTCGGGTGGTTTACAGGTGGTAATTCTCTCCCGATAAAAGTGTTAAATTGATAAATGTTGGTCTTTTTGACTTTTGAATATGCAATATGTAATATGTATTTGTTGTTTTGTTGATATTTTGTAAACCAGAGTTGGCAAAATATATACATTTAGCTATCTATTCTCTTAAAGAATTATAAAATAGACCTTCTTGTATGGAAGTAGTAGGGGTGGGTTTGATAATTTGTTTACTTTTGCATCGTGATGATGATAAAATGAAATCAAAAATCAGTTTTAATGTGATAAAAAGAAAGTGTTAGAATCTTTAAACCAATTTAGAGGAGATATGAATTATGTCAACAGCAAGATTTAGTTTAGCAGTAATTGCATCCAAAGTATTTGAAACAGAAACTTGGTTAAAAATGGTATCAGAGTGTTTCGGGGCCCGTTCGATATCCAAGCAGGTTTGCTCGGACAGCCAGGAAACAAAATGGGAACTTGCGCTCAAGCAGCAGCAGAAGGAGGCCCATTCGCTATGCCATCATGCAATTCATAAACTGATCCCGATGGCAGGTGCATACCAGCAGTCCATGTTGGAGGCTGTATCCCAGGCCAGTTCGATATACGCTCCGGACGAGGCGGAGGCTATTTGCCATGCCGGGAATAAGGTGCTGGATGAGATCTCGAATCATATTTCCGCTATCTTGTATAACGCCCGTAAGACGCGTGAAGCCAACCGCAAGGCCAACAAAATGGAAGATTCGCATATGAAAGCAGTCATATATCATAATTCGGTCCTGCCTTATATCGAGATGCTTCGTTTCCATATAGACAGCCTGAATGCGATAATAGCATAGTTTAGATAGATATACTATTGGATGATCATCAGGGAAAAGTATGGGAATATTTTTCCCTGAATTTGTTTCCGGTCGGAAGTATAGAACTCTTTCCCGGTCCCGACATTCTCAAAATAGTGGAAGTTCGCTTCCGGATGCAACTGGATGCAGGTATGGACAGCCTCCACGCATTGGGACAGCTTCATGATGACGATCACATAGCCGGCCTTGATTTTTTCCGACAATTCTTCCGCTGTCAGCGTTCCGGGTATGACGATGATCTGTTCTTCCTGTTTGACGATATGCAAGCCGGCTAAGGCTCCTGCCGCAATGAAGGCTGGGATTCCGGCGGTTCGTTCTACTTCGATGCGGTTCTCCCTGAATTTGTCGTATATATATTGTATGGAAGAGTAGAACCCGGCATCGCCTTCCGCCACAATGACCACCTTTTTCCCTTCGTCCCAAGCGGATGCTGCCTCTTCATACAAGGCATCGTAGACTTTCCAGGCTTCGGTGCGGTTTTTACTCATCGGAAGCGTGAAGAGCCGGATCGCGGATTCGCCGATTCCCAATTCTTCAATAATACGGGCCGCACGGGAGAGGAGTTGCCCGTTTTTGTTCATGGTGGCGGGACAATAGATGATCTCGGCCTGTCGGAGCTTTTTCAAGCCTTTCAGGGTGATCAGTTCGGGGTCTCCCGGACCGAGCGATACGAAGCAGATGGGGTACGACATATGCGTTTGATTTATTTGATGTGCAAAAGTGAGGAGAATTGAGGAACTTTCCAAATCGGCATTCCACAATTGTGGGGATAATTTCTACATATCCTGTTCCACAATCTTTTTTAGTTTCATTCTGTCTCAAAGTATGAAACTAAAGTTTCTGCCGCATGAAACTAAAGTTTCCCCGGATGAAACAAAAGTTTCAACCTGATGGAACTCTTGAAACTTTTAAAAGCAGTGAAGAATGTTTCAGAAGGAGAATACCGTTTTATGTTCTTTGGCATATAATTTGTATTTAATGGGGCGATTAGAAAAAGGTAAATAGATTGTTTAAAATTTTAGGTTATGAAGAAGTTAGTATTGATGATGGTTATGGTGGTTTCGTGTGTCTGTATGTCTCAAAACGGTTATGCGCAGGCAGGGCAGGACGAGAATATGGATATCGATATGTTGAGTATGAAAAATTTCTATGCGGTCGATATCGTCGATGTGGATCTTGCCACACAGGAAGCGATTTACAACGCTTATGAAAATTGCCTGATCAAAGAGGTGTACAAGTCGAATGGTGGCGGCAGCCCTATCCAGTATAAGGTCTCTCTCGAGACGACTGATCAGCGGAATCTGGTTGTCGCTTTCGACGAAAGCGGCCATGTGCTGAAAGTCATGCCGGAAGACGAATATCTGGCGGCTCGTAAGAAAAACTGATTTGTCTGCCACTTTTCTCTTGAAAGAAAAGTAATATTATTATATTTGCCCTTTGAAACAGGTTTCCCTGTCCTCCTTACAGGACAGGGATGAAAAGGGAACCGGGTGGGAATCCCGGACAGACCACGCTGCTGTGAAACTTCGGTAACATACCGGCAATACTCAATGCCACTGATCGGGGGATCGGGAAGGTGTCCGGGGATGGAAGTAAGTCAGAAGACCTGCCGTTTCGGTTTAGAAGAGTCTCGTCCTCGTGGGGTGGACAACGCTCGCCTGGTTATAATAAAATAATATTGAATATGAAAAAATGCCTGGCAGGGTGCTGCCTGCTTATGTCGTTGTGTGTCGCATCCTCGTGTACGACCAAAAACAATCAACGGACCGACAAGGTGGAAACGACGGAAAAAAGCGCGTTTTCCGGTGTCCATATTGTACCGGAGTATGCCCGTGGTTTCGAATTATCCTATCGGGACGGGTATGTCTTGCTGGATATCCAGGACCCGCAGAATGAGGAAAGTACGACTTTCCATTATGCGCTTGTCAGGAGAGGAACGAAACCGGCCGGCATCCCCGAATCGTATACTGTGATCGAGACACCCATCAGAAGTGTTATCTGTATGACATCTTTGCAGTTGTCCAATTTTATCAAGATGGGCGAACTGGACAAGGTCGTAGGGGTGACCAGTACCCGGCATCTGTTCAATAGAGAGATGAACGAACGTCTCAAGAGCGGGAAGACCGCCAAAATCGGTATAGAAGGGAATTTCGACAACGAGGTGATCATGAGTATGAACCCCGACCTGATCCTTGTTTCGCCTTTTAAACGGGGCGGATATGAGACCTTGAAGGATGTCGGTATCCCATTGATCCCGCATTTAGGCTATAAGGAGATGACGCCGTTGGGACAGGCGGAATGGGTGAAGTTCGTCGGTCTGTTGGTGGGACAGGAGCAAAAGGCAAACGAGACATTCGACGCCATCGCGGCCCGTTACAATGAATTGAAGGAGCTGACGGCGGAAGGAAAAGTGAAGAAACGTCCGGTCGTGTTGAGCGGCGAGATGCGGGGCGGTAACTGGTATGCCGTAGGAGGGGAGAGCTTTCTCGCCCAGCTTTTCAAGGACGCCGGTGCCGACTATTTCCTCAAAGACGATAAACGTTCGGGAGGTGTGACGCTCGATTTCGAAACTGTCTACAACCAGGGTGACGAAGCCGATTACTGGCGCATTGTGAACAGCTATCCGGGTACGTTCAGCTATGAGGCATTGAAGGAGCAGGACCCGCGTTATGCCGATTTCCGTGCCTTCAAAGAGAAAGGGATCATCTATTGCAACATGAAAGATACGCCTTTTTACGAAAGTATGCCGACCGAGCCGGAAGTCGTACTGGCCGACCTGCTGCATATATTCCATCCGGACTTGCTGCCCGATCATACGCCTGTTTATTATGCCCGACTCAAATAAGCTGCACGAATGAGACATTCCACTACTTTTCTTATGTTGCTCATCGTAGCGTCTATCCTGGTCCTGATGTTCCTGAATTTGGTGTTAGGATCGGTGTCTATCCCGTTGAAGTCTGTCTGGAACATTATTTGCGGACTTGGAGACGAGCCGGTGACTTGGCAGAATATCGTCTGGAAATCACGTCTTCCGCAGGCATTGACTGCTTTGGTGGCGGGAGCGGGCTTGGCGATAAGCGGCTTGCAGATGCAGACTGTTTTCCGGAATCCGCTGGCGGGGCCTTCCGTGTTGGGGATCAGTTCCGGTGCGAGTATGGGCGTGGCCTTCGTGGTGTTGTTGAGCGGTAGCCTCGGAGGAGTTGCGCTTAGCAAATTAGGGTTTATGGGAGAAATTGCGCTTTCGATTGCGGCTGTGATCGGTTCGCTGTCGGTGATGGCGTTGATCGTATATGTGTCGCAGAAGGTGAAAGGGAACGTGACGCTACTGATCATCGGTGTGATGATCGGCTACGTGGCGAATGCGGTGATCGGCGTGCTAAAGTTCTTCAGCGTGGAGGAGGATATTCGCGCCTATGTGATCTGGGGGTTAGGCAGCTTCTCACGTGTTTCCGGCAACCAGATGATGCTGTTTGTTGCGATCATGGCGATTCTGATCCCTTTGTCGTTCCTGTTGATCAAGACGTTGAACCTGATGCTGCTTGGCGACGGCTATGCCCGTAACTTGGGATTGAACATCAAGCGGGCACGTCTTTTGGTGATCACCTCGGCAGGAGTGCTGACGGCGATCGTGACGGCCTATTGCGGACCGGTCATCTTTCTTGGCCTGGCCGTTCCGCACCTGTGCCGGGCCATTTTTCAAACCTCCGACCACCGGGTCCTGATGCCTGCCGTCTTGTTTGCCGGTGCCGCATTGGCGCTCGCCTGTAACCTGATTGCCCGGATGCCCGGCTTCGAAGGGGCTTTGCCGGTCAACTCGGTGACTGCCTTGGTCGGTGCTCCTGTAGTGGCCTCCGTACTATTCCGCAAACGTAAGAACGAACTGAACGAATGATGAAACAAGATACGATCCATATACATGATCTCTCTATCGGTTACCGGACAAAGAACGATACTAAGTTGGTGGCAAGCCATATACAAGCCCGGATTTATAGCGGAGAATTAACCTGCCTGTTAGGGGAGAACGGAGTCGGGAAGTCGACGCTCTTACGCACGTTGTCGGCTTTCCAGCCGAAGTTGGGAGGTGAGATCGCCGTCTTGGGACGTGATGTGGATAGCTATTCGGACAAGGAACTGAGCACGACGATCGGTGTGGTCTTGACGGAGAAATGTGATATCCGGAATATGTCTGTGCGGGAGTTGGTCGAGATGGGACGCAGTCCCTACACCGGTTTTTGGGGGCGGTTGGGCAAGGAGGACAAGCAAGTCGTAGAAAAATCGATCGCTCTGGTACGGATCGAGAACCTGGCCTCCCGCATGGTGCATACCCTCTCGGACGGAGAACGGCAGAAGGTCATGATCGCCAAGGCGCTGGCTCAGGAAACACCTGTTATCTTTCTGGACGAGCCGACCGCTTTCCTCGATTTTCCGAGCAAGGTGGAGATCATGCAATTGCTCCACCATCTGACACGAAGCACGAATAAGACGATTTTCCTCTCCACACACGACCTCGAACTGGCGCTCCAGATCGCCGACAAGATTTGGCTGATGGACCGGACGAACGGGATTACGACCGGTACGCCCGAAGACCTTGCCCTGAGTGGCCATTTGAGCGGTTTCTTCGCCCGCAAGGGGATCGTGTTCGACACGGAGACCGGCTTGTTCCGTATTGATAACCAGTATTCGAGAGAGATACGTCTGACCGGTCACGGACAGAAGTATGCGATGGTCCGTAAGGCGCTCCAGCGGAACGGCATACGTGCCGGTAGGCATGTGGAGTCGCCTGTATGGATCGAGACGGGTGAGCTGTCTGCCGGTTCTGCATTCCTGATCCACCAGTCCGATGGATGTACGCTGTCTGCTGATACGATAGAATCCCTTTTGCAACAGCTTTCCATCTGACAAAAAAGCCTAAAAGGAAAAACTTTTCCCGCCTCATTTGTTATTTCTATCAAAGAACAGTAGAGTCTTCGGAGAAGCAATTGATCTCTTATACCTTCCGGAACTCGGATAAAATTAAACGATATGAGAAAGTATTTCCTTTATGCTTGCCTGTTGTTCGCAGGTGTGTTTACCGCTTGCGATAACGATGATTCGGACGGGATTGATCCGTCGATCCCTTTCTACCAGAATTTGGGTGTCGAATATAATGTTACGCAGAATCATACCCATATAGGCGCAAATTTCAATAAGTATAACAGTGAAGGAGCCAATCTGCGCCTGCCGGCCAAAGGTATTCTCTTTAACGGGAAAGCACCTGACTTTTTGGGGATGGGAACCTATATGTATATGCTGTCCGAGTCCGGGCTGGACCCGGTCACGTTCACCTTTACCCGTTGGAAGGACCAGGTTTATACAAACAAGGCCTCTATCGACGATGTCGATCCGATCGCGCTTCCCGAATCTCTGACGTCTATTAAAGGTAATGGCACGACCGTTATCACTTGGGTAGGAAAGCCGGTCGGAAAGGATGAATATGTCCAGGCACATCTGACCTACAATGGTGGTGTTTATGATATCAACAATACGCAGGAAGGTGCGACCTTTATCACGCTGAACTTTACGAATCCGACCTCTGCCGCCAAAGGAACTTTGTTCCTGAGCCGCGTCAGGAAACTCCCTTTGCAGGAGAGCAACGGCAATGCAGGAGGAAAGATCGATGTCTCTTATGTGCAGAACAAGGATGTTACATTTGAATAATCACGATTGAAAGGCTATTTCCCCGCTTTCCGAAATCAGTAGGACAGACAGTTTCCCATCGGGGAACAGGGGTGCACAGTGCTCCTGGCATTTCTGCAACAGAAGAGGGAAGAAGCTTTGCTGTTCGGTCTCACTGAACAGTTCCCATAGTTCCCTGGCCAGTGTCAGGGAATCTATTGTTTGTACGGATTCCGGTTTGCAGCCTGCCTTTCCGGCCAGTTCTTTCAGAAAGGTTTTGTTCATGACGACTTTCTTGCTGTGCGTGTCCAGTGCTCCTTCTGCCAGTTTGACGGCTTTGCCGATCATGATTCCCATGATGACTTCGGCGAATTGCAGTTCGGCAGCTATTTTCAGTGTTTCTCCGATAAAGTTCCCGTAGTGTACGAACATCTGTGGAGGAAGTTCTTCCGACAACTGTTCCGACAGGTAGCCTTTCAGGAAACGCTCGCTTTTCGCCCCTGAGTTGATGACGAGGCGGGAGCATCCTATTGCTTTCGCAACTTCGGCTTCTTTCCTGATCGAGGCAATAAAGGCATCGTTCGAGAAAGGGTGTACGATTCCGGATGTCCCGATGATCGAGATTCCGCCGACAATTCCCAACTTCGGGTTGAATGTCCGGGCAGCCAACTCTTTCCCTCCCGGAACGGAGATCGTAACGACCACCTCCTTTATCTTGCCCGACAGGCCGTTTTCTTCCAGTACTGTTGTCAGTTCTTCGGTAATCAGGCGGCGGGGAGTGGCGTTGATGGCTGGTCCGCCTATTTCGAGGCCGAGACCGGGAAGCGTTACCGTACCGACCCCTTCACCGCCGCGAAACAGGATAACGGGGACGGGGGATTGTCCTGCCTGCAACTCGATACGGGCGATGACGGAACAGCCGTTTGTCACGTCCGGATCGTCGCCGGAGTCCTTTATAACTGTGCACAGGGCGGCGTTTTCCACCCATTCGGTAGCGGTGACAGGGAGTGTGATCTTTTCTCCGGAAGGGAGCGTGATGCAACTTGTGGTTTGTACCGTTTGGCTCAGTAGAGCGACTAAGGCGGCTTTGGCGGCAGCCGTAGCACATGCGCCGGTCGTGAAACCGTTCCGGAGCGGGAAGAAACCGGGAGCGAGGCGTTCGATGGCTTTACGAAGTCCTTCCAGGCCTTGCACGAAGGTGAAACTGTCGGGCAGGGGAGGGCGTTGTATGACATAGACGGGAATGCCGCAGGCTTGTGCTGCTTCGACCTTTTCCTTGAAATATCCGCTTTCCCCGCTTTCCTTTGTCAGTATAGCATCCGGATGAAGCCGGTCCAGCAGCTTCTTCTCGTCTTCTCCTTCATGGAAAAAAATGATCCGTTCTTTCGGGAATCTGTTGGATTCGGCCAGCGAAAGCGACTCTTTCCGGTTCAGAATACGGAACCAGCAGGGTGTCTGCTCCCAGTAAGGGCGCAGTTTCGCAATGGTTTTGACGCCTGTCAGGGCCAACAGGTTGCAGATCCCGTCCGCACGCAGGCGGTCGATGGCGGCGGCATAATCCGTGCACCATATCAACCGCTTGTCATGTGCGGGATATTGCCTTTCCAACCGGACGACAGGAATCCGGAGGCGGGAGGAAACCTTTGCAAGTGTCCGGTGCAACTGGATGGCGAAAGGGTGAGCGGCATCGACCAGTAACGAGATTTCTTTCTCGCGGCAGAATCGTGCCATATCTTCTTCATCCATACCACCGGTGAGGCGGATGGCATGGACGGTTTCTATCGCCTGTTCGTTACCAACCGTCGAGTAGTAGTAAGGTTTACCTGCGCTTTCAACGACTTGTACGGCCTTTCGTCCTTCGGTTGTTCCTCCTAAGATCAGTATCATGATGTGCGTCTCGCTAATGGCGGAAAAGATGTTTGAACTCGTCTGCATAAAGACGTGAAAGTCCCTCCCTGTTGTCTATGGCATCGCCGACGACTAACAAGGTTGTCAACGTCAGGTTGTTTTCTTTTACGATCCGTTCCAGATCTTTCAATTCGCCCCGGTAGATGCGTTCGTCTTTCCAAGTCAACTTGTAGCAGGCGGCTACCGGTGTCGTCGGCGGGTAATGTTCCAGAAGCTCTTTCTGAACTTGTCCGGCAATACCGGCGCTCAGGAAGATGCACATCGTGCTTTGGCTGGCGGCCAGTTTATGCAGCTGCTCTTTCTCCGGCATGGGGGTACGTCCTTCGCCACGCGTAAGGATGATGGTCTGCACCTTTTCTGGAATGGTGAACTGGGAGCGGAGAGCTGCTGCTGCAGCCTGGAACGAGGAGATCCCCGGTGTGATATGGTAGCTCATGCCGTAACGGTCGAAGAAGGCCATCTGTTCCTGTATCGCCCCGTAGATGCAGGGGTCGCCTGTGTGCAAGCGTACGACGAATTTCCCTTTGTCATAAAACTCTTTCATAAGGGCGAATTGTTCTTCCAGGTTCATGTCGGCGGAGCTGCGAACTGTTGCCTCTTTTTTAGCGCATAGGGTGAGCTCTTTGGGTACGAGGCTTCCGGCATAGAGGATCAGGTCCGCATTTTCCAGCATCCGCCGGCCCCGGATAGAGATCAGTTCCGGGTCGCCCGGTCCGGCTCCGACGATCTCGATGTGACCCTGTTTCAGTTTCCTTTTTTGTTCGTCTTCTTTTTCGTCCCGTACTGCCGATTTGCTGATGGCGATCGCATAAGTGAAGTTCTTTGTCTGTCCCTTCTGTTTTTCTACCCATAACGGGCCACTTTCCGCGCTCAAGATGGCGGCTGCCTCCGATACACTGTCCGATCCGGTGACCTCTTTTACTTTAGAAGAGGGATGGGGGACGGGAACTTTGTCCAGCTCCTTTGCCGCATAGGTCTTGAACGGGCTACGCAGGTAGATGTCCGCCAGTTCCTTTAATATCGGTTCGTCTTTCTTCAGATTGATGGAGGAGACATCAGCGATGCTCTTCAGGTTGAACCCGTAGAAGATGGAGCAGATAAACAAGTCTGTGAGGACGGATCTCATATCCGTCAATCCTTTTTTACATCCGACACCTAAGTGAAGCACTTTCGGGAAGAATGACAGGCAGGGGATAGGAACTTTTTGGTAGAAAGTCGGACTGACCGTGATTAGCAGTTCGTATTTTTCCAAGTCGATATCTTCATATTTGTAGAAGATATCCACGTGTGGGGGACAGGTCTCTTCCATATAGTCCGTTTCTTTCGTGCGGATGTCGAGCAGGAGAGCGGTCGACTTGCGGTTGACGAAACGTGTGACGCATTCGTTCATCGCTTTCTTCCTGGAGGCAGCAAAGACCTCTTCGTCTGTTTTATCGAAATTCGTATCGAAAAAACTATGTATGTCGTCTTGCAGATTGTAGACGTCCTGTTCCCAGCCGTATTGCTGTGCCAAAGTGTCCAGTGGCCAGAGTCCCAGATTGTCGCTCTGTGTCGTGACAATCGCCTCGGCATTCAATAGGCGGGCCAACTCGTGTGTCAGCTCATTCGCCCCGCCGATATGGCCGGATAGTACCGACACGACATATTTGCCGGTACTGTCAAGGCAGACGACTGCCGGGTCCGTGTACTTACTTTTGACGTACGGAGCGATGCTCCGTACGCAAATGCCCATCGCCCCGATAAAGACCATCGCTTCCGATTTATTGAAAAGATCGCCGGCCAGCTCCTCGAAAGAGGTGAATGGTTCGACATCGTTATCTGCCTCTCTACAATAGATAATGGTTTTACCCTGATATTTGTCCCGGATTTTGCGTGCTAACGGCAGACTGCTTGCCGAAACCACAAGAATGTTCAATATGTTTTTAGACATGATATTTACCTGTTGCACAAAGAATTGTAATAGGATTATTGGTATCGACCGTAATGTTCATTTCCGAATGTAGTTTCAGGTCGTTTTCTTCGACTGCCTCCCGGAACAGCTTGTTGCTTTCTTCCGAAACGGAATTGAAGACGATCTTGCCTTTCAGCTTATCCAGATGAGAAGCGACTTTGCAGATGATCTCTTTCAGTTTGCCGCCGTGACCGCCGATAAAAACAGCATCGACAATTGCATCCTCTGCGATTGGCAGGTTCAGGAAGTTACCGATATGCAGGTCTATGCCGGGAGCACTGTGCAGACGTGCGTTTGCCCGGATGATGTCTTTGCATTCTTCCCGCACTTCGAAAGCCTGGATATTCAGGTGGGGGTACTGGCGGCGTGCTTCGATCGAAACAGAGCCGGTACAGGCGCCGATATCCCAGAAGGTACGGCTGTTATGCAGTTCCAGCAGGCTTAGGTCCATCACCCGTATCGGTGCTTTGGTAATCATCTTAGCCCGGTCGTTCAGCAAGACAAACTTCGTGTCGGGTATGCCTAAGGTCGGTCGTTGCTGCGTGCTGTTCGGAGCCTTCATCAGCAGGACACAGTTCGGGCAGCTGAAACTCATTTCGCTGATTTCCTCGATCGAGTAGATATTATAGATTTTCTCCTTCTTCGGGTTACCTAAATGTTCGGCTACCCGCATGGTGTAATCCTTGTCCAGATGATATTCCATCATCCTCTTGGCTATAGCCCTGGGCGTATGGACATGATCGGTCAGCACACCGATCAACGGCCGACATTCCAGTAATGCCCGGTCGAGTTCGTGCCACGGTCGTCCGGTAACGGACACGGCGTGCATGTTCTCATACGGGATTTGTTCGTGGTGTGCGAACATCTGCAATGAGTTGAAGTAGGGGAACACTTTCATGCCTACCCCTAAAAGGTTTTTCTGGATGGTGGAAGCGAAACCGAAAAAGAACGGATCTCCCGAAACGAAGGAGACGATCACTTTGCCTTCTTGGATCAACCGGCTGTATTCTGCAAGGACGGCATTTATCGGAGCCTTGATTTCGATCCATACCGCATCGGCGGGCAGGAACGGCTTCACAATCTCATAATGCCGCTTCCCTCCGGAGAAGATATTGTCGTGTTTGACACTTTTGATAATGACTTCTACATGCTTAGGTTGTGGATTGTCGTCCATCCCGACCATATAGATGTGTGTTTTGCCGTAAGCCTCTATAATTTCTTGAGTTCTCATACGTCTCTACCTGGTTTTAATTGTTCTGCATCATTGTAGCATAAAATCGCATTTACCAAAGTCGCGGCGAGGTTGCTACCGCCTTTCCGTCCTTCGATGATGAGTTTAGGAATAGAGACAAACGGCTTTACCATGTGTTTGGATTCCTGTACGTGTACGAAACCGACAGGAGCGGCAATGATGCCGGCGGGAGTGGCTTTCCCTTTCCTTGTCAGGTCACAAAGTTCCATTAATGCGGTCGGCGCATTGCCGAATACATATAGAGCGCCGGGATGTTCCTGTACGGCAAGCCGGATGCCGGCCTGTGTGCGGGTGATCCCTTTTTCTGTTGCAAGTTGTACGGTGCGCTCGTCCTGCAAATAGCATCTCACTTCGATTCCCATACGCTGCAAAGCTCCTTTGCGGATGCCGGAAGCAGCCATTGTGACGTCTGTGATGATGGTGCGCACCTCCCCCCGGCTGAATTTCCCGTAAAGGGAAGCCACCGCGTGATCGTCGATCCGTAGGATATTTTCCATATCGAAATCGGCTGTCGTGTGGATGGCATGGAGCAAAGCCCATTTCTTGTCGAGCGGTATTTCTTTGTTCTTGAGTTCTTTCTCGATGGTGCGGAAGCTGCGGATCATGATGTCCTGGCCGATCCCGACATCTGTTTTCATCTTGATCTCTCCATAATAGCCGCGTGGTGTGATGAATTTACCGTCGGCCTCATATGACTGCGAGTTCCCGATCAGGATGACAGTGAACATGTCGACCTGTTCAGGGTCGAACTCTGCCAGCGTGGTCAGGTTGACGACCTGCTCTTCGCGTCCGGCCTGACGGACATAGCCGACCGGTGTTTCGGGGGCACGTTCTTCGAGGAACAGCTCCTTGAGACGATGCAACTGCCAGTAGCGCCCTTCGCTTTTCGGATTGTAGATGGCTGTCACGAAGTCGCCGATAGCGGCGGCCCGTATGCGTTTTTCGATCCGTAGCCAGGGAGTCATCAGGTCGGAGAGGGAGATGATACAGAGATCATGCCCGATAGGTGCTCCCAGAAGCGAAGCTGCTTTTTGGAACGCACTGATACCGGGCACTACCTCGATCTCCACTTGCGGCGCCTCTTTCATCGCTCGCATTTCATATATCAACGGGGCCATCCCGTAGATTCCGGCATCACCAGAACTGATCACTGTCACTGTTTTACCTTCCGAAGCGTATTTGTAGGCCTCTTCGGCACGTGCTTTCTCACGCTTCATCCCGGTATCGATACATTGGGCATCCGGACGGATTATATCCTGTATAAACTGGAAGTAATAATTGTATCCGATGATCACATCCGACTGCCTGATGGCAGATAACGCTGCGGGCGTTATGTCTTCGCGACTTCCCGGTCCGATGCCGGCAACAGTAATTTTCCCTTTGTTCATATGAGCTGTTTGTAAATTAACAGAAAACAAAGGTACGATTTTATTTGTTTAATTTTCCTCTGCGGGCTGATATAAATACCGCTTAATGCTCCGTTTCGGTGTCTTTTCGAATTCTTCCTGATAAAGCTTGAAGCAGGACACTTTGCTGTAGGCGGGCATTTCGGTATTCAGCTGGTCGATGTTCTGTTGCATCAGCCCTTCGATTTCAGAGTGTTGGATGCCAGCCTTGTCCACCTGTTCCCAGTCTGGATAGATCAGTGCAACCAGTTTTCCTCCCTGCGAAATGATCAACGACTCCGCCACGTACAACATATTGTTCAGACGGTCTTCTATCTCTTCGGGGTAGATGTTCTGTCCGTTGGAGCTTAGGATCATGCTTTTGCTTCGTCCGCGGATATAAAGGAAACCATCTTTGTCAAGTGTCCCCAAATCACCTGTCCGTAACCAACCGTCGGGTAGCATTACCGCTTTCGTCGCCTCCAGATTCTTGTAGTAGCCTAACATCACGTTCATACCGCGAACCAGGATTTCGCCTACTTCGTTTTCCGGATCGTTCGAGTCGATCCGGATTTCCATGCGGTCGACGACACGGCCTACCGAACCTTGTTTAAACGTGTCCCACTGTTCGTAGGAAACCAGCGGTCCGCATTCTGTCATCCCGTAACCTACCGTATAACGGAAGTTGATGGATTTGAGGAACGTCTCTACCTCTTTATTAATGGCTGCACCGCCGATCACGATTTCGCCGAAGTTTCCACCGAAAGAGGCTTCTAGCTTTTGGGCGATCTTTTCGCGTACCTTTTGGTCGATGTACGGCACTTTCAGCAGCAATTTGATCAACGGCTTTTCCAGTTCGGGGAAGACCTTGTTCTTGATGATCTTCTCGATGATGAGTGGCACGGCAAGGATCAAAGCCGGGCGAACCGTCGCAAATGCTTCCGCAATGATTTTCGGACTTGGTGTGCGTGTCAGGAAATGAACGTGGCAGCCTTTGTTGACGGAGTTCAGCACTTCAAACGCCAACCCGTACATATGTGCCATAGGTAACATACAGACGATGTTGTCCCCCGGATGGATGAACGGCAGGCGGTCGTAGGCAAACTGCGTGTTGCTCCACAAGCTGCGGTAGGGGATCATGACCCCTTTCGAGAAGCTGGTCGTGCCTGATGTATAGTTCAGGACAGCCAGTTCCTCCGGGGCCTCGATATGATATTTCACGTCGTTGGCGGTGAAGGAACGGGGGTATTTCTTGCCGAAATATTCGTTGATGCGGTCGCGTACGGTGCGTACCTCCTTATTCTTGCAGTCGATGATGGAGAAGTTGTCCAGCATCATGAACAGCTTGACATCCGGCATCATCTTTTCGTTCATGTTCTCCCAGTTGCTGGAGCCTGCCAGTACGGCTTTCGCTCCCGAATGGTTGACGATGTGATGGATATTGTCGGGTTTGAATTCATGCAGGATCGGCACAGCAACAGCTCCGTATGCTAATATTCCGAAAAAGCAGATCGCCCAGCTAGAAGAGTTACGCCCGACGATGGCCACTTTGTCGCCTTTCTTGATACCGGCGTGTTCCAGCAGGATGTGGAACTTCTCTATCCGCCGTGCGACGTCTTTGAAGTGAAAGGTATGTCCGTTGTAATCAGAGAAGGCGGGGAGGTCCCAATGTTCCTTCATGCTTCTCTCTATAAGGCCCAAGAAACGATTATCCATAGTGATATAATTTTAAAAAGAACCGGAATATCTGTGAGAATGTTGCAAAGATAGCAAAGAAACGATATGTTTTACGGAATGATGGTACAGTTTCATAGGCATGAAATAAAAATTCCATAGGCATGGGACAAAAGTTTCATGCCTATGGAACAGAAATTTCATGCGGAGGGAATAAATCCGCGTCCGTTTACCATGAAGTGACCGTCACGTTGCGGAATTGTACTTCTTTGCCTTCGCTTTGCAGTCCGATGTAACCTTCCTTCACCTTGTTTGTTCCGGTGTTCTGGTAAACGCCGTTGATGTAAACCGTGATGACACCGTCTTTTACGAAGATATTAGCTTCGTTCCATTCACCGGCAGGTTTCTCGCTGTTGGCCACTTTGCGTTCTACCACTGGGAATGCTGGTCTCGGCGTGCCCGGTTTGTTCTGGAACTCGGCCAGGTCCGATCCGTTTAGCAGGACGAAGTCTCCGGCCTTGCCGGCACACAACTGGCATTCGATTCCGTTAGGGAATGGGTTGGCCGGATCGGCGATCAGGAGGAAAATACCACTGTTCGCTTTCTCTTCGCCGTTTGGCCAGCGCCACTCGACATGCAATTTATAATTGCCGTATTTTTCTTTCGTGTACATATATCCGAAGGGTTGTCCTGCGATGTTGATGACGCCGTCTTTTACGGAATATACCTGTTCGGCAGGGACAGAATTCTTGTCGACAACGAAGTTCCAGCCGGCAAGGTCTTTCCCGTTGAACAACTTAGTTGTTTTCTGTGCACTTGCATCACTTCCGAAACACAAAAAGGCGGCAGCCATTACTGCCATCGATAACATTCTTTTTTTCATGGTCTTACAAAATTATTTATTATAATTAATCAACAATAAGTTTACGATAACGGACACGTTTCGGTTCCACATCGCCCAACTGTTTGCGCTTGTACTCTTCATATTCAGAGTAGGAACCTTCGTAGAACACGACATTCGAATCTCCTTCGAACGAAAGGATATGTGTACAAATACGGTCGAGGAACCAACGGTCGTGAGAAACAACCACCGCACAACCGGCGAAGTTCTCCAAACCTTCTTCGAGTGCTCGAAGTGTGTTCACATCGATATCGTTGGTTGGTTCGTCAAGCAGCAGCACATTCGCCTCGGCTTTCAGTGTGAGGGCCAGATGCAAGCGGTTTCGTTCACCACCGGAGAGCACGCCGCAGAGTTTTTCCTGGTCGGCTCCCGCAAAATTGAATTTGGAGAGATAGGCGCGGGAGTTGACTTCCTTACCACCTACGCGGATGAACTCCTGTCCACCGGAAACGACCTGATAAACGGTCTTTTTCGGATCGATGTCTTTATGTGTCTGGTCTGCATAACCGACCTTTACTGTTTCACCCACTTCGAAAGAGCCTTTGTCGATGCTTTCCATTCCCATGATCATTTTGAACAGCGTGGTCTTACCCGCACCGTTCGGACCGATCACACCGACGATTCCGTTCGGTGGTAACATGAAGTTCAGGTCGTCAAACAGCAGTTTGTCGCCGAACGCCTTTGCTACATGCTGAGCCTCGATCACCTTGTTACCCAAGCGTGGACCATTCGGGATAAAGATTTCCAGTTTGGCCTCCCGTTCTTTCTGGTCTTCGTTCAAAAGAGCTTCGTACGAATTCAGACGGGCCTTGCCTTTTGCCTGGCGGGCTTTCGGAGCCATATTGATCCATTCCAGTTCGCGTTCCAGTGTCTTACGACGTTTGCTTGCCTGCTTTTCTTCCTGTGCCATACGTTTGGTCTTTTGATCCAGCCAAGAAGAGTAGTTTCCTTTCCAGGGGATACCTTCTCCGCGGTCCAGTTCCAGAATCCATCCGGCTACATGGTCGAGGAAGTAACGGTCGTGCGTAATACAGATAACCGTACCCGCATATTGCTGTAAATGTTGCTCCAGCCAATCGATCGATTCGGCATCCAAGTGGTTGGTCGGTTCGTCCAGTAACAGGACGTCCGGCTGTTGCAGCAATAAACGGCAGAGAGCTACACGGCGGCGTTCGCCTCCCGACAGCGTATCGACTACCTGATCTTCAGGCGGGCAGCGCAAGGCGTCCATCGCCCTTTCCAAGCGGCTGTCGAGGTTCCATGCGTCGGTTGCATCTATCTTGTCTTGCAATTCGGCCTGTCGGTTGATGAGGGCGTCCATCTTGTCCGGATCTTCGAGCACTTCAGGATCGCCGAACTTTTCGTTTACTTCTTCATATTCTTTGAGGGTGTCTACGATATCCTGTACACCTTCCTGTACGATTTCTTTTACCGTCTTGCCCGGTTCCAGTTTCGGGTCCTGCTCCAGATATCCAACGGAATATCCGGGTGAGAAAACCACTTCTCCCTGGTATTCTTTTTCGATACCGGCAATAATTTTCAGCAATGTAGATTTACCGGAACCGTTCAAACCGATGATTCCGATCTTCGCTCCATAGAAAAAGGACAGGTAAATATTTTTCAATACTTGTTTTTGAGGCGGAAAGATTTTACTCACGCCTACCATCGAGAAAATAATTTTCTTGTCGTCTGCCATGTTTCAAATTATGTGTATTTATATGATCATTTTTCTTCGTGGACAAACTTACGGAAATATCTTCATAGTTCATATATATCGGATGAAAATAGCGTGTATTTTTATCCTTTCTGCCTCCCTTTGTATTTGATCGTTAAGGTCAATCGTAGGGATGTATGATTGCCTGTTGTGGTATCGGTTCACCGCAAACACTGCAAATGTGTTCACTATCCTTATCTGGCCGATATTTTGGTTTATATGAAATAACCCCGGTTGCGTAATTGATGAAAACACCCCTTTTCTGTGAAAAGCCGATTTTTTGAAAAAATATTGATTTTCAATTATAATCTGTTTTGATATATATTTTTCTAAATGAAAAACAAATAAAAATGCACTCAATATTTGCATGATAAAAATTAATCACATATCTTTGCACCCGCATTACAGAAGTAACGCACAGGATGATTCGCTAGCTCAGCAGGTAGAGCACATCCCTTTTAAGGATGGGGTCCTGGGTTCGAACCCCAGGCGGATCACTGAAACAACAAGAAAAATCAAGCAAATCCCTGATAATCAGACATTATCAGGGATTTCTTTTTTCTGGCAGCTAGCAGAAAATAGCCGTTTCAAGCATATTATCGGTGGATAAATCGTGGGACTAAAATTTAGTTCAAAAAAGTCCCACGAATTTGCATCTTTCTCACTGATTCATAGTCTTTTGCATAGACTTACTTTGGAAGAGAATACATAGTTTTGTAACTTTAAAAACGATGTAAAAATGGCTCGAAAATCATTTTCTGTATTGTTCTTCATCAAGAAAGGCAAATTATTAAAGAACGGAGAAGCACCCGTGTGCATGAGAATCACCGTAAACGGCTGTATGGTAGATATTTCTATCAAAAGAAGTTGTCCCGTAAACCTATGGAATCAGGCAAAAGAGAATTCAAAAGGCAAAGACCGCATGTCGGTGGAACTGAACCACTACTTAGAAATCACACGTTCCCACGTACACCAAATTTATAGAGAACTGGAAACTTCCGGTAAGGTTATCACTGTTGATCTTGTTAGAAAACTGTATTATGGTGTGGACGAAGATAACAAAACGCTATTGCAGGTATTCAGAGAGCATAATGAACAAAGCCGTAAGCTGATTGGAAAAGACTTTGTAAGTAAGACCGTCCAGCGATATGAAACCACTACCCGATATTTAGAAGAATTCATTAAGAAAGAATATCAATTACCGGATATTGCCCTGAATAACTTGGAAGCCAACTTCATTTCTAAGTTCGATGCTTTTTTGAAGATTGAAAAAGGTTGTGCGCAGAACTCCGCTATCACCCGATTGAAAAATTTGAAGAAGATTATCCGCATTGCTTTGGAAAACGACTGGATAAAGAAAGATCCGTTTGCTTACTATCGCTTCAAACTGGAAGAAACAGATCCTGAATTTCTGACAATGGACGAGATTAAAATCATTCTCGCTAAAGAGTTCACAATTAAACGAGTAGAACAGGTACGTGACGTTTTTGTCTTTTGCATTTTTACTGGCTTGGCGTTCAGCGATGTGAAAGATTTATCACCCGAACACTTGGTAAAAGACAATAAAGGAGAACTTTGGATAAGGAAGAACCGCCAAAAGACCAAAATCATGTGTAACATTCCTGTGTTACCTGTGGCAGCTTCCATACTTGATAAATATAAGGATGTGGCAGAGTGTACCGGAAAACTTTTGCCTGTATTAAGCAATCAACGCATGAACAGTTATTTGAAGGAAATTGCCGATGTGTGCGGAATTCATAAAAATCTTAGTACACATACCGCCCGTCATAGCTACGCCACAAGCATTTGCCTTGCAAATGGCGTGAGTATAGAGAATGTTGCTAAGATGTTAGGTCATGCAGATACAAGCGTAACAAAACACTATGCAAGGGTATTGGATCAGAATATTTTCAAGGATATGCAAAAAGTAAATAGCTGTTTATCAGAATTAACTATATAATAAAGGTAATAGGCAATATAGAAAAAGGATTGGGAAGAATGAATTTCATTTTCTCAATCCTTTTCTTTTAAGGTAAGTTTTCCAAAACTCAATATGAAGCATTGACAAAGGTAAGTTCCGCATTTAGCCTGTTCAAGTCAGAGCCTTCGGTTTGAATAAAAATCTTCCTCTCCATTTCATTCCGAGCGTATTTTTATCCAAAGACTTGCACAGACTAAATACTTCACTGGAAAAGTCAATGATTCAAATTAAATTCCGAGAAACAATGTTTTTGGCTTGACAGGTTACTCTTTCCAACTTTCAAAGTAGTGCTTTTGGAGCAGTTTATCAATATCACTCTGACGGTAGATGATTTTACCTTTTATCTGGATAAAGGGGATTAGACCTGTATCTCTCCACTCTTGCAGGGTTCGCAAACTGACATTCAGTTTCTTGGAAACTTCATTATTAGAAAGAAAGCGTTCCCCGTTCAGGTGGGGCTTGTAATGCTTGACTATAGACTCAATGCCGTTCAGCATCGAATCAAGCGAAGAAATAAATTCTTTGACTTGTGGGGTATCTTTATTTATTAATTCCATGATTGAAAGATTGTTTTATTGAAATCTTGATTTCAAGATGGCTAGATAGCTAGATAGCTGGCTAGTTACGCAGATAGTCACCCAAAGATGAAATGTTAAGTATATCTTTTGCCAGATCATAATCTACATAGAGCCGTTTGGATCCAGCAATAATAAAATACTGGCTACCATCTTGCTGTATCTCATAAGTAGCGGGTGAAGCCTGTTTAGTGGTTTCCGATACATATATAATAGAAAGAAGGTACTCTTTATCGCTCCGATAAATGATTATCGTAGGATTCAGATTAACGCTTTCCCATGTGCCGACAATGGAAAACAGGTTGAAGGACGGGTAATCTTCTTTAGTTCTTTTCATAAGGCATAATTTGTTTGGGTGATTGATTTTGTGTTTCACTGTCCGCAATAATTCTTTCAATATCGGAAGACTTGTAAAAAATCTTACTCCCGATTTGAGAATAAGCCAACCGCCCACTACTTCGGTAATATTGCAGCGTTCGTTTACTAAAGCCCAACAACAGGCAAACTTCCTGACTATCCAGCCAGTTTTCTACTTTCTGGGTATGAGTGTTACACAAACTTTCTATCCGTTTGGCAAACTCGGTGAACCGTTCGCAGACACACGAAAAAGTTCTTTTTTCAATGGTTACTACTTCCATACTTTCATTTTTTAATGGTTTATAAAACATGTTGATTAAACTTTCACCAGCAAATGAAAGAAGAATCAAGAGACGTTTTCAAAACTGTCTGGAAGTGGTAGAATGTGACTATATATGGCTTCTTCCAAAAATTTAAAAGCCAGATATATAATTGAAATATGCTTTGTTATTAGGAAATACTAGATTAATATCAAAAGTAGATTTTAAGTCTCCACACCTGCGCTATGCTTCGGGTTATATTCTAGTTTAAGACTTGCACAAACTGGATAATACACTGATAGAGTTAATGTTATTAATCCGTCTCAGAAAAAATATTTTATTGAATCGAGCTGTTTAATAAGCCCAACCTTTGAGCAATATTAACAGCTTCAATAGAATTGTTTGCTTTTAATTTTAATAGTATGTTTTGCCTATGAGTGTTTATTGTATTGATACTAACATTTAAAGAGTTTGCAATTTCTTTGCTTAATAAGCCTTGTTTCATTAATTGCAAGACGCTCAACTCCCTATTGGTCAATGGTTCTTCTAAGGTATCTGACAAATCAATAAATATCTGTTCTCCTGTTTCAAAATTATATAGGTGGCTTTTGGTTATTTCTGATTCATGACTTGCATCAACATCAATAACCGAAAGCATAAGCCAAATATTACCAGATTTATCCAATTCTATTGCTTGCTCCTGTTCAATAATACGGATATATTCACCACGTACATTTTTTACTCTCATCTCATGTACCATCTTGTGCTTCATTTTTTCTTCTGCGGAAAGACTACTTAATAAAGAGTAGATTTTCTTTCTAACAAGCAGGCCGTAATATATATCACCCGGATGAATAATTTTTAAGACTGGTTCATGTCCATTGATAAATAACCTTTCAGAGTCAATTCCGTATGATTGAGGGATATTATTTGATACAAAAACGAATTTTTTAGTGCAGCAATCAAAGACCAGCACAATACTATGAGTTAATTCCGACAATTTGAGCCAATCTGCTCTTTTCCGTTCTATAACAGAGTAATCCAACTCATTGATAAAAGCACTTGATGTTGGCAGAATATTTTCGACTGCTTTTTCTATTTTATCTATTGATTCATTTTTCATACCTCACATTTTCAGTCTATTAAGTCTTTCCTCATTATAAATGACTATTGTAACAGTTAAGGCTTGCCTATAACTTTGCACAAAGTTAATAAATTAATAATGAATAACATGTGTAGGGTTACATATAGTTATTCATGCCAATAATAAACAATTAAAAACTATCAATTATGATTCAGAAAGTTAAGTTAATAACACGTGAAGGTAAAAAAGTTATGGGCTACCGAGTTACTGTTACTTCGGATTTTCATTCTAACATAGAGAATATATGGGATAAAATTCAAGATATTGATACTTTGAGAGAAATTTGTAAACCTAAAGCTAGTTTTATTGCTTGTGATGATTCTCCTATACAGTGGAAAGAAGGCAAAACTTTTGTTTTCAAAATGTACTTGCATGGCTTTTTGCCAGTAGGTAGGCATACAATTAATGTTGTCAAGATGGATAAAACGTCACGAGAAATAGATACAAAAGAATATGATAATACTGTAGTCATTTGGAATCACTATATTAAGATGGAAGAAATAAGCCAACAAGTAACCCGATATACTGACACTGTGGATTTATATGCAGGTTGTTTAACGTCTATTGCTGCATGGTGGACTTTGAAATTTTATAAGCACAGACAACGCAAATGGCAAGAGATAGCTAAAAGTTTATAAATTCATATAGAGCGATAAAAAACAGAAAGCCATGTCAGATTGGGATTTAACTGAAAAACGTATATATAAATTGCTAAGACATCCATACCAATTAGATAAGTCTGTTGTTGAAGATATGGCTTCTGCTTATTTGGAATTTGTAGAGGAGCTCTTTGATTACCTGAATAGAATAGGTGACAATAAAATACGAATTAGACAGCTTAATATGAGTTATATTGACTTTGGAACACTTAAAGCGTTGGAAGAATCATGTCCCACAGAAAACAGTAAGTTGAAATTGGTTTTTCTGGATAAGTTGTTATCGTTGATAAATATGGAACAGGAACTAATTTATCGACAGATGGAGTATCCTAAATTTTTTATCAATATTGAATCTGAATGGAAATCACCATTTTATCTAAATAATGAAGTAATAAAACTCGTAGATATGATGGAGCTAGTTTGTGGTATTTTCTATATATCGAATGGTGTTATTCGCATAGATCATAAGGAAATCTTTCTTAGCGATGTAGCTCGTATCTTTGAAAAGATGTTTAATATAAATTTTGGTGATATTTATAAGAAAGAAAGTGCAGTAATCAAACGAAAGCCAATGAAAATAACTGAATTTCTCGATAGGTTGAAAGCTGTCATTATCCAGAAGAGTAAAGATGAAGGTTACTATCATTCATAAAGTATAAAGTAATTTAATCTGAAAATCAATCATATACATGCAATTTATGAGGGAGTACCACTGGTATTCCCCTAACTTATTTACACTCATTTGCCGAACTTTGCTTCATCAATCGATTGAAAACAAGAATGTTGAACTTAAAAATTAAGCAAAATGTATATAGACAACGAAAACTTCGAGAGGTGGATGGAGAAACTATCCAAGAAACTCACTGAAATCGGACAAGACTTGAAATCACTCATCAATACTGATACGGTACTAGATGATAATGAGAAAATTCTCGATAATCAAGATTTAGCTTTTCTTTTGAAAGTATCTTTCCGAACTCTTCAACGCTACAGAGTAAATAAACAACTTCCTTATTTCACTATCGGAAGGAAAACCTATTATCGGGCTGTAGATATTCGAGCTTTTGTTCGTGAACGTGCTGATTCTCAAACCTACAAACAGTTTGAAAAAGCCAATCAGTTGGCTAATCAACCTTGATAGCAAAAAGTAGCAGAGGAAAGAAGCCAGTGTTCAGGCTATTCCTCTATGTTACTACCCCAATTTAGCACAAACAGCTTCACCTATCGGTTCAGCCCGTTTCGCTAAATTGAGCAAGAGGGAACTGGACAAGTCCTGTTCTTCCCTCTTGCTCTGCGAGGCAAAGCCTTCGGCTTTAGCGTGTTACAAGAACACGCTGTAATGACACCTGTAATAAGCATTTTCTTTGCAATGCTTATTCTCAGGTATTTATCTATTCATATTTCTATAAAAGAGTAATTACCATGCCAAACAGCAATCGAAAAACGATATTTACCACCATTTCCATAGACAAGGAAACGGCAGCTTTGGTAGAGAAGATATGCAAACGCTTTTCACTGAAAAAGAGTGAAGTTGTAAAGTTGGCGTTCGGGTATATAGATAAGGCACATATCAACCCATCCGAAGTCCCTGAATCCGTAAAATCAGAACTGGCGAAAATAAATAAGAGACAGGATGATATTATCCGGTTCATCCGTCACTATGAGGAAGAACAACTGAATCCCATGATACGGGTAACAAATTCTATCGCTTTGCGCTTCGATACTATCAGCAAAACTTTGGAAACTCTTATACTCTCTCAACTGGAAGCCAGTCAGGAAAAACAAACAGCCGTGCTTAAAAAGTTAAGTGAACAATTCTGTAATCATGCAGATGTGATAAACAACCAGTCGAAACAGATTAATGCACTTTACCAGATACACCAACGGGATTATAAAAAGCTACTTCAACTGATACAACTCCATTCGGAACTGTCCGCTTGTGGTGTGATGGATAGCAAAAGGAAAGAAAACCTGAAAGCTGAAATCAGCAATCTGATAAATACATAAGATTATGCACATAGGCTTTGCTCCACCATCAAACGGAACGTATAATAATGCAGGAAGTAGCCGACAGCTAGCTAATTACCTTGA
The DNA here is from genome assembly GCF_025151045.1 of Parabacteroides johnsonii DSM 18315. Lineage (NCBI taxonomy): Bacteria > Pseudomonadati > Bacteroidota > Bacteroidia > Bacteroidales > Tannerellaceae > Parabacteroides > Parabacteroides johnsonii. Next base: position 1,424,261 of record NZ_CP102285.1, read on the forward strand.
ACATGAAGATTTAGAACGAATGGAAAAGAGAATCTATACCGAAGGCTTTTTCGATCTGACAGATGATAACATCTATAAATCAAAGGTCATAAAAGATATAGATTCCAATATCGGGCAACTATTGAAAACAGATGCTAAGTTTTATGCTATTCATGTCAGCCCATCAGAAAAAGAACTCCGAGCAATGGGTTATACAGAACAGGAGCAAGCCGAAGCCATGAAACGCTATATCCGTGAAGTGTTTATACCTGAATATGCCAAGAACTTCAACAAAGGGCTATCCGCTTTTGATATAAAATTTTATGGTAAGATTCATTTTGGTCGTAACCATTCAGATAGTGACTTAAATATGCACTGCCATTTGATAGTGAGCCGGAAAGACCAGTCTAATAAAAAGAAGTTATCACCTCTCACCAACCACAAGAACACCAAGAAAGGGACGGTAACAGGCGGTTTTGAACGTGTACAATTGTTCCGAGAAGCAGAACAAGGCTTTGATAAGCTATTCTGCTACAACCGCCAATTATCAGAATCCTTTGAGTATGCTAATACGATGAAAAACAGTTCTATCACAGAACAACTTGAATTACAAGAACAAAACTTTACTTGCGAAAAGAAAAAGGAAATATTCCAATCCAGTGAAAAAGAAAACATGATTTCTTGCAATTTTAATATTAAGGCAGATGATAAACACTCTTACAATCAAAAAAATAGTACTGGTGATGATTCTCTGTTATTTATCTTTTCATTTAGAGATGAAAATAATTACGATGCAACATTGGCTGAGAAATTACACGTACAGAAATACAAAAAGAAGCAGAAGAGATGATTGTTGTAATCCTCAAAAACTATATTTTAATTTGTAGTTTCATTATCAATAACCTAAATTTGTTAATAAAATGTTTTGCAAGCAAAGAGAATAACGTATCTTTGTATGTTTCAATTTAATAACTATTGTTTATGAATATAGAATTATTAGATAGTATATATGAACGTTATGGCTATGAGGTGAAGAAATCACACGTAGGAGTACGCGTTTATATATTTACCAAAAGCATATACTCAGGTGCTGAAATAATTGTAACAGATTCCCAAAGTTGCAATATTGAACAACTAAGGAAGGAATATAGTGATAGCGGATATGCTGTAAAAGTTAGACAATATAAATCTATTGAAGAAGCCGAAGTTATTCTATTTAAAGAGTTTTTTAAAGTAGACGCTGTTATTCAAAATCTAAAGAGAAGATATGAGGACTTTATCCGTAGAGTTATGGATAAGCTTTCGGATAGTGCAACCTATGAGTATATAAAATGTCCATATGAAATTTCAAAATATCAGTCTGAAAATGAAAATTTCGAGAACACATCTGTGAAATTTTATCAAGAGGGATTAGTAGAAAGGCTCTCTGACCTATTAGATTCTCATCAAGGTCCCTTATTTGTTATACTAGAAGCAGCCGCCGGTTATGGAAAAACTTGTACCGCCTATGAATTACTTAGTCGTTTTTTAAAAATAAGTAATACAAAAATTCCTTTCTTTACAGAATTGTCTAGAGATAGAAAAGCAACCATTTTTAGCCATATTTTAAGAAAGGAAATTGAAGAGCAATTTGCGAATAGAGTTGATTCATCTGTTGTTATTGGAGAAATAAAAAAAGGAAGAATACCTTTAATTATAGATGGGTTTGATGAATTAATATCCAAAGATTTTTCATTCAATACGAGTGAATTTCAGCAGGTAGAAAGTATGCTTTCAACAGTTGTTGATCTCCTATCGGATAATGCAAAAATTGTAATAACATCAAGAAAAACTGCAATTTTCAACAGTGAAGATTTTTACAATTGGATGTCAAATAGAAATATTGATTATACAATGGCAAAAATCACTATTTCTGAACCATGTATTGAAAATTGGCTAAATAAAGAGCAGCTAGATGTTATTAATAGAGCGAATTTACCATTAGAAACATTTGCAAATCCTGTTCTATTAGCATTTTTGAAATATTCATCAATGGAAGAGTTGGAAAAAATGGTATTAAAAGATAATACTATAATCAACGAGTATTTAGACTTCTTATTGAAACGTGAACAAACAAGACAAGGACTATTAATAGAACCTGAAACACAATTAAGAATATTCCGAAAATTAGTTCGCCTATTTACAGAACTAGATATTAAAACGGCATCAAAAGATGATATCAAAGAATTAATTTTAGATTATAATAAAAAAATACTCAGTAAAACATTAGAAAAATATCTTCCATCAGAAAGACCACGTATTGAACAATTAGCAGATACTCTATCAAATCATGCATTTTTAGATAAAAAAGATAATAAGACTATTGGATTTGTAAATGAATTCATACTCGGTACATTGATTGCTCAAAATTTAGTTATGGGTAAATATATGGAACATAATTCTAAATTTTATAAAGATCTGGACATAATGTTTGCAAACTTAGCATTTCATGCATATAGGGTGCAGACAGATAGTGAAAAACATAAATTATGGGAAGTATTCACTTCATTACCATTTAATTATGATCCACTATTTTATCTTCAAATAGATGTTGAGTTAGAAAAATCTCTAAACAGAAAGTACAAGCAACTCGCTATAGACAACTATTGTATGTCTAATATTTCATTTATTGGAATAGATAGATTTGAGAATACAGTTTTTACTAATTGTGCTTTTAAGAGTTGTGAATTTAATACTAATTCTTTTCGAAACTGTTCCTTTGTGAAATGCAAATTTTATGATTGCATTGTGCATAATAAAAAAGAAAACAATAATTATATTGGTTTCTTTACATCTACAGATAATAATGGTTTTATTGAAAAGATGACTATCAGCGACGATGAGATTTTAGAGAATGAGATAGAAGAAATAAGTTCAGAAAAGCTTATTCTTGATAAATTTTTTAATCAGGGATCATTACGGCCAAGATATAGGCAATTTTCGCAGCTTAACTCAGAATTATCAGATATGGGAAGTAGAGAATTATCAAAACAACTACACTCTCTTGAAGTAAAAAATTATATTGCGATGAATGGAAATCTTTGTCATCTTACGAAAGAAGGTATAATCTATTATAACGAACAATACAGAAAATCATGATAGGACTTGAATTAATTAAAAACAATATAGAGCAAGATATACAAAAGCAGTTAAATAGAATAGGAATCTTATATAGATTACATTCTCGAATCAAAACGGCAGATTCAATAACTGAAAAGAATGAACGTAACCACTACTCTACATCAACAAAATTGATGCAAGATATTATAGGGTTTAGAGTAATAACTTATTTTGAAGACGATGTTAAATTAGTAGCAGATTATTTCTCTAACCATTATATCAAAGATAATCTACAATATGATGAGCCTAAAGTTAATGAGTTTAATCCTTTGCGTAAGAATCTTGTTTGCAGATTGAATGGAGATAATCTACAGATTTTTAATGAAGTAAAAAGCAGACATGAAGAATTAAACTTTATAGATGCCACTTTTGAGATACAATTCAGAACTACTTTATCTGAAGGATGGCATGAAGTTGAGCACAATATGCGCTACAAATGTAAAAAAGAATGGAATGAATTAGAACAGGAATCCAGAGCCTTGAATGGGATATATGCAACTTTAGAAACAAGTGATTATACTTTAAGAAACCTATTTAATGACATATCATACAAACAGTATAAAGCACATAATTATAGCGGAATGATTAGAAATAAATTTAGATTAAGATTTAAACTTCAAGATTTATCGAATGATCTACTCGAAATATTCAATACAGATGATAATATAATAAAACGTATATTCAAGTTAGATAGAAAAGATTTATTATATAAACTTGTTAATTCAGAATTAAGAATGCCAATAACGTTTAATAATATATGTTTTTTATGCAACTATCTATATATACATGACGAAAGAATTACCCAGTTAACACCTAGTATTCTGTTAGATGATTTTAAATACTATTTTAGTATTGAATAGTTTTGATTATAAATTTCATCAATAATAGAAAATATATTATCTTTGCCCTCAGTATTCTCCATGAGCAAATTACCGCAAAAGCACGTAGAAAACAGTGGGTTAAATCATGGGATATGCTTGAAGCAAAAAATATAAAGTTTTAAATATCAGTGTGGTAACTCTGTAAGGAGAATCCCAGGCGGATCACCAAGAAGCTGGATAAAACCAGACAAAGAAAAGACAACTCCTACAATATCAAGGTATTGTAGGAGTTTTTTCTTTGTATAAAGTCCGTGACCGAAGACACGGAAAGGTCACAAAAATGGATCATACCGAAATCCTGAGGGATTAAAATATAATCATCTCCTAAAGTATCTATTGCATCTTCCTATAAGCCTCCTGATAGTATTTAAGTATTTATTATAATCCCCGATAGTGTAAAAATAATTCCAGATAAATTTGTTTTGTATAAAATAAAAGCGTTCCTTCGTGCTGTCACTCATTTTCAGAGAGATTATACGTATAGAGTGAACAAAAACAAAGGAGCCTTGACTGTGCAATTGGGTATAGCTTGACAACTTTCAGGTCAAGCTTTTTTTGTAACAGTATATAACGACAAGAAATATAAATATCCCAAACCTTAACTATTAGAAAGAGCGTGTTGCCTCTATATTGGAGGGACACGCTTTTTTAATAGTTATGTTGCATTAGCTCGGTTATGTACGTATAAGGAGATACCTATATCCATAGAGAATTAATTATGCATACATATTGGTGAGTCTGAATAAGAAAAAAGCAATATCCCTCACGCCTCTCAGCTGTGCTCTAAAAGCTTTGATTTTAGCATTGAAGGACTCACTCGCGGCATTGGTGGAGCGTCTTTTAAAAAAGCCAACAATATTCAAGTAATGTGTTTGTATGGTTCTGGCGACAGTGCCAAAAGACAGGAAACTGGATTTGTCCACCTGATCATACCAATGTGCCAAACGCGTCAAGGCAATATCTGCCGATTGTGCCTGATGATATATCAACCCTAACCTCATGCTTAAGTAATAGGCCTTCTTGATATCGGGATATTCCCGGAAAAGGATTTTAGCTCTTTTTCTTTGGCTCTCCGACCACAGTTCAGTTTTTTTGAACAAAAGATAGCGGCTTCTGGCCAACAGCTGTTTTCGACTGTCCCCATTCTCAAATGTTTCTTTCTACCCTATCCGACTTTTCTTTGAAATCAGACAACTCAAAATAATCAAACATTCCCTCTGGAAAGATAAAACGAAGAAATTGATCGTAACTCATCTCTTTTATTTTTTTACTGCCACTAAGATACGATTTTTTCCCCTCAGGATTTCGGGATGATCCAGATTATGAGTTTATCGGCCTACCTGACGTTGCTGTTCCGCATTGTACCGGTCTCCCACAACGGGAATAGCAGCCACGGTATCCTCCAGTTCTTTCCAATCCCCGGAGCTGATGTTGAAGTCGAGTGTACGCAGGTTCTCCTCCAGGTGAGACAGTTTTGTTGTTCCTGGAATCGGTACGATCCACGGTGTTTTCTGAAGCAACCAGCCAAGAGCCACCTGTGCCGAGGTCATGCCCCGTGTGCGTCCGAAAGCTTGCAGCGCATTTACAATGCGGGTATTCGCACGCATCGCTTCCGGCTGGAAACGCGGCAAGGTCTGGCGGTTGTCGTTGTTCACATCGAATACCGTGTATTCGTTGATGCAGCCTCCCAAAAATCCACGGTTAATCGGACTGTACGGGACGAAGCCGATACCCAACTCCCGGCATACATCGAGGACGCCGTTTTCTTCCACCAAACGGTGCATCAGATGGTACTCGCTTTGGATAGCCGTCAGCGGACAAATGGCGTGAGCCTTACGGATTGTTTCGGCACTGACCTCGCACATCCCCCAGCGTTGCACTTTACCTTCCTTGATCAAGTCGGCAATGGTAGCCGCTACCTCCTCGGCCGGAGTATTCGGGTCGGCACGGTGCTGGTAGAACATCGGCAGTGAATCTAGTCTCAATCGGCGAAGTGACTCCTCGCAATAGCGGCGGATGGTTGCCGGACGGCTGTCCTGACGACCGGTTCCTTTGCCGTCGATGACTTCATGCCCGAATTTAGTCGTTACGTTAATCCGTCCCTTGAATTCGGACAACGCTTCTCCTGCCAGGTTCTCATTGGTCAACGGTCCATAAATGATAGCCGTATCGAAGAGCGTTACACCGCGATCCACCGCTTCATGCAACAATCGGATACACTCTTTCTTATCCGGGTGTTGGCTGCGGTTGTAAGTCATGCCCATCACGCCGAAGCCGAGTGCCGACACCTCGAAGGCAGCCTTACCCGTACCCAATACACGATGTCCCTTGATACGGGCTGCATCGGTATCCGCATCGGATGTTTCCGCCTGTTTCGCCTCTGAAGCGAATACCTTGCCCAATCCCGAAGGCATGGCCATTGCGGCTCCTGCCAATGCAGCCGTCTTGAGAAATCCACGACGGCTGATATCCATTTTATTGTTTTCTTCCATAATTTTATGTTTTATGAATTATAACTTAATGAATGGAAAATGCCCCGTCCACTAAAAGGGCGTGCCCGTCTACGAAACTTGCCTGCGGTGAGCAAAGCCACAATACGGCGTTGGCTATTTCTTCCGGTTTACCGAGACGTCCGGCAGGAATATCGCGGACCAGTTCCTTTTCTAGATCGGGGTTACACCGTATCAGTTCTTCGGCCATAGGTGTTCGGATCACACCCGGACAGACGGCATTGATACGAATCCCTTTTGCCGAGTAGTCGATGGCAGCCGTGCGGGTCAGACCGATCACCGCATGTTTGCAGGCGATATAGGCCGCTTGTCCGAGGAACCCCGTAACGCCGCCTTGCGACGAGGTATTGACAATAGCGCCACCGCCTTGTTTCAACATCTGGATAATCTCGTAACGCATACAGTTCCATACACCTTTCAGATCGACAGCTACCGTGCGGTCGAACTCTTCATCGGTAATCTCAGCCATCGGCCGTTGCGGGGTCTGTATCCCGGCATTGTTCAATGCAGCGTCCAGCCTGCCGTAAGTCGCAACGATCCAGTCAATCATCTTCTTTACAGCTCGCGTGTCGGACACGTCGCAGCGATATGCCACGGCTTTATACCCTTCTGAAACCAACTTCCCGGCTTGTTCTTTCGGTTCATTGATGTCCACCAATACTACAGTTGCACCCGCTTTTGCAAATGTTTCTGCCGAGGCCAACCCGATACCTGCCGCTGCCCCCGTTACCATTGCCACTTTTTCATTCATTGTTCCCATGATTCTTTTGTTTTAATGTTCTGATGCAAAGTTACGAAGAGAGTCCCGCAACAATTTTGCTGCAAAGCTCATTCTGCTTTGTTATAAAGTTCAAATTGTTAAAAGAATGCCATTGGATATTTTACAATATAAATTTCCTTCCAGATCCATATATTATTCCCTTTGTCTGAATACGATTCTGTTTTTGCACCACAGCAGAAGTCTCTTGTATTCCCACGCAAACAATATGCTTAGAAATGTATATCCCCAAATAGACAGACAAGGGAAATCTTGTTTTATCCCAAGCATGCATGACCTGACTATCGGATGAGTGACGAATAGAAAGGCGGAAATGCCTCCGAGCCATTTAAGGGCGGCATAAAGAATGCAGAGCCCTTGCCAACGGTAAAACTGCGATTGTCACGAGACCGAACGTCAGCAGCCATAAATACTGATTAAAGCAGCATACAATAAAAAGAATAAAGGCAACTGCCGCCATACTTCCCGTCGGGAAAAAGTGTCTCCGTGCAGCTATGCGTTCCTAACGCAAAAGGAAGTACGGAACCAATAAAATTGAATCTGAAGTATTCCAACAAATCTGTATTCCTGATAATACCGATTGCCGTAGCCTGAACCATTATGCACGCTACCGTTAGAAGAACGAGAGGTCTTATATTTCGATGATAGACAAAGGCATAGTAGATAATATATAACTGGACTATCAGTGAAAAGAACCACCATGGTCCATGAAAAATATATGGTTCCGGATGTAGATTACCTGCAAAGCCTGTCATCAATGCCAGGTCAAACCAATGTTCCTGAAAATAGGAAGGGTCCTTTATGCCAAGGATAAGAAAATGAGGAATTAATAATGGTAGCAGAAGCAGCCAAAGTTTGCCGGCATGCCTCTTCATAAACTCCCGAAATTTTAAGGGGACTTCCTTTTTCTCATATTTAATGACCAGACCATATCCACTTAGAAAAACGAATACCGGTACTCCATAATGTCCGTAGTGGGAAATCAAATCCAGGAATAAACCGGAATCAAATTCAAGGAAACTATTTATAAGTTCCTTATTTCTTTCAGGATAATATATATGCTGATTTTCAAGTACGACATTTGAAAACCGGTGAATATAATTATGCAAAATAATAATCAATATGACATACCTCTTAGCACGAGGGTATCATCCAAGGTCATTTGGTATTTCTCATTGATCATAAATTCCCTTTTTTCATGTTTGAGATAAATAAACATCATGCCATGTCAGAGCTGTAACATAATAATGGCAGTATTGTAACCGGGGATATACCGGGTAGTAAGGAGTTGATGGCTGGTGAAAAGACCGCAATCGAAAGTCTGACTTTCCGGTCATGACCGCACGCTACAATCAGTGTAAAGAGATGAAATGGCAGTCAGGTCTTCCGTTTTCAGGTGAGATGAAAACACTGGGGTAAAAGTAGATTGCCTGAAACGGATAACGAGACTACCATATAAATTCGGTGGGCTGTTATGACTATTGAAACCTGGGAGCGATATAAATTCGTCCGGTATAATCCCATCGATACTGCCGGTCAGAATGGCCCTCCTCACCGGAATTCTTGATACTCGCTATATGTCCAATTTGAACCTGCAAAGTTGGAATATTCAAATGCAAGAACTGCATTTTCCTATTGGAGATTGCGAAATCCGGCCAACGGCTATTCCCCTCCATAGTCCGTGCTGCTGATTGTTCCCATATTTTTTGAATCCATAACGATTTGCTTTAATGTTCCGGTGCAAAATTACGAATTGAGCCCCGCAACAACTTTGCTGCGAGGCTCAACGTTCTTTGTCAGGAAGTTCACTTTGTTAAAAAAGGAACTGGATGTATTTTATGGACTATTTCAATAGATTATAGGGCTGCCGATGATACCATGTATAACATGCAGGCTGCTGTCCTTTGTTGCTGCCTGTTCGATGCGGTGGACCGGCTCGTCCCATGCGTGACGGGAGAGTGAAAATTTGCTGTTGTGCACCGGAAGGACTTTAGCCGCATCCAGTTCGTGAATCTCTGCCGGAAGCTGTTCGGGTATCGTATGGATATACCGCCAGTCTTCGTTGTATTGCCCGTTTTCGAGGATGGCAAGGTCAATATGCGGGAACCGTTTGCCGATTTCCGAGAAATGGGCAAACGGTTCCCGCTGTCACCGCCGATATAGACCGTAGAGCGTCCTTCGAGCATGAATGAAGCCCACAGCGAGGGATTCTGCCGAAGGAACCGGCCTGAAAAATGGCGGGCAGTCAAACATGTGATCCGAAAGCCGGATGGTTCAGAACGATAATAACGGTAAGAACCAATACTATAAAAATGGATACACATATAATCATTTTCTGTTTCATCCAATCATGATTTTATCTTGCGAATAAATTTGGTGGGATTGCCTGCGACAAGGGTATTCGGCTCCACATTGTGCATGACAATCACATTGCGTCCGAACTTTACATTGGCGGTACGGACACCTGAAAAAGGTGTTTCAATGCGGCAATTCTCTCCAAGATGTGGAAATACCTTGTGCAATAATTCACGATATTCCTCCGTATCCGGCATCGTATGATTCAGCCGGCAGATATTTTGCCGTAACTCTTTTGCCACGCCCAGTTCTTCTTCCGTCTGGTGCAGACAGTCTATTCTGAATTCTTCCATATCATTTATAATAGACAGACAGGACTCCTTGTCCGGAAATCCGTCCGCGATTATTCCTTACATGTTTTACAAAGATGTTTCAAGTATTTCGTAAATGTCCTTTTCCGTAAGCGGAGCAAAAATGGAAGGATTATCGAGTCCTTCATTCGTGGCGATGTGTGCGGCAATCTCTTTCAGACGGCTTTCGTCGATGCCCACTTCACGCAGAGTCATCGGCATGCGCATCGTGTTCCTGAAGAAATCGTAAGTCTTGTCAATCGTCTGTTCCGCAATCTTGTAAGGCGGCAGTTCAGCGGAGATGCCGTAAATGTCCACACCGAACTTCACGAAACGTTCCAGCGTGCGGTCGTTCAAGATGTGTCGCATCCATCTCGGTGTGATGATGGCAAGCCCTTCACCGTGCGTGATGTCGTAGTAGGCCGATAGCGCATGCTCAATACCGTGCATGGGCCATCCCGACATGCCTGCCCCCAGATTGAGCAACCCGTTGCAGCCGAAAGTGCAGGCAAGCATGATTTCGGCGCGGGCTTCGTAGTCGTCGGGATGATCCAAAGCGACAGGACCGAACTTCATCAGGGTTTTGATCAGCGTCTCGCAGAAACCGTCGGCAACCGAGTTGGACGGATTGACAAAGAACTGTTCCATCGCGTGGTTGATGGCATCGGCCACACCGGCCGCAGTATGTTTAGCATTGACCGTTTCGGTATAGGCAGGGTCAAGCAGAGAGCAGACAGGATAAAGAAGCGGGTCCACATATCCGATCTTGTCATTGGTCTCCGTCCGGGAAATAACACCGCCACAATCATACTCACTGCCGGTAGCGGCAAGCGTCATGACATCGACAATGGGAAGAGCATCCTCTGCTTTTACCTTATACGAAATCAAGTCCCAAGGGTCACCTTCATATCGGGCGGCTGCGGCAATCGCCTTGCAGCAGTCGAGGACTGAACCTCCACCTACGGATAAGATAACATCAATCCGTTTCTCCTTGCATATTCTCTGTCCGTCAAGTACGCTCGGATTGTATTTGGGATTGGGTTCGATACCACCCAATTCGTGGATTTCAAAATCCTTGAGCAGTTCCTTCACCTTGTCATAAAGCCCGAGGCGTTTGATGCTTCCCCCGCCATAGGCAAGAAGGACTTTATTTCCGATGGGACGCATCACTTCGGGCAGTCTGTCGATAATACCTTTCCCGAAAATCAAACGGGTCGGGGTATGATATTCGAAATTTTCCATATCTGTTGTTTTTAGAGTTTTTCAATAATCTGCTTCGACCATCCGGCGACGTTTGCTGTACCACCGTTGAACAGTCGGCCTTCTTTCCATTCAATTTTGGGATAGAGTTTCTTGAGTTGTTTCACGCTACCCGTGATTGAACTGCCACCCGAAGTGGCAAAAGGAATGACGGTTTTACCCGTGAAATCATATTTCTCAAGAAAGGTATTGACCGGGCGCGGACACAAGTCCCACCATATCGGATAACCGAGGAACACCACGTCGTAATCTTTCAGATCAATCGTTTCTCCACCCAGCGCAGGACGTGATTTTTCGTCTGTCATCTCCACCGAACTGCGGCTCGCCTTGTCGTTCCAGTCGAGATCTGCCGAAGTGTAGGCCGTAGCCGGAGTAATCCGGTAAAGTTTACCACCAGTCTCTTTTGCAATAGCGGTTGCCACTTTCTCTGTGGTCCCCGTGCAGGAGAAATAGGCTACAAGGATTCTCTTATCGGACGGCCTGTCGGTATCCGCAGTCTGTTTTTGTGCTTTCGACGGGCAACTGAAAGTAAGCAGGCTCATAAGTATCAATACTATCTGTTTCATGTCATTTTAATTTAGAATATACTTCATCGCCGACAGGTTCCAGCCATTCGGTACTGTTGTTCTCACCGGGCACTTCGATGGCTAAATGCGAGAACCAGCTGTCGGGAGCCGCCCCGTGCCAATGCTTCACGCCTGCCGGAATATTGATAGCATCCCCGGGGCGTAGTTCCACCGGTTCTTTGCCCCACTCCTGATAGTAGCCGCGACCGCCCACGCATACGAGTGTTTGACCGCCGCCTTTTGTTGCCTTGTGCACATGCCAGTTGTTGCGGCAGCCCGGCTCGAAGGTCACATTAACCACGGGGACTCCGTCCGTTACCACGGGAGCCGTGTAACTTTGACCGATGAAATACTTGGCATAGGCATCGTTGGGTTTCCCCACGGGGAAAATGATGGTTTGCGCGTACGCTTCGAGCGAACCTGCCGCTACGCTGTCTGTATTACCGTCGGTCCAAACCTCTTTTGCCATGCGGAAAGCCGCCCACGCTTTTGGCCAGCCCGCGTAGAATGCGGCATGGGTGAGTATTTCGGCTATCTCGGTTTGAGTCACTCCGTTCTTCTTCGCCGATTCGAGATGGTACTTGAACGAGGAATCGGTCAGTCCCTGCGACATCAGGGCCACCACGGTTACAATGGAACGGTCGCGGAGCGAAAGCAGATTGTTCCGGCTCCACACTTCCCCGAAAAGAATATCATCGTTCAAACGTGCAAATTCGGGGGCAAATTCTCCGAGCGCGTCGCGTCCGGCAGTTTGTTGGATTTTTACTTGTGATTTTGCCATGATCGGAAAAATTAAAGTCAATAATAAAGCTAATGATGCTACTTTTGTTTTCATACGATATGATTTTTAGTTCGACATTTCCAAGACAACCGACAGGTCTTTCCTGTTTTCCGATACAAAAGTACAGGCATTATTCCACAACAGCTTTGCTGCAAGGCTCAAACTGTTTTGTTCTGAAGTTCATCTTACCATGAAGGAGCGACACCATAAGCCTCCTTGTATATCTTGGAGAAATGCGACAGGTTCTTGAAACCCACATCGAAGCAGGCTTCCGTCACTTTCTTCTTGCCTGATTTTATCAGGCCGTGCGCGGCCTCCAAACGGCGTTTGATAATCCACTTTTGCGGTGTCAGGTTACTGACTTTGGCAAAGTCCCGCTTGAAGGTAGCCAGGCTGCGTCCCGTGTAACTGGCGATTTCCTCCAGAGAGAGATCACACATGTAGTTCTCGTTCAGATAGTCGAGAATGTCGATTTTCCATGGCTCCACGAAGTCGAACAACGAGGCATAGAGATTCCGGTCGGTATTAAGCAGTACATATATCCCTTCTACCATTTTCAGCTTCAGTACCTCTTCGGACGGTTTTTCGCCTGCATCGAAATAGGGAATGACGGATTCGAACAGCGAACGGATATCAGGCCTGTTACTGGGCAACACACGCAGGCTTACCTTCTCACGTTCGGAATCGTTTGGAATCTGTTGCCGGTTAAGCGTCTGGTAAAATTCTCGTAGAAACGGTCTTGAGAACTTCAGTACGACAGAACGGTAAGGCTTTCCGTCCTCAACCTTTTTCTGCAACCACATCCGGTTATCACGCCGCATGAAAGCACAATCCCCCGGATGCAACACGGTTTTCTTACCACGTTCCTCTATCTCCAGCTCACCGGAGCACAGATAAATAAGCGTATGCTCCCTGTTTTCATGGGCGCATCCCCGGTCATCGGTGAAATAATTCGCTATAAGCACGTTCGAGCAATCGAATACATCTAATCGTTCCATATTGTCAGTCTTTAATTTTCGCAAATATAACGCATTCCAACCACAGAATCTTTGTTGTAAAGCTCAAATTCGCAAAACGGATAAAATATTTTGTACACTTGATCTTATATGACAGTGGTTGTCTTACTGGTTGTAGTCCAATATATTACGGTTTCAACGGACCATAAAAGTACGATGCCGTAGCACCGCCGTCGATCAGAAAGTCCGCTCCCGTGATAAATGCCCCTCTGTCGCTCATAGGTAGTTCGGCAACATTGGCAACCTCGTCCGCGGTTTCGGGGCGTCCTGCCGGGCATTTGGCGAACATGTTTTTGTAAAAATCACCTCGTGGCCCGTTGAACTCGGCGATACGCCCGCCGCATTGACGAGCGTTGAAATTTCACCATGTTTCCGTGCAACTGCAATCAAGTTCAAAATGGACTCCCTTGAGGAAAGATCCATTTCGATGGGTGTTGCATCAAATCCTGCCTCATTCAACGTGCGGCAAACAGCCTCGGCACTCTTCAGATTGTGGTCTCCGACAACGATCTTTTTCCCATATCCCATGCGGCGGGCTATCGCCATTCCTATCTGCCCGGCACCGGTCAATATCATTACTTCTTTATTCATATTTGCTTTTTCTTTATTCTTCGATAACGTAATTTTTTATCTCATTGCCGGTTTATTCTTCATTTTGTTCCAGCACACGGGCCATCCGCTCCAATCCATCAGCAAGCAACGCACGGGGGCAGGCGATATTCAAGCGGATGAATCCCTCTCCACCGGGTCCGTACATCGTACCTGAATTGATCATCAGTTTTTGTTCCTCTTGCAGGCGCAAGGTCGTAGCATCCGAACCGATACCGAGTGCTCGGCAGTCTATCCAGACCAAGTAAGTTCCTTCAAGCGGCAGCACGGGATATTGCGGCAGCCTCTTGGCGAAAAAGCGGCATAGATATTCGTAATTCCCTCGCAGGTATTTTCGCAAAGCATCGAGCCACGTTTCGCCCTCGTTGTAAGCAGCTATCGTGGCGATGACACCGAACGGATTGACATCGCATACTTCGTTGATATTGATGGCGCGATCGATGCGGCGGCGCACCTCTTCGTCGGCCGCAATGATGTTGGCGATTTGCAGTCCGGCAAGGTTGAACGCCTTGCTTGGCGAAACGCAAGTCACGGAATTTTGTTGGAAATGTTCGGATAGAGAGGCGAAAGGCGTATAATCATGCCCTTCGTAGGTCAGTTCGCAATGAATCTCGTCGGCCACAACAAACACCCCGTTGCGAAGGCAGATGTCGCCGATATGCCGCAGTTCTTCCGGCGTCCAGACCCGTCCGACCGGATTGTGAGGATTACATAGTAATAGGATTTTCGTCTTCGGATCAGCCACCTTCGCTTCGAGGTCGTCGAAGTCGATTGAGTAGCGACCGTCCCGGTAAACGAGGTTATTGGCCGATAGTTCGCATCCGTCGTTGCGAATCGACGAATAGAAGCAGTTGTATGCCGGAGTCTGGACGATTACCTTGTCGCCCGGTACGGTCAGGGCTTTGATAATGGCCGACAGAGCCGGTACGACACCACTTGTATAGATAATCCACCGGGGATCTATCCGCCAACGATGACGGCTCTCGAACCACCGGACAACCGCATCGTAATAGGTTTCGGGCACTTTGGTGTAACCGAAAATACCATGATCCACCCGCTTTTGTAAGACATCGATAATGGCAGGTGCCGTACGAAAATCCATATCCGCCACCCACATGGGCAGTACATTTTCCTCTTCGGGAGTGTCCCATTTATAGGAGTTCGTCCCGCGACGCGGAACAATCGTATCGAAATCGTAGTTCATAATTTATCTTTTTATACGTAGTTTATAAATCCAGTTACCGCTCCAAAGTCTCGCGAGGAAGATTACTCCCCGGAAACAAAGCTCAATACACATGGCAAGCCACACGCCGCGTAGTCCCATCGTGGGAGAAAGCCATGCCGCCAGTGTCAGTCGCACGCCCCAAATACTACCGAAGTTCATCAGACTGGGTACGAATGTATTACCCACACCTACGAATACACCGTAGGCAACGATAGATGCCGCAAACATCGGCTCCGCAAAGGCTTCTATCCGCAGAATCTCGATTCCCAACGTGCGGATTTCCTCCACGGGAGTCATCACTCCGATGATTTGCGGAGCCGCCACATACATCAACGCTCCCATAACACCCATAATCAGCATTCCCGACCAGACGGTAATATTGGCGAAACGACGGAGCAACCGGATACGGTTCGCTCCAAGGCTCTGACCGACCAACGTCGTGGCAGCCTCCGAGATGCCGTAGCCGGGCATATAGCAGAGGCTTTCGGCAATGATGGTGAACGAGTTGGCAGCAATGGCAACGATGCCGAGCGGTGCGACAATCACCGTCGTTGCGATCTGCGCCCCGCAAATGGCCATGTGTTCGAATCCCATCGGTAATGAAATACGGAAAGCCTTACGCAACGTCTCCCGTTGGGGTAGAAAACTTCCCCGTTCTCCGATGAGCTTCAGCATGGGCGAACGGCGGCATAGATACCACATCATTCCTCCGGCGGTAACGAGTTCGGCCAATACCGTTCCCAATATAGCACCTTTCACACCCAGACCTGCACCGAGAGCGGTAAATGCTACTCCGAACCACTCCACCTGCCTCGTCGGAAAGATCAGGAAGAAGTTGAACATGACATCCAGCAAGCACATCATTATGTTCAGTATGGCGGGCACGCGCATATTCCCACTGCAACGCAACATGCCTCCTGCAAGAAAGTTCAACTGCAAGGCAGGCAGGAATAGTGCGAATATTCTGAAGTAGAGGGATGAATCGCCCCGTATCGCCTCATCGCCGCCCAACCAGATAGGAAGCATACCACTGATGGAAATGCCGACAACCGCCAACAATGAGCTGAAAACAAGCGTGGCAGTAACTGCTTGACGAAGTATCTTTTTGGCTTCCACGAAATCCCCGGCTCCGATACGGTGTGCCACCTGTACGGAAAATCCCGTCGCAGCAGCTGCACACACCCCCCAGAACAGCCAAGTGGTGGTCGATACCAATCCGATGGAGGCAGCGGCATTCGCCCCCAAGCTGCCCACCATCGAGGCGTCAATGTATTGCATGGCAATGGAGGATAGTTGCGCCATAATTGCAGGGACGCTAAGGTATGCAGTCAGGCGTAACTGCTGCCCCAGCGTCATTTGCTTCCCTTCGCGGATAAGCGATAGCAGGTAATCGGTCTTTCCTTTTCCTATTCCCATCAAGTTATTTGCAAGGGTGTCAATCGGTAAAACAGGTTTTCTCGTCCCAGAGTTTCAGCTTGCAATCGGCGGGAGCTTTGATATTCTCGTCGAGGATAATCTCTCCGTAGCTTTCGGCGGTGATACAACCTGTTCGCGGATTCTTCACTCCGCCTATCGCACCTTTGATGGTGGCCTGCACCGAGCTGTACTCGAAAGCCCGGTCACAGTCGGGGCCGAACGTGCAATTCTCCAACACGAGGTCGTGGGCATAGCAGAGCGGCTGTTCGCCGGTAATGTGACAGTTCACCAACCGGAGATTGTGCGAATGCCAGCCCAAGTATTCGCCGTTGAGTTCCGAATCGTAGATCGTCACGTTCTCCACCTCCCAGAAAGCATCTTTCGTGGTGATTTTGGCATTATGAATCTCCACATCTTTCACGTACTGGAAAACGTATTTACTGTCACTTTCCAATCCGTCGATGCGGATATTGCTGCTGAACATGAAGGGATAAGTGCCGCCATGTAGTTTCAGATTTTTGATATTCAGATTCCGGCAACGCCAGAACACTTCATCGGCATCGTTTATCTCCACGTTCTCGATTTCGATGTCGTGCATCTCGCGGAACATCTTGGGCGCATCAATGCGTGTATTCGTCATTTTCAGATGGTCGGAGTACCATAGCGCCGAACGTCCGCCGACATCGAAGAAACAACGGTCGATAACGAAACCGTGCACATGCCAGAAAGGATAATTCCCCTCGAACCGGCAATCGACGGCTTCGATGTTGCTGCACTCCTTGACGGCCGACTCTCCGGCACGGATGATTACATTTTCCAAACGTAAGTCATGTGATTCGAACAAAGGTCTTTCACCTCCGAATTCTGCATTTGATATTACTTTCATATTTTTCATTTTTCAATTATTATAATCCATATTCAACTTGTAACAGTGCAAAAGTATGAAGCTACCATCACAACAACTTTGCTTCAAGGCTCAATTTGCTTTGTTATAAAGTTCATCTAACAGGGGATGGTTTATGTTATAGGCACTATTCTTTTACTATGGACTTAATGAATCGGGCAGGAACACCGCCTACGATTGTGTTAGCTTCCACATCCTTCGTAACGACCGCTCCAGCCCCGACAACTGCATTGTCGCCGATGGTTACGCCTTGCAAAATCGTCGCATTGGAACCTATCCATACGTCCTTGCCCAACACGATGGGTGCGGGATAGGTCGTTTGGCGATCTTCTTGAGCCAAACCGTGATTGAGTGTGGCAAAGACCACGTTATGTCCTATCTGGCATCCGTCGCCAATTATCACTCCGCCATGATCCTGAAAATGACAGCAGGCATTGATGAATACCCCTTCACCGACGGTGATATTTTTACCGAAATCGGCATAGAACGGTGGAAATACCCGGAGCGATTCCGGTACCTCGTAACCGAATAGCTCGGAAAGTAATTCGCGTACTTCGTCCGGTGTGTGGTATGCTGTATTCAGCCGGAAAGTAATGCGCCGGGCTTCGTTGCTCATATCGTCCATAAAGCGGTGTATCTCCTCTGTATCGAGTGCCCTGCGAGTCTTGACATATTCTTTGAATGCATCTGTTGTCATGCTCTTTTCTTTGTGCTCCATATTGGTCGATCTTATTTAAGTTTGTCATACTCCTCGTCCGTAACCGGTTCGAGCCATTCGTTGGATGTCTTTTCTCCCGTAATCTCGAAAGCCAGATGGGCGAACCAGCTATCTGCAGCCGCTCCGTGCCAATGCTTCACGTTAGCCGGAATGTGGATGACCGTACCGGGTAGAATCTCTACCGCCGGCTTACCTTCTTCCTGATACCAACCTCGTCCGGCTACACCGATAAGTATCTGCCCGCCGCCTTTTGTCGCTTTGTGGATATGCCAGTTGTTACGGCAGCGAGGTTCGAAAGTGACGTTTGCTATCGACACCTGCTCGCCTGAAATGGGTGCAAGGTAACTGTTACCGATGAAGTACTGTGCGTATGCCGTATTCGGTTTACCGATAGGGAAAATCATCTCCCGCTGGAAAGCTGCTTTGGCATCTTCACCTGCCGTATCTTCCGCCCATACACCTTTGGCGAGGTTGAACGCTGCCCAAGCCTTCGGCCAACCCGCGTAGAAACCGATATGGGTAATGATTTCAGCGATCTCGGTGCGGGTAATACCATTTTTCTTTGCCGACTGGAGATGGAACACGAGCGAATTGTCCGTGATACCTTGACTGATAAGGGAGGTAATCGTTACTAAACTGCGGTCACGCAGACCTAATTTATCGGTGCGGCTCCATACTTCGCCGAAGAGGACATCATCGTTGAGTTCCGCAAATTTGGGGGCGAACTCACCGAGTTGGGTACGCCCTGCTGTCTGTACTATTTTTTCCTGTGCCATAACATTGAGTGTTAAAATACTGAATACTGAAATTAGAAGAATCTTGTTCATGATTATTTTATTTTATGAAGTTATAGAGCTTGTTGGCCGGATTAAGCGGTGTCTGGTCTGACAATACCAACGATTTGACCATATGCAACGTTCCCAGCTTATACTTCTGGAAGTGTTCCGAAGCGATATGCTTCTCGTATGCCTTACGGCTTGCATACGTTTCGAGAATCGTTACCTTGCAAGGATTCTCCTTTTCACCAATCGCATACATCGTCAGCACGCCTGGTTCAGTGCGCAGAGAGATTTCGCCCACCTCAGTCGCATAGTTTATATACTCGTCGAGATATTGCAGATAAACCTCTATTTTCGACAGCCGCACGATACCATCAGCCGTCATCGGCTCTTTGGCACACATGCCCGGCTGCTTGTCCGTATCCTGGCACTTGTCGGTGATCTCTTCCGTCAGAGAGGATGGAGGAGTTTCAGCAAATACACGGAAAATACCTGTTGTAGCACCGGCTGCGAGTAGTGCAAAACTCGATGCCGTCCTTAAGAAATTTCTGCAATCCATAATTTTCTATTTTTCATTGTTTATTTTCTGATTGCAAATTTACCGTGATCGGATAAGCCGGTTTGTATACGATTTACGGATATTCATACCCGAATCCTCGATTCTACATAGAGCTGTATGTAATTCGAATCAAATGAATTACTTTTGCTCGAAAGAATTAAAATAAACGCTTATGGAAGAAGTTATAAAACTCGATGAAATAGATAAATACAACAAACTGTTCGGACTCGAAACACGGCATCCGTTAGTGAGTGTAATTGATTTGTCGAAGGCGACGCAGTGGCCGGAACACTTCAAGGTCAACTATGGTGTATATGCCCTTTATCTGAAAGATACCTACTGCGGGAACATCCTATACGGACGTCAGAGTTACGACTATCAGGACGGTACGATTGTCAGCTTCGCTCCCGGTCAGGTCGCGGAGACCGAGATGCTGAAAAATGTGCAGCCGAAAGCTCACGGCATTCTGTTCCATCCCGACTTGATTCGGGGCACAGCACTCGGTCAGGAAATTAAGAACTACTCATTCTTCTCTTATGAAACCCGCGAGGCGTTGCATCTTTCAGAGGAAGAACGTGAAACCGTAATGGACTGCCTGCATAAAATAGAGGCAGAATTGAAGCATAGTATCGACAAGCACAGCCGCCGGTTGATTTGTGCCAATATCGGACTGTTGCTCGACTACTGTATGCGCTTCTATGAACGGCAGTTTACTACCCGTGAAGAGGTAAACAAAGATATTGTCGTCCGTTTCGAGCGACTGTTAGACGAGTATTTCGACAGCGATGCCCCGATGCACGAGGGATTACCGACTGTCAAATATTTTGCCGACAAAGTATTTCTGTCTGCGAATTATTTTGGAGATATGATCAGGAAACAGACAGGGCAGACCGCTTCGGAATATATTCAGAACAAACTGATCGAGCGGGCTAAAGAAGCCTTGCTTGGTACGGACAAGACGACGAGCGAGATTGCTTATGGATTGGGATTCCAATATCCGCAGCATCTAAGCCGGATGTTCAAACGGGTGACAGGTTGTACGCCCAATGAATTTCGTTCTCAAAATTAGTCTTTATATAGCAAGTTATGAACGAACTGTTATTTCCCGGACTTTATATCGCTGACACTGACGATTCTCGTGTGATTCTTCCGAGCTTGTTTCGGTCGGGATACTATTGTCTGATATTGACGGACTTGCTTATTGTAGCCTGCACAAAGTATGGCCGGCTGCATTGCGACTACTGCGATGGAACGCTCATCGGTTATCGTCCGGATACCCTCTGTATGGAAATTCCTGCACCTTGCCTATGGACGGTTGCATTTCATCCCGACCTGTTCAAGGGCAGAATACTTGAAAAAACGATCGAAGAATACACGTTCTTTTCATATGCACTCAAAGAAGCGTTGCATATATCACTAAAAGAGAAACAGATACTTTCTTCCTGTGTCGATGATATTCGCAGGGAACTTCATCATGGTACGGACTCTTACAAATGTACTATTCTGACACGACATATCACCCGTTTGTTGGATTATACCACCCGTTTTTACGAGCGGCAGTTCATTGTCCGTGAATTGAACAATGAACTGCTGATACGACAATACGAAAAACTCGTCAAACAATATATTGGAGAAGGGCGACTGGCACAAGAGTCGCTTACATCTGCCTATTGTGCCGAACAGCTTCATTTATCGGAAGCCTACTTCAACGATTTGCTTGAACTGCAACTTGGACATACGCACAATTGCCATATCCAACTTCTGCGTATCGAAATAGCAAAAGAGAAACTACGTTCCTCAGAAGAATCCCTTTCTCAAATAGTGTATGAACTCGGATTTCCTTCGGTACAATATTTCGGCTTTCTTTTCAAGAAGATAACAGGAATATCTCCGAATGAATATAAACTATTGAATTGATTTATAAAGGTAATTCTATTGTTCTATACTATATACTATTAGTGCGTTGATTTTTCAGAAACAAACCATTATTTGAACACCTGAAAGTTGCTGCCAAGTGGGGGAGGAGATAGCCATCTTGCGGGAGAGCGGATTTTTATCTATTTTTGTATTTAAAACCTGCCTGTATACGGATTGACAGGCAAAAAACAATAAAGAAACATGGTACAAAAATTTTGTCAGAGTTGCGGTATGCCTCTTAATAATTCCAACAAAGGGACGAATGCCGATGGTAATCCTAATGAGGACTACTGCATCTATTGCTACAAGGAGGGGAAATTCACCCAAGACTTTAACATGAGCCAGATGATAGAGTTCTGCACGCAATTTACCGATCAGATAAACAAGGAAGCGGGCTGGAATTTGACACCCCAACAAGCAAAGGAGCAGATGCGGCAATTCTTTCCAACGCTCAAACGCTGGAAGCAGAAAGATGAACGAAGCTTGACTGAAAAGGCCGCGCATCTTCTTTCACAGTGCAAAGAAGTAACGTTGGTATCGATCAATGCCGACGGCTTTCCTCGTCCCGTACCCTTGGATAAGATTTACTCGGCAGGATGCAATGAGGTATGGGTAGTCACCGCTAAAGGCTCTGAAAAAGTGGCGGATTTCAATCTCAATCCCAAAGCAGGGCTTTCCTATTCGTTTTATGGCGACAGCGTCGCATTGCGTGGAACTGTTGAAATCATTACCGACGACGAGACACGCAAACAGATGTGGCAGGAATACTTCATCAATTATTTCCCCGGAGGTCCGGCTGACCCGAACTATGTACTTATCCGTTTTATCGGCACAGAAGCGACAATCTGGATAAACGGCGAGTTTGCCCATGTAAACCTCCCCAAGTAAATTACACATAAATTAAATAAAACAGAACAAACGATGAGTAACGAAATCCTCTACATCCTGCTTCCCGACTTTGCAGAGCACGAAATGGTTTACCTTGCGGAGGCAATAGCCTCTGATGAATTTTCCCTGAAAGAAAATCCGAAATACATCAATAAATTTGTGGCTTCCACTTTGGATCCGATCAAGTCTATCGGCGGCTTTCGGATCATGCCCGATTATTCGTTTGACACGATACCCGATGATTATGCGGCACTCGTGCTGATCGGCGGCTTTGGTTGGGTAACGCCCATTGCCGATAAAGTAGTGCCTATTGTGCGCCAAGCCGTTGAGAATGGAAAAATTGTCGGAGCTATCTGCAATGCCGCGTCGTTCATGGCGAAACATGGTTTCCTGAATGATGTCAAACACACAGGCAATGGCATTGATCAGCTGAAACTGTGGGGCGGAGAGAACTACACGAATCATACAGGATATGTCCATGTACAAGCGATTGGAGATAAAAACATCGTGACTGCCAACGGTTCGGCAACGCTCGAATTTGCCAAGGAGTTACTTTTGTTGCTTGAGAATGATATGCCGGAGCGCATAGAAATGTATTATCAGTTCAACAAGCAGGGATTTTGCGCCCTGGTATAATCTTACATAAGCAAGTGTTAGGGTGTGTATTCTGTGTTTTACTTGCATAAAAAACATAGAATACACATCCTAACGCATTGAACAGGTTTGAACCGTTATCACTTATTCGGCCATTCCGATTCTTTTCAGCCTTTACTTGTTTTATATGTCTATTCAATAACTCCAATTCGACGCAGCCAGCCTTCCGTACCGTTTGCACTGCCCGGCATATCGATACCCGCATCGTCGGGACGTCCCGGCGTCGTAATGTCATCCGCATCGAGGTCTTCGGGAAGTGTTTCGGGAATATGCTTCGAGGAACGTACAAACCACCATCGCGGGTTGATGCCACCAGCAAGGCGAACCGACGAAAATCGTATCGTATTTCGCAATCGTTTCCTCATCAAGCAGGTTCGCTACTCCGGGACGCAGGTCGTTGTAGGCTTCACGCTGGATGCGGTCGCTGTCATCATAAGGATTTGCGGCATACGGTTCGACAGCCTCAATCCGATGGATGTCAGCACCCGTAAGTTCCACGATGCGTTCCGCTACGGCCCCGGTGTGCCCCTCGGCGGAAAAGTAAACCACAAGCATATTGCCGTTCCCGGACGGAGTATCGGGTTCATCCGGATTAGCAGGATTTTCAATTTCACTTCGGATAAACCCTCTAAATTCGGTACACCGACCGTTGCTTATTGTGCTGACCAGTTGCATCTATCTGCGAATTATTTCGGAGATTTGATAAAAAAAGAGACCGGTTTATCTGCACAAGAATATATATTGGCAAAAACAATGGATACAGCAAAAGAGCTGCTTGCCGATCCTACAAAATCTGTCAGTGATGTGGCTTATGCTTTAGGGTATCAATATCCTCAGTATTTCAGCAAGGCTTTCAAACGTGTCGTGGGATGTTCGCCGAATGAATACAGAAATTTAAATTAACTTATAAATAACTATGTAATAATTGATTAAGAAAAAATACTTATGATTCTTCCTTTAGCATTCATCTTGTTACCGACATAATAATCATTTTTCTTCACTAATAGGTGAATGTGTACCGCAATACTTCTTTCTATATTGCAAAGGAGTCATATTATGATATTGCTGAAACAACTTGTTCAAGTAGCACGGGTCGGTATAGCCCATTCTGTTTGAAATCTCTTTAATGCTCATTTGAGTGCCGACAAGCATATCTTCCACCGTTTTCAACCTGCTTTTTTGGATGTACTGTTTGAAATCCTCTCCAAAATTCCGTTTAAAGAAACGGCCTGCATAAGTGGGGGAAAGGTGAAATTTTTCAGCTACAATATTCAATTTCAGGAGTTCGGGCTGGTGGATATGCTGCCTGATATATTTTAGCATATACTGTGCCTTGCTACTGTCCGCATTGTCATGCTCCGGGGCCGATGTGGAAAGATTTCTTACAGCAAGCACAATGACACTGTTCACGTAGCAGTTCAGCAGATAGTCCGACATCATTTTCTTTTCAGATACCTCCCTGACAATAAGCCCAATCAAACTGTGAAGCATTTCCGCATCACTCTGTTGAAACCAGATACAGTATCTGGCTTGTATGTCGAGAGCCCCTTCAGCATATCTGTTTATATAATCGGTTACATAATTCTCCGTGAACCGGATAAACAAATAACGGCTATGTGAACAGATCCGAAACAGATGAACTCTATTGGGCGGTATCAGGCATAAGTCGGCGGCACAATAGTTATGATGTTCTTTCCCGCCATTTACGGAATTGACAACAAAACTTTCAGTACCTTCCAGAATATAAGCCATTTCGAAAAAGGAATGCTGGTGCTCTCCAATCGGAAATGTATCGTGCTCCCTTAAAAGTATTTCAACCGGCTGATATAGATTTTCTTTCCACATAGTTTATTTTTCCATGTTTATGGTGCAAAAATACAATAATCTTCATACCCATGACATCTAACTTTGCACAAAAAACAGAGGGACAACCTATGCCGCCTCCAAGCATGATTTGTCGCAGACGGAGGTTGGACTTCTTATTAAAGACATAACAATAGCAATATGGAAAAGATTTGTTGGAAAGGACATGCCGCCATGTTCGGGGCAAATGCCATGTGGGGGCTGATGTCTCCCATATCCAAATTTATCATGTTGGGAGGAGCTGTTACGCCTCTTGTCGTAACCGATTTGCGTATCGGGGGCGCGATGGTGCTCTTCTGGATAACTTCTTTTTTTCAAAAACCGGAACATGTCAACCATAAGGATTTGGCAAGCCTGTTCGTAGCCTCCCTTTTAGGTATTGTATTCAATCAAGGTTGTTTCATATTCGGTGTCAGTCTAAGCTCACCCGGTGATGCCTCCATTATTACTACCAGTATGCCTCTATGGGCTATGGTACTGGCTGCATTGATACTGAAAGAGCCCATTACCGGTAAGAAAGTGTTGGGCATTGCGGCCGGAGCGAGCGGTGCGTTGTTACTGATACTTGGAAACGGGCAAAACGGGCAAGGAACATCGGCAACAACCGCAGGCGGCACAATGATATGGGGCGATTTGCTGGTGTTGCTGGCACAGTTCTGCTATGCCCTCTACATTGTATTATATAAGGATTTCGTGAACAAATATTCGCTGGTGACCATTATGAAATGGATGTTCACCTACTCGTTCATATGCATCCTGCCATTTTCTGCCAACAGCCTGATGCGTACGGACTGGAGCAGCCTGCATCTTCCTGAATTGGGTGGCTTGTCCTTTATTGTGGTGGGAGCCACCTTCATCAGCTATATGCTGATTGTAGTAGGGCAGAAGAATCTCCGTCCCACCGTGGCGGGCATGTACAACTATATCCAGCCGCTTGTAGCCTGCATCGTTGCCGTCTGCTGGGGCATGGACTCTTTCAATTTCATCAAGGGCATAGCCGTGGTCTTCATCTTTGGCGGTGTCTATCTGGTCACTTTGAGCCGGAGCAGGAAGGAGTTGGAATCCTATAAGGCAAATAGAAACCGCCTCTTGCGGAAATAGTCCCTTCGTCTCTTTCGTCCTTTTGATGAAGAGAAACTTGTTGTTCCACCTTATATTTTGTATATTTGATGCCAGTACAATTTGTTTTCGACAATGTCGTGTATATATACGACAACGTCAAAGATATTTTCGACAATGTCGAAAACATACACGACATTGTCAGAAACAAATTACACTGGCATCTGATATCGGATACATGGTCAGGAAACACTGATGACATTGGATGGCGACAAGCGATAGATGGGATTTTAGTATCAATCAAATTGGAAAGAAGAAATGAAACGGGTGCAATTCGGTATTTACCAGGTGCCGGCAAAAAATGAACAAGGAGCAAACGGAAAACGTGCGTATGCCCGGCTGATCAGTAAAGAGACGAAGAAGATGGATGAGATCTGCTCGTTTATCAATGAGTGCTGTTCGGTCAACTCGGCCGACATCAAAGGGGTTTTGGATGCTTTGTCAAAATATGTAGGGAGGGAACTGTCGTACGGTTCCTGTGTAGAATTGGACGGACTGGGGTTTTTCTCGCCCGCTTTGAAAACCTTTAAAGACGGTGTGAATGAGAAAGGAGAGGAGATATATAAAGTGAGGGTGGACGGCGTGAATTTCCGTTGCGCGAAGAAACTGAAAAAACAGGTACGGGAAAGCCAGCCTCAGAAAGTGAAGCGGACGAACGTGTCGAAGCTTGATTATGATGGACGCAAAGCCAAGCTGATGGCTTATCTGGAAATGCACCGGTTTATAAACCTGACCGATTATCAAAGGTTCGTGGGATGCACGTATTATGTGGCGAAAAACGATTTCAAGAAGTTTGAGGAAGCGGAACTTGTGCAGCGGCAGGGATATAAGACGCATCGCGTATATATCCTCGCCACAGCACAAGAGGAGTGATCTTTAGATATCGCAGTTTTCCTTATGCAAA
Organism: Parabacteroides johnsonii DSM 18315; assembly: GCF_025151045.1. Taxonomy (NCBI): domain Bacteria; kingdom Pseudomonadati; phylum Bacteroidota; class Bacteroidia; order Bacteroidales; family Tannerellaceae; genus Parabacteroides; species Parabacteroides johnsonii. The sequence goes on from NZ_CP102285.1 coordinate 1,451,391, forward strand.
TCCTTGCTCAACCGCATGGCGCAGAAGTTAGGGCCGCACATCGTACAATATTCGCCATCCGTCACGGCACTATCCTTATAATATTGTAAGGCGCGTTCCGGATCGAGAGACAGGTTGAACTGGTCTTTCCAGCGGAACTCAAAGCGGGCTTTGCTCAAGGCATTGTCACGGACTTGTGCTCCGGGATGTCCTTTTGCCAAGTCGGCGGCGTGGGCAGCGATCTTATAGGCGACGACACCAGTGCGGACATCTTCTTTATCCGGCAGGCCGAGATGTTCTTTCGGGGTGACGTAACAGATCATCGCCGTGCCGTGCCAGGCAATCTGGGCAGCTCCGATAGCCGATGTGATATGGTCGTAGCCCGGAGCGATATCTGTTGTCAGCGGGCCTAATGTGTAGAACGGGGCATTATGGCAAGCATACTGCTGTTCTTTCATGTTCTCCTGTATCTTATTCATCGGGACATGGCCCGGACCTTCGATGATGACCTGCACGAACTGATCCCAGGCAATCTGGGTCAGCTCGCCCATCGTATGCAGTTCGGCAAACTGGGCGGCATCGTTCGCATCATAGATGGAACCCGGACGGAGCCCGTCGCCGATCGAAACGGCGATGTCGTACATTTTCAATATCTCGCATATCTCGGAGAAATGCGTATACAGGAAATTCTCTTCATTGTGGATCTGCATCCACTTGGCCATGATTGAACCACCTCGTGAGACGATACCGGTCAAACGCGTTTGTGTCAGTTCGATATGCTTTTTAAGCAAGCCGGCGTGGATAGTGAAATAGTCGACTCCCTGTTCCGCCTGCTCGATCAGTGTGTCACGATAGATTTCCCAACTCAGGTCTTCTATCTTTCCGTTTACTTTTTCCAAAGCCTGGTAGATGGGAACTGTCCCCATCGGAACCGGACAGTTACGGATGATCCATTCGCGGGTTTCATGGATATTGTCTCCCGTCGAAAGGTCCATTAAGGTGTCGCCTCCCCATTTGCAGCTCCATACGGCCTTTTCGATCTCTTCGTCTATACCGGACGAGAGGGCGGAGTTGCCGATATTGGTGTTGATCTTCACCAGGAATTTCCGGCCGATAATCATCGGTTCGGCTTCGGGATGGTTGATATTTGCCGGGATGATGGCACGCCCGGCAGCAATTTCTTTACGGACAAATTCGGGAGTGATATATGATTTCAACCCTAACGCCTCGATCTGCTGGTTTTCGCGGATGGCAACATATTCCATTTCCGGAGTGATGATACGCCGTTTCGCATAATACAGCTGGGTGATGTTTTTCCCCGCTTTAGCACGATAGGGCAGGTGATGTTTCGGGAAGCGGATATGATCCAGCGAAGAATCGGCAAGGCGTTGCCGGCCATAATCGGAAGTCAGTTCTTCCAGGCGGATCAGGTCTTTGCGTCCTGCATACCAAGATTCGCGGATACGGGGAATGCCGTTTTGCGTATTGACCGGGATTTTCGGATCCGAATAGGGCCCGCTGGTATCATACACGATGACGGGATTGTTCTTTTTGTGGATCAACTCTCCGTCTTCATCGCGTGTGACGGTATCCAGTATTTTGATCTTTCGCATACCCACGTTTATCTTATGTATCTTGCCGGGTATGTAGATCTTTTCCGATGAAGGATACGTGATGCGTATTCTGTTCTTATTTGCCATAATTATATTGTTTATTTTTATATTTCAGAATCGTCCCTGCAAGGGTCCGGTTTATGCTTGTTAATCTCCCGGATGAAACGGCGTGTCTCTTCGACCGGATCTTCGGCGTTGATGATCGCTCCGGAAACAGCGATGCCTTCTATCCCTGTTTCCATCAACGGAGCAATGTCTTCAAACTCGATCCCTCCGATGGCAAAGATAGGAATTTCAAGGCCAGCTTCTCTGCATTGTTCCATGATTTTTCGATATCCTTCCAAGCCCAGCACCGGACTCAGGTTCTTTTTGGTCTCGGTATAGCGATAAGGGCCCAGGCCGATGTAGGAAGCTCCTTCCCGGTCTGCTTTCAGGATATCTTCGAACGTGTTGGCTGTTGCCCCCACAAGGAAAAGATCCTCTTTCCCTTTTTCGATGATACGGCGCCAGGCTTCGGAGACCGGCATGTCGTTTTTGCCTAAATGGACACAATGGATGCCGGCCTTGAAAGCCATTTCCAGATCGTCGTCCAGGCAACAAGCACAATCTGTGTCGCAGTCGAACATGGTAAAATGTGCAACTGCCTTGGCAACTTCCAAATTCAAATTCTCTTTCATGCGGAGTTGTACCCAGGTACAACCGCCTTTGGTCACCATCTTGACCTCATCCAGCTCTGTGTATTTGTCCGTACGGTGTGTGATGAACATCAACCGGTTAGTACCGGTAAAACAGGCATATCTTCCTCTGCCTGCACTTGTATATAAGAAATCATCTAATTCCATGCTTGTAGCTTTTTATATTGTGTGATAATAGAATCCTCTTTATCCACCGAAGGGTGGTTTCCCCAAAGTGCTCCCAAAACGGCGGCTCCCCCGAAGCGGAAAGGGCTCAGAAGCGGAAGGGTCGTCTGGTCTATGCCTCCTAAGGCTATGACTTTATCATTGATAGTCCCGGTATCGGATGCTTGCCTGAGTGTTTCCGGCTCAAAACCATTCCCATAGCCTTCTTTGGATATACTTTGAAAAATAGGACTTAGGAACAGATAGTCGAGCTCCCCGAACTGTTCGAGTTCTCCGATCGAATGGCATGAGCGGCTGATTGTGCCTGTAAAACCGTCCGGTATCTGGTTGTTGCGTCTGTTCAGGTGTACTCCGCCCAGGCCATATTCTACTGCCAGTCCGAAACAGTCATGAAGTACGATTTTCGGATAGTAGATAGCCGGAATCCGATCCAGCAACTTGCGCAATTCATTTGCTTCGCTATCCGGTTTACGCAGATGAAGACGTTGCATTCCTTCATCAAACAGATGCGAAAGGACGGTATCTTCTCCTTGAAAAAAACGGGGAGAAGTAATGACGATCAGCTTTTTCATACTTCTATTTTTATGAGGGGAACCGGATCAAAGAAATGATCGAGAGGTCCGTGTCCATGTCCTGTCTTTACATCGGCCCCGGCACGAAGGGCTGCCGTTATGTAATCTTTTGCCGCACGTACGGCATCCGGCAGTTCTTTTCCTAAAGCCATATAGGCGGCGATGGCAGACGAGAGCGTGCAACCTGTGCCATGTGTATTTTGAGTCTGGATGGTCGGTACAGCCAGTCGGAGAGGAGCTTCATCGTGTGTGAACAGGATATCGGCCATTTCTTTACCTTCCAAGTGGCCGCCTTTCATCAATACGGACCGGCATCCCAAAGCCAACAGCTTTTGTGCGGCCATTTCCATTTCTTCCTCGTTGCGTATCGGCATACCGGAAAGAAAAGCAGCTTCGTCAATATTCGGGGTAATCAGTGTGACGCGGTGAAAAAGTTCTTTCACAATGACTTCGATGGTTTCATCTTCTATCAGCTTGCTGCCACTTGTCGAGATCATAACCGGATCGAGAATGATTTTCGACGGACAGAAACGGTCGATCGAGCAGGCTACGATCCGGGCTGCCTCCCGGTTATGCAGCATCCCGATCTTGACGGCATCGACTGTCAAGTCCTCGAATACGGCATGAATTTGTCCTTCGACGATCTCCGGGGAAATAGCTTGTATTCCTCTTACCCCCTGTGTGTTCTGGGCCGTGATCGATGTAATGGCTGAGGCCCCGAAGACTCCTAAGGCCGAAAATGTTTTCAGATCCGCTTGTATTCCGGCACCACCACCACTGTCTGAACCGGCAATAGTCAGTGCCACTGGATAGCGAAACGTCGTGTTTATTTTCATTTTTACATACAAAAGGAGGGAAAAAGCCTTGTCTGTTCTTTCCTACGGCGGCATTACCCGCATCAGGTTCATGAGGGTATGATCTCAGCCCGTTAACAGTATGGCACCCCTTTCAGGAGACAAAGGTAGGAAGATTTTTTGTAATTGGAATATAATGTGCGTGTTTTGGAACACTCTATAAAAAGAATCTGTTATACTTTTGCAGCGTTTTATTTAGGGATAAAGTAAAAATAAAAGGATAAGAAGTTGTGATGGGGAAGAAGATTGTTTTTTTGCTGGCATCCTTGTTTACGGTATGGATAGCAAACGGACAGAATACGATTATAAAGGGAATAGTAACCGATTCGATTACAGGGGAGGGGCTGCCCTACGTTTCCCTTATATTTAAAGGGACGACAATAGGTACAGCGACTGACGGGGATGGAAACTTTTCATTTTCCGCATCGACCGGTGTCAAGAATCTGGAAGTGTCTTATTTAGGATATGATACGAAAGAAGTGAAGGTCATTCCGGGTAAAACGAATAATCTGAAAATAAAATTGGCTCCGAACGGGATCACGTTGAATGAAGTCGTCGTAAAGCCCAAGAAGGAGAAATATAGTAAGAAAGAGAACCCGGCCGTTAAGTTCGTGAAGCAGGTCATTGCCTCGCGTGAAAGCAATGATCCGCGTAACCACGATTATTTCCAATACGATCAATATGAGAAGATGGTCTTTGCGATGAATGATTATCATCCCAAACCTAAAAAGAACGGAAAGCCGGGCAAATTCGATTTCTTGATCGATTTTGTCGATACGCTTGATGTCGGTACGACTATTCTTCCGGTGTCGGAAAAGGAGAAGGTGGAATCTGTCTATTACCGTAAAGATCCGAAGTCGGAGAAGCGTCTTGTGAAAGGGAACAAATCATCCGGTGTAGATGAGATATTCTCGCGCGATGGTATCCAGCAGTTTTTGAATGAGGTTTTCCGGGAAGTCGATATCTTCAAGAATGACATTCCTTTGTTTTTACAGCGGTTTGTCAGTCCGCTGTCTACTATCGGACCGAATTATTACAAATATTACTTGCTCGATACGTTGAATGTGAACGGACAGAAATGTGTTGATCTGGGGTTTGTCCCTTTCAATTCGGAAACATTCGGTTTCACCGGCCATCTGTTTGTTACACTCGATTCTACATTCTTTGTACAGAAGGCTATCCTGAATGTCCCTAAAGACATCAACCTGAACTTTGTTTCCGGAATGACGATCGAACAGACTTTCGAACGTACGCCCGACAGTACCCGGATCATTACGAAGGACGACATCAATGTTAATTTTAAATTGAGTGAGAAATCGAAAGGTATGTATGCACGGCGATTGAATATCTACAGCAACCATTCTTTTGATGAACCTGATGCCGAACGGGCGCTTGTGTTTAAGGAGAGCGCACCCGTCATCACGTTAAAGGATGCCTATCAGCAGTCGGAGGATTTCTGGACAAGTAACCGACCGGAAGAGGCGATAAAGAAGAATCCGAATTCGGTCGAAAAGCTGATGGCTAAATTCCGTTCTGTTCCGCTCTTTTATATAACGGAGAAAGTCGTATCGGTTCTTGTATCCGGTTATATCCCGACTAATAAGGACCCGCTGAAAAGTAAGTTTGAATTCGGGCCCATGAATACGGCTATCAGCGGTAATGCGATCGAAGGAGCCCGTTTCCGTGTGGGTGGGACAACAACGACGGCATTTAGCAAAAATTTGTTTTTTGACGGATATATGGCGTATGGGACAAAAGATGAAAAACTGAAATATGATGCTCTTGTCGAGTATTCGTTCAATGATCGTAAAGAATACCGTAAGGAGTTCCCGCTGAACTCGATCCGCCTGGAATATATGTACGATATCAACCAGTTAGGTCAGCAATATATGTACGCCAGCAAGGATAATATGTTTTTGGCCTGGAAACGTCAGAAAGATACGCGGGCCACTTATCTGCGGCAAGCCGAACTGACCTACTACCATGAACATTATAATGGTCTGGCCTATGGGGCTGTCGTCCGTAACCGTCGCGAATATGCAACTGAATATGCTGTGTTTGACCGGATCGGGCCGGATGGAACCATTAGCCCGGTTAAAAGCTATGATATGACAGAGTTGGAGTTGAAGTTCCGTTATGCTAAAGATGAAAAGTTCTACCAGACACGTAACCTTCGCTATCCGATTACTTTCGATGCGCTGATCTTCAACTTCAGTCATGTGATGGCAAAGAAAGATTTGTTGGGTTCGTCTTATGATTATCACCGTACGGATATTGGTATTCAGAAGCGTTTTTGGTTCTCGGCTTTCGGTTATATCGATCTTATCACGAAAGCGGGAAAAGTATGGAACAAGGTGCCATATCCTTTGTTGATCCTTCCGAATGCAAACCTTTCGTACACGATCCAGCCAGAATCTTATACGAATATGAACGCGATGGAGTTCATCAGTGACGAATATGCCTCCTGGGATTTGACATATTATATGAACGGAAACTTGTTGAATCGTCTGCCGCTTGTCAAGAAGTTGAAATGGAGGGAAGTCTTTTGTTTTCGTGGCTTATGGGGACATCTGACCGATAAGAACAATCCGATGAATGGGGGAGACGGCCTGTATCTTTTCCCTGACGGTTCGTACACATTGGGCAAAGCTCCTTATATGGAAGCCAGTGTCGGCATTGAAAACATCTTTAAGTTCCTTCGTCTTGATTACGTTTGGCGTTTGAACTATCGCGATCATCCGGGTATCCAGACGAAAGGTGTTCGGTTTATGATGCGAATGTCATTCTGATATCACTATTTTTTGAGGGTGTGTCAAATATCGGTATTCTGCGTCATCCGCGTCCGGTAATATCAATTTGACCCACCCTTAAATTGTGTTTATTAGTAAGGTAGCTTATCTTCCTTCTTAAAAAGCCTCTGTCATATTCATATAGACCTGCATGCCCGGCTGTCCGGGTTCTTTCCCTATATCCAGTCTGAAGTTCTTTCCCGGCTGCATCTGAAAGCGGAGGCCGGCTCCGAAATTAAGTTTCCATTTATTCCAGTCAAAAGGAGTTTCCCCGATCGTTCCGGTCCCGACCCATGCTACAAAACCACATTTTGCCCAAAAGTTCCCGCTTTTGTATTTGGCCGGGGAGCCGAACATATGACGGTACTCAACGATTCCGTACGCCATCGACTTGTCCCGGTACTTGCCCATATAATAACCACGAAGGTCGAAGGGAGAACCGAAAGTCGGAAGTTCCGTAAAAGGAACATCCCCTAAACCAATCTGGCTTTTGGCAATCCAGGCAAGTGTACTACGCGGACGGAATATGTTTTTAAACTGTCGGTATTCAAGCTCGATAATCTCATAATTATAAGCTCCTCCTAAATATTTACCGAATAGTTTGAAATTGGCTCCTAACAACATACCACGCGTAGGTGTCGCCACATCATCACGAGTGTCATATTGGATAAGTCCACCTATGCCGACATTGAAGTATTTTCTTTTGAATTGTTGAAAATAGGGGTCTTTTTCCATTACCGGATTAACATCCGAAACCTTTGTGTAGTTCAGGTCAAACAGGCCGCCTAAATAGAAATGCGGACGGACTTCCCATACGAATCGAGGATACAATTGAAAATAGCTTCGATGAAACCGGGTGGTGGAATCTCCCCTCTCGATCGTCTCCGCCTTTTCAAATCCTTTCCCGTAATAGTGCGAAGGCTCGTTCCGATAACCATAATTCATATAGATACGGAAACGGTTCTCATTGAAGAAAAATGTTCCAGCACCCGCTACGACAATGGTTCCGTTTATAGACAGGTTCAAACCGGCAGGAAGGAAGGAGCGTTGGGAAATCGTGTCCTGCTTATTCATCCGGAAGCTGGCAAGGACAGCACCGCCCACACCGAACGAAGCTTCCGGCGTATAGGAAGGCCCCCCTAATACGGACCACCATACATTTTTGTGGGCCCGGATGGAATCTTTACGCAATTGACGGTAGTAGCGTTTCAACTGCTTTTCGTTCAATTTCACTCCGTCTACGATGACAGTTTCCTTTCGGGACACGGTATCTGAAGGAGTCATTATTTCTTCAGAGGAGAGCGCAACGATATCGCGTTGCTCCTGCGCCTTTGCCGGCAAAGAAATCGTAAGCAAAGAGGCTCCCGCAAATACAATAATATATTTAAGCATTGACTAATCCTATTAATGAGGACAAATGTATAAAAAAAATCGGATTTATTTCAGAGGGGCAAGCGGAACCAAAAAGTCGCCCCTTCACCTTGTTGGGAATCTACACCGATTGTTCCTCCGAATTTGTCGACAATCATGGCACATATAGGTAGTCCAAGTCCTGTCCCTTGCGCGAAAGTGTTCAATTTGACGAAGCGGTCAAATATCTGCTCTTTCTTGTCTGATGGAATTCCGATTCCTGTATCTCTTACAAAAAAGTAGATGTCTTTTTCAGATTTTTTATAACCGAAGGTAATACTGCCTTGTTCGGTAAATTTCATGGCGTTGGTCATGAAATTGATCATGATTTGCATGATACGGTTACTATCCGTATTGATGATACATTCGGATTGTCTTTGCACGAATTCGATTTTAACAGAATCTGGTCTTGTGTTTTTCATTTTCATTTGCTGACAAAGATCTTCCATCAACTGATTGATATCCGTGTCGGAATAGGTGAAGTCGAGGGTCCCGGATTCTATTTTGGCCATATCGATAATATCGTTTATCAGTTGCAGCAACAGTTCGTTGTTAGAAGTGATGATATGGACAAATTCCTTTTTCTCCTCCGGATCGTTTGCTTCGACTAATAGGTTAGAAAAGCCTATGATGGCATTCAAAGGTGTGCGGATTTCATGGCTCATGTTTGCCAGAAAGGCTGATTTCAAACGGTTGGCTTCATCAGCTTTCTTCACTTCGTATTGTAGACGCTCGATACGTTTTTTATCTGATATATCTTCGATCTTCATCAGACCGCCTTGTATTTCTCCGGTATTTGTATAAACCGGAATGGCGCTGATTTCGATGACAGTGTCTTTTTCGATCAGCTCATGGCGTACCGGCTTCCCTCTTTCTATCGCTTCACTTAAAGCACATTGCGAACAAGGTGCTCCACGGCCCATCACTGTTTGATAACAAACTTTTCCGGCACTATAATGCCTTCCTTTGGCGATCTCATGCAAGTTGGCTGTCGACTCCCATTGGACAACATAGTTTTTATCGACGAAAACAAGTCCGAAATTGATGCTGTTCAATACCAGGTTTTGGTTTTTGATTGCATTTTCCAGTTCCTCTTTAGCCTGGATCAGTTTTTTCTCATACTCTTTTATCTGTGTGATATCCCAGCGAACAACTAAGAGCCAGTGATTGTTTCCTAGTGTTATGACAGACTTGTTTACGATCGTATTGTGTATTGTCCCGTCAGGTGTAACATAATCGTCCTCCGCTTGGTATTCAACTTTATTTTTTACCAGTTGCTCATCTATTTGGCGATATTTCCGACCTCGTTCTTTACCGTATATTTCAAAATCGGAGTGTCCCAGAATTTCTTCTCGGGTTGTCCCAGACTTCCTTTCTGCTTCTTTGTTCCAAAGTTTATATCTGAAATCGTCATTGATGTCCTTGACGAATACGGGGAAGGGGAGGTTGTCCAATATATTCAGACAAAATTGCTGAGAGTCTATGATTTTAGCTTCCCTGGCTTTATATGAGGTTTGCTTTCTGTTACTTCTGACCAAAAGTAATAGAAGAATGATACAAATTATCGTTTCTATGATTAGCATTAGTTCCATAAGCTAACGTTATACTTTTTACCCTGATACACTAAAATAGCTGATTATTATTATCTATCGCAAAGGTAGTATTTAAAATTCAATTCCTATATGCGTGTCACTAATAAAAATAGAACATCAAAAAAAGGAATTTTCTTTGATAAATGATATTTTACTACTATTTTTACGAAAGATACAAATAGACGTTTATATGTAGTTAATCTGCCGCTAAATGATGGCACAGTATTATATTGTGAAACAAAAATGCACGAGATCTGTACAAAAAACGATTGTTTTGTAAACAAACCATGTGTATTTATTGTTGTTAATTCAGAGACATTATATTAATAACAGAACCTGGCAACCTTAAAAAGTCCTGACTGGCAGGCACACGAAGATGAAGATTCAGTTTGAAATTAAGGAAAAATTGCCTGAGATTATTGCAGAAATAATGCATTCAGACAAATGGCAAACAAAAATCCTTGAAAAGATGCATGGACTGGAGCGGGTAACGATCAAGGACCCGAACTACGAGTCAGAAGCCTGTATTGAAATCTGGCAACATGAAATCCACATCCGGACAGCATGGTCCAATTACACCTATCGTATTTTTACGCGCGGAAATGCCGTCTGGTGTGAATACATCGGAGCCTATCGCGGTTTACTCGAACAGAAACTTTTGCCATCCCTCACTCCTAAAATGAATATTTTGGATTCGGAAGTCGTGGAAAGTTCATTAACCGGGAATAAGAGGCAGACTTTGCGTACTTATAGTTCGGAAAATTTGAAATTGAAGAACTTCCGTCGCGATAACTTCAAAGAGGAATATAATGTCACATCTCCGCAGGATCATCCGACAGTTGTATATGACGAATATATAAAGGAAGGGATGCCGATGCCTTCTCCCTATGGTGACGGCCGATAGAGTAAATAATAAAATAGAAAGAAGGGGCTGTGTCGAAATCTCCTTGTCCCCGCACTTGATGCGGGGTCGCAAAAGGACAGACCTTATCAATCAGATTTTTATAGGGCCGGTTTTAATGCGATCTCGCGTCAAGCGCGGGAACAGGATAGTTTCGACACACCCTCCTTCTCTTTTTGTGGTTATTTGTCACCCTTGACAATACCTGTGTCGGTATCCGTGTTATTGAGTTTTTTACTTCCACCTTTGTATTTGCGACCGAAATCGAAATTCCAGGAGAAAGTCAGCAATAGCATCCTGGAGGCAGATGTCGAAAGCGCCTGCGTGTTGTAGGAAGCAAACCGGTTCCTATTTTCCTCTTCCCGCTTGTATTCGGAAGAGAAAGGAAGCATGATACCGGCACCTGCCGTAAATTTGCCATGATTGTACCGAAGCATGAACAGGTGCATATTTTCACCTCCATTCAAGGTCTCGCCGACAAAATTGTCCCGGCGGCTTCCGATCTGGAACATGGCCATAAACTTCTTATACATCGCCATTACTGCCGCGCTGTAATACAGGTTCGTATATGTATGCCGGTATGTGTGGCCTTCACTGATGAAATGGTTGATGCCACCGGTCAGGTTAAACATCAGGATATTTTTGATCGGGCCGAAACGCACGTTCAGGTCTCCGCTGATCTTCTGCCAGCTTTTTTGGTTGGCGTATGTGCGGATAAACTTGTCGTTTTCCAAAAGTGTTTCTTCCATGATCATGTCCGGGCTGTAGCGATAATAGAAGTTAGCTCCTCCGGTAAAAATTCCTTTTTTATATTCGTAGTTCAGATACGTGTTGTAGTTCATGTGCGGAGTCAGATTGGGATTTCCACGTCTGATCTGCAAGGTGTCTACGATTTGCTCGATAGCGCTGAGTTCGGACAGGGACGGAGAGGCGTTTCCGGCACTTCCTCCTACACGGAGGAACATTCGGTCCGTCATGTTGTATTGCAAAGAGATTTTAGGATGGAATGAGTAGTATTGATAACTGTCTTCGCCTTGTTGCCTGAACCAGGAGCGGGCAACTCCCACACCTCCCATATAGCTGAGCTTTTTCACTTTTCCGCTGAATTCGGCAAAGAGGTAGGTTTCCGATTGCCTCATGTCTGTATTGCCACCGACTGTTCCGGTGTAAGTATTATCTGCCCATGCTTGTGAATGCTTGATTCCGCTACTCAAACGTCCGGCTTCGAACATTTTCTCATAAATACCTTCGCCGATCAAGGAATATTTCTTTCCGGCAACATAGGAGAGGACATCTGAAAGGGTTTGTCCGTCTTCTGTCTCGGTATAGAACCGGTCCATGTCTGTATTGATATAAGTTCCTACGACATTGGCTGTTATTGTCTGTTTGTTTTTCAGCGTGCGCATGTAATAGAGGTCGAGTGAGGGCAGATGGGAAGTGTTTTCCCCTCCGCTTCTGACATCGGTCAGCCGTTCCGGGGTACTCTTCTCGAATAGCGTATTATGCGCTTTCTTTGATTCTTTTGTCAGCGAATAGCGGAGTGTGGCGTTAAAATAGTATTTATCGGGATCGACCAAGCTGTAGTTGAGAGAGGTATTATGAGTCGTTTCGCCTACATATGTCGGGATTCCGGTCAGCACGCGCTGTATCTGGTTGCCGTTGTCGAAGATGTAACTTTCCACAGATTCTTTCGAAGCGTTGAAGTCACGGTAGCGTGTGGAATATTGCAGGCCGAATTCCGATTTTTTATGGTTCAGGCGGATGGCAACCTGGTCGTTTCCGAATGAAGTGACCGGAGAGTTCGAGAGATTCAGATTGACACTTCCTCCCGTCGTTTCACGTTTGACGATATAATCCAGTACGGCAGCGACATTTCCGTATCTGACACCCGGATTATCGTGGTATTCGACCCGGATGATATCTTTCGGAGACAACGCTTGCACGTCGATGGCTTCGACTTTGATACCGTTGATACAGAACTGGATATTACCTTCGTCAGCCTTGACTTCGTTGGTTATCGGATTGACTTGAAGCCTCGGCAGCATCATGCTGCCAAGCAAGTTGATACCGTTTGTGGAACTTAGTTTTTGCTGTTCGGTTGGAAAGGCGATCCGGCGGTCAGAGTAAGAACGTACGGCAGATGCCTTCACGGTTACTTCATTGATAGCATACGAGGAAGATTGGAGCGCTATCGTTCCGAGATCTATATTTTGGCTAAGTCCTTGGACGGAAATGACGGCAGTCTCGTATCCTAATGACGATATGGCAACTTGGTAGTCGCCTTGTTTTACCTGATCCAGTTTGAAACGGCCTTTCTCATCGCTGTTCGTACCTGTGATAAAAGTAGAGTCGGCTGAAGTCCGCAGTACAATATTTGCAAACTCAAGCGGCAAATTCTCGTCTCCGCTCTTTACGATCCCTTTGATTTGATGCGTTTGTTGTCCCAATATGCTTACAGGTAAGAGCATAAAAAGGGCTGTCATAATGATTTGTTTCATTATAAGAATGATTTAGTGATGTTATAAATAGAGTTTTATTTTTTTTCCCAGATTATTTTCCCATTCAGCCTGACTGCTTTTAAATCTATAAAATGAATGTGCAAGGACAGTTGTTCCGTGTCGTCCTCTTTTCCCATTTCTACAGCTTTTCCGATCTTGACCGTATCACCTTGTATAGAAATTTCCGGTAAATATTGCCGGGTGCCTGCATAATAGAGGTATGTGCGACGCTGTATCTCGATTTTATCTTCTTTAGGGAAATAAGAAGATTGCCTCGTATCTATATGAACGTTTTCCGGTTCGAGCTGAGGATTTTCGATATCGATAAAAGCCTGTTCCTTATAAATACCCGTATAAGCCTGATTCTTGCACGTTGATTCCTTCACTCCCCAGATAATAAACGGAAAGATATATAGTGCAACCATAAGATAGAGGAACAAGAGGTTACTTTTCTTCATGATTCTTTTTTTTATGTGGTTGATAAAAGGATGTATAGGCATTTGCTAATTCATCAAACCCGATATCTAATAATTGCATTTCTGCAAATACGGCAGGCAGTACTTCACTAATGAAGTGCTCGTGTCGCATTTTTCGGATCCGCTCTCCGGCATCGGAAGAGACGAAGTTTCCTATTCCCCGCTTGTTATAAATGATACCGTTCGCTTGCAAGCGTTCGAAAGAGCGCATGGCGGTATTGGGGTTGACTTCCATTTCCACTGCAATTTCCCGTACGGACGGAATACGAGTATCTGCCGGATATTCCTTGCTTAAGATACGGTCGCAAATCCTCTCGGCGATTTGAATGAATATAGACTGATTACTGTTGAAATTCATCGAGCTTCTTTTTCTTTAAGTTTAAGATAACCGATATACAATATAATGATAGTGGCAACAGTCATCGAGGCTGGATGATATCGTACCAGCCATTCCAGTGTATAGGAAAAAGGTGTCATTTCAAAAAAGGAGGATGCCTGATGCAAATTGTGAGTCAGCCTCCCTCCAAAGCAGCCTAAGAACAGATAAAAAGATGCCATAATTCCTATATATCCGCCTATCGTGACCAAAAAAGCATATTTACAAAACGAGAGATAGGCCAGGAACATGAGGGCGATCAGAAACATGGCGACAAAAGGGGATAACTTCCCTGTCAGCAGGCTGTTTCCTGTAATCGGATAGTTTAGCCCGAACAACAATGGGAAGTGCATGCAGCCTGTAAATAACAAGTATAGCAGCAAAAGCAGCAGAAACCCTTCCAACAGAATCACGACATATTTTTCAGATGTCCGCGCCGGTAGTGTCAGGTATGTGTTTTTATATTCATGCACTTTTCTTCCAACATACTGGCAAAAATAGGTCGAACAGGAAAACAACATCAACCAAAACAAAGAATATTGTATTTGTAACTTGCCCCGTTCCGTATCTTCCATATTCATGATGATAAACGCGACGCTGATGATAGCAGCAAAAGCTCCTAAAGCGTAATAAAGATAGATTTTATACTCTGTATAGTCTGCCTTTAACAGCAATTTGATTCTTTGAAAACTGAAATTATTCATACCGGTACCTTTTTGATGTAAACAAACTGCTTATTGCTTCCGGCTGTGAAATGGCCGCATTAAACAATAGCTCCAACGAGACAGGGGTCTCCTCATTCCTGCAATTTTTTCCTACACCTATCGTTCCTAATGGCGTAGATGTTCGGTAAAAGACTTTTTCATCCGGTTCTGTCTGACGAAAAAATAGTTTCTCACTGATTTCATCTAATGTGTTGTTTAAGATAATTTTCTTATCATTCAGTATTATAACCGCATCAATCAGGCTTTCCAGATCACGGATTTGGTGGGTGGAGATAATGACTGTCTGTTCCTCGCCTGCAAAAGAAACCAACAACTTCCGGAAGATTTCCTTTGAGGGAATGTCCAGCCCGTTGGTCGGTTCGTCCATCAAAAGTAACGGAGTATGGGTTGAAAAGGCCAGTGAGATGATCACTTTCTTTCTTTCCCCCTGAGATATCTGGTCCAACCGGGCGGAGCGGTCGATTTCGAATGATTCGAAGCAGGTCGTCAAGGTCTCGTTGCTGAAGGCGGGATAGAAGGGAGCATACATCCGGATATATTCGTTTATCTTTATCCCCGGCATCTTTTGCTCTTCCGGCATTAAAAATAACTTTTGCAAAAAGGATATATTCCGGCAAGATGGAACTTCACCGGAAACATTGCAAATACCTTTGTCTGGAAACAATTGTCCGCTTAAAATATTCAGTAAAGTAGTTTTTCCTTCACCGTTTTTACCTAAAAGTCCATAAATACGACCCGGAAGAATTTTTAGATTTATATTCTCCAGTATGGATTTATTGTGTTTATAAAATAAACTGACATCTTGTATTGTGATCATACACATCAAGTTTTTAAGTGTATTAGTATAATAGTACACTGCAAAGGTAAAGTAAACCATGAAATAAACAAGGAAAAAGATATTTATTTTTATGGATGTAAGTTTCGATTTAAACTACCAGATATTTTGGAAAAAGGAACAATAAAGCAATAAACTCTGGTTTATCGACAGATAAGTATATGTAAAATAATATTAATAATATGCTATAAAACATACTATTTTCGTTCTATATATGCAATAAAACATATAAAAAATCTTGCTCTTCGGTCTAAAAGTGTTATATCATTTGGCTAAATAGGGCTTTTGCCTGTATATTTGCAACCGTTAAGAACAAGAAAGCAATTCCTTAGCGAAGGTGAAGCTCTTGTTTACTTCCTGAAAATCAGGAGTCGGAGGCGAAGACTATTACACGATACTCCGATTAGGTTTAACATAAAAATGATGATATGAAAGTAAGAGCTTATGTTCTCTTTGTTGCGGTTGCACTGCTTGCAGTGTCTGCCGGAACTAAAAACGCAAAGCCGACAGTCGGTATTAACCCTGGCGACCTTGCTCCGAGAATAGAGTCTTTAGGAAACGAAAGCAATTTCAGTTTCCAAAATCATTCAGGACGTTACACATTGCTGAATTTCTGGGCAGCTTACGATGCTGAATCGCGGGCCCGTAACGTTCAATTATGGAATGAAGTCAACAAGTTGAGTTCAGACAAGATTGCGATGTATTCGATCTCTTTGGATGAGAAAGAATCCATTTTTACTGAAACAGTAAAAGCCGACAAGTTGGAGGGCACAAAGCAATTTCATGAAGAACTTGGCAGAAAGTCAGAATTGTTTGGGAAGTATAACCTGCAAAAGGGATTCCGTAACTTCCTGATTAACGACAAAGGGGTTATTATCGCCGCCAATGTAGCCCCGGAAGATCTGACGAAGGTATTGAAGAAGAGTTAATCAGTAGATTATTAGCAAAAAAGAGCTGTTCCTGTCAAAAGGGGCAGCTCTTTTTTATATATTCCCTTATTCCTTTATAGTATCTGCTTGATCATTTTCACCACTTTCGGGACAGCCGCTTGCACTACGGGAGTCAAATCCATTCCTACTTCGCTGATATCTTCAGCAGAGACAACGATCAGTTGTATATCCGGTAGCTTCTCTGTCAATATCATGGCATCGATCATGTCACGAAGGCCGATTTCATGCGCACTCATCAGAGGCGGAAAGTCTGTCGCATAGCGAGGGCGGATCAGGCGTATCGTTCCTGGAGGATTGTGATCGAGAGTTGCGTCGACCATGATGATCCGGTTATAATCTTGTATCCAGCTTAT
The DNA here is from genome assembly GCF_025151045.1 of Parabacteroides johnsonii DSM 18315. Taxonomy (NCBI): domain Bacteria; kingdom Pseudomonadati; phylum Bacteroidota; class Bacteroidia; order Bacteroidales; family Tannerellaceae; genus Parabacteroides; species Parabacteroides johnsonii. The sequence continues at coordinate 1,468,174 of NZ_CP102285.1, forward strand.
CAGATGCAGACCACCTGTACCACCGTCCATCAGGGATACATTAGGGGGGAGTTCTTCTTTTTCGAGTGCCTGTATTACATGGATGCCGACTCCTTCGTCCTTCAACAGCAGGTTGCCGACACCCAAAACCAATATATCCTTATTCATTTCTACGGGCAGATTTGGTGATTACTTCCGCATTTTCCGTTACCTCTTCTTTGTCTGCAATCTCTTCTTCGATGAATTTCCAGCCACCAATGATAGAGGAAGTCTCACCGCGTTGTTCAATATAGTCGTGGTAGAACACCAAATAAATATGCACGATGGCAAAAAGGATGAAGAACCACATCAGGAAATGGTGAATCTCGCGAGCAACCAAGTCGCCACCCATCAACGGAATGGTCCAGGCGAACAGTTGCGGAAAAACAGACTCACTCATTTTGGCATACAGGCCAAACCCCGTAATGGATTGCAACAGAAAAGCCCAGAACGTACCGAAATAAATAACACTTGCCAATGCATTATGCCCTATACTGTCCACAGGCTTATTTTTAATCATCAGGATATCCACCTTGATCACTTCGAGAATCTCTTTCCACTGCGACTTTTTCAGTGGGATGAAGTTATTCCAGCGCGCATACCGGTTCCCGACAAACCCCCAATACAGACGGAAGACAAAATTGAAGAAGAACACGAACGCCGCCACGAAATGGATAAAGCGCACCATGCCGAACCAGTAACTGAAGTTTGCCTCTGTCTCCGTCATAATAGCAGGAGGGTCGGCTATGATAAAACCGGTGATGCAGAGTATTACGATACAAAGTGCATTCAGCCAGTGATAGATACGCACGGGAAGCTCCCATACATAGACTTCTCTTAAACGTTTCTTACGACTTTTCATTGAGCTGCTTTTTAGAACGTGTCCATTTGATGCACATATTTTCCCTCTTCGTCATACAAGTGTACGGCACATGCCAGACAGGGATCAAACGAGTGAATAGTACGGAGGATTTCCAACGGCTGCTTCGGATCATGTATCGGCGTACCGATCAAAGATGATTCGTAAGCGGATAGTTTACCTATTTCGTCACGGGGAGAGGCATTCCAGGTAGTCGGTACGACCATTTGGTAATTCTTCACCTTGTTGTTTTCTATTACGATAAAATGAGCCAAAGCACCCCGAGGCGCTTCCGTCAGGCCAACGCCCTGGGCATGTTGCGGCCATGCTTCGCTCTCCCACATATAATGATTAACCATACGTGAGTCGCCGTTTTCGAGGTTCTTGATCAACCGGTCGTAAAACTCGAGCGCCCAATCGGCCGTAAGCTTCGTTTCCAGCCCACGGGCAGCTGTACGTCCGAGCGTGGAGAAAAGAGCTTCCAACGGCAGGTCAAGTTGCTTCAGCGTGTCGTCGATCAGTGATTTTTGCGGTTCCTTTCCGGCGGCATAAGCAACGATCATACGGGCGAGCGGTCCTACTTCCATTGGTTCCTCTTTCCATCGAGGTGTCTTGATCCAACTGTATTTATCTTCAACATTCAGATGTGTATAAGGAGGACGGGGACCTGTATAGTTCAGGTTCGTCTCGCCCTCGTACGGGTGCAGGCCGGCTTTATCGCCCTGTGTATAGTTGTACCAGGAATGGTAGATATACTCTTTTATTTCTTCCGGAGAGTTGGCATCGACAGGATGCACCTTCGACAGGTCTCGGTCCAGAACGATCCCGCGTGGCATCTTGTAGTTCTCCGTTTCCCCGTATTCGTACATAGGGAAATCCCCATAGGCGAGATAGTTTTTCACACCACCCCCTAATTTGCTCCATTCGTCCTTGTAGACATCAGCTATCATCAGCAGGTCGGGGATATACACCTGGTCGATAAAGGTTTTTGCCTCTTGCAACTTCTGTTTGACCAAAGCCAGACGCTCGGTGTTGATCGCATTGGCTTCGTTCAGGTCGATGCTGCACGGCATACCGCCAACTAAATAGTTTGGATGCGGGTTCTTCCCTCCGAATACAGCATGCACCTTGACTATTTCTTTCTGCCATTCGAGGGCTTCGAGGTAGTGGGCGACTGCGATCAGGTTTTGTTCGGGAGTCAACTTATAGGCTGGATGCCCCCAATAACCGTTGGCGAAGATTCCTAACTGTCCGCTTCCTACAAACTTATTGAGCCGTTCTTTCAACGCAGTGAAATAGCCAGTGGAGCTTTTCGGCCAAGGAGAGAGTTTCTGTGCAAGCAGCGAAGCCTCGGCGGGATCGGCTTTGAGGGCGGAAACGACATCCACCCAATCGAGCGCATGCAACTGGTAGAAATGGACGACATGATCGTGCATATACAATACGGCGGTCATGATGTTGCGTACCATCTGAGCATTGGGCGGGATGACGATATTGAACGCGTTCTCTACCGCCCGTACGGAGCAAAGCGAATGGATGGAGGTACACACTCCGCATACACGTCCGACGAAAACCCAGGCATCACGTGGGTCACGGTCTTTCACGATCGTTTCGATTCCGCGTACCATCGTGCCGGAGCTATATGCGTCTTTAATCTTTCCATTCTCTATATCGGCCTCGATCCGGAGGTGCCCTTCTATGCGGGTAAGCGGGTCTACTACTATTCTTTCTGACATAACTCTTGATAATTGAAGATTGAAAATTAGGAATAAGTTAGATGGTCGACTTGCTTTCGGGTTCGTCATTGTCGATCAGCTCTTTCTTGCGTATGTTGGTGGCTACGGCATGTACGGCGATACCAGCGACTGTGGCAGCACCGACAGCCAGGCCGATCTGGTCGGCAGTCGCTTCAATACCGAAACCGTGTACATCGGGCAGTCGCTTGTAAAAGGGACTCATATCCCAGAACCCCGCTTCACTACAGCCTAAGCAGGGATGCCCGCTCTGGATCGGATAACTGGTACTTTCGTTCCATTTGATGATACCGCAGGCATTGTAGGTGTTCGGCCCTTTACAGCCGACCTTATACAGACAGTAACCTCGTTTGGCATTTTCGTCGTCGAAACTTTCGACAAATAGGCCGGCATCGAAATTAGCACGGCGGTAACAGGTGTCGTGTACGCGGCGGCTATAGAACATCTTCGGACGTCCGAGAGCGTCGAGTTGAGGCATACGATCGTAGGTCAGCATATAGACGATGACGCCTGTCATGACATCGGCGATAGGAGGGCAGCCTTGCACGTTCATCAGTGGTTTACCTTTGATCAGCTTATGAATGGCTTTTGCCCCGGTAGGGTTCGGGTTGGCAGCCTGTATGCAGCCAGCAGAGGCACAGTTGCCCCACGCAATGATCGCTTTGGCACCTTCGGCACATTCCTCGACGATTTGCATAGCACTTTTTCCGCCGACACAGCAATAAGCTTCGTCTTTAGTCGGGATGGAACCTTCGATCATCAGGATGTATTCACCCCAATATTTCTTCATGGTCTCCTCCTTGCAAGCTTCGGCCTGGAAGCCGGAGGCCGCCATCAGCGTTTCCGTATAGTCAAGCGAGATATTATCGAACAGCAGGTTGCCTACCGTGGGATGATAAGAGCGGATGAACGATTCACTACAGCAGGTGCATTCCTGCAGGTGGAGCCAGATAACCGGAAGCCGAGGCTTTGTTTCCAATGCTTTTACTACTTGTGCCACACCACTTGATTCGAGTCCGATCAGGGCGGCAACAGTGGTACAGAATTTCAGGAAATCCCGGCGGGAGATGCCTTTCTGCAAGCATTCTTCGTAGATAGACGGTCTTTTATTTTCCATATCTTAGTCTTTTTGTTGATTCTTCTTTGTAAGTGAGGGTGTGTCGAAACTATCCTGTTTCCGCGCCCCTCGCGAGATCGCATTAAAACCAGCCCTATAAAAGTCTGATTGATAAGGTCTGTCCTTTTGCGGCCCCGCATCAAGTGGGGGACAAGGAGATTTTGACACACCTTCGTTCGATGGCATCTTTGTTAGCATATCCTCGGCAACTGTTCACCACTGAGCATATCGACAATCCTGTAATTACCATACAACGTTTTCATTTTAACCAATGTATGGTCTCTTTCCTGAATGCAGCCGATAACGGCGGCATTTTTTCCTTCCGGATAATTCCGCATGATAGCAAGCGCTTGTTCCGCCTTTTCTTCCGGTAGGATCACCAACACCAGTCCTTCGTTGGCGATATAAAGCGGATCGAGTCCTAAAATCTCCGAAGCGCCGCGCACGGCATCGGGAATCGGGAGCAGTGCCTCATCCAAGACTATCTCGACGCCGGCCACCTGTGCGATTTCATTCAACGTTCCGCTTATACCGCCTCGTGTCGGATCGCGCAGGACATGGACTTCCTCTATCTCTTGTAACAGCCCGCCAATCATATTGTTTAACGAAGCTGTATCACTTTTCAAGTCTGTTTCAAAACCCAGGCTTTCACGGGCGGAAAGGATGGTAATGCCATGCACGCCGATCAATCCACTACAAATGACTACATCACCGGGGTGAGCCTTGTCGGGGGCAATGTGAACACCTTCGGGAACGATGCCGATACCACTTGTATTAATGAAGAGTTTATCGCATTTGCCCCGTTCCACCACCTTCGTATCACCGGCGACAATCTGTACGCCCGCTCGTTCGGCTGCCGCTTTCATCGACAGAACGATACGCTGGAGATCGACAAAAGGCAATCCCTCTTCCAGTATGAAGCCGGCAGTCAGATAAAGCGGTCGGGCACCGCAGCAAGCCAGGTCGTTCACGGTCCCATTGACTGCCAAGTCCCCTATATCGCCACCGGGGAAAAAGATCGGGTCGACCACAAACGAATCGGTCGAGCAGGCCATCCGTCCGGCTTCTACCCGGAATACGCATCCGTCATGATCCTGTTCCAACAGGGAGTTGCGAAAAGCAGGATAGAAGATGTTACTTATCAGTTGGTGCGTCATTCGTCCGCCGCCACCGTGTGCCAATAGCACACAGTCGGAATCGGAGAAAGGAATGGGACAATTTGTCGTTTTCATATTCTGAATCTATTTATATCTATAATAAGCCGCGCAAACCCCTTCCGAAGAAACCATCGGCGCACCGACCGGATGGTCGGGTGTGCAGAGCGTTCCGAAAAAGGGACAGTCTTTCGTTTGTTTCGTTCCTCGCATAATATCACCAGCAATGCACTGTCCCTTTTCCACACCCGACGAGGTAGCCTCCAAACACTGTTTATGTGCCTTCGCGTCAAGCGCGGGGAGAAGGTGCGAGGCATCTTGCCGTGCAAATATCTCTTTTAGCCGTAATCCGCTTTGCGGAATAGTTCCGAGGCCTCGCCACTCCTGGTCGCAAAGTTCCAATGTCTCTTCCATCAGGGCACGGGCAGGCAGATTCCCTTCTTCGGGTACGACACGTTTATAAACGTTCTCTACCTTATATATACCAGCTTCCAGTTGAAGCAAACAACAGTAGATACCTAAAAGTAGATCGGCTGGCTCGAATCCAGTCACGACTATCGGTGTCTTATATTTCTCGGCGAGGTGACGATATGCCCCGTTTCCAGTGATGGCGCAAACATGTCCCGCCGCCAGGAAACCGTCGACACGCGATTCGGGATCGGATAGGATCGCCTCGATGGCAGGAGGTACAGTGAACAGAGAGGTATGCAGGTAGAAATTTTCCAACTTCCTCCGCGCAGCCTCTTTTAAAGCCATCATATGTACGGGAGCAGTCGTTTCAAAACCGATCGCAAAGAATACGATTTTCTTGTCAGGATGATCGGCAGCCAGGCTAACGGCATCCAATGGTGAATACAATATACGGATATCCGCCCCGCGTGCCTTGATCTGCAACAGATCTTCCCGGCTTCCCGGTACGCGCATCATATCACCGAAAGAAGCCAGTATGACATCCGGACGTTTAGCCAGTTCCAATGCGCGGTCGATGATTCCGACCGGAGTAACGCAAACCGGACAACCCGGTCCGTGAAGCAGCTTTACTTCCTCCGGCAACATCTCTTCCAGACGGTAACGTGCGATAGTATGCGTCTGTCCTCCGCATATCTCCATGATATGCCAGGGCCGTGTCACTACCTGCCGGATAGCCCGGACGAGCGACCGAACTTGTTCTTTGTCTCTGTATTCGTCTACGAAACGCATAGTTTCTCCAGATCTTTCAGTGTCTCTTCCGCTTCCTCCGCATTAATGACGGAGATAGCCATACCGGCATGGGCCAACACATAGTCGCCAATGGATACGTCGACCCACTGGACACATATACTCTTAACGATTCCGCTAAAATCCACTTTGGCCATTTTAAGCTCAGGGATGGAGTCATCGATGCTTACTATTCTTCCGGGTATTGCAAGACACATATTAGTAAAATCTTTGTTATATTTATCTAACTTCAAAAGTAAACAATATGTTCTGAAGAAATGTACGATAACATACATTTCTATTTATCTTTTGGATAGATATAATTTATAAAGGCCATAGAAAATTGCCATCCGGCATGTTTGCGTATTCTTATGAAAGGAATTACATTTGTCAAAACGTAAATGAGGAAGATGAAAGAGGAGGATGTTGTCATATCGGTCCTGACCGTCCAGGGGTTAGTCCAGGGAGTCGGCTTCCGCCCGTTTATCTATCGAATCGCCAGCGAAATGAATATCTGCGGGGAAGTAGACAACCGGAATAACGGGGTGTGTATCCGTGCGGTCCTTACCTCCGCGCAGCGAGAACTCTTCATCGAACGCATATATCGTGAACGTCCGAAAGTGGCCTCCATACACCGGATAACCATTTCGGAAAAGATAGAAGCAAAGAATCCATACACGGACTTTCGTATTACTCCCAGTCGGTCGGAATCGGACGAGGTGACGCAGGTTGCTCCTGATATTGCCGTCTGTTCCGAATGCTTACGTGACCGGAAGATGCAAGCGCATCGTTTGCAATATCCTTTTGTCAACTGTACGCATTGTGGACCTCGCTTTTCCATTATCCGTGATCTGCCTTATGATAGGGGCCAGACAACCATGTCGGCTTTCTCGATGTGTCCGTCCTGCCGGAAAGAATACACAACGGTCTGCGACCGGCGTTTTCATGCCGAGCCTGTTGCCTGTAACCATTGCGGTCCGTCTTATTACGCTTTATATAATAAGGTAAAGGTAACGAACTATCCGGAACTACTCGACCTTTCTTCCCGTTTGCTTCGTGAGGGTGAAGTGATTGCTACGAAAGGGATAGGAGGCTATCACCTAATATGCGATGCGAGGAATGAAAAGGCGGTTTCCCGGCTACGGGAGGTCAAGCAACGAGATGGCAAACCTTTTGCCGTACTGTTTCGGGATATAGAAAATATTCGCCGGTACGTTTCCTTGAATGAAGCGGAAGAAGAGTCTTTGCTTTCCTGGCGCCGCCCGATCGTTCTGTTGAAGCAACTCCGAGCATTGGCTCCGTCCGTCAACCCAGGAATGGAGACTTTGGGATGTATGCTTCCTTATATGCCGATCCATTCCGATTGGTTCGAACAGTTGGATACACCTGTATTGGTGATGACAAGCGGCAATATCAGCGAATGTCCGATAGCCATTACCCCCGAAGAAGCAGAAAAGCAACTGGCCGGCAAAGTTCCTCTCTTGCTCCATCATAACCGGGAGATCCATAACCGGGTAGACGACTCCGTGTTACAGATCTGCGGTGGTCAGCCCTGCCTGATACGTCGCTCGCGGGGATATGTGCCGGAACCATTCTTTGCTGACATTCCGGTTGAAGGAATCTTGGCTTTCGGGGCCGAGAAGGTAAATACGTTTGCTTTGGGGAAGGGAGAAACGATTCTGCAAAGCCAATATATCGGCGACCTAAAGAATTGGGAGACCTATCGATTCTATAAGGAGTCACTCGAACGTTTTCAGCATCTTTTCCGTTTCCGGCCGTCCCTTTTGGTCTGCGACCTGCATCCTGACTATCTTTCCTCCCGTGAAGCGGAACGTTATGCGTCGGATCTGCATCTCCCGTTATTGCATGTGCAACATCATCATGCGCACGCTGCCGCTTGTATGCTGGAATACGGGTTGGACGAGCCGGTGATCGCGCTTGTTTTAGATGGAACAGGATTGGGAGATGACGGCAAAGCCTGGGGCGGAGAGATTTTCCTCTGCGACCGCCGGGAATATAAACGACTTTCGCATCTGGAATACGTGCCGCTTCCTGGTGGGGATAAGGCTTCGACTGAGCCCTGGCGTATGGCGGTTGCTTACCTATGGCATTATTACGGAAATGAAATACCTTTTCCTACCGGTTTTAGGGAACGGATAGGGGAGGCGAAGATACAAATGCTTCTGAAGATGATGGAGAAAGGCATTAATACGCCTTATACATCCAGTGCGGGCCGGTTGTTCGATGCTGTCGCGTCTTTACTGGGTGTCTGTGATATCTCTACGCATCAGGCGGAAGCGCCTGTTAAGCTGGAACAACTGGCTTCCGATGAACATCAAAGCCGTTATTCTGTTTTAATAGAAAAGGAATTTATCTCCATGCGTCCCGTATTGGAGGGGATATTGGAGGACCTGGCAGCCGGAGTTCCGGTAGCCGAGCTGTCCGCTCGTTTCCATAATACGCTAGCATGGCTCTTGGTAGAGATGGCTAAACGGTACAGGAAGCAGACGGGAGCAGACAAAGTCGTGATCTCCGGTGGCTGTTTTCAGAACAAACGTCTGACGGAACAATTGCAGCGCATGTTTGCCGAAGCCGGTATCCCTCTGTTCGTATCGGGACGTATACCCTGCAACGACGGAGGTGTGGCGGTCGGACAACTGGCAATAGCGGCTTCCCAGAAGAGGCAGTTATAGTATGAATGCAAAACATATATGTTTTGAAAACGAATCATATATGTTTTGATTGCAAAACACCTATGTTTTAAATGAAGTAGTTATATCGTTAAAGTTATGCATGAATTATCGATTGCTCGAAGTATCGTTCAGCTATCCGAACAGCAAGCTCGAGAACATCATTCTTCGCAGATAGAAGAAGTGGAACTTGAGATAGGCCGTCTTGCCGGGGTGGAGCTGCAAACATTGGAGTTTGCGATGGAAAGTGCGGTGAAAGGCACTTTGCTCGAAAAGGCAAAGATAATCCGCCACTATATAGACGGAGAAGGACAGTGCAGTGATTGCGAAGCGGTCTTCCCTGTCGGGAATTTGTTTTCTCCCTGCCCCGATTGTGGCTCTTATCTGATAAATATTACAAAGGGGAGGGAACTTCGGATTAAATCAATTGTTATAAAATAAACACATAGCGGATTTGCAAATTTGAGCAAAGCGTAGCGAATTAGCTGAAATAGCGTTCGTTACGCTTTGTTTTTCTATTGGGCAGAGCCAACGGAATGCCACCTCGAAGCCAAACGGTGCAGAAGTTCAGTTACCACCTCATTACCCCCGTAATGGGTGCAGATTTCTTGCTAAGAGGTTCTTTTTCTGCGATTTGCGTAATTTTGCATAGCTGTCGGTAACTCACTATAAACTAATTTTGTAACCAAAAAAAGGAGTGAGTTATGCGAAGTACATTCAAGGTCTTATTTTACGTGAAGAAAGGCAGCGAGAAGCCTAACGGCAACCTGCCTCTGATGTGCCGCCTTACGGTGGACGGAGAGATTAAACAGTTCAGTTGCAAGATGGACATTCCCCTGCGGTTGTGGGACGTGAAGACGGGTCGTGCTTCGGGCAAGAGCGTCGAAGCGCAGAGAATCAACCTTGCGGTGGATAAAATCCGTGTGGAGGTAAACCGCCGCTATCAAGAACTGATGCAGACGGACGGGTATGTTACCGCCGCCAAGCTCAAAGATGCCTATCTCGGTATCGGCGTCAAGCAGGAAACCTTGCTGAAACTTTTCGAGCAGCACAACGCCGAGTTCGCCAAGAAGGTCGGGCACAGCAGGGCGCAGGGGACATTCCGACGCTATCAGACGGTCTGCAACCACATTCGGGAGTTTATGCCCCATACCTACAAGCGTGAGGATATTCCCCTAAAAGAGTTGAACCTCACATTCATCAACGACTTCGAGTATTTCCTGCGCACGGAGAAGAAATGCCGCACCAATACCGTGTGGGGCTACATGATTGTGCTGAAGCACATCGTTTCCATAGCGAGGAACGATGGGCGTCTGCCGTTCAATCCCTTTGCAGGGTACATCAACTCGCCCGAAAGCGTCGATAGGGGCTACCTTACCCAAAAGGAGATACAGACGCTCATGGACGCACCGATGAAGAACACCTACCATGAACTCGTACGGGACTTGTTCGTCTTTTCCGTGTTCACGGGTTTGGCGTATTCGGACGTGAAGAACCTCACCGCCGACCGCCTGCAAACATTCTTCGACGGCAACCTATGGATAATCACCCGACGGAAGAAAACCAATACCGAATCGAATATCCGTCTGTTGGACGTTCCCAAGCGTATCATCGAGAAATACAAGGGACTTGCAAGGGACGGTCATGTTTTTCCCGTTCCGAGCAACGGCAGTTGCAACAAGATACTCAAAGAGATAGGCAGACAATGCGGTTTCAAGGTGCGCTTGACCTATCATGTGGCACGCCACACGAACGCCACGACCGTGCTTCTGTCGCACGGCGTACCCATCGAAACCGTGAGCCGCCTATTGGGGCACACGAACATCAAGACCACGCAGATATACGCCAAAATCACCGCCCAGAAAATAAGCCAAGACATGGAAACCTTGTCGCACAAGCTGGAGGAAATGGAGAAGAATATCTGCCGAGCCATTTAGTCACCTTAAAACAGCATACCGATGAAAGAAGAAAGAAACATCATCACGATAGATGAATACGGCAATATCTCCCTGCCGACCGACATAGGCGCAACCGCCATGACCGAGTGGGAAATCTGCGAATTGTTCGGGGTTATCGCCCCGACGGTTCGGGCAGGGATAAAGGCATTCTGCAAGAGCGGAGTATTGAAAGAGTACGGCATCGAACGCCTTGTCCGCCTATCGGACAGAAGCAGCATAGAGGTTTACGACCTCGAAACGATAGCCGCCCTCGCTTTCCGCATCGAATCGTTCGGGGCGGCGAAAGTCCGCAAGCTATTATTAGATAGGATTATGAACGGGCGAAAAGAAAAAACGACGGTTATCGTGTCTGTCGTTGCCGACACCGAGCCGAGCCGCCGATGGATGGCGTAACGGTCTGTCGGTCGGGGTATCAGTCCGTAATACGGTCATACATTCATACGGTCATACCGTCACACGGACGGAAAGGGGCTGTTTCCCGACCGCAGGAAAGCGGAGCAGTCATTCCCGTTTACAAAGGCGAAGCAAGCACGGGGCTTTCCGTCGGCTGCAAGGTCGGGCGGCTACGCCGTTAGGGGAACAATCTCCACCCTCATGCTTCGGGTAGTATTCTTCCCCTAAACCTTGCATCCGACCGCCCCGTGCAGGGAAAGCCTTTGAAAACGGAAACGACCGCCCCGCCACCCACCACCGACCGAAAGGGAAAAATAATAAGGTGGGGTTATACGGGTAAGCAGGCGGCAGGGAGAGCCACCACAGAAAGACCGCCGACACGCCGCAGGGTATTTACGAAGAAAATACCGTAGCTTATTAGGGAATTTTCCGAGCCGCAATACTCCGTATCGCTGAAAATTCCCCAATAAGGCAAGGGGCAAGCCCCTCTGCACACCCCATCGGGGACGGCTCTTTGCCGCCCCCGAAGATACAAAGAATCATTGTTTCACAAGCTAAAAAAGAAAGGAAAAATATATGGGTTTCGTAGTATTGCACATGGAAAAGGCGCACGGTTCCGACAGCGGAACGACCGCCCACATCGAGCGTTTCATCATCCCGAAGAACGCAGACCCCACACGCACGCACCTGAACCGAAAACTCGTTGCTTACCCCGACGGAATTAAAGACCGTTCGGCGGCTATTCAGAGAAGATTAGAAGAAGCTGGGCTGACACGCAAAATCGGAAACAACCAAGTACGGGCAATCCGCATCAACGTGTCGGGAACGCACGAGGACATGGAACGCATCGAAAGGGAGGGGCGTTTGGACGAGTGGTGCGCCGACAATATGAAATACTTCGCCGACACGTTCGGAAAGGAGAACATCGTGGCGGCGCACCTGCATCGGGACGAGGAAACGCCCCACATACACGTTACGCTTGTCCCCATCGTCAAGGGAGAGCGCAAACGCAGGAAAAGGGAAGAGCAGACGAAGAAGCGATACCGCAAGAAGCCGACCGACACCGTAAGGCTGTGCGCAGACGATATTATGACACGGCTAAGGCTGAAATCCTACCAAGACACCTATGCCGAAGCGATGGCGAAATACGGGTTGCAAAGAGGCATAGACGGTTCAAAGGCACGGCACAAGTCCACGCAGCAATATTACAATGAAACGAAGAAACTCGCCGACAGCCTCAAAGCGGAGGTCGTGGATTTGCAGCGGCAGAAAGAAACGGCGCAGGAGGAACTAAGACGGACGAAAAAAGAGATACAGACCGAGAAGCTGAAAGGGGCAGCCACGACCGCAGCCGCCAACATCGCCGAGAGCGTCGGTTCTCTTTTCGGCAGTAACAAGGTCAAGACGCTGGAGAGGGAGAATACCGCCCTGCGTAGGGAGGTAGCCACCCACGGGGAAGCCATCGAAGCCCTGCAAGATAGAATACAGACCATGCAGGCAGACCACAGCAGACAAATGGCGGAGGTACAGCAGAAGCACCGCAGGGAGATAGCGGACAAGGAAGCGAAACACAAGCAGGAAATATCGTTTCTGAAAACGGTAATCGCAAGGGCGGCGGCATGGTTTCCCTATTTCCGTGAAATGCTCCGTATCGAAAACCTCTGCCGCCTTGTCGGGTTCAGCGACGGGCAGACGGCGACGCTCGTCAAGGGAAAGCCGTTGGAGTATGCAGGAGAACTCTACTCGGAGGAACACGGACGGAAATTCAAGACCGAAAAGGCTGGGATTCAAGTGGTGAAAGACCCCACGGACGGGACGAAACTGGTTCTTGCCATCGACCGAAAGCCCATTGCCGAGTGGTTCAAGGAGCAGTTCGACAAGCTAAGGCAGAGCATACACCGCCCCATACAGCCGCAAAAGAAAGGCAGGGGGATGAAGCTATAAATGTTAAATCCTGCCCGATTTGCCGAAAAAAGTGCGGTGCGCCGTTCGTGGTGTACCGCACTTTTTTTATATTTGTTCGCAAAGTGATATACTTTTAAGGAAAATAACAGTCGATTCCGCTGTTAGCATAACGTTATCTGCCGGAATGAATTAACAATAAAAAAGAAAATATTATGATTAGGTATATTGAGAAAGGCGACATATTTCGTATTGAAGGTGTGAGAAATTATGCTCACGGTTGTAATTGTGCCGGTGCTATGGGTAAAGGCATTGCCGTACAATTTAAGGACAAATATCCCGATATGTATCTTGAATATAAAAAGCTATGTAAAGATAAAGAGTTTTGTCCCGGTGATGTATTCGATTATAATTATGGCAATGGGCATGTATATAATCTTGGCACACAAGCGACGTGGAGAACACGGGCTAAAATAGAGTATATCGAAAAGTCATTAACAAAAATGCTTGATTGTGCTACTCGCAGTAATGTAACGGCAATAGCTTTGCCTGCAATCGGTGCAGGATTAGGAGGATTGAAATGGGATGATGTGAAAGCCGTTTTGGATAAAGTTTCAAACGATTATCCTAATATTGATTTGTATGTAGTTGAAACTTATCAAAACGAATAAAGGCAGATAACAAGCGAATCAATCTCCCCAAAGGTCGATTATCCGCTGAACATTACCAATTTAGAATAACGAAAATAAAATAAGCTATGTATAGGATCAAGACATCGGACTTACTTTCTGGAAAAGATATAGCTGAAGAATTGACAAGTATTGAAGTTGTCAAAAACATATCTGATGATTTGTGTGAAACTAAGCAACATTATCTTATGGCGGCTTTCTCATCGGGATATAAAATAGAGTTCTCTTTTGATAAAGAAAATAATATATGTCAATATATTATGGTTGAAGAATTTAACAAGAAAAGAGAGAAGCAGAATATCAATATTGAATTTGTTGACGATATATTCATTTTTGGACAATATATAGATGATGTAAAAGGCAAATTAAAGAATAATATCACAAAGAATGGTTCTATTAGAACTGGAAATATAGAGCTGTATTTTGAGGAAAACAAAGTTGATAGCTTATATTATTTCCCCAAACAAAACATTGGTAACAATCACCTTAACAGCTAAATGCTGTTAGCTGAAACGCATTAGCTATTAAGGAAATGATTGAAATTTACAACATAGAGAGTCTTGATGAACTGTCTGTTTATTTAAGTAAACAAGAACAGGAAATAGCCAGAAATTGGCTATTTAGCCAATTTGATAAGTTATACCATTACGCAAACATTAAAGAATGGAATGAACTTGTGAGAGTATGTGAGGCTCTAAAAATTATTGGCTGGGGAGATAGAGAACCTTTGGAAGCGAAAGCTCAACGCTGGATAAATGGTAGTTTCTATACTTCATTGATGAACCAATATTTTGAAATTAAGGATGAGCAAGGATGGAGTAAATTAAAAGATTCCTATGTTTTGGAAAATGGTAGTGATAAAACCTATTATACTGGTTATAAATTTCAGTCACAACGAAATTTATTGCCCAAATCACCTATTCGGTGGCAGAAGTCAGGGAACTATCAAAAATCAGTTCAACCGTTCTATGAAAGTCTTGATAGACTAAAAGATTTGGTCGTACATGAACTTCGACCGGAAGAATATGGCGATAGCTTTTCTTATCTTGGCATTTCAATGTTTTTCAGTCATCACGATGACGAAAATGAATCTGTCAGGTATGAATACTTTCATTCTCAAAATGAAGTACCAGAAGGATTTAATGGTAAATATTATATTCGTCCTAAGCATAGATGGGGGCGTTTGGTAAATCAAAACGGAGTGTATCATATAAAGGTCGAATGTCATTTTAGTCGTAAATTCGGTGAATTACCGTTGTTGGAGCAGAAGAAAATAATCATAAATGATTTCTTGTATTATATACAATATGTTTCTGATAAATTGCAGAAAAAGAAAATCGAATATGATTGCAACCTCTTGAAAAGCGATTTGGAACTAATTTTAATGAAATGGGAAGATAGCTAACAAATGAATAAACAGCTTAAAAAGACAGTTATTCACAACACCATTATCAACCCCGAAAAACTAAAACACAATGAATAGAATCTTAACACTATACCTCTTTTTATTGTTGTGCGGCACGGTTTCCGCACAACAAATAATGGAATGGAATGATTTGCAGATACTAACGGATAACGCACGGCGCACGGTCTATTATGAAAAAGGCAGCAAACATCCATTGCAGGGAGAATATCGTATTATACGAGGGCTTGACGAGGAGCGTGTTAAACTTTCCGATGGCATAATAGACGGCGATTATCGCCGCTATCGTGATGGGGTACTGCGTGAATCGGGCATATATGCCAAAGGCAAGCGTAACGGTACATTCACGGAGTATTACCAAGACGGCGTTACTCCCCGAAAGGAAACACCCATGCAGCAAGGCAAGATAGACGGAACGGTAAAAACCTATTTCCGTAACGGCAAAATAGAAACCGAAAAGGAGTATAGGCAGAGTGCGGAAAACGGACGTGAACGCCGTTTTGACAGCAAGACGGGTGAGCAGATTTTTGAATCCCATTATATAGACGGCAAAAAAGAGGGTGAGGAATGGGAAATCTTCGAGGATGGGCGCACACTTCGCAGCAGGACTACACGACACTACCGTAATGGAAAACTTGACGGCTCTTATCGTGTGGAATCGACAGAGGACGGCAAACCCTATATAACCATTGAGGGACAATATACCGACGGCGAGAAATCGGGACGCTGGAAGCAGTACAACGCTACCGATGACACAACCCGTGAATGGGATGAATGATTTTCTTTTTTTGCAAGTTGATTCTATAAAATTACCACCGATAATTCATACTTTCGGAAAAAGATATTATATTTGCAACTGAAAGAGTTATTTGACAGCATAGCAACGCAAAACGCTGAAATTCGCACGGTTGCTAAATCGTTACCTCTATTTCTCAAATAATTCGCTAAAAGTTTATTCTTCAATCGGTTAAGTCAAACCGATAAAAATCTAAAATAAAAAACAAACGCTTATGTGTGGAACTTGCGGATGCGGAGAGCATCATCATCACGATCATCATCATGACCATGAACACGAGCACGGACATGAACACCATCATCATCACGATGAAGGAAAAGTAATAACGTTGGAACAGGATATTCTCCAGCGTAACAATTTGTTGGCCGAACGTAACAGAGGCTATTTCGAGGCGAAACATATTTTCTGCCTGAATCTAATGAGTTCGCCAGGCTCCGGTAAGACGACGCTGTTGGAAGAAACGATACGTCGGTTGAGCTCCGGTGTGGTTCGCAGATTGCCCTCGCAAATCTGTGTCATTGAAGGAGACCAGCAGACCTCGAACGATGCCGACCGTATTGCCGCCCTTAATGTACCCGTTTTCCAGGTCAATACCGGAACCGGTTGTCATCTGGAGGCCGATATGGTGAATCATGCTGTCAAGCATCTGAATCCATCCGACGGCTCCATCCTGTTTGTGGAAAATGTCGGTAATCTTGTTTGTCCTGCCATGTTCGATTTGGGAGAAGCGAAGAAAGTCGTTATCGTCAGTACCACCGAAGGGGATGACAAGCCGCTGAAATATCCTCATATCTTCTTGGAGGCGGACATCTGTGTGATCAACAAAATCGATCTGGCACCTTATCTGGACACTGATGTGGAGACGTTGCGGAATAATGCTTTGAAGATAAACCATCACTTGCAAATATTCGAAGTGTCTGCGACAAAAGGCACGGGAATGGATGCCTGGTGCGATTGGCTGGTGGAAGAGTGTGCAAAATGTAAATAATTTACCCTGGATTTGATGGATAAACGGAGAAATAAACTATATTTGTTCCCATTCATTGAACCAAATTAATCAAAATGTCATGATTAACCGAGAATTAATTAATCCTCAGAGCATCGTAGTGGTGGGAGGATCCAATAATGTACATAAACCGGGTGGCCGTTTGGTCCGTAATCTGCTGGACGGAAAGTATAAAGGCGAACTATATGTCGTAAATGCCAAAGAAGACGATGTGCAGGGCCTGAAATCCTATCATTCGGTGCATGATATTCCAGAAACGGAACTGGCAATCATCTCTATTCCCGGTCCGGCTTGTCCGGAAGCGGTGGATGTGCTTGCCAAACAGAAAAATGTAAAGGCGTTCATTGTCATTTCGGCCGGTTTCGGAGAGGAAACGCATGAAGGAGCAATCCTAGAAGAACAGATGCTGAAGAGTATTAACGAAGCCGGTGCTTCATTGATCGGTCCGAATTGCATCGGTTTGATGAATATGAACTATCATGGTGTCTTTACCCAGCCGATTCCCGAATTTCATACAGACGGGGTCGATTTCGTTTCCAGTTCAGGTGGTACGGCTCTTTTCATTATCGAATCGGCATTGACAAAAGGACTTCGTTTCTCTTCGGTCTGGTCTGTCGGCAACTCCAAGCAGATCGGTGTGGAAGAGGTGATCGAATACATGGACCGCAACTTCGACCCGGTCCTTGACTCCAAAATAAAGATGCTTTATATCGAGCAGATCAAAAATCCGGATAAGCTCTTGTATCATGCTTCTTCCCTGATTCGCAAGGGGTGTCATATCGCAGCCATAAAGGCGGGTAGTACGGATGTCGGTAAACGGGCTGCATCTTCCCATACAGGAGCGATTGCCAGCTCGGATTCGGCAGTGGAAGCCCTGTTCCGCAAAGCTGGTATCGTGCGTTGTTTCAGCCGTGAAGAATTGACGACCGTTGCCAGTATCTTTACCCTGAAAGAAGTGAGAGGCAAGAACTGCGCGATTATCACGCATGCCGGAGGTCCAGCCGTAATGTTGGCGGATGCGCTGGAAAAGGGACGGCTGAACGTACCCAAGCTGGACGGTCCGCTTGCCGCAGAATTGAAATCCAAACTATATCCGGGAGCTGCTGTCGGCAATCCGATAGATATCATCGGTACAGGCACTCCCGAACATCTGGCTACCGCTATCGATTTTTGTGAAAACCGTTTTGAAGATATCGACCTGATGATGGTTATCTTCGGCAGTCCGGGATTGGTAAAACTATACGATACTTATGAAGTGCTCCATAAGAAAATGGAGGAATGCAAGAAACCGATTTTCCCGGTATTGCCATCCATCGTAACGGCGGGTCCGGAAGTGAAAAGCTTCGTAAAGAAAGGACATGTGAACTTTTCGGATGAAGTGACATTAGGAACAGCTCTCTCGCGGGTGCTCAATACGCCGAAGCCTATGAGTACGGATATCCAATTGTATGGTGTCGATGTTCCCGAAGTCCGCCGTATTATCGACCGGTTGCCGGGCAGCGGTTATTTGAATCCCGAAGAAGTTCGTACTTTGTTGAAAGCGGCCCAGATACCGTTAGTAGAAGAGTTTACGTCGACCGACCGTGACGAACTGGTCGCTTTTGCCAAGAAAGTTAAGTTCCCGGTTGTAGCCAAGGTTGTCGGTCCTATACATAAAAGCGATATGGGAGGTGTCGCTTTGAATATCCGCAGTGAGGAACATCTGATTTTCGAATATGAACGGATGATGCGTCTACCTGATGTGACGGCCGTCATGGTACAACCGATGTTGAAAGGGCAGGAGTTGTTCTTGGGGGCTAAGTATGAAGACCGTTTCGGCCATGTCGTGCTTTGCGGTCTGGGAGGTATTTTCGTCGAAGTGCTGAAAGACGTCTCTTACGGTCTGTCGCCTCTGTCGTATGACGAAACTTATTCCATGATCCGTTCCTTGCGCGGTTATCCTATTATAAAGGGAACACGTGGCCAGCGGGGAGTGGATGAACAGCAATATGCGGATATCATAGTCCGCCTGTCCACACTACTCCGTTTTGCATCCGAAATTAAGGAAATGGACATCAATCCTCTTGTCGCGACCGAACGAGGACTGTTCGCCGTAGATGCACGTATACGAATTGAAAAGTGATTAAATCTTGGATAATTCTCTGATATTAAATGTCCTGTATTCCGAAAGTCCTATAAAAAACTTTCGGAATACAGGACATTTCTTTTTAGGCTTTAAAAATTCCCGCACGCAAATGTAGTTATTTACCGAATATGGATGGTAAAAAATAGTTGTAAAACATCTAAAATTATTTAACCATACATGTGAATGCGATCTTTAAATAACATATATTTGCAGCATTGCAATCTGGAGATAGCAAAACTAAAATCTAAAATTAAATACTGTCGAATATGGAAAGAAAAAGAGTTTACACATTCGGAAATGGAAAAGCCGAAGGTAAAGCGGATATGAGAAATCTGCTGGGTGGTAAGGGTGCTAACCTTGCCGAAATGAATCTGATTGGTGTTCCGGTTCCTCCGGGATTCACTATTACCACAGAAGTATGTTCCGAATACTATGATTTAGGAAAAGACAAAGTGGTTGAACTGTTGAAATCAGATGTCGAAAAGGCAATTGCCAATATCGAGACGTTGATGAATTCAAAGTTTGGAGATGTGGCCAATCCATTGTTGGTATCCGTTCGTTCCGGTGCCCGTGCGTCTATGCCGGGTATGATGGACACGATCCTGAACTTAGGTTTGAACGATGAAGTGGTGGAAGGGTTGAGCCGTAAGACGAACAATCCCCGGTTTGCATGGGATTCATATCGCCGTTTCGTACAGATGTACGGAGACGTCGTATTGGGTATGAAACCGACCAACAAGGAAGATATCGATCCGTTTGAAGCAATCATCGAAGAAGTCAAGGAAGCGAAAGGTGTTAAGCTGGATAATGAGCTGGATGTGGAAGATCTGAAGGTTCTGGTCGCTAAATTTAAAGCAGCTGTCAAGGCTCAGACAGGTAAAGATTTCCCAACTTCCGCTTATGAACAACTTTGGGGCGCCATCTGTGCTGTGTTTGACAGCTGGATGAACGAACGTGCCATCCTCTATCGTAAGATGGAAGGGATTCCTGCCGAATGGGGTACGGCTGTCAGTGTGCAGGCTATGGTGTTCGGTAATATGGGGGATACTTCCGCTACCGGTGTATGTTTCTCTCGTGATGCCGGTAACGGAGAAGATCTCTTCAATGGTGAATACTTGATCAACGCACAAGGCGAAGACGTGGTGGCTGGTATCCGTACACCACAACAGATCACGAAGATTGGTTCGCAGCGTTGGGCGGAACGTGCCGGTATTTCAGAAGAAGACCGCGTCGCCAAATATCCTTCAATGGAAGAAGCCATGCCGGAAATCTATAAACAACTGGACGAACTGCAAACAAAGCTGGAAAACCATTATCATGATATGCAGGATATGGAATTCACCGTACAGGAAGGAAAACTGTGGTTCCTGCAAACCCGTAACGGAAAGCGTACCGGTGCTGCAATGGTTAAAATTGCAATCGATTTGTTGCATCAGGGTATGATTGACGAGAAGACGGCATTGAAACGTATCGAACCGAATAAACTGGACGAGCTGCTTCACCCGGTATTCGACAAGGTGGCCGAAAAACAGGCGAAAGTTTGGGTGAAAGGATTGCCGGCATCTCCGGGAGCGGCAACGGGACAGATCGTGTTCTTCGCCGATGATGCAGCAAAATGGCATGCTGACGGAAAGAAGATCGTAATGGTCCGTATTGAAACATCCCCTGAGGATCTGGCTGGTATGGCTGTTGCCGAAGGTATCCTGACTGCTCGTGGCGGTATGACTTCGCACGCTGCCGTTGTTGCACGCGGTATGGGTAAATGCTGCGTATCCGGTGCCGGTGCTTTGGAAATCGATTATAAGAATAAGACAGTCGAGGTTGATGGCGTCAAACTGAAAGAGGGCGACTATATTTCTATCAACGGTACGACTGGTACAGTTTATGTCGGAAAGGTAGAGACGAAGGCTGCCGAACTGTCTGGTGATTTTGCCGAATTGATGACTTTGGCAGATAAATATACGAAATTACAGGTTCGTACGAATGCCGATACTCCGCACGATGCTACGATTGCACGTAGTTTTGGTGCCGTAGGTATTGGTTTGTGCCGCACGGAACATATGTTCTTCGAAGGTGAAAAGATTAAAGCTATGCGTGAAATGATCCTGGCGGAAGATGCAGAAGGACGTAAGAATGCACTGGCAAAGATCCTTCCTTACCAAAAGGATGACTTCAAAGGTATTTTCAAGGCAATGGCAGGTTGTCCGGTAACCGTGCGTCTGCTCGATCCTCCTTTGCACGAATTCGTTCCTCATGATCTGAAAGGTCAGGAAGAAATGGCGGAAGCAATGGGCGTATCGGTTAAAGAAATTCAGAAACGCGTAGAATCACTTTGCGAACATAACCCGATGTTAGGACACCGTGGTTGCCGCTTGGGTAATACATATCCTGAAATCACAGAAATGCAGACACGTGCCATTTTGGGAGCCGCTCTCGAGCTGAAGAAAGAAGGTATCGAAGCTAAACCTGAAATTATGGTTCCGCTGACAGGTATCTTATACGAATTCAAGGAACAGGAAAAAGTAATCCGTAAAGCAGCCGCACAATTGTTCGAGGAAATGGGAGACAGTATCGACTTCAAGGTTGGTACAATGATAGAAATTCCGCGTGCCGCACTGACTGCAGACCGTATCGCTTCTTCTGCCGAGTTCTTTTCGTTCGGAACAAATGACTTGACACAGATGACCTTCGGTTATTCGCGCGATGATATCGCTTCTTTCCTGCCGGTTTACTTGGAAAAGAAGATTCTGAAAGTCGATCCGTTCCAGGTTCTCGATCAGAATGGAGTGGGGCAATTGGTTCGTATGGCTACCGAAAAGGGCCGTGCCATCCGTCCGGACCTGAAATGTGGTATCTGTGGCGAACATGGTGGTGAACCTTCCTCTGTGAAGTTCTGCCATAAAGTAGGACTGAACTATGTATCCTGTTCACCGTTCCGCGTTCCGATCGCACGTATCGCGGCGGCACAGGCTGCAATAGAAGACTGATAAGGAAGTAAAATAAAGACTGGCATGAGAATATAGTTTCATTAGTATGAAATTGAAGTTCCGTGCTTATGAAACTCTTGTTTCATTGGCATGGAACTCTTGTTTTATGCAAGAGCTATGGTTGTTTTACTGAAATAATTTGCTGGAAACTTGCCGGAGAATCACAAAATAGTGTACATTTGTCTTCTGATGATGAACGAATAAACAATATCTACGTATGGAGCGGTATTTAATAATTAAGACGAGAGATGAATTATTGCGTATTAAAATAGGGCAGATCCTCTATTTTGAAGCAGACAGAAACTATACTAAGCTGTTATTGTCCAATGGTATCCAATTCACGTTTGCCATAAATATCGGGAAAATAGAAGAATTGTTGGAAACGCAGGTAGCCGGCAGTAATGCAATTTTGATGCGTGTGGGTAAAAGCCATATCATCAATAAAAACCATATCCTGCAAATAAACCTTCCGAAACAGAAGCTGCTGTTGCTCATGCAAGACGGAAAGCCGAAGGAATTGGTAATATCCAAAGATCCGTTGAAGATTCTGAAAGAAACACTCGAAAAGGAAATGCGGAAACCTGAAGAACCAAAAGTTGTTACGGAATGATCATCAGGATTGGAAAAGCAAGCGATAATGATTTTGTAGTAAACGACCCTCATGTAAGCCGGTATCATGCAAAGCTGATCCGTGAAGAGGGGGGATGTTGGCTACTTGAAGATTTGGGGTCGACAAACGGAACATTTGTCAATGGTGCCCAGATCATTAAGAAACATGTTACTCCCAGCGATAAGATCAGGCTGGGAGATCATTATGTGTTAAATATCTCCGAAGCCTTGAAGTCCAACAATGATTACAGCGAAGAGTTTGCAGCGTTGAAGCAAATATACGATGATTACATTCAAGCAAAAGTTAAGATACAATCGTCTAACCAATTTAAAACCAGATTATTTCAATCTCTTCCGTTTGCTCTTCCCGGTGTAGTGGGGGTTGTGATCGGTTTTTTGGGGAAAGGAAGTCCGGAATTGTTTGGGCTGAGTCTGTTTATCACGATCTGTGCCCCGACAGTCGGTATCTATCTGGGTGCGAAACAGTCAGCCAAGATCCCACAGTTGCTGCAAGATCTGACCAATCAATTCAAAATCGACTATGTTTGTCCCAAGTGCGGAACGTTTTTAGGTGAAATACCCTGGGAATCATTGCGCAATAGAAAACAATGCCCGATGTCTTCTTGTAAAGCTAAATGGGTGAGCGAGTAGGATTCCGTTTCATATACTAAAAGTAATACTTTCGTACAGTAAACCCAAACATTTGATTATAAGGAACTATTTTGTGCTTGGATGTCAGCCTCTTTCTCTACTTTTGTTTCCAGAAAATTTAATTATAACATTTTATGCAAGAAGAGGATTACACATTCGTGACTTTAGACAGCGACGACGCAATGCTGACCGACGCTGTTATCGTGGATGTGGACGGGGGAAACGACTTGTCGGATGCTGTAATGATTGACGAAAGTATTGATGCTTCTGATTTTATTACATTATCTGATGACACTATTATGTTGTCCGACGCAGATATGCTGGATACATATTCAACCGATATTGACGGATCTGATATATCGTTTATCTTATGATTTCCGTTAAATGTCCACATTGCCATGTTGGGTTAAAGGTAGACGAGGGGAAAATTCCCCTCGATATCACCTCTTTCAAATGCCCGAAGTGCAAACAACCGATTCCTGTCTCTTTGCTGTCTATGGAGAAAGGGAGTACCGCATCTGAATCGGAAACGGTTCTGATACAACCTCTTCGTATGACAACCGGACGTCTCTCTGTAATTGCAAATGCTGATACGCCGGAGCAAACTTTCCCCCTTCAGGAAGGTGTCTATATTATCGGACGAAAATCCAATGCCTCTACTGCTACGATCGGTATTATAACAGCTGATAAATCAATGAGTCGGGAACATATCCGGATCGAGGTAAAAAAAGATGCCAAAGGAGGCTATAAACATTATCTTTCTGACAATAATAGTAAAAATCATACGTTATATAATAGCAATTACTTAGAGAATGGAGAGATTGTCGTACTCAATAATAATGATGAAATTATTATCGGTCGCACAGTTCTCCGGTTTAATGAATAAAAATAGTCTATGCTATGAATATAACGATCGGCAAACCCTGGGCAGTCAGCGAAAAAGGAGGCAGATTGAATAACGAAGATTCCATTTTTCCTCCGCCGGAAACGGCAAATTCCAATCAAAACTTATTTTTGGTATGTGATGGTGTCGGGGGGGCTGAAAAAGGAGAGGTTGCAAGTTCGTTAGCTTGCGAGTCTTTCCAGACTTTTTTCTCTACTTTTCGTGAAGGTGAGCCGAGCGTAGCTTTTATAAATAAAGCAATTCGTTATACCGAAGCACGTTTTGACGACTATGTGGCAATTCATCCGGAAGCCAAAGGAATGGCTACCACTTTGACCATGACCTTTATAGGCACTACCGGCATAACTTTGGCGCATGTGGGGGACAGTCGGATTTACCATTTCCGAAAGGGAGAAATCTTGTTCCAGACTGAAGATCATTCACTTGTCAATTCGTTAGTGAAATTAGGGAAAATCACCCGCGAAGAGGCTGTACACCACCCGCAGCGGAATGTGATCATACGGGCCATTCAAGGGACGGACCGCCCGACAGAGACCGATGTCGTGCTTTTGAACGATATCAAGGCTGGTGATTATTTGTTCATGTGTTCGGATGGTGTACTCGAACGTCTTAATAATGAGGAACTTTCTGATATATTTGAACATTCAAGCGGTCCGGAAGAGATTAAAAATGCAATCATGTCCGCTTGTAGCGGGAAAACACGCGATAACTTTTCTTTTTATATCATACCTATACAAAATGTGTTAGATTCCACAGGAATTAAGCAAAATATTCTTTCTTTCCTTTATTCTTTTATATAAATAACGTAATTTTGGCAGATTAATAGAATTGCGCATAGTATAGTTATGAATTTGCCAAACGGACATGTTCTTCAGAATGGAAAATATCGGATCACTCATGTAATTGGTCAGGGCGGCTTTGGTATAACATACAAAGGCGTCTGGTATACAGAAGTGAAGGGCTCGTTAGGAACTGTGCAAACAGAGGTGCCTATTTGTATAAAAGAATATTTCTTTAAAGACTATTGTTACAGGGAAACAGAATCATTTGCTGTCAAGGTGCATTCCGAGACTGGAAAAGTTTTGTTCGATAAATTCAAGGAGAAACTTATCAAAGAAGCCAAGATACTTTCTGAAGTCCATCATCCCCATATAGTGAATGTGCTGGAAGTTTTCGAAGAAAACGACACGGCTTATATTGCTATGGAATATATTTCCGGTTGTTCACTCAAATATATGATGGACAGGGAAGGCATATTGCCGGAACCGAAAGTTCTCAGGTATGTTCGGCAGATTGGAGAAGCACTCCAGTTTGTACACGAAAAGAATATTCTTCATTTGGATATCAAACCCAGCAATATTCTAATCGACTCGTCAGGGAAAGCGCGTCTGATCGATTTCGGCGTAAGCAAGCGATATGATATCGAGCAACAGGAAACAAGTACGACCATGCTTACCTTGTCAAAAGGATTTGCTTCGATCGAACAATACGATAACGAAGGGACACAAAGTTTTTCACCCTGTCCGGACATCTATTCGCTCGGTGCTACCATGTATAACCTTTTGACAGGAAAGATTCCGACCGAATCTATTTTGCGGGCAACACGTCCTTTGCAGAAGCCGTCGGAACTGAACAAAGATATATCTCCTAAGACAGAAGCCGCCATAATCAAGGCAATGCAAATCATTCCGGCCGATCGTTTCCAAACAGTAGATGAAATGATGGCTGCATTAGATTTTCCTGCGGAAGAAGAAACACCTGCAAATAAATTGCATAATACAGACGGGCTGGAAGCAGAAGATGATGAGACAACGGTTATACATCCAAATGAACAATCGCTTCAGAATGAGGATGACGAAGATCGTACGATTGTAAACAGCGAAGAAATTATTTCCCAGCCCCGTAAGAAAAAAAGAAAAGGGGTGCTGATATCCGTGGTTATTACTATATTTGCCTGCGTAGGATCTGCCGTTGCTTTTCTGGTGCAGGGGAACAAAGTCTCTACAAAACCGAGTGTGACGGAATTGATTAGTCCGGTCGGAGAGGAGAAAGATTCAGTGAGCATTCCTCAAGACACCACTGTTTCAGAGATGAAAATTGAAGAATCTATGCTTGGTGAGGAGGATAAAAAAACAGAGACAGCAATACCCCGACTGCCTGAAAAGGTTACGCCTGTTGTTGTTGATGAACCCCGGAAACAACCGGAAACAAAGCAGGTCCCAGCTGAAAAGAATAAAATAACAATACAGCCAGTACAGCCTACTGCTGAAGAGATTGATGCGGAATATGCTGCTTTAATAGCTTCCGGCAAGGAGAAGATGAGAAAAGCGGACTTTACGAACGCAAAGAAAGATTTCACGAAAGCGAAAGAAACCAAGTTGACGGAAGAGGTCGTACGCCTTTTAATTTCTTGTGACGAAAAGGAAGCAGCCAAACTTCTGGCCGACAGGAAAGCTCAATATGAGGTGAAGAAGACTTTCGGGAACTTTACAATTGTACGAAAGAAATCGACCATGTTATACGGGGCGATCGATTCGGAGGCGAATGAGCGTATACCATGTAAATACCGTAATGTCGGGATTGCTGAAAATGGGCGTGCTTTCGA
Source organism: Parabacteroides johnsonii DSM 18315 (assembly GCF_025151045.1). Taxonomy (NCBI): domain Bacteria; kingdom Pseudomonadati; phylum Bacteroidota; class Bacteroidia; order Bacteroidales; family Tannerellaceae; genus Parabacteroides; species Parabacteroides johnsonii. Next base: position 1,495,011 of record NZ_CP102285.1, read on the forward strand.
ACGTAAAGATGGTTTGTTCGATATCTATAATGCCGATGGCGTATTGGTAAATGAAGGATCAACGTATTATTAACGTGTTTATGAAAAGACTTTGGATTTTGATTTTTTTTGTTGTGTTGCCGATGTGTTTGCTGGCCCAACAAAAAACAGAATATAACAGAAAAGGTGACGAGGCGATGAAACGCCTGGACTATAGCGATGCAAGGATGTGGTATGAAGAAGGTGTCGTGCAATGCGATCCTTACAGTATCGAACAACTCACATCGATTTGGTTAGCCAATCAGCGGATGCGTCCATCAATGCATAGTCTGATGAACAAGTGTCGGGCTTGCCTAGAACTGATGGCCAATAATGAGGATACAACAGCTATTTCACAGTTGATAATCTATTATACCGAGGGGATAGGAACTTCCAAAAATGAAACGTTGGCTAAATCCTGGCAAGATCGTTTGGAAGCATTTCGCAAACCGGTAGAGCCTGTTTTCTATCCTTCTGTCAACCCAATAAAGCCGGACAAGCCTAAAGAACCGATGAAGTTCTTTGTTGGTTATGCCTACTCCATGGAAGCTCCTTATGGTTTGACAGTGGGAGGCGTGAAATCTCGCTTGGGTTGGTTCCTGCGCTTTAAAACCAATCTAGGCTTTAATGAGTATGACGGGGAATGCCGGGGAACAGATGAGTTTGTCGGCTCTGCTCCCGATAATCCGTTTCATTTCACGAACAAGAAGAAGGTAAATAGCTATGCCGGTACGGCTGGTTTGGTTGTAAAATGTACATCCTGGTTATATACGTCTGTAGGTTTGGGATATGGCAGTCGGGAATTATTATGCGAATATATCACAATCGACAATTCGGATTATAAAATAGAAAAATCCTATTGGGCGAAGAATTTAGATTATTCTTATAGCGGGTTAGCAGCCGATTTAGATGTAATGGTCAAGTTCGGTCCTGTGTTTGTAAGTGCAGGGTGCAATACGTTGAATTTTAAATATGTTGATTTGAATGCCGGTGTCGGCCTGTTTTTCTAACAAAAATTATTTATGAAATATATATACTCAATCTTTTTATCAGTTGTTTCATTTTTATGGATACTTTCCGGATGTGTGGAAGATCCGGATATGGATACGCGTTTGCAGAATGCAAAGGCACCGGAAGTTTCCGAGACTTCAATGGAAGGAGAGGCATGTGCTTCTTCGATCACATTAAAGGCTCAAATAATGAAAGAAAACGGTTTGCCAATAAAAGAATGTGGGGTTTGTTGGAGTACACAGAAGGGGACGGAACCGCTTGATAACATGCGTAACAAGCGATATACAAAAGCTGATAAAATAGAAAACCATAATTTTACAGCTACTATGTCCAATTTGGAAGATAGTACAAAATATTATGTATATGCCTATGCTATTAATGATGTAGATACTGCATTTTCAAAAACAGAGGGGGCGTATACGACAATAAATGGTATTGGAGAAGTTGCAACTCTGGATGTGGATAGTGCAACAGTAAAAGCAACTTCCACCTGGGTGAAAGGAAAAGTCAAGAACAGGGGGGTAGGTATTGAGAAATTAGGCTTCTACTACAAGAAAAAGGAACAAGCCGGAGATATTGAACCTTCGGATCAAGATTCAATTATCACATACGAAGGGAGTGATTTGGCGACTGTCGATACTTTCTCCTGCCAGATTACGAATCTGGAGCCGGAAACTTGGTATTATGTCCGTGCTTTTGCCCAAAATCAGTTTGGCGAGTTCGCCTTTAATGTAGATTCTTTTAGGACTACGGATGGCAAACCTTTGGTTGGTAAGTTGAGCCTGATAAAAGATAGTACGACTTTCACCACTGCCGATCTGTCAGCATTCTTGATTAATGAAGGGGATGCATCTGTCAGTGCCTATGGTTTTTGCTGGAGTGTAGAAGAAAGGCCGACGATAGAAGCCGATACAATCACTTGTACGAATCTTGCAGATGATGGTAAATTTACAGGAAGGATCCGGGGCTTGGAATCGGCCAAAAAATATTATGCAAGGGCCTATGCCATAAATGACTTCGGTACAGTATATAGTGAAGAAGAAATTACGATTTCGACAAAAAGCGAGAAGCCGAATATTATAACATTCCCCATCACCCCTGATTCGATCAAAAGCGACGGAACAGTTCACATTGGCGGGGAGTTGCAGAATGGCGGAAGCAGTGCTGCCACAGAGTGGGGAATTTGTTGGTCTTCAAGTAATAAGGAACCGAGTATCAAGGATAATCATGTTGCTGTAGAAGACTCGATTTTCACATATGCTTTATCGACATTAAAAGGGGCTACAAATTATTATGTAAGAGCTTACGCTGTAAATGAACATAGCTTTGTCGGATATGGCCAGACACAAACATTCAAGACGCCTGACATCTTTACGGAAAAGAGCATATACACAGGTGAAGACCGTCAATATTCGGCAAGCTTTGTGCTAAACGGACAAGCCTATATCGTTGGTGGGGATTTAGGAGATAAACGCAGTAACGAACTCTTTAGTTATAATGTGGAAACAAATGAATGGAAATCCCAACAAGGATGCAGTGTCGCCTATTCGCACATGGCTGCAACCGTCTACAATAATAGAGCCTATGTCATTGGAGGACTTGACAAACAAGCAGGAATAGAATGTCAAGTGTATACATCTGAAAATAATAGTTGGTTATTCGAATTCCCTTCGTTGCCGAAGGGACGATTTAACTCTGTCTGTTTTGTGTATCGTGATTCCTTGTACGTTTTTGGTGGAACTGACAATAGTAGCAATATGAATGAAATAGTACGTTATGATCTTTCAACTCAAAATAGTGGAGAATGGACTACAATTGCTAAAGTGAACGAAGCAAACCAAAGAGGAGGCGTCGCATTTGTTGTAGAAGATAAAGTATATGCTGGTTTAGGAGAAAAAAGTAGCGGTATTCGTAACGGCTTCTACGTCTCTTCGGATAGCTTGACGAAATGGGAGCCGATTCCCTCTATACCTGCACAGCTCGGTGTTATTTCTTCTGGTGTTTATGATGAACAGAAAAAGAGCTTCTTTATGATTGACAACGACGGAAAAATTTGGGAATACAATTTGACTACAGCACAATGGACTTCACGCTCGTTATGGATTCGTATGAAAAATTATCACATGTTCATGCTGGATGGATCGATCTATATTTTAGGGCAAGATATCTATCAAAAGAATAAATTCACTGTATATAATCCAATATGGGATAATTGAATATGAACAGAGCAACTATCTTAGAAGAAATCCGGAGAAATGTAGATTTGCTGTCAGTGACAGATCAACCGGAATACCAATACATTCCGCTACACCAGAAACCTTCACCATCGGTGACGGCACTCAGGGAGATCATGACCTTGCTTCGCAAGGTCATTTTCCCTGGATTCTTCGGGACGGAACAAGAAGCACAGACAGATTCCATACAATATTATACAGGTGTATATCTGGAGCAGATCTATGACCTGTTACAGGAGCAAATCTATAACGGCCTATGCTTTGAAGTCGAATGTTGTTGTGACTCCAAGGATCGTGCTTCTGAAATAGCCATTGCTTTTATCAATAAAGTCCCACATATCAAATATCTGTTATCGACAGATGTGAAAGCAATCTTAGATGGCGATCCGGCGGCCAAAAGTTCCAGCGAAATTATTTTCTGCTATCCGGCAATTCATGCCATTCTTTATCAGCGGGTGGCCCATGAGCTACTAAAGCTCGATGTACCTGTGATTCCGCGTATTATAACGGAAATGGCTCATTCCGATACAGGAATAGACATTCATCCGGGAGCGCAAATCGGAAAATATTTCAGTATCGATCATGGTACAGGTGTTGTGATCGGACAGACGGCTATAATCGGTAATCATGTTCGCCTTTATCAAGGTGTGACATTGGGAGCAAAAAGCTTTACCCTGGATGAAGAAGGATTACCTCTGGACGTTCCACGCCATCCGATTATCGAAGATTATGTTACGATCTATTCCAATGCTTCTATTTTAGGAAGGATCACCATTGGTCACGGTTCCGTGATCGGTGGTAACATCTGGCTAACCCACAGCGTTCCACCCAATTCCAAAGTATTGCAGACACGTGCTGTCGAGGATAAATAACAGGACGACATATTGTTTTCACTTTCATTTCAAAACCCATAGCTTTAGGGAATCCCAAACGATTTTTTGTACAATACCTTGGGATAAAAGAGAAAAGGTGGGCTTTATTCCGGAAAAATACGTATGTTTGCGATATACCTTTTAGAGCGTATTATACCTTAAAATAGTGTAGACCATGAATAAAGTGAAAACATTGGATGATCTTCGGAAGATGCGTGAAACCTTGCGATCGACCTTGGATATTAGAGAGAAAAGTAATCATCCTGAACAAATGGTACAGATCCGTGTATCTATGGCAACTTGTGGGATTGCCGCCGGAGCCAAAGAGATCATGAATTATTTCATTGAAGCGCTGGATCGTGAAAAAGTAGATGCTTTGGTGACACAAACCGGATGCATGGGATATTGCTATGCCGAACCAACTGTCGAAGTTACCCTACCTGGCAAAGAACCTCTTGTGTTTGGACATGTGAAGAAAGCAAAGGTGGATGAAATCATCGCCCGGTATATCCGGCACGGAGAATTGCTGGATGATATCATCCCGGTTACTTACACGGCTGTTAAACCGGAATAACGAAAACTTCCTTAAACACTTAATACTTACATAATGGCACAATACAGTAGTTATATACTAGTGTGTGGCGGTACCGGCTGCCGTGCATCACAGAGTGAACTTATACTTCAAAATCTGAAAGAGGCCGTCGAACGACAGGGATTGCAAGAGACCGTCCAGGTGATCCGTACCGGTTGCTTCGGCTTTTGTGAAAAAGGGCCGGTGGTTAAAATGGTTCCAGACAATACGTTCTATGTTCAGGTAAAGCCGACGGATGCCGTAGACATTGTCCGGGAGCATTTGGTGAAAGGACGCAAGGTGGAACGGCTTCTTTACGTCAATCCCGAAACAAAGGAGCTGGTGCCGGACTCTAAACATATCAATTTTTACAAAAAGCAACTCCGTATCGCTCTCAGAAATTGTGGTTTCATCAATCCCGAAAATATAGACGAATATATTGCCCGTGACGGTTATGTGGCTTTGGGCAAAGCCTTGACCGAGATGACGCCCGAATCGGTGATCAAAGAAATTATGGACAGTGGATTGCGTGGTAGGGGAGGCGGTGGATTCCCGACTGGCTTGAAATGGCAAATAACCCGCAAAGTGAAATCTCCCCAGAAATATGTCGTTTGTAATGCGGACGAAGGTGATCCGGGAGCATTCATGGACCGTTCCATTTTGGAAGGTGATCCGCATTCCATCGTTGAAGCGATGGCGATCAACGGATATTGTACAGGAGCCACGAAAGGGTTGGTTTATATCCGGGCCGAATATCCGTTAGCCGTAGAGAGGCTGAAGATTGCAATCCATCAAGCGAAAGAATACGGTTTGCTGGGGGATAATATCTTCGGGACGGATTTCTCTTTCGATATCGAGATACGCTATGGGGCAGGGGCATTCGTTTGTGGCGAAGAAACGGCTTTGATCCATAGTATGGAGGGGCTTCGCGGGGAAGCGACCGTGAAACCTCCTTTCCCAAGTGAACATGGCTACAAGGGTTGTCCGACCAATGTAAACAATGTGGAAACGTATGCCAATGTACCGGTTATCCTATTGAAGGGAGCCGAATGGTTCAGCAGTATAGGAACGGAGAAAAGCAAGGGCACGAAAGTCTTTGCTCTTGCGGGAAAAGTAAACAACGTCGGGTTGATAGAGGTTCCGATGGGGACGACGTTGCGCGAAGTGATCTTTGGCATCGGAGGAGGCATCAAAGATGGAAAAAAGTTTAAGGCTGTGCAGACAGGAGGGCCTTCGGGTGGCTGCCTGACTGAGAAGCATCTGGATTTGCCGATTGACTATGACAATCTTTTAGCTGCTGGTTCGATGATGGGATCGGGAGGTATGATTGTGATGGACGAAGACGATTGCATGGTGGCTATGGCCAAATTCTATCTGGATTTCACTGTCGAGGAATCATGCGGCAAATGTGCTCCCTGCCGGATTGGTAACAAGCGGCTGCACGAGATGTTGCAAAAGATTACGTCCGGCAACGGAACGATTGAGGACTTGAATCGACTCCGCAACCTGGCCGGAGTGATTAAAGACACGGCCCTATGCGGTTTGGGACAGACATCGCCTAACCCGGTTTTGTCTACGATGGATAACTTTTATGATGAATATCTGGCTCATGTGAAGGAAAAACGTTGTCCGTCTCATCAATGTCGTGAACTGACGCAATATTTTATCAATCCGGAAAAATGCAAGGGGTGTACGCTTTGTGCCCGGATGTGTCCGGTGAATGCGATCACAGGAGACAAGAAAGTTCCGCATGTGATCGATCCGCAGACTTGTATCCGGTGCGGTTCGTGTATAGAGAGATGTAAGTTTGGCGCCATCTATGTGCACTAAAACAATGGACAATTGTCAATTAAAATTATGGAAACAGTAAAACTTATTATAGATAGAAGATCCGTGGAAGTCCCCAAAGGAACCACGATCTTGGATGCCGCAAAAGGAATGGGTATCCGTATTCCGACTCTTTGCTACATGAAGTTGGAGGATTTGCATTATGAAAATAATCCGGGTGCCTGCCGTATCTGCGTAGTCGAAATAGAAGGCCGTCGTAATCTGGCTCCTTCCTGTAAAACAGAGTGTACGGAGGGAATGGTCGTACAGACACACAGCCCACGCGTGATGAATGCCCGGAAAACCGTGATGGAACTGATCCTGTCCAACCATCCGGCAGAATGCCTGACTTGCAGCAGTAACGGACATTGCGAATTACAAGCGATCGCCCACGATCTGGGAATACGCGAGATTCGCTATAAAGGTGAGATGTCGACGTTCCAGATAGACCGTTCACCGTCTATCGTGCGCAACATGAATAAGTGCATCATGTGCCGTCGCTGCGAGACCATGTGTAACAATATTCAGACCGTTGGAGCCCTGACTGCTGTCAATCGGGGCTTTAATGCCGCCGTCTCTACTGCTTTCGAACGGGATATTGCAGGTAGTACGTGCTCCTATTGCGGCCAGTGCGTATCGGTTTGTCCGGTAAATGCGTTGAGCGGACGGAATACGCAACAACCGGTATTGGATGCGTTGGCCGATCCGGACAAGATAGTGATAGCCCAGACAGCTCCGGCTGTCCGTACGGCTTTAGGGCGCGATTTCGGATATGAGCCAGGAACATTGGTGACTGGCAAGATGGTTTCTGCCCTCCGTGGATTGGGTTTCGATTATGTTTTTGATACGGATTTCGCTGCCGACCTGACCATTATGGAAGAAGGGACAGAGTTGTTACAACGGATCGGGAAATACCTGAAAGGCGATCAAGAAGTAAAAATGCCATTGATGACAAGCTGTTGTCCGGGTTGGGTCAGCTTCGTCGAGCAGCATTTCCCGGAATTATTAGACAATCTGTCGACGGCAAAGAGCCCGCAACAAATGTTCGGAGCGATCGCAAAAAGCTATTTTGCCGAAAAGTTGGGAGTGGACCGAAAGCAGATCGTTGTCGTGTCGATCATGCCTTGCCTGGCAAAGAAATATGAAGCCAGCCGCCCGGAATTTGCGGTCGATGGCAATCCTGATGTCGATATTTCGATCTATACGCGCGAATTGGCCCGCCTGATCCGCTATGCAAATATAAACTTTGCAGAACTGCCGGATAGCAATTTCGACCGTCCGTTAGGCGAATCGACAGGAGCAGGCGTCATCTTCGGAACAACTGGTGGCGTGATAGAAGCTGCCTGCCGTACAGCATACGAGCTATATACGAAAAAGGCTCTTCCTAAAATTGATTTTGAAGAACTCCGAGGATTGGAAGGTATTCGCAGTGCAACAATAGACTTTGATGGAACACCGATAAAAATAGGGATAGCTCATGGTTTGGGTAATGCCCGTAAACTGATTGAAGATGTCAAAAACGGCACGTCGCCCTATCATGCAATCGAAGTTATGGCATGTCCGGGCGGTTGTATCGGCGGTGGCGGCCAACCGTTTCACAGGGGTAGGATGGAGGTGTTGCGCAAGCGTGCGGCGGCTCTTTATCAGGAGGACCGTAGCAAGACGCTTCGCAAGAGTCATGAGAATCCTTATATTCAGGCTCTTTATGCCAACTATCTGGGAGAACCGTGCGGACCGCGTGCCCATGAACTGTTGCACACACACTATTTCGACCGTAAGGAAGCCATTAATATGTTTACGCAAGAAAATCAGGAGGGATAAACGATGGATAAGATGAAAATACATTTGATTCAGATAAAGATCAATGAATTATTGGCTGTCTGTGATGAACATAACAATGATCCGGGAGAGCTGATCAACATATTGCATGCCGCTCAGGGCATATTCGGTTATCTACCTCGCGAAGTGCAGGAGATCATTGCCAGCCGATTACATATCCCGGTTTCCAGGGTATACGGCGTTGTTACGTTCTATTCGTTCTTTACCATGACTCCGAAGGGAAAATATCCTATTTCCGTCTGTCTGGGAACGGCCTGTTATGTACGTGGAGCCGAGAAAGTCCTGGATGAGTTCCAACGCCAGTTGGAGATCAAAGTTGGAGAGACTACTCCTGACGGCCTGTTCTCATTGGATTGTTTACGTTGTGTGGGTGCTTGCGGGCTGGCCCCGGTCGTTACGATTGCCGGAAAAGTCTATGGACGTCTGACTCCGGAGAAAGTGCGAGATATCCTTTCCGAATACTACCTGTTGGAACAGGTATAAGTTATTCGTCTTTTGTGCCAATGCGGTAACACAACCGTGCCATCGCATTGGCACAATTGTGTCATGACGATGGCACGGACGCACAATGGCGATCTGCTATTCTTTAGTTTCTATATAGACGACATGTGTTTGCAGATATTCTTCAAGGCCGTGCTTTCCATCTGCACCGCCAATTCCGGACTTACGCCATCCTGCATGGAAGCCTTGCATGGCTTCAAAGTTCTCACGATTGATATATGTTTCGCCAAACTTCAGCGAGCGCATGATCTTGAATGCATGGTCCAGATTCTGCGTATAAACGGAAGAAGTCAATCCGTACTCACAATCATTTGCCCATGCAATCGCATCATTGATATCCGTATATTCGACAACGGGCAGGATAGGGCCGAAGGTTTCTTCCCGTACGATATCCATTTCTTGTGTGGCACAATCCAACACTGTCGGTTCGAAGAAATATCCTTTTGTTCCGATCCGATGACCACCACACAAAAGTTTAGCTCCCTGCTGAACAGCCTTTTCAACTTTTTGCTCCATGGCAGCCAGGGCATTTGCTTCGATCAGTGGTCCCATATCCAAATCTGCGACCTCGTTCGGATTGCCGACTTTTACTTGCTTCATGCCGGTCACAAGTTTTTCGATAAAAGCATCTTTGATCTTTTTATCGACATAAACTCGCTCTGCACAGTTACAAACCTGTCCTGTATTGATAACACGTGAAGCAATAATCGACTTTACCGCCAAATCTATATCTGCGTCTTCCATCACAATTGCAGGAGCTTTTCCTCCTAACTCCAAAGATACTTTTGTTATATTAGGAGCTGCTGCTGCCATTGTCTGTTGTCCGGCACTCACACTTCCGGTAAGGCTGACCATGCCAACTTTCGGATTTGCAGCCAATTCATGGCCAATCACCGAGCCTCGCCCGTTCACTAAGTTGAAAACTCCGGCCGGCAAACCGACTTCTTCTACAATTTGCGCAAAAACGTATGCATTTTCAGGTGTAAGCTGACTCGGTTTTACTACAATCGTATTACCGGTAATCAAAGCCGGAGCTGCTTTACGGGCAACCAGGAAGAAGGGAAAGTTCCAGGGGAGAATACCGGTTGTTACACCAATTGCTTTCTTGAACAGGAATATACTTTCATGTGGACGGTCACTGGGGATGATTTCTCCCTCATACCGGCGGGCCCATCCAGCCATATAGTCGATATAATCTGCTGTAAAAAGAACTTCTACATTAGCCAAACCTTGAGTTTTTCCACCTTCACGAACAATTATATCAGTCAGTTCCTTTTCTCTTTTACGAATACCCGCCGCAATTTTAGTCAGATAAGCGGCTCTTTCTATAGAAGGTGTTCTTTCCCATTGATCCTGAGCTTTTTCTGCCGCATCAATTGCTTTTTTAGCATCTTCGACCGTTCCATCCGGCATTAATGAGATAACTTCTTCAGTAGAAGGATTTAATACTTTAATCCATTTTCCAGATTCATTTTCTATGAATCTGCCATCAATAAACATTTTCAATTCCTTCATGGTAATATCTTTTTAGGTTTAATTTTGATTTTAAAAGTACAAGAAAGAAAAGAGGATCATGTTTTAAAAATGATATTAGTTATTTCATAAATGATATATTTCTGTAATACAGGATTATATAGTTTATGATGTACATATCTAAGCTAACCGGAAGAGAATTTTTTTTCATTATTTCTGAACCAAACTGATTTGTGTGCTGTTATATGATAAAATGAATCAGGAATTACATCCAAAGAAATTCCTAAGATGATAAAAGTTAGTAGTATTTGTTTTTTCATATAAGTAGAGTTTGTTATTTGTTTGGTCCGTATGTAACTGTGAAGTTGGATACGGGCTTTTTTTGTGTTCTTCATATAACCTGCTATGGCTGAGACGGTTACTTTATATAATTACGATTATGTTTAATAGAATTATTGAAGTTCCTTATTGGGGCTCCTACATATACAATATAAAGTCAGTTTCACTTTTCAAGGGAAAAAGAATTTTAAAATAAAAAAGGAGCTCTCCGATTCAGAGAACTCCTTTTATAAATAGTCTTATCCGATCTATTATTTATTCATTTCAGCTTCGATAGCTTCCAATTCCGGACCCATGTTCAGATTGTAATAGATACCTCTCAAAGCGATCATGTTGTCCATCTTTTCAGGTTCTGCTTCGTGAGCTTTTTTATAATAAGGAAGAGCCTTTTTGAACAAATCTTTTGCCATACCTAATTCTTCCTGATATTTCTTACTATCATTAATCATATTGGCTTCACTTAATTTGTTCACACCCTGATTGTAATAGACACGGCCAATGTTAGAAAGAGCAATTGTCATATTCGGATCTTTTTCCAAAGCAAGCAAATAGTATTTTTCTGCCTCGGCAGGATTTTTCACACCATTTTCGTACACGTGTCCCATTACATTATAGAGAGTAGCATCATCTGGAGTCTTTTGTATTGCTACGTTCAACAACTCCAAGGCTTTTTCATTTCTATTGGAATAAATATAAGTATTAATCAAGTTATTCAAAAAGAAAATTGAATCCGGGAAAACCTGCATACCTTCTTCAAATGTCTTTTCCAGCATAACAGAATCCTGAGCAGTTCTTGCTTCTCCGTATTCGTAGCAAAGATATTGATAAACATCATATTGACGATAAGGAGTATTCTTGGCACGTTCCAAAGCGGAAATAGCCAATCTGGAATCTTTAGCTAAAGAAGCAGCTGCAGCTGCATAGAACTGAACAGTCATGAATGTAGAGTCTTTTTCCGCAGTCTGAGTCCCTTCAAACATTGGCAGTTCGGATATTTCCACATACTGGTTGAAGAAATCGTATGCTTTCTTATACTCTTGTTTATCGAAATAATATGCACCACCATTGAACAGATATACATGGTTTGCACTCAAGATACTTTTAATATCTTTTGTGTATTTAGGTTTTACTTTACCTTTCTCGTTCGGCAGCTGATCCAGTTCGTAGGCTTTCTGGAAATAAGGTAAAATACCATACAAAGCTTCGTACATAACCGGTTCGTTTGGTTGCTGTCCCAAGATTTGTTTAGCTCTTTCAGCGTTGAACTGCTGGTCTTCAATAAAACCTGCTACATACCAAGTTTTAGCGTCGTCTTTAGTTTCCGGATTTTCCAACGCACCTTTGATCAAGGTTCTGGCTTCTCCGAAGTCTGCGTTACTGCCTTTAGCAATACTCTGTGCCTCGCTCACAACTTTTTTCTGTGCGAAAGAGGCAGATGCTGCAACACATAGTGCAACTGTCAATAATACTCGTTTCATTTGTGATAGTGATTTGAGATTAATATTTCTATTTGTTTAAATTATTCCTCAGTTGTTTCTTCCGTATCGTCCGCATTTTCATTGCTTTCGATATCGTTAGAGACATCTTCGAAATCGGTATTCTCCGTTGGATGTTCATGGTTCGCACCATCTTCTAAAGCTTCACGCTGTGCTTTTTCTTCAGCGATCTCTTCTTCGGTCTGTGACAGAACTTTACATACAGAGGCGATTTCGTCATTACGTTTTCCTAAATTGATCAGGCGTACCCCTTGTGTCGCACGTCCGATGACATTCAGGTCGGATACCTTCATACGGATTGTGATACCGGATTTATTAATGATCATAATATCGTTTTCCTCCGTAACATTCTTGATTGCAACCAGTTTACCGGTCTTCTCCGTAATATTGATGGTTTTGACACCTTTACCTCCACGGTTCGTAATACGATAATCTTCGATATTCGAGCGTTTTCCGTAGCCTTGTTCGGACACGACCAGTACAGTTTCCTTTTCTTTATCCTTGATGCAAACCATTCCTACCACTTCGTCGTTAGGATCGTCATCGAGTGTCATACCTCTCACACCGGATGCTGTACGGCCCATAACACGTACTGCATTTTCATGGAAACGGATGGCACGCCCGTTGCGGTTTGCAATCAAAACTTCATTATTGCCATTTGTCATACAAACTTCGATCAGACCGTCGTCTTCACGTAATGTGATGGCATTTACACCATTCTGACGAGGACGGGAATATGCTTCCAGCAACGTCTTCTTGATCACACCTTTTTTTGTACAGAACAACAGGTAATGAGAATTGATAAACTCGGTATCTGTCGTCAGTTTCTTTACACGGATGAAAGCGTTGACCTTATCATCCGGTTCGATGTTCAACAAATTCTGGATCGCTCTACCCTTCGAGTTCTTCGCTCCCTCCGGAATTTCGAATACTTTCAGCCAATAACATTTTCCTTTTGCCGTAAAGATCAGCAAGGTGGCATGCATGGAAGCCGGATAGATGTATTCCACAAAATCTTCATCACGCGTTTCAGAACCTTTAGCCCCTACTCCGCCACGTCCCTGAGCACGGAATTCACTTAACGGCGTACGTTTGATATATCCCATGTGGGAGATGGTGATGATCATCTCATCATCTGCATAGAAGTCTTCAGGATTAAGCTCTTCAGAAGCATAAACGATGTCCGTTTTACGTTCGTCTCCGTACTTGTCCTTGATTTCCTTCAATTCGTCTTTGATGACTTTCATACAAAGATCGTCATTTTCCAGAATTTCCTTCAAATATGCGATTAATTTTTCGATTTCTTCATATTCTGCACGAAGTTTATCCTGTTCCAGACCTGTCAATTGACGGAGTCTCATTTCTACGATGGCACGAGATTGTATTTCTGACAAGGAGAAGCGTTCCATCAAGCGTTCGATAGCTTCCGCCGGACTCTTTGATGACTTGATGATGGCAATGACTTCGTCGATATTGTCGGAAGCAATAATCAGGCCTTCCAAGATATGGGCACGTTCTTCCGCTTTGCGCAATTCGTATTTGGTACGGCGGATCACGACTTCATGGCGGTGATCGACGAATGCCTTGATCAGGTCTTTCAGATTGAGCTGGCGCGGACGCCCGTTCACCAGTGCAATATTGTTAACACTGAAAGAAGACTGCAAAGCTGTCAACTTGTACAATTTATTCAGCACCACGCTCGAATTGGCATCTCTCTTGACATCCACAACGATACGCATACCGCTACGGTCCGACTCGTCGTTGACATTGGAAATGCCCTCGATACGTTTTTCATTTACCAGATCAGCGATATATTTGATCAATTCCGCCTTATTAACAAGGTAAGGAATTTCGGTAATAATGATCTTCTCATGATTGCCTTCCGTTTCGATTTCAGCTTTACCCCGCAGGATGATACGCCCTCTACCTGTTTCGAAAGCATCTTTTACACCAGCATATCCATAGATAGTTGCGCCAGTCGGGAAATCCGGAGCTTTGATATATTGCATCAGATCTGCCACTTCCATTTCTCCGCGGGCATCGATGAAGGCCATACAGCCATCCAACACCTCGCTAAGGTTATGTGTCGGCATGTTTGTCGCCATACCGACGGCAATACCAGAAGCGCCATTTACCAACAAATTCGGAATACGAGTCGGCAATACGGTCGGTTCTTTCAGCGTATCGTCAAAGTTCAACTGGAAATCAACCGTATCTTTGTCAATATCGCGCAGCATTTCTTCGGCAAGCTTGCTTAATCTTGCTTCCGTATAACGCATGGCGGCAGGACTGTCACCGTCCACCGAACCGAAGTTCCCCTGTCCATCCACCAGCGTATAACGCATAGACCATGTCTGCGCCATACGAACCATTGCGAAATAAACGGACGAGTCGCCGTGTGGATGATATTTACCTAAAACTTCACCAACAATTCTCGCAGATTTTTTATAAGGTTTGTCGGAGGTGTTACCCAATTCATTCATTCCAAACAAAATACGACGATGAACCGGTTTAAAACCATCCCTAACATCCGGAAGAGCACGTGAAACGATGACAGACATTGAATAGTCAATGTATGCCGATTTCATTTCCTCCTCGATGTTAATCTTAATAATTCTGTCTTGATCAACCATTTAGTTTTATATTAATTACACTCAATATCTCACCTTTTAAAAAGTGCACTAAGGTAAGGCTTTTCCGTTTATCACGAAAACTTTTGACTCGAAATTTTAGAATTAACTTGTCTGGAGGCATCCGGTTCCGAACTATCAAAATGAAACTGCTACCCCATGAAAATGGGATTAGTAGTGCATGTATTTGGAATTACACTTGCGGGTAATATTTTTTAACGTTTCTATATGACAGGATAAGACTGTTTTTTGTAATAATATGACAAATCCGTCTTTGATACTTTATTTTCTTTTAAGGAATAATGGCATGGATTTTGTTAGATATATAACGAGAGTTTATTACATTTGCATTATCATAGTACATTATTATAATATGAAAAATAATTATTCAAAGAGATTAATGGACGTTATTGAATATAGCCGCGAAGAAGCTGCAAGGCTTCAGAACAGTTATATCGGACCGGAACACTTAATGCTTGGAATTATCCGCGACGGCGAAGGGAAAGCCGTGCAAACCCTGCGCGAACTAAATGTTGACGAATGGGATATTAAAAGAAAGATCGAACAAGAAATCAAGAATACAATTGATGCCGAAGATGCTGTCCAGCATGATATCGCGATCAGTAAAACAACCGAGCGTGTCCTGCGTATGAGTATGCTTGAATCCCGCTTGTTTAAAAAAGACGAAACGGGGACGGAACATCTGCTTTTGGCTATTCTGAAAGAAGAGTTTAATGTTGCGGCAAAAGTGCTGAACGAAGCGGGCGTAACGTATCGCAGTATATATAATTATCTGATAAGCGGTACAAGCTTGAAGCGTATGGATGATTTTGTCGGAGAAGAAGATGCCGGACATTTCGAAGGAATCAGCGATGGCTATACCGACGACGATGAAGATGAAGACGAAGATTTTTCTTCCCGCCGGGAGTCTCCCCGCTCCTCTTCCGGAGCCGGCTCCGCACAGCCCAAATCACCGAACGACACGCCTGTGTTGGACAACTTCGGTACGGATATGACGCGCGCGGCCGCTGAAAACCGTCTCGACCCGATTGTCGGACGTGAGAAGGAGATCGAACGCTTGGCTCAGATATTGAGCCGCCGCAAGAAGAACAATCCTGTCCTGATCGGTGAACCGGGTGTCGGCAAATCGGCGATTGTGGAAGGTCTGGCTCTGCGTATCATCCAGCGCAAAGTTTCCCGCGTTTTGTTCGACAAACGTGTGATCAGCCTGGATATGGCATCCATCGTGGCAGGTACCAAATATCGCGGGCAGTTTGAAGAGCGCATTAAAGCAATTCTGAACGAACTGTCGAAGAACCCGAACATCATCCTGTTTATCGATGAAATCCATACGATCGTCGGTGCAGGTTCAGCTTCCGGTTCAATGGATGCCGCCAATATGCTGAAGCCGGCCCTGGCCCGTGGAGAAATACAATGTATCGGTGCTACGACACTCGATGAACATCGTAAGAATATCGAGAAAGACGGAGCTTTGGAACGTCGTTTCCAGAAAGTGATCGTCGATCCGACAACAGCGGAAGAGACTTTGCAGATCCTGCAAAATATCAAGGCCCGCTACGAAGAACACCACAATGTGATCTATACGCCCGAAGCCCTGCAAGCTTGTGTGAAGTTGACAGAACGTTATATCAGCGACCGCAACTTCCCGGACAAAGCAATCGACGCATTGGATGAAGCCGGTTCCCGCGTACATATATCTAACATAACGGTTCCGAAGAGTATCGAAGAATTGGAAGCCAAGATCGAGGCGACCAAAACAGAGAAGCTCGCTGCCGTTAAGTCACAAAACTTCGAGCTGGCCGCCAGCTTCCGCGACAAGGAACGTCAGTACCTCTTGCAATTGGAAGCTGCAAAAGCCAAATGGGAACAGGAATTGCAGGAACATCGCGAAACGGTGGATGAAGATAAGGTGGCAGAAGTGGTAGCCATGATGTCAGGTGTACCTGTTCAGCGTATCGCAAAAGCAGAAAACCTGAAACTGCTTGAAATGGCGGAGAACCTGAAAAAGAAAGTGGTCGGCCAGGATGATGCCGTACAGAAGATCGTAAAAGCAATCCAGCGTAACCGCGTTGGATTGAAGGACCCGAACAAGCCGATCGGCACATTCATGTTCTTAGGGCCGACAGGTGTCGGTAAGACTCACTTGGCCAAAAAGTTGGCGGAATATCTGTTTGACTCGGCCGATGCTTTGGTCCGTATCGATATGAGCGAGTACCTCGAAAAGTTTGCGGTGTCTCGTCTGATCGGTGCACCTCCGGGATATGTTGGTTATGAAGAGGGTGGCCAGTTGACCGAGAAGGTTCGTCGTAAACCCTACTCTGTCGTCCTGTTGGATGAGATCGAGAAAGCGCATCCGGACGTGTTCAACCTGCTGCTGCAAGTTTTGGACGAAGGTCGTCTGACTGACAGCCTTGGCAGACGGATCGACTTTAAGAATACGATTCTGATCATGACGTCTAATATCGGTACGCGCCAGTTGAAAGACTTCGGTCGTGGTGTCGGTTTCAGTTCACAGGCTGCCGGCGAACCGGATAAGGATTTCTCCCGCAGCGTTATCCAGAAAGCACTGAATAAGGCATTCGCTCCGGAATTCTTGAACCGTGTCGACGATATCATCATGTTCGACCAACTGGATAAGGAAGCGATCCATAAGATCATTGACATCGAACTGCAAGGTCTTTACAAACGTGTGGCCAGTCTGGGTTATTCCCTGGAACTGACAGATGCCGCCAAAGATTTTGTTGCAACCAAAGGTTATGACATCCAGTTCGGTGCACGTCCGCTGAAACGTGCCATCCAGAAATATCTGGAAGACGAAATGGCAGAAATGATTATCCGTGCCTCTGTCGGAGAAGGAGATACGATCGTTGTCGACTTCGATAAGGACAAACAGGAGATTGTTACGAATGTAAAGAAAAGCGAGCCGGCTGCCGAGTCTTGATTTTCAAAAATATGATAGGAGTGCCGTTGTGGTTTTATATCGCAACGGCATTTTTTTATGCGATTTGCCATAAATCGAGAGTTTTTCCGTAAGTTTGCCTAAACTTTTTATGCTATGACATTCTTCAGATGCCTTTGCTTGCTACTTATTTTATGCTGTTGCAATAGTAAACCCAAAACAGACGGGGGAACGATACGTGTATCGGTTCTGCGTGGTCCCTCCGCCATTGCCTTTGCACACTGGATGGAAGAAACACCCGTCGTCGATGATAAGCCGTTATCCGTTCGGATAAT
The DNA here is from genome assembly GCF_025151045.1 of Parabacteroides johnsonii DSM 18315. Taxonomy (NCBI): domain Bacteria; kingdom Pseudomonadati; phylum Bacteroidota; class Bacteroidia; order Bacteroidales; family Tannerellaceae; genus Parabacteroides; species Parabacteroides johnsonii. Next base: position 1,513,077 of record NZ_CP102285.1, read on the forward strand.
CGATTCTCCCGACTTGATGCAGGCTGCCCTGATAAAAGGTGAAGCGGATATAGCCGTTTTGCCGATGATCAGCGCTGCCAACCTGTATAATAAAGGCATTCGGTATCATCTGGCAGGTTGTCCGATATGGGGTACTCTCTATTTGGTGGGTAGAAGCGATAAGGGTATATCCGGAGAGAATAAGCCGGTTTTACATATTTTCGGAGCCGGAACGACACCTGATATTCTTACCCGTCATTACCTCAGGCAACATAACACTGGTTATACGTTGAATTATTCATTTACTACCGCACAGGAGATCATGCAGGGGCTGTTGGCCGGAAAAGTCGACCATGCCGTTTTAGGAGAGCCGTTCTTGAGCATTGCGTTGCGGAAAGACAGCACACTGCAAATACTGGCAGACCTGAACAGGCCTGATTCAGTCTCTTCTGGATTTGCCCAGACTGCCATACTCTATGCACCCGCCTTAAAAAAGAGTCAAAAAGCGATAGACAGTCTTTTACATCTTTCATGTCGCTTTGCCGTGGAACAACCGGAACAGGCTATTCGTATATTGGAAAAAGAAAAGATTTTTGCATCCGGCATGTTGACGCCCGAAAGTATCGAACGCTGTAAAATCGACTACAGAACAGCATCCGAAGCCCAAGAAAATATACTTCGCTTCCTGCAACTGATCGGGCAATATGAACCTAAAGCATTGGGAGGAAAGATGCCCGACGAGAAATTCTATAAATGATCCGGAAAATGAAGAAAAGCATCCTTATCATCCTGTCGATAACAATCCTCTTGCTGGCCTGGCAACTGTTGGCTATGCTGGTCCGTTTGCCGGATTTGGTACCGTCCGTACCTCGCCTGCTGAGCACTCTCGCCGCACTTTTCGCATCCGGTTCATTCTATCAATCGGTTATGGCGACAGTGTTGCGCGGAACCATCGGGATGTCTATCTCGTTAATGGCGGCCGTAGGAGTCTCTTTCCTGTTCTACAAATGCGAGTGGATGTATGAACTTTTCCGTCCGTTACTGGCAATCATGCGGGCCATTCCGGTCATCTCATTTATACTTCTGGCTTTGATTTTCCTGAATGCGGAAAGTATTCCTCTGATCATCGCTTTCTTGACTATGTTCCCTCTCCTTACGGAAAACTTGACGAAAGGAATACGGAGCCGGCGGAAAGAGCTTTCGATAATGGCTCGCCAATTCAAGATCGGACGTTGGAACAGACTGACACAAGTGACCTACCCACAGTTGAAGCCATTCCTATACAGCGGTCTTGCATCTGCTTTGGGCTTTGGTTGGCGTGCTATCATTATGGGAGAGGTACTGGCGCAATGTTCGCCCGGTATTGGCGGGGAAATGAAACAGGCACAAGTTTTTATTGCCGTTCCCGAATTGATCGCATGGACAGTCATAGCCATCCTGATCAGCTACCTTTTTGATAGAGGGATCAGCTGGTTGGCGAAGCGACGATTCTCCATACATTATAACAAACATTGTAGCAAACTGCCTGTGCCAAAAGGGAATTGCGATATACGGGTTCGTGATATTTCATACCGGTATGGTTCGGATAAGGTCCTATCCCACTTCAGCTACACTTTCGAAAAAGGATTCATATATGGCATAACAGCTCCGTCGGGAACCGGCAAAACGACTTTGTTGAACTTGATAGGAAAGATTTTAAAGCCTGTACAAGGAGAAATAGAAACAGACTGTACAACCGGAGTAGCTTATGTATTCCAGGAACCGGAATTACTTAGCCAACTGACGATTGCTGAAAATATCGCTCTTCCCCTGGCCGCCTGCCAGACAAAAGAGATGGCTCTCGAACAGGCAGTCTCAATGTTACAAAAGATGGAGTTGGAAGATTTTGCGAACCGTTTCCCGAATGAACTGAGTTTCGGACAGCAGCAACGGGTTGCAATCGCACGTGCCTTGACTTATCCTTCCCCACTCCTGCTTATGGACGAACCTTTTAAAGGGTTGGACGAGGCTTTAAGCCGCCGTATTATCGAACGTATCCGTGAACGGCAGGGAGAAAGCGGACAGACGATTCTCTTCACTTCCCATAATCCCGAAGACCTGCGTTTGCTTGCAGATAAGACAGTTCGTTTGGATCAAACCGGTCGTTAAGAGACTTTTATCAGTGAGCAAGGAATGGTAAACCAGAAAGTAGAGCCCTTGCCTTCCTCCGATTCCACTCCTATCTCCCCTTTCAAGATAGAAATAATCGTCTTGCAAATAGAAAGTCCGAGACCTGTTCCCTGTTTGAACATATCCAGTTTGACAAAGCGATCGAAGACAGTCGATAGGTGCTTCTTTGCAATGCCGCTTCCCGTATCCGTTACATAAACATAAATCCCCGTTTCCGTAAGTCTATATCCAAAACGGATGGAGCCGGAAGAAGTGAACTTAACAGCGTTAGACAGGAAATTGGTCAAGACCTGTGTCAGGCGTGTTTTTTCTGATTCAATATAATAATCGTTGCCATCTGTCTCAAAAATGATTCTGACACCTGGTTCAGCCCTGAAAGAAAAGGCCCTTTCCTGAGGTTGGAAGATTTCATTCAGACGGAAAGAAGTGTAGATAAATTCCAGTTTGCCCGATTCGATTTTGGAAATATCCAGAATATCTCCAATCAATTGCAACAGAAATTCGTTGCTTGATTGGATAATCCGTAGGTATTCCTGCTTTTCTTCCTCTGTATCAGCCTGCGCCAACAAAGTTGAGAAGCCGACGATGGCATTCAACGGCGTACGGATTTCATGGCTCATGTTGGCTATGAAAGCAGATTTCATCCGGTCGCTTTCCTCGGCCAGTCGTTTAGCTCTGACATCTTCCTCATGTTGTTTATCCGTCGTAATGTCACGCAAGATTCCGATCGCTTTGGAAGGTTTGCCGTCCTTGTCATATTCGTAAACTTCCCCTATCTTTTCCAACCATACGTATTCGTCCGAAAAGTAACGGCAACGAAAACTCAGGCGAAGCGAATCGGTCTCTCCTCTTGCAAAGGCGTTCACCACATCCCGGTACATCTGCTGTTCATCCGGATGTATCTTTTCCGTAAAACTTTCGTGGCTGATGAAAGTATGGACAATCTCACCATTTTGAGTTAAAGAAAGTTCGGCAGTCTCGTTGACCACATCCCATATCCAGGGGTAAATCTTTCCTGCCTGGCAGGAAAGAGCCAAACGCTTGTTATTTTCCTGTTGTTGCTCTTCGATCTGTCGCTGATGGGTGACATCCCAGGACATTCCCAATAGATAAGGTGCTTTCCCTTCACGGGAAACCAACATTTTCATCGTATCGATGAAGCGCAGAACGCCTTCCCGGTCTATCATCTGCTCGGTAAAGCGTTGTACCTTCCCTGTTTTCAGAACTTCCAGATCCTTGTCACGAAAAGCTTGTGCGACAACAGGATCGGAAAATAATTCGAAATCAGTCCTTCCCACTACATCCCCCATATATTGCCCGTATAACTGATTCATCATCGGACTGGAATAGACATAACGAAATTCATCACCCGTATCTTTAACGAAGAGATACATGGGCACGGAGTCCACTATGTTTGAAAGCAAACCGGATAAATCCTTATATTCTTGTTCAAGAACTTTCTTGTTAGGAAAGACAGATGTCATATTTGAAGTGATTTTATGGAAACAACAAAAACTTTAGGTTGACAAAAGTCTTGAATTTAAATGTGAATTGCAAATATTTGGATAAAGAACTCGTTGGCTGGAGCAAAATAAATGCCAAACAATTATCTTTGTGATTCAAATATAAAGAAACAACCCATATGGTAGCATCATTTCATACGCTGATTTCCCGTATCCTGAGTATTCCCGCCGGACAGGTGGAACGAACTATCGGGCTGCTGGGAGAAGGAGCGACAATCCCCTTCATCAGCCGGTACCGCAAAGAGGTAACCGGAGGGCTGGATGAAGTCCAGATCGGCAACATCAAAGATCAGTTGGACAAGTTGGCCGAACTGAAGAAGAGAAAAGAAAGTATCTTATCCTCCATAGAAGAACAAGGCAAACTGACTCCCGAACTGAAAAAGAGGATTGAGGATTCGTGGGACAGTACCGAAATAGAAGACCTCTATCTCCCCTACAAGCCTAAACGGGTCACCAAAGCAGAGATCGCCCGCAAGAAAGGGCTCGAACCTCTTGCCAAAGTTGTGATGATGCAGAACGAAAGAGATTTGTCAGCTCGTGTGTCAGCCTTCGTCAAAGGAGAAGTGAAGAACGCGGAAGAAGCGTTGCAAGGGGCGCGTGACATCATTGCCGAATGGGTGAATGAGAACGAAGAGGCCCGTAACGCCGTCCGGAATTCTTTTTCACACACGGCGGTTATCACGTCCAAAGTCGTCAAAGGGAAAGAGGAAGAGGGAGCCAAGTACCGCGATTATTTCGAATTCAGCGAACCTTTGAACCGAACGAGTTCACACCGCTTGTTAGCCCTGCGCCGAGGGGAAGCGGAAGGTATTTTGCGTGTAAGCATTTCTCCCGATACGGCGGGTTGCCTGGACCGTCTGAAACGCCGCTTCGTGAAAGGACGGGGAGAAGCTTCCGACCAGGTATCGACAGCCGTAGACGACTCTTTCAAGCGCCTGTTGAAACCTTCCATCGAAACTGAATTTGCTAATCTGAGCAAGGCGAAAGCCGATGAAGAAGCGATCCGTGTATTTGCCGAGAACCTGCGTCAGCTGTTACTGGCTCCACCCTTGGGGCAGAAACGCGTGTTGGGGGTCGATCCCGGTTACCGTACCGGTTGCAAGCTGGTTTGCCTCGATGCGCAGGGAGCATTGTTGCATAACGAAGCGATCTACCCCCACCCGCCCCAGAACGAAAAAAGCAAAGCGGCTGCCAAAGTGGCACAACTGGTAGCCACATACGCTATTGATGCCATCGCTATCGGGAATGGGACGGCAAGCCGTGAAACAGAACAGTTCATTACCAATATCCGCTACGACCGCAAAGTACAAGTGTTCGTGGTCAGCGAGAACGGAGCGTCCATCTATTCCGCATCCAAGATCGCCCGCGACGAGTTCCCCGAATATGACGTGACAGTCCGTGGTGCCGTCAGTATCGGCCGCCGCCTGATGGATCCGCTTGCAGAGTTGGTTAAGATCGACCCGAAAAGCATTGGTGTCGGGCAATACCAGCATGACGTCGAGCAGGGTGCTTTGAAAAAGAGCCTCGACCAGACGGTGGAAAGCTGCGTAAACTTAGTGGGGGTGAATGTCAATACGGCAAGCAAACATTTGCTTACTTATATTTCCGGACTTGGTCCGACGCTGGCCCAGAACATTGTTGATTACCGTACCGAACACGGCCCTTTCCAATCCCGCCGCGAACTGATGAAAGTGCCTCGTATGGGAGAAAAAGCTTTTGAACAAAGCGCGGGTTTCCTTCGCATTCAGGATGGCAAGAATCCATTGGACAACTCGGCCGTCCATCCGGAAAGTTATCCGATCGTCGAACTGATGGCAAAGGACTTGAAATGTACCGTCGCCGAACTGATCAGCAATAAAGACCTGAAGAAAAAGCTTGACTTGAAAAAGTATGTCACAGATAAAGTCGGAATGCCGACATTGTTGGATATTATGGAAGAACTGGACAAGCCGGGACGTGACCCCCGCCAAGCCATCCAGGTATTTTCTTTCGATCCGACAGTCAAAACGATCGAAGACCTGAAAGAAGGGCAGATCCTGCCGGGTATCGTCACCAATATAACGAATTTCGGCTGTTTTGTCGATGTCGGCATCAAGGAGAACGGCCTGGTTCATATTTCCGAATTGGCAGACCGTTTCGTCAGCGATCCGACACAAGTAGTCTCGATCCATCAGCATGTGAAAGTAAAAGTGGTAAGCGTTGACCTCGTTCGCAAGCGGGTCGGGCTTTCAATGAAAGGGATATAAAAAAACAGCTTTTTATAGTAGCGATGAAAATTAACAAAACAAACGTAGCACGCCTGCTGGACAAGGCCAAAGTGGCTTACCAGCTGGTTCCTTATGAAGTAGATGAAAACGATCTGAGCGCGACACACGTTGCCGACCAGTTAGGCGAGAATGTCGCGCAGGTATTCAAGACGCTTGTTCTGCACGGTGACAAAAGCGGGTATTTCGTATGTGTCATCCCCGGTGCCGACGAGGTCGATCTTAAAAAGGCCGCCAAAGTCTCCGGCAACAAAAGTTGTGAAATGATCCCGGTCAAGGAACTCCTGCCTCTCACCGGCTACATCCGTGGCGGCTGCTCCCCTATCGGCATGAAAAAGCATTTCCCAACCTACATCCACCACACAGCCGGACAGTTCGACCATATTTATGTAAGTGCCGGACAACGGGGTTTGCAGATATGCCTCGCACCGGGAGATTTGATCCGGGAGGCACGGGCGGAAATTGCAGATATCATAAAGAATGATGAGTGATATGTATCATTTTCAAAACACCTATGATTTGAATGCAAAACATAGGTGTTTTGAAATCAAATCATATATGTTTTAAAAAGGGATGATTGCCGCTTCCCAAAGGAGGAATTACAGTTACAGAAATGTTACCTTGCTTTTATCTTTAGAACTTCCGGAATGTATACGTTTTTCCCTCGCGACTTAAGATTAATTGTTTGGATTCAAGCTTTTCGATCGTGTAAGTTTGTTTGGCTGAATCCCAATCGGTATAGGGCAGAAATTTACTGATCGGGGTCGGATCGTTCTCTAATTCCAACAACAATGTTTTTTCTCCTTCCAACGTATTATAGCCATATTGATGGCGGAAAGAATCGATTTCCGTAACATACACTTGGTACATAAACAAAGAATGTTCAAAATTAAAATAAACCGTGTCGACATTCTGCACGTCCCCACTTGTTTCTACCTTCTGTAATTGCCATTTACCGAACAGTTTGGACCCGGTATCCTTGCTGCATGAGGCAAGCAGGATCACACAAAACGCTATCAATATATTTCTAACCATATTCTTTTTTCTGCTTAAATCGGACATCAAAGGAAAGGAAATAATTTCAATTTTGTATATTTGTCGCCATTTATTATGTGTTTTTAATTTTACAAACATTCTATGAGACAAATGAAACAATTTGTAATACTGCTTTCAGCAGTATTTACTTTTTCTTCCTGCGTACACAAAGCGCAGAAGGAACAACAGGAAAAGAGTATCGTGCATACCAATCCCCTCCCCGTACAGTTTGGTGATCCGTATGTATTGCTGGCTTCGGACGGCATATACTATATGTATGGAACAGGTGGAGGTGCTGTCGATGGCTTCAGTGTGTATTCCTCCCCTGACATGGTAAACTGGAAAGCCGAAGGGCAGGTATTCCGGGGTAACATTCCGGGATCATGGGGAGTCGCCAACTTTTGGGCTCCGGAGGTGTATGAACGGGGTGGAAAGTTCTATATGCTATACAGTGCCGACTGGAAAGAAAATCCGACTAACGAATTGGAAAATTTTCGTATTGGAGTGGCCGTTGCAGACAAACCGACAGGGCCTTTCAAGGAATTATCCGACAAACCTTTATTCGATCCGGGCTATCCGGTTATCGATGGAAACTTGATCGATGACGAGGATGGACGGACCTATCTGTATTATTCCCGTTGTTGTTACAAACATCCGGTGGAAAGCGAAATTGCCGAACAGGCTAAAAAGGACGGGAAATTCGACGAGATAGAGGAAAGCTGGATATATGGTATTGAGGTAAAACCGGATTTGACAGAGGTGATCGGCGAGCCGGTCCTGCTGCTCAGACCGCCTGTAAAGCTGGACGACACGCAATCCGAATGGGAAAGCCGCTCCGTAACATCCGGCGAGATCAACCGCCGTTGGACGGAAGGGCCTTACACAATGAAAAAGGGAGATACTTACTATATGATGTATTCGGCCAATTATTATAAAGGAAAGAATTATGCTGTCGGCTATGCAACGGCAAAAAATCCGCTCGGTCCGTTTGTCAAATCAAACGACAATCCTGTGCTACAAAAGAACGTGGAGCAGGGAGGCATCGTTACCGGTACGGGGCACAACAGCGTGACCTGGTCAAAAGACGGCAAGCAGATGTATTGTGTTTATCATGGTTACACACAGAAAACTGGAAGCGAGCGGGTTGTCTTTATCGACAAAATGGGAATCGATGAGAACGGCAAGCTGTATGTGGAAGGGCCAACTGCGGAATAAATAGGAGAATGAAAGAGTTAAAGAATGAAAGAATGAAAAAGGCAACATCAACTTTTTATTTTTCATTCTTTCATTCTTTAATTTTTCAACTACAAAGCTCCCTTTGTACTCGGCAGTTCAAACCGGTAAATATCACGCCGGATAGCCATTTTGATGGAACGGGCCAAAGCCTTGAAGATTCCTTCAATCTTATGGTGTTCATTCACGCCTTCCGCTCTAATGTTCAGGTTCATACGGGCAGCATCGCTCAGGCTTTTAAAGAAATGCAAGAACATTTCGGTCGGCATATCCCCTACTTTTTCACGGCGAAACTCTGCATCCCAAACTAACCAGGGACGTCCGCCGAAATCAAGTGCCACACTGCACAGACAATCGTCCATCGGCAGACAGTAACCGTAGCGTTCGATTCCTCTCTTATCGCCTAAAGCCTTTGACAGAGCTTCTCCAAGCGCAATAGCCGTATCCTCTATCGTATGATGTTCATCTACTTCCAGATCTCCTTTCACCCGTACCGTCAAATCCATACCCGAATGTTTTCCGATCTGGTCGAGCATATGGTCGAAGAAGCCGAGACCGGTAGAAATCTCCGTCCGTCCATGTCCGTCCAAGTTCACTTCTACAAAAATATCCGTCTCCTTTGTCGTGCGTCGAACAGTAGCCCGGCGTTCTCCCGCAAAAAGATATTCCGTAATCCGGTCCCAATCGTCTGTAATCAGGACAGGAGAAATAGCCGTATTCTCCATGAGCAACTGTTGAGCTTCGCTGTCATCCGAACGAAGCCATATCCCTTTTGCCCCTAAATTGACCGCCAACTGCATATCCGTCAGCCTGTCACCTATCACATAACTGTTTGCCAGGTCATACTCACCGGACAGATAGCGGCCTAACATGCCTGTACGGGGTTTTCGGTTCGGAGAGTTTTCTTCCGGAAAAGAACGGTCGATCAGGATATCGTCAAAACGGATTCCCTCGCCTTCCAATGTCTTCAACATCTTGTTGTGTGCCGGCCAGAAAGTATCTTCCGGAAAAGAATCCGTCCCCAAACCATCCTGGTTCGTCACCATCACAAACTCGAAATCCAACTGTTTACGAATAAAGTACAAGTTACGGAATACTTTCGGATAAAACTCCAGCTTCTCCAGACTGTCCAACTGATAATCCACCGGTGGCTCTATCACAAGCGTCCCGTCCCTGTCTATAAATAAGGCTCTTTTCATGTATGAATTATGATTTATGAATTATGATTTAAGATTTATGATTTATGTATCGTTGCATAAATCATAAATCTTAAATCATAAATCTTTACATTTTTTTTAGCGCATCGAGTAAAACATCGTTTTCACCCGGCTTACCGACTGTAATGCGAAGGCATCCGTTACACATGGTCACGTTTGTCCGGTTGCGGACGATGATCCCCTGTCTAACCAGATTTTTATAGATCGTATCGGCATTCGTCACTTCGACCAGGATGAAGTTTGCATCTGTAGGATAAATCTTGCGTACACAGTTCAACTCCGGCAGTACTGTTTGCAAACGAATCCGTTCGGAAAGGATCGAACGAAGCTGGTTTTCCATCCGTTCCTTGTTTTCAAGCACATACAAGGCACGTTCCTGAGTCAGCAGATTTACATTGTACGGATATTTGATCTTATTCAGGATGGCAATAATTTCAGGAGAAGCAAAAGCCATCCCCAATCGGATTCCGGCAGCCCCCCATGCCTTCGACATGGTTTGCAAGACGATCAGATTCGGAAATTTATCCAACTCACTTAAGAAGGAAGGTTCGATAGAGAAGTCTGAATAAGCCTCGTCAATCACGACAATTCCCTGGAAAGTATTCAAGACTTTATAAAGACGGTCACGACTCAGGTTATTTCCCGTCGGATTGTTGGGAGAACACAGGAATATCACCTTCACCCAGTCGTTTGCTGCTTCCAAAAGGCTATCGGTATCCAGGTCGAACTTTCCATCCAGCTTGATCTTCTTAAACTCTACGTTATTAACATTGGCCGCTACTTCATACATACCATAGGAAGGGTCGATGCTTACGACGCTGTCGATAGACGGTTCACAAAACGCACGGATAATCAGATCGATCGGTTCGTCGCTTCCGTTCCCCAGGAAGATAGATTCGCGTTTCACCCCTTTGATCTCCGCAATCTTCTTCTTCAACTCCCATTGCAAGGGATCGGGATAACGGTTGTACGGTCTGTTAAACGGGTTTTCGTTCGCATCCAGGAAAACGGAGGCATTGCCCTGAAACTCGTCTCTGGCAGACGAATACGGCTTCATGTTCCAGACATTGGGTCTGACTAAATCTTTCAAGTCTTTCATAATGTGTTCAATCTGATTGTTACTGCATTCTTGTGCGCATCCAACTGCTCGTTGGCCGCCATCGTCTGAATCGTTCCGCCCAACTGCTTGATACCGTCGGCCGTGATCTCCTGGAACGTGATCTTTTTGATAAAGCTGTCCAGATTCACACCACTGTAGGCTTTTGCATATCCGTTGGTCGGTAACGTATGGTTCGTACCGGAAGCATAGTCTCCAGCACTTTCCGGCGTATAGGGTCCCATAAAGACACTGCCCGCATTCTCGATCTGCCCGGCAATATCAATATAATCGGTAGTCTGGATAATCAGATGTTCCGGAGCGTACAAGTTCGTGAAATCAATCACTTCCTGTTTATCCTTCAGTACGATAATACGACTGTGACTCAACGATTTTTCTGTGATCTCCTTACGAGGCAGCAGGTCCAGTTGCTCCCGGATCGCTTGCATGACCGGGCAGACGATACTTTCGGAAGCTGTCACCAGCATGGCCTGGCTGTCTACTCCATGTTCCGCCTGGGAAAGGAAATCGGCGGCGATAAAGGCAGGATTAGCCGATTCATCCGCTATCACCTCCACTTCGGAAGGACCGGCAGGCATGTCGATGGCCACCTCTTTCAAGCTGACCAACTGTTTGGCCGCCGTCACATACTGGTTACCGGGGCCGAATATCTTATAAACCTTCGGAACCGATTCTGTTCCGTAAGCCATCGCTGCTATGGCCTGGATACCCCCAGCCTTGAATATCTTGCTGACTCCTGCCGTTTCTGCGGCAAACAGGATGGCAGGGTGCACCTTTCCTTCCCTGTCAGGAGGCGTACAAAGCACGATTTCCTTACAGCCGGCAATACGGGCCGGGACAGCCAACATCAGGACAGTAGAGAAAAGAGGGGCCGTTCCGCCGGGAATATATAAACCGACCTTTTCTATTGCTACCGCTTTCTGCCAGCAGGTGACACCCGGTGTCGTCTCCACCTTCTTACCCATAAAACGCTGTGAGGCGTGAAATATCTCTATATTGTTCTTTGCTTGACGGATAGCTTGCTTCAGCTCTTCAGGTACGAGCTCCTTCGCTTCCGCTAATTCCTGTTCTGAAACCTGCAACCCTTTGAAGGTTGAAGGATCTATTTTATCGAACTTTTCCTCATACCGGATAACGGCGGCATCTCCTCCCTCCCGGACTTCATCCAGCACCGTACGGACCGTATCGAACAGTGTCGTGACATCCAATGCCGGACGCTGGGCCAATGAGGCCCATTCTTCTCTTGATGGATATTTGATTACTTCCATAGTTTCAATTGTCCATTGTCAATTTATAAAATCATTTTCTCGATGGGCAACACCAATATGCCTTCCGCTCCCAATGCCTTCAGTTTACCGATGATTTCCCAGAAATGCTTCTCTGCTATAACAGATTGGACAGACACCCAGTTCCCGTCGGCAAGCGGCGTAATAGTCGGGCTCTTCATACCCGGCAGCACTTCTATGATCTCGTCCATCTTGTCTTTCGGAGCGTTCAGCAATACATATTTCTTACCTTCCGCTACCTGGATCGCTTCGAAACGGAACAACAGTTCGTTCAGGATAGCCTGTTTTTCATCCGACAAATTATTATTGGCAATCAACAGGGCCTCGCTCTGCATGATGACTTCCACCTCTTTGAGCTGATTACTCACCAGTGTGCTGCCGGAGCTGACAATGTCGAAAATCGCATCCGCAAGACCGATACCCGGCGCAATTTCCACAGACCCACTGATTACATGGAGGTCTGCTTTCACCCCCTTTTCTGTCAGATAAGCCTTCAGTATTTCCGGATAGGAAGTTGCGATCGTCTTTCCGGAGAACCATTCTACCCCTTGGTAATCTTCATCTTTCGGGATGGCGAGTGAAAGACGGCATTTACTGAATCCCAAACGTTTGATCAGCTTGGCCTCCTGCCCTTTTTCTACATATTCGTTTTCGCCTACGATACCTATGTCGGCAACTCCATTGGCTACAGATTGTGGAATATCGTCATCGCGCAAGAATAAGACTTCTACCGGAAAACCTTTTGCCGACAACAGCAAAATACGTTTTCCCCTGTTTAGTTTAATACCGGCTTCTTCTAAGAGAAGCATTGTTTCATCGTAAAGACGACCTTTTGATTGTACTGCGATTCGTAACATGTTTATTTTGTTTATATATATTTTTTCCAAAAACAAAATAAGGCCCACCGTAAACGGCAAGCCTTATTCATTTATATCATATGTTCCTACATACCACACAGCCCACCGAACTATTGCCCGTTGTAATGATGATGGTGGAGATGCAGAACCGTACTTTTCATTTGTTATTATTTTTACGCTGCAAAGTTACAATAATAATTGAATTAGCAAATAAAACTTACAAAAGATTAGCTAATCGGGGTGATTTTTTTATCATGAGGCCAATTTTAACCCGATAATTCCGGTTATAATCAATAAAGCCGAAAGTATCCGGAGCAACCCTGCCGAATCATGGAAAAAGAAAATGCCGATCAACAATGTGCCAACGGCTCCAATTCCCGTCCATACGACATAAGCCGTCCCGATCGGAATAGTCTTTTGTCCCATATAAAGGAAATAACCGCTCAATGCCATCGAAATGACAGAGACACTCAAAAATAAAAAACGGTGTCCGGTTGCTTGCGCCAGTTTCATACCTAAAGGCCAGCCGATTTCAAACACACCTCCCAATAAAAGATAAATCCATCCCATGATATGTCTTTTTAATTCTTTATGATAATTAGTCGTGCAACCTATATAAATGATCCGCCTGCTGACGAACTTTATTTGAGAGCAGGACCGGATAGTCCGGGTGGGCGGCAAAGAAATCGTCCACTTCCTTCCGGGCTGCCAACGAAGTATGTCCGTTCAGTAAAGCCCGTACCCAATCACGCGGGAAAAAGATATCCCCCGTACGCTGTACTTCCTGCAAGGCTTCCAGTGCCGGACGGATATAACCGACCGCTTCTTTTTGGCGCAACTGGCAGTTCAGGTTCGACAAGGCAGCCGAAGCCCATGGTTCGACACGGCGGTTCCCGGCAACGAGCAGAGAGGCAAACACACTGTCACGTACTTCCTTTCGGGGAGAAACAGATGGCGAGATGAACGCATATTGCCGTTTACGGTCCGGGTTAGTGATCCGAGCTTGCTGGGTGGCTACAATTTCATCGGCTTTGTCAGGCATTTGGATAGCCAGATCGTACGACAAGCTGATATAATCATTTTCGCTCAACGAACATCCGGCTGGCTCTTTCCCGTCTTTCCAAAGTACGTACAGTCTTCTGACCGCTTCCGGCGAACGAGCTATAGAGCGATACTGGCGGAACGCCTGCAAACGTCGTTGAGGTTGCTCTGCCGTCATCACGATTCGCCAGAGTACCTGTTCCAGTTTCTCCGGGTTAGAGGGATATAGACGCTGACAATTGCCGATATATCCGAGTGCTGCCGAGAACAACAAAGAATTAGTTTCTCCCGGCAGATAATCCAACATGGCTTCCATATAAAGTTCCGCAGGAATCCTCCGGTTCAACAGGTTTTCATACAGGGTAATCAACAAGGAACCTCTCAACACTTCGTCCTTACAGAAAGGCAGGTAGGACAAACAAGCATTCGCGCTGTTTTCAAACAGACAGAAAAAGCCGTACCCTTTTCCGTCGGCATTGGGGATGACAAAAGTACCTTCGCCTGCCGGTCTTTTCAAATCCTTGAAACAGAACATAGCCTCTTTTTTAAAAGAAACTTGCACATCCTCTGTTTTCCCATCGGGATAAACAACCAGGAAAGACAAGTCCTGTTCCCAATGAAGACCACGCCTTAGCGGATCTTTCTGTGCAACCAACAATGTTTTACCTTCGGTTATGACTCCACTAATCTCCGGCATCCCCTTTTCATTTACCCAGACATGACTCCAAGCAGAGAGGTCGTCGTCCGTATATTTGTCCAGAATACCGATCAGTCCTTCCCAGGTAGCATTTCCGTAGGCATACGTTTTCAAGTATTCCTGAATCCCTTTCCTGAAAGACTCCTTCCCCATTTTCTTAATCAGCATTTCCAGGATAACCGGAGACTTGTCATAGATGATATTGCCGTACATCAATCCGGCATCCCGCATATTCTCCAGTTGTTGCTTTACCGGATTGGCACCGGCGGTACGGTCTTCGGAATAGGCTGCCGGGATATAATCGAGCATGAAGTTTAAGGAATGGTTCACCTCCGGAAACAGAGGCTCGATCATCTGGGAGGCATAATAATTGGCAAAAACCTCTTTTGTCCAGACATCATTGAACCATTCCATCGTCACGAAATCCCCGAACCACATATGCGAAGTCTCGTGCGCAATCAGGGAACTGCGTGCCAGACGTTCATTCAATGTCGGATTTTCGTTCAGGAACATCCGGCCGTCCGTATATAAGGTTGCTCCCGTATGTTCCATTCCGCCAAACTGGAATCCCGGCAAAATGATCAGGTCGTATTTGGCAAAGGGGTACGGTATCTGTGTATATTCCTCCTGCCATTCGAGTGCATCGAACACTTCGGATGCGATATCGGAGCACTGTGCTACTTTCTTCGGGTCGGTCTCACGATGGTAGATCGAAATGTTTCGTCCGTCACGCGAATAAGTTTCCCGTGTCAGCTTACCGGCGACAAAAGAGAAAAGATAGGTGCTGAGCGGCTCTGTCTCCCGGAAATAAACCCGTCTACGACCGGTGACGGAAGTCGAATCCACCTGCTCGATCGCCCCATTGGCGACAGCCTGCCAGGAAGACGGAACTTCCAACGACAGGGTGAAAAGCGATTTCATGTCCGGCTGGTCGAAACAAGGGAAGAGCGTACGCGCCCGGTCAGGAACCAGCAACGTATAGAGGAATTCGTCCCGACGGTTAAGCGACTGATCGTTTGCCGTAAATTCGATGGTCACGCGATTCTCTCCGTTTGTCACCTCTCTTGTATCGATCACGATATGCTCGTCCTTAACCGTATAAGGGACTTTCCTGCCATTCAACAAAACCGAGGCTACCTGTTCCGATTCCCCCCGGAAGTCTATGATAACCGGCTGTCTTTCGCGGATGGCAAGCGTTATATCCGCTTTGCCTGTGACGGCTTCTTCGCGGGATTCCGGGATGGAAAAAAAGAGGTTGTAACGTACCTCCTTGAAATGTTCTTTCCTGAACTGAGCCAATTCCCGGCTGACTCCCGGTTGCAACAGCGCAGCATCGGGTGCAGGACTACCGCAAGCACTCAAGAATGCGATAGAAGCTATACCAATGAAGTGTTTAAACATAACATAAATCATAACTCAAAAATCATAAATTCCCTCTATTCCCTCAAATACTCTGCTATGGACATGAAGTTCCGTTCCAACAGATACATTTGACTTGCCATAAAGGAGAAAAACTCTCCCCAATCCTGACGGCGGTGGAAGTCAATCCCGGATTTGGAGGTATAAATACGGGCGACCTGTTTTCCGGTATCACGCACAAAACAGATATCCCAGGTCAACCCCTCCGGAAAATCCGTTTCCAGCGTATCCTTATACCACGTCAGGCGCTCGAACATTTCCAACCGGGCTTCTTCGCCCCTATGGTTCACTTCGAGGATGACAAACGCCCCCTCTCTTGTTGCATCGAATTTGAGTTCAACCCCTTTCACTTTCGTATCATACAAAGTCCATATCTTCTTGCGTCCCCTCAGATACGGTTGTACTTCACAAAATGCGGCGAAACTTTCCCAAAATTCAAGTTTCAGGTTCTTGAGTTCGTCTTTACTATACATTAAATAATTTAGCAGCTATTTATAAATTTCTTTCTTTTTCACTTTTACTATCGTACCATATTCAGCCAGTTTCTTCATATCGATACGTTTCCGGTTTCCGGCAATCACGTAAACGACCGGACGGCCACAGATCTGCTCTTGATAAAAACGGGAAATATCCTCCATATCCATCGTTGCGATATCCCGTAGAAATTCTTCTGCCGGATCACGGTCGAAACCTTCCATTCGCGCACCCGCCACTTTCTCGGAAAGGCTACGGAAAGGCGGATAATCGTTATTGATACGGTTGGCCAACGACTGTTTGATCGCTTCTACCCTTTCCGGTTTCAACGGCATTTTCCGGATCAGCGAATCCAACACGCCCAACGCATCCAGCGTTTTGTCGCTCTGAGTGGACAGCATCGCCGTAAAAGATCCGGCAGTCCCCTTATGGGCATGGTTCGGCAACTGATAACGACCGCTTGTCCGGTATGCAAAAGAACGGAATTCCCTTATCTCTTGGAACATCAGCGACGACATATCGCCTCCAAAATAAACGGAGAACAGCCGGGAAGCATGGCGGGAAGCTTTGTCATCGACCGGATCGCCCTTGACATAGCTGTAAACGATACTCTGCGTCATGTCCGGCATATCGATAAAAAAGACTGTCGGCCTGTTGTATTGCTTCAATTCGCGGTAGTAGGGAGAATTGGAGGCTACGGTCGTCTGCTCCAATGGGATATGCTGGCGAATCGTCCCGATCACCTTCTCTACAGGCAATGTGCCGCAGTAGTGAAGGTCGCACTGTACACTTCGTACCTTATCGTAGACCGCTAACAGATCTTTTCCCTTCAATTTCTTGATCTGCGAGAGTGAAAGTTTACGCAGGTAACGGGACTGGTCGCCGTACTTCACCTGTTCTAACAAAGCTGATGCCACATTGTCGCCCGATTTGAAAAAGGCTTTCTCCGAGACTTTAGCATCGTCCACAATCTGACGTAGCTTCTTGTCGTCAGCCTTTGCATGGCGGATAAAGTCGCCCACAAGTTCCATCGTTTCGTCAATATGATTATCGAAACCAGTCACCTTCATGACAAAAGCATCGGGTGTCACATCGAAAGCAAGCGTGCTCCCGATCGATTGCAAACGGCTACGGAACTGCTCGAAAGGTAAAGACTCGGTTCCTAATAATTGCAGATAGTTGGTGAGCTGCATCAATTCCGGCTGTTCCAAAGCACCGATCCCGTAAGAGATGTTGAAGGTGAAAATATCGTTCAGCGGATTAGGAGTCGTGTACAACGTCACCAAAGGAGTCAACTTCGACGTCTTCACATCTTTCTCGAAATCGATGATACGAGGTGCCACTTGCTGTTCCGGTATCTTCTCCAACTGTTCGGCATAGGAAGACGAAGCGTCTGCATTCCGGGGAACAACCGGAGAGAAAGCCGGTTTCGGCAGATTGTCTTTCGGATATTTCCCCGTGCTCTTGGTTACACACAAATAGTTATTGCTGAAATATTTTTGGGCGACCTGCACGACATCCTCTTTCGTGATGGACTCGATCCGCGCCACTTCGTTCAGGTAATCGTTCCAATTCTTTCCCTGCGAAAACAGATTCATCATGACCGTCGCACGCGAGTCGATATTCTCCAATGCGGAAGCATATTGCCGTTTCTGTTCCAGTTTCAGGCTGTTGAACACTTCGTCACTGAAGTCTCCGTTCTTCACCCGGTTGATCTCGTTCCAGACCATCTTCTCGGCCGAACTATACGACTGGATCAACAACTTCGGCATAATGGCGACCGCCAAGATTCCCGCTTCATTCATACTCTCGTTGATGGCAAGAGCTCCCATCAGCTTATGCTCCACCATCAGTTTGTCCAGATAGCCCGTACCGTTGGCATTGTTCAGCAGATTGACCGCTATATTCAAAGCAACCTGGTCCTCATGGTTGGCTGAAACACCCCGGAAACCGAGTCCCATCGCTTTTATAAAGGGGATCGGGAACTTCACCTTCATTTTCTCCCGTCCGTTGAACGGCGGGAGCATCACCTTTTCCGGTTTTGGAACATTGCCCGAACGAATGCGTGAAAAAGTCTTTTCCAAAACGGGCATAACTTGCTGTGTATCGAAATCACCGCTAAGGATCAGTGCCATATTGGGGGCTACATAATAGTCCTCGAAAAACTTGCGCATCTCCGTCAGCCGTGGATTCTTGAGATTCTTCGTGCTACCGATAATCGGATAAGCATACGGATGCGGGCCGAAATAGCGGGCCATCAACGTGTCCATCACCTGGCCACCGATGAAATCACCGTACATGTTCTTCTCCTCATAAACCGTTTCCAGTTCGCTTTGGAAAAGACGGAATACAGGGTTAATCAGGCGCTCGCTGTTGATCTCTGCCCATTGAACCATATATTGCGGAGAAAACGTATTGAAATAGATCGTGGCATCGTATGAGGTCGCCGCATTCAGACCGGAACCGCCGAACCGGCTGATGAGCCGGTTGAACTCGTTGGGAATGACATATTCGGAAGAGCGGATGCTCAGTTCGTTGATCTCCTTTTGCAGACGGGCACGTGCAGCAGTATCCTCCGTCATGGCCAGTTCGTCATATTTCATGGCGATGGAATCCAGCAGGACTTTCTCCGACTCGTAATCGAGTGTCCCGATACGGTCTGTTCCCTTAAACATCATATGCTCGAAATAGTGGGCGATACCTGTATCCGGACAATCTTTCGCTCCTGCTTTCACGACAACGGCGCCGAAAACTTTCGGTTGGCTGTGATCCTCGTTCAGCCAAACAGTCAGTCCGTTTTCCAGTCTATATTCTTTTACTTTGAGAGCGTTCAAGTCCTCTGCTTGCGATTGATAAGAACAACATGCGAATACCATCATCACTACTTTTAATTTCACGGTCATGTTACAGATTTGTAATATTAGCGTCAAAGGTAAAAAAATTAATCAGATATTTATGATTGATACGATAAACCAAACGAATATTTAATTGTTATCCAAATAAAAGCCAATACAATATGATAAACTTAGGTAGTTGGATGAACGGCATCCTGATCAGTTGGGGTGTAGACCCTAAAATTGCAAATACTTTTGACGAAATGATTATTGCAGCATTGCTGGTCATACTGGCGATCGGACTGGACTACCTGTGCCAGGCGATCTTTGTCGGCAGTATGAAAAAACTGGCACAACATACGCATTATCAATGGGATTCGTTGCTTCTCAAACGTAAAGTCGTCCACCACTTAGTCCATACGATACCGGGGATCTTAGTCTATGCTCTCTTGCCTTTGGCGTTTATACGAGGGAAAGGCTTATTGCTGTTGTCTCAGAAAATATGTGCCGTGTATATCGTGTTCGCTTTGCTATTGGCGATAAACGGTTTTATTTTAGTGTTCTTGGATATGTATAATATGCGGCAGGTGAACAAGAACCGTCCGATCAAAGGGTTCATGCAGGTGCTTCAGGTCCTGCTGTTCTTTATCGGCGGGATCGTCATTATAGCCATCCTGATCGGGAAGTCACCTGCCAGCCTGTTTGCCGGATTGGGCGCTTCGGCGGCGATCCTGATGTTAGTATTCAAAGATACGATTTTGGGATTCGTGGCCGGCATACAGCTTTCTGCCAACGATATGCTACGACCGGGCGACTGGATCACGGTTCCCGGCTCGAACGCGAACGGTATCGTACAGGAGATCACGCTGAATACAGTCAAGATACAGAATTTCGATAATACCATTTCCACCATCCCGCCTTATACGCTGGTAAACGCTTCGTTCCAGAACTGGCGGGGAATGGTCGAATCGGGTGGCCGTCGCGTGATGAAATCCATCTTTCTCGACCTCAATACCATCAAGTTCTGTACGCCGGATATGCTCGACACGTTCCGCAAAGAGATTCCTTTGCTTGCCGACTACCAGCCGGACGAAGGCGTGACACCTACCAATTCGCAGATGTTCCGTGTCTATGTGGAGAAATACCTGACAAGCCTCCCGGTTGTTAATACGGACCTCGATTTGATCATCAGCCAGTTGCAATCGACTGAATATGGCGTACCGATCCAGATCTATTTTTTCTCCCGCAATAAAGTATGGAAAGAATACGAGCGCATCCAGTCGGATATCTTCGACCATTTCTTCGCAATGGTTCCCAAGTTCCAATTGAAGGTGTATCAGTACTCGGAGTAAGGACGATAAAAAAACAGACCTTATTGTCAAATTAATAAAAATACCCATTGGTCCAAATCGAAACACACAGGCATGAAAATCGATTTTCATACCCGTGAAAATAGAAATTCCCGCAAGGGTAATATTTTTTAACAAACTTGTTTTTTGGTAATCGGCTATATCTCAGAATGATGACCTTTTTATCGCTTTTTATGGGGAATATTGTATTTTTATTAGTTAGTTTTGTATACAAATTCAAGGTTATCACAAGTAGACTCGATTAATCATTAAAGATATGCATGCAATACAAGAATGGATTAACGATCGTCTGATCGAATGGGGTATAATCAGTAGTTCTGCAAATGAACTGGACAACACGATCGTCCTGCTGCTGATCATTGTAGTAACGATCGGTATCGACTACGCTTGCCGTTATATCTTCCTGAATATGTTTAAGCGACTTGCGAAGAGAACCCGCAACCAGTGGGATGACTTGATCGTCGAGCGTAAGATTATCAACAAGTTGATGCATATGATCCCCGCCATCTTGGTATATGTGCTGCTACCGCTGGCCTTCCCGGTCGATGAGACGCCTAAGATATTGGGGATCTTGCAAATAATATGCAAAATTTATATCATTGCCGTTTCGCTTCGTTTTATCAATGCCGCCCTGAATGTCGTACATGAAATATACAACCGGAAGGAATCGCTCAAGAACAAGCCCCTGAAAGGTTTCATCCAACTATTACAGGTTGCTGTCTTCTTTATCGGTTTTATACTGATCATCAGTATTCTGATCGGTAAATCTCCGACGACGCTGTTCGCCGGACTGGGTGCATCTGCCGCAATCCTGATGCTGGTGTTCAAAGATACGATCTTGGGATTCGTGGCCGGCATACAGCTTTCCGCCAACGATATGTTGCGGCCGGGCGACTGGATCACGATGGATAAGTATGGGGCGAACGGAACGGTTATCGAAGTCACGCTGAACGCAGTCAAAGTCAAAAATTTCGACAATACGATTACGACGATTCCCCCTTACGCCCTGGTGAGTGATGCTTTCCAAAACTGGCGTGGGATGTCGGAATCTCCCGGACGGCGGATCAAGCGTTCTATCAATATTGATATGAACAGCGTGAGTTTCTGCACACCGGAGATGTTGGCTAAATTCCGCAAAATATCCTTACTAACAGATTATATCGACGAGAAAGAAAAGGAATTGAACGCTTATAACAAGAAGCATCAGATCGACGGCTCCATCCGCGTAAACGGTCGGCGGCAAACGAATATCGGCGTGTTTCGTGCCTACTTGGTCAATTATCTCAGAAGCCTTCCGGAGGTCAGCAAGGAACTGACTTGCATGGTCCGCCAGTTGCAACCGACGGAAACCGGTATTCCGATCGAACTCTATTTTTTCTCTTCCGTGAAAGACTGGGTGCCCTACGAAGGCATTCAATCTGACGTATTCGACCATGTATTGGCCGTAATCCCGGAATTCGGACTCAGCGTCTTCCAGAATGTCTCCGGTAGCGATTTGAGGGGGCTGAAAATAATGAGATAACAAAAAAGCGTCGCCCGCCATAGGGTAACGCTTTTTGTTTATCTGAGTAATTGCAGTGACAATACCACATTTTGCAGAACGGACCTGAATGGAAAAATACTAAACAAGTTTGGTAAATCGTTTTTTCAACTCACGTTTTAAATATAAATATTGTAACCATGATAAAGTACGCAAGAATAGTACTAACAATAGAATAGCTAACAAAATATAACGTACAAGAGGATTTGTCATATAAAACTCTTCACCTAAAATTTCTTCCCAGTTTTTTACCTGAAATAATGATATATCTAAATCTGAATGCATATTCTTTACCGTCATCTTATATAATTACAATTTAGTCTTAACACTACAAAAATAACAGACATAATAAAGATATTACATACAAATATTAATAAATTACTTGTATATTCTGACAATAATATTGATGAAATATAAATATATAAAATGTTATTTATGCTTATAATTAGCATTTTAGACATATTATTATATATGTAATTGAGATTATTTATCAATCTTATTCTATAAAAATACTTCAATATCTTTGGATTATCAAAAGATATTGCTGACACATAATAGCTATTGTTTTTAGCTTAAAAAGATTGAATCGTTGAAAGTGCTGATTTTGCCAAAAACAAAAATGTTTCTATCTTCGCTCTCAATAAGAAAAGTAGTATGCTTAAATTTAAGAAGGATTCCCTGAAGTAAATAACCTCTGAATACTCTGTTTCAAGGTTATCCCATAGTTTTTTGGCATATTTTGCCATAGTTATTTTATCTCTATGAATCATTAATATTTAGACATCATGAGTAACGAAAATAAATCGATTCACGAATTCGACTTCAATTTAATTTGTGAATATTTCTCCAGCGTTGAACGGCAAGGTCCCGGTAGTCCGGAAGTGACTCTTAAAGCTCTTGATTTTATTGAAAATCTATCCGTTCAATCCCGCATTGCCGATCTTGGTTGTGGCACAGGAACCCAAACAATTACTTTGGCTCGGCATACACCCGGACAAATTGTGGGTTTGGATCTATTTCCCGATTTTATCAGTATTTTCGAGCAGAATATTCAAAAACTCGATCTCCAAGACCGGGTGAAAGGAATAGTTGGCTCTATGGACAATCTCCCATTCGGAAAAGAAGAGTTCGATTTGATATGGTCGGAAGGAGCTATTTACAATATCGGTTTTCAGCATGGACTGCATACATGGAGGGAATATCTGAGAAAAGGCGGTTATGTTGCCGTTTCCGAAGTTTCTTGGTTCACCAACAAACGTCCTGCGGAAATTAATGACTTCTGGCTGGATGCTTATCCGGAAATAGATACTATCTGCAAATTCAACTTAGAAGTGCAACTTCGCAGTGTGTTTCCCATGAAAAAACCACTGCGGGTTTGCCCCAGCGGCAGGGGTGCATAGCCCCTGAGAGCGTAGAATCAATTAGCAATACAATAAAAAAGGAGACCGAAGTCTCCTTAGGATTAATTATTTTTGTATTGTTATGAAGTATAAACAATTAACCCGTGAGCAAAGATATGCAATATCTTTGGGACTAAAAGAAGGTAAGACCCAAAAAGCGATAGCTCTTCAAATAGGAGTGTCGGCCAGTACGGTAAGTCGTGAGCTCAGACGCAATAAAAGTCATCGTGTTTATAGTTATAGCCTTGCGGATGAGATGTCGCGCGAACGGCGTGAACGTCTCCCCGGCAATCGTAAAATTCCTAGCGCCATAGAAAAAGAGGCGTTGCGTTTGTTGGTAGAAGAAGATTGGTCTCCCATGCAAATATCCGGTTATTTGAAGAGGAAAGGGTATAAGATCTCCCATGAGACCCTCTATAGACGTATACGTGCGGACTTTAGTGGTGAGCTTGCTTCCCATTGTCGTCACAAGATGAAGTATCGTCGGCATATATCCCGTCTTTGTCCTACAAAAGTCACGAACATCCCCAACCGCACGAGTATCCGCGAACGCCCTTTGGAAGCGGATGGCACCCGCTTCGGCGACTGGGAGATGGATCTTATCGTTGGCAAGGGGGGCAAAGGGGCGATCCTTACCTTAACCGAGAGGTCAAGCAACTTATTGCTGATGGAAAAGCTGCCCGATGGCAAGAAGGCAGCTTCCCTGCCGAGAGTGGTGAACCGTCTTCTGTTCCCTTATAGGGGCAAAGGCGTTAGGACCATAACGACGGATAATGGCGGCGAGTTTGCCTGCCATGAACTCATAGAGAAAAAGTTAAGAGCTACCGTCTATTTTACGGACAGTTATTGCTCTTGGCAAAAAGGGGCTATAGAGAATGCCAATAAGCTGGTTAGGCAGTACATCCCAAAAGGCACTGATTTTAATACGGTGAGCGACCGTTTCGTCATGGAGATACAGAAGAAGATCAACTGTAGGCCTCGGGAAAAGCTGGGCTTCAGAAGCCCCAAAGAGTATTTTTTCGAGAAATGGGAGCAACAAAAACGGGTGGTATAAATACCACCCGTACAAAAAGCCTTACTAATCATAGCCTGGCTTTGGTCAATAATTCTTTTTGTTTTTGCTGTCAAGGTTTCGGTTTCTTTTCATAGTTAGGGTTTTGATATGCACAAATGTAAACGATTATTTTAAAGTTTGCAAATCTTTATTGATTTTTCTTTTAATAATGACGATTTTTGGATGAATTTCATTTTTATGACTATAATTGCACTTGCTTGTTGACTCTACCAATAGATACTATCCCCAACAAAGTTGCCCAAATGCAAAAAGCCGGCTATATTCCTGTAGCCAGTTTTATTCTACCAGAAAATTGTTGGACGGAACATTTTTATGCTCCACAAGTAGAAATTCAAGATAATTTCCTGAAAAAATATGCAGGCAATAAAGTTGCCGAAGACTTTATTGCCAACCAACGCCACGAGACTCAATTATATTATAAATACAAAGAGTTTTACGGTTATGTATTTTACATCGGAAAGAAAATCTAACTATTGCTAACGGAAAGTTCATTGGAGATTATTTCGAAATTCCCAATTCGAAATAATCCTGAGGGGAAAAATCGTATCTTAGTGGCAGTAAAAAAATAAAAGAGATGAGTTACGATCAATTTCTTCGTTTTATCTTTCCGGAGGGAATGTTTGATTATTTTGAGTTGTCTGATTTCAAAGAAAAGTCGGATAGGGTAGAAATATACTTTGAAGAGAAGAATATACACCCCCAAGAATATGCAACCAATAACTTGGAAAGCAAGGGCTTTTATGAACAAGTCAGGATGCAGGATTATCCGATGCGTGGGCGTAGCTGCCTGTTGTTTATCAAAAAACGAAGATGGTTCAATCACAGTACTGGCAAATATGTAAGCCGCAATTGGAAATTAGTAGCAGAAGGAACGCAAATAACGACTGAATTTGCGTCTTTTTTAAAAGCATTGGATCGACTCTCGCGCTCTTAGCATTAGTCTTTTGGCGGATCATTACGGAATGGAAGCCAAACTGTTGGAGTCCCAATATAAGAATCATCTGAGTCATTTCAGAAATTAGGAGCAACGTGCCCATGCCGAAGAATGGATGCTCTTCGAGAAAAACATTGGACCCTACGTCGGGATGGACGAAACGGCACTGTCGTCGGGAGAACTGTATACAATCCTGATTAACAAAGAGGCCAAAGGAAGAAAAGGCACTATCATCGCCATGATCAAAGGGACATCCGTAGAAAAGGTATCCCAAGTTATACTCAAACTTTCCCGTCGCAGGCGGTTTCAAGTTCGGGAAATAACATTGGACATGGCACCCAATATGGCCCGGATAACCCGTCTCTGTTTCCCGGCTGCCAAGCTGGTTATCGACCGTTTTCATGTTCAAAAGTTAGCTTTTGAAGCCGTTCAGGAAATGCGGATAAAGGCACGATGGGAAGCCTTGGATAAAGAAATGGTCGAGATCACATACGCTAAAGCATCAGGACAGCCTTTTGTTACTGAAACATTTGAGAATGGGGACAGTCGAAAACAGCTGTTGGCCAGAAGCCGCTATCTTTTGTTCAAAAAAACTGAACTGTGGTCGGAGAGCCAAAGAAAAAGAGCTAAAATCCTTTTCCGGGAATATCCCGATATCAAGAAGGCCTATTACTTAAGCATGAGGTTAGGGTTGATATATCATCAGGCACAATCGGCAGATATTGCCTTGACGCGTTTGGCACATTGGTATGATCAGGTGGACAAATCCGGTTTCCTGTCTTTTGGCACTGTCGCCAGAACCATACAAACACATTACTTGAATATTGTTGGCTTTTTTAAAAGACGCTCCACCAATGCCGCGAGTGAGTCCTTCAATTCTAAAATCAAAGCTTTTAGAGCACAGCTAAGAGGCGTGAGGGATATTGCTTTTTTCTTATTCAGACTCACCAATATTTATGCATAATTAATTCTCTATGAATATAGGTATCTCCTTATACGTACATAACCGAGCTAATGCAACATAACTATTAAAAAAGCGTGTCCCTCTAATATAGAGGCAACACGCTCTTTCTTATAGTTAAGGTTTGGGTTATTATATTTCTTGTCGTTATATACTGTTACAAAAAAAGCTTGACCTGAAAGTTGTCAAGCTATACCCATTGCACAGTCAAGGCTCCTTTGTTTTTGTTCACTCTATACCTATAATCTCTCTGAAAATGAGTGACAGCGCGAAGGAACGCTTTTATTTTGTACAAAACAAATTTATCTGGAATTATTTTTACACTATCGGGGATTATAATAAATACTTAAATACTATCAGGAGGCTTATAGGAAGATGCAATAGATACTTTAGGAGATGATTATATTTTAATCCCTCAGGATTTCGGTATGATCCATGATCCCCGATTTCGGATGATCCACAAAATTTGACATAAAAAAAGAGTCTATACAACCGTATAGACTCTTTTTTTATGTCGGGGTACCAGGATTCGAACCTGGGACCCCCTGCTCCCAAAGCAGGTGCGCTAACCGGACTGCGCTACACCCCGTTTTTACAATCTCTTTATTTCCGATTGCGGTGCAAAGGTAGGTATTTATTTTTAACTACCAAATATTTCATTGTTTTTTTTATTTGCGTACATTCGCATCAGTTTAGGAGATCATTACAACAATATGTATACCCCCTTTATTAACTTTCAGAATGAACATATTGCAAACCAATCTGTTATATATCAAATGATGAAACAAAATTTAAATAATAAAGAAATATGACAATCGCTTATATACGTACATATTCAAATAAACAACAAACAGAGAGTCAGAAAAATGCAATCGAACAATTTGCAAAAGCAAAAAAAATTGAGATTGACAAGTGGCTGAAAGATGCTAAAAATTCTCCCAAAGGGAAAAACCGGCTCGAAGACGTGATAAAGAATTTGCAGGAAGGCGATATTCTTATCGTTGCCGATGTCACTCGGCTCAGCAGGAAACTGATGGAGATAATGCATTTGATTTTGTTGTGTATTGAAAAGAAAGTGACGCTTTATTGTATCAAGGAAGGCTATTCGTTTGAAGATGACGTGGACAGCAAGACGTTGGCATTCACATTCGGGCTTGTTTCCGAAATAGAAAGCAAACTTATTTCCGCCCGTACGAAAGAAGCACTGACTGCCAGTAAGAACAAAGGAACAAAGTTAGGACGTCCTTTGGGAAGTCCCAAAACCGAATTTCTCCTTTCCCAGAAAAATCAGATCGAAAGAGAACTGAAAGAAGAAAATGCGACATATGCCGAATTAGCCGATTATTATAAGGTCTCTTTAAGTGGTTTTAAGCGCTTCATCCGGGAAAATATACCGAACCTGCCTTCAAGAAGGAAAAAGAAAAACGATACCGAATAAATATAAAAAGAGCGGTGCGAACCCGAAATTTATAAATTTTCCGGAAGTACCGCTCTTTCTAAATAGACAATCTGATTTTTATTTCAAGGCATCGAGTACCTGCGACATCATTGTCCAGATGCTATTTTCATCTTGGGCCGTATAGATATTTCCATCGATCTCAGATTTGTTGTCTGTTGCCTTTCCCCCTTGGATAGCTGGCTTTGCAAGCGGATGGACAGCCACCATCTTTCCATTGATGGCACCTGCCATATCGAACAGCATTGCTCCGGCACAATGACCGATCATAATTTTTTCCTTCTGTCCGAACGCTGCAATAACAGCCATCAGGTCCTGGTTGTACGATTCTCCTGCATGTTGAGCAAATTGAGGTATAGCATCTCCGCATGAGAATACCATCGCATCGAAGTCATCTTCATGCCCTTTCAAATTTGCAATGACATCATCTACGACCAAAGTAATACCGGAGTTCGTACGAATCTCTTTCGAATTGCTGACAGCAAACACTTTATAAGAAATACCATTTTCAAAAAATGCCTCCAGATACTGAAACAATCCACATCCGTTTACCGGATTCACTGCCAAAACTGCTACTTTCTTTGCCATGATAATAATAATTTTAGTGATACAATAGTTCTTTTTAGTAAGTTTATTACCTTTGTGCAGCAAAGATAAGTAGTCTGATTCGGTAAAACAAGAACGCACCTATGAATAAGCTACTTACACGAGTGTAACTATTGTTGAGACACAAGACACTACTAAAACAAAAAAAATGAAAAATTTTCATCCGACAGGAAATTGTCCAATCCGGGACATCTTGTGCAGGCTCGGTGACAAATGGTCGATGCTTGTTATGATCACGCTAAACACAAATGGAACGATGCGCTTCAGCGACATCCAAAAAACAATTTCTGACATTTCACAGCGTATGCTGACTGTCACGCTCAGGACATTGGAAACCGACGGGCTTGTTTCGAGAACAGTCTATGCCGAAGTCCCGCCCAGAGTTGAATACCAACTTACGGAAACCGGTCAAACACTGATGCCACATATAGAAAATCTTGTCGGTTGGGCATTGGAACATATGACGGTTATTTTCGAAAGCCGGGAAAAGGCAGGGCAATTATAAGGATAGTCAAAATCTTTTGCGCAAAGTATTTTACGATGTATTTTATCTCTATCTTTGCGCAAAAATTAAAATATTAATCATCTTGGCAAGAAATAAGAAGCAGTTGCCTTTATTGGAAAAGGTAACAATAACAGACGTAGCCGCAGAAGGAAAGGCTATCGCACGAGTGAACGACATGGTGATATTCGTACCTTTTGTCGCCCCCGGAGATGTCATCGACATACAGCTGACACGTAAGAAACATAGTTATGCGGAGGGAAAAGCAGTATATTTTCATGAATATTCACCCCTGCGTGCTGTGCCATTCTGCGAACATTTCGGCGTGTGCGGTGGCTGTAAATGGCAGCATCTCCCCTATGAGGAGCAGATTCGTTACAAACATAAACAAGTAATCGACAACTTGACGCGCATCGGTAAGATCAAGATGGAAGAAGTTCTTCCGATCAAAGGGTCCAAACACACGACTTTCTATCGCAACAAGCTCGAATTCACGTTCTCCAACAAGAAGTGGCTGACGGAAGAAGAGGTGAAAACCGGAGCCAAGTTCGATTGCATGAATGCAGTCGGTTTCCATATTCCGGGGATGTTCGACAAGGTCCTCGACATTCACAAATGTTGGTTGCAAAACGACATATCGAACCGCATCCGTCTGGCGGTCAAAGAATATTGTCTGACACACGAAGGTTATCCGTTCTTTGACCTTCGCAATCAAGAAGGATTGGTGCGCACATTGATGATCCGCACAGCTTCGACAGGCGATCTGATGGTGGTATTAGTGTTCTTCTACGAAGATGTGGAACGCCGTGAAGCGCTTCTCTCTCATATCGCCGAGCAGTTCCCTGAGATCACTTCGCTGATGTATGTCATCAATGGAAAATGCAATGACACGATCACCGACCAGGATGTTCTTGTGTTCCGCGGAAAAGATCATATCATCGAAGAGATGGAAGGGCTTCAGTTCAAAGTCGGTCCGAAATCATTCTACCAGACTAATAGTGGACAGGCTTACGAACTGTACAAAGTTGCCCGTGAGTTCGCCGGACTGACCGGAAATGAAATGGTTTACGACTTGTACACCGGAACCGGCACAATCGCCAATTTCGTCTCCCGCCAGGCAAAGAAAGTGATCGGCATCGAATATGTACCCGAAGCAATCGAAGATGCCAAAGTCAACTCTGCACTAAACAAGATCGAAAATACATTGTTCTACGCCGGTGACATGAAGGACATTCTAACACAGGATTTCATCAACCAACACGGCCGCCCGGATGTTATTATCACAGATCCACCTCGTGCCGGTATGCATGACGATGTGATCAACACGATCCTCTTTGCCGAGCCGGAACGTATCGTTTATGTAAGCTGTAATCCGGCAACACAGGCACGCGATCTGAGCTTGCTCTCTGTGAAATATGCCGTCAAGAAGGTGCAGCCGGTAGACATGTTCCCGCATACGCATCACGTGGAGAATGTTGTTCTTTTGGAAAAATTAAAGAATTAAATAGCTAATGAAAAAGGTCATCCTCTTGTTTTTTGTGACGTTGTTGTTGTCCGGCTGCAATCGTACGAGGCAGGAACAAGGACAGGAGGATGACGATGTGACAATCGACCTGCCACAACTGAAAGCACAAGGCGAAATAACCGCTGTCACGCTATACAGCTCGACTTCCTATTTTCAGTATAAAATGCAACCGATGGGGTATGAATACGAACTGATCAAGGATTTCGCCCGCTCGGAAGGACTGAAACTGAATATCAAGGTCGCAGAAAGCCCAACGAAGTTGATCGAGATGCTGGAAGCAGGCGAAGCAGATGTAGTCGCCTACCCGATCCAGATCAGCAACCGTTTGAAAGATAAGCTGATCTATTGCGGACAGGAGGAACAAGACTGCCAAGTATTGATCCAGCGGGCCAACAAGGGCGACAAAATAATCACCGACGTGACGGAACTGCTCGGAAAAGACGTTTATGTAAAACCAGGGACCAAATACTTCGAACGGCTGAAAAACCTCGATGTCGAACTGGGTGGCGGTATCCGGATTCATGAAGCGGATGCCGACACGGTAACGACAGAGGACCTGATCGGCATGGTCTCGCAAGGAGAAATCCCTTACACCGTAAGCGACGAGAATATAGCTCGCCTGAACAAAACTTATTTCTGGAACCTGAACGTTTCTCTGAAGATCAGTTTTATGCAACGTTCCTCATGGGTCGTACGCAAAAGCAGTCCTGAACTGGCTAAGGCGATCGATGCCTGGGCATCCGACAAGGCGGGAACGCATGTCTACAAGGCTTTGACGAAACGTTATTTCGAATTGAGCAAACAACCCATCACCGCCGAACTGCCGGAAGTCAGGAACGGCCATGTTTCACCTTACGATGAACTCTTCCGCAAACATGCCAAAAATATCGGATGGGATTGGCAGTTGCTTGCCTCGATCGGTTATCAGGAGTCCCGCTTCAATCCAAACGTAGTCTCATGGGCCGGAGCAGAAGGGCTGATGGGGATCATGCCGAATACAGCTAAGGCTTTGGGTGTGACGCCTCATGAACTGAAAGACCCCGACACTGGTATCCGTACAGGTGTGGATTGCCTGCGCCGCTTCCGCCAGGGATTTGGGAAAGTGACCGATCCGGTCGAAAAGATCAAGTTCACACTGGCAGCCTACAATGCTGGGATCGGGCATATTTACGACGCGCAACGGCTGGCTGAGAAATATGGCAAAAATCCATATGTTTGGGATGACAATGTGGCCGAATATATCCGGCTGAAAAACGATCCGGAATACTACAACGATCCGGTTTGTAAACACGGTTACCTGCGTGGTTCGGAAACTTTCAACTATGTTCGCGAAGTGATGGAGCGTTACAACTACTACTTGACAAAAACAGGTCAAAAAGGTTAAGGTCTGATATTCTCTTTGATCATCTCTTTTACCAACAGCATCACTTTCGGATAACTAAGCGGGATGCCATCCAAAATCTCTTTTATCTCACTCGTACTAATAGAGAATACGGTTTTTACTGCCTGATATTCAAAACATATATTAATATCTGGATTGCCGGTGATCAGCATGGCAACCGTTCCCGGAAGATCACCCCAAGGCGGGCAGTCGATATGGTTGGAACAGAAAGAGGCTGTCACCACCGTTCCCTTTCCCGGCTGGGATGTTATGGACACAGCTCCGCCGGTCTGCTCTGCATTCTGGATCAGGAAGGGGATGCCAAGTCCAACTTTACGGGTCGTGCGGGTGGTGTAGAACGGATTTGTGACACGGGCAATAGTCCCGGCATCCATTCCCAAACCGTTGTCCGCAATACGGATCGTGATTCTGAGATCCCGTTCTTCTATGAACAAACCTATTTCCGAAGCTTTTGCCCGGATGCTGTTTGTCATGACATCGGTGATATGGAAAGATAGATTATTCATGCCGTTACAATCATATGACCGTTTTCCTTCCGGAAAGCCATCGCCAAATGCTGGAAATCGAGTGCATCGGCTTTCAACAAGGAATATTTAGTACCGATCTGTCCGGGATAATGAGCATCGGAAGCACGGTAGACCGTATACTGTTTCAAATAATCATGTGCTGCCATCAGCTTCTCAAAACGGACAGCGTCATTGAACTCGATTGCATCCAAAGGTAGGGAAGGGTCGATGAATCCTAACTGGCTGATCAGGCTGAACGAAGGGCGTTCGACATGCGCCGCAATAAATAACCCACCCGATTGTCTGACGACAGCAGCGATTTGGCCGACACTCCTGTCAAGAGCGGAAATCAGCAGATAAGGAACCTCCCCCACGATCTCGTTCCGGCCGTTCACCCAGACCTGGTCACCAAAACGTTCGGGGTCGTTCGGGACAGTCGGCAGATGCTCTTCCAGATATTTCTGAAAAGCGGCACGAGCCTGGTCATCAGAAAAAAGGGCAACACAGTGCGCCTCTTCGCGTGTCGTCACCTCTGCACCGGCAAAGACCACCAGTCCGTACTCTTCGCCTAAAGCCTGGATTTCGGGACATTGCAACGTGCTGTTATGATCCGTGACGGCAATCGCATCCAGTCCCTGTTCAAGGGCTGTTTCCACAATCTGCCGCGGACTCATCTCCAAGCTTCCGCAAGGCGAAAGACAAGTGTGCAGGTGCAAGTCTACCCGGAACTCTTTCATGCCTGTTGCAAAAGGTGATATATTTTTCCCGTTGCCTCGAATGCGGAAAGCTGCGTTCCGAGCAAAGGCACGTTTTCTTCTTTTCCTTTATCAAGCGTCTCCTCGTCCGGCGAAGCCCCGTTAACGATCAGGACGGCGGCTGCATCTTTCAGGGTGGCGACAGCTAAAATATTCTGGTGCGTCTGCATCGTAATCCACAACATCCCTTCGTCAATATGTCCCATTACATCACTCAACAGGTCGCTGGTATAACCGCCGGAAATCTCCGCGTCCAACCCTGCCTCCCCGCAAAAAACGGTTAAGTTCAATTCTTTTACCAAATCACTGACCTTCATATTTAGCTCCTTTCTTATAACAATCTTTATTCAACCGGTCTTTTCCCCACGTCTTCTCGATCAGGCGGAAAGCATGCTCCTTATCCAATTTCCCATGTTTTTCCATATTACGCTGCATAAAAACACAATCGCTGAACTGCGCTTCATGGCGGACGATATCTTCTGCCAACGTCTGGCAATTGGGCGAACCGCAGGCCCCGCAGTCGATACCGGGCAAGTGACACATCAACTTGCGCACCTGCTCCATCTTTTTCAGGACTTCTTCGATACTTCCTTCGTATCGCAGCTTCGGGTTGGGCTGAAGCGGACGAATGGTGATGTGCTGCTTCAGATAGGACAACGCTTCCAAGCGGTCGGAATAGATCAGCGGAGCCTTATCACGCTTCATCGAACGCTTCATTACCCGCTCGGCAGTAAGGAAACGGTTAGCAACAGCCAGCACACCGCCCGCGCAGCTCCGGTCACAGGCACGCAGTTCCAGGAAATCCACATTGCGGACTTCGGTTGTCGATTCCATCCGTTCCAAAAACTCAATGACATTGTGTATCTCATCGATCGCCAGGCAACGGCCGGAAAAATGCTTGGCTTCTCCTCCGGTC
This sequence comes from Parabacteroides johnsonii DSM 18315, assembly GCF_025151045.1. NCBI lineage: Bacteria > Pseudomonadati > Bacteroidota > Bacteroidia > Bacteroidales > Tannerellaceae > Parabacteroides > Parabacteroides johnsonii. The sequence continues at coordinate 1,547,170 of NZ_CP102285.1, forward strand.
TGGCTCCAACGCATCTCCTTTTTGGTTAGGGACGGTGGGAGAATACATTTGGGTTTATAATCCTTCGGACGGTTTTTCAGGATATAGTATACCTTATTATATAATGTATCCATATTGATCACGCCCTTGATCGTAGACGAATAGCCTTCCGCACCTTTCAAGGCCGCGATTTTGGCTGCACAAGGCGTCACATAAAAGATACCGATTTCTTCGAACGAGAAACCGTCTTCTTCCAGCATTTTATGATAATAGGTAGCTGTTGCATTAACCGGCGATTTCACCAATAGGATATTATCGACCAAAGCCGGAAAGCGCACCTGTATCAGCCGGACGATAGCCGGACAGAACGAACTAATAACAGGCTTTTCCTCCGCTTGTTCCATCTGTCGCAGCATCTCGCGGTGGATCATATCTGCCGTAAACTCGACCTGAAACACATGGGTGAACCCCAGTTCGTATAGTGCACTGAAAATCTCCTCCTCCGTCGTGTATTTGGAAAACTGCCCGATAAAGACCGTCGGAACCAGCACGACACGCGCCTTATAGTCGAAGATTTTCTGGAAGTCGTCCTGCTCCACATAGATAGCTTCCGCCGGGCAGGCTTTCAGACATTCGCCACAGTCCACACACCAACCTTTGCGGATGGAAGCTTTCCCTTCGCGAATGCGGATCGCACCGGTCGGGCACTTTGTCATACAATGGGTACAGCCGACACAACGGTCATTATCTATTTTCAATGCGTGGTAAAACTTCGTTTCTTCCATGGCTATCTGGCATTTGCGGAGAAATAGGTCAGCATACGAACGGTCGTACCTTCTCCCACTTTGCTCTCGATCATTAATTCATCTACATTCTTCTTCATATTGGGTAGTCCCATACCTGCACCGAAGCCCATCTCACGAACGGCAGCCGAAGCAGTGGAAAATCCTTCCTGCATCGCCTGGTCGATATCGGGAATACCGGGGCCTTCGTCTTGCAGAAGAAGGCTGATCCTGTCGACTTCGATATCGGCCAACACCGTCCCACGCCAGGCATGGGCAACAACATTGACCTCGGCTTCATAAAGGGCGACAACCACCCGCTTGATGATGCGCGGATCGATGGATAGTTGTTTCAACACCTTCTTTATCTGGCTCGAAGCAGAGCCGGCTTTTGAGAAGTTGCCTCCTTCCAGTTCAAATCTGAATTGCATATCTTCACCTCCTTTACTTAATAGATCGGCGGAAGGCCGTTGCAATAAAGCTCACCGACCGTGTGATACATAGAGTGGTCCGTTTCCATCAGGATCATATCGTTTTCCGCTGCCAGTTGCAGCATTTCAGGAGTCGCCTTTTTCCCCCGCACAAACAGGATGCAAGAAACATCCGCCATCTCTGCAGTCCGAATCGTCTGCATATTGCATAAACCTGTGACGAGCAGCACTCCGTTGCAATCCAGTGTCAGGACATCGCTCATCAGGTCGCTGGCGAAAGCGCATTGCACTTCGTGGTCTTCCCGGCCGCTTCCGCATACGACTGCTGCGCCGGTAAGCGCCATTATCTGCCGTATCTTCATGTTATATAAAGGTTATATTTGCCGGGACAATGTAAGAAATAGTTATAACTTTGCAAGCGAAAACAGATAGAAAGTTACAACTAAATCATGAAAATATGGGCGTAGTAATAGGTATCGATGTCGGTGGAAGCACAACCAAGATTGTCGGAGTGGAAAACAAGACTATCAAATCACCAATGTTCGTCAAGGCGACAGATCCGGTCACCTCGCTCTTCGGGGCTTTCGGTAAATATATCTATGACAACGGAATCACCTTGCCGGAGATCGAGATGGTAATGCTGACAGGTGTGGGAAGTGCCTTTATCGACCAGCCACTATACGGCTTGCCGACAGCCAAGACAGATGAATTCCTTGCCAATGGCCTCGGTGCCCAATATGCCGCTTCGCTGGAGCGCCTGATCGTCGTAAGCATGGGAACGGGAACCTCTTTCGTCAAGGTGGATGGACAGCATATCCAACATATCGGCGGGATCGGTGTCGGAGGCGGAACCTTGCTTGGACTCTCCCGCCTGCTCCTGAAAACGCAAGACATCCACCAGATCTCCGATATGGCTTTGAAGGGAACTCTGACGAATATCGACCTCCAGATACAGGATATCTGCAACCGGCCTCTGCCCGACCTTCCGCTGGATGCCACCGCCTCCAACTTCGGAAAAGCGGACGGCAACGCCTCTCCTGAAGATATCGCTTCAGGGATCATCCACATGGTCCTGCAATCGATCGGCCAGGCCGCCATCCTGTCAGCTCTCAACAGCCCGATACAGGATTTCGTCTTGATCGGTAACCTGACGCAGCTGCCTCAGTGCAAGGAAATCTTCCCTAAGCTGGAAGAAATGTATGGTGTCCGTTTCCTGATCCCCAAGTATTCGGAATACAGAACTGCCATAGGAGCCGCCCTTACCTACATAAACGGTTCGACGGTTCATCCGGTCCGTTAATTTCCCCGACCGGATTACCATTTTGTCATCTTTATAAAGATAAAGTAGTGCATTATGAAACGTTAAAAAATATTACCCGCTATACTAATTCCAAATAGATGCACTACTAATTCGATTTTGATGGGGTGGTAGTGACATTTTGATAAAACCAAAATCCGGATTTTTAAGAGCCGTAGGAGGCGTATAAAAAATAATACACCCCGGATATGTACGGATTACAATTTATTCTTATCTTTGATAGCATTAAATTAAATTTATAATATCATGTTCGCAAAAGAAACTTATATCGCCCGCAGGGCTAAATTAAAACAGACGATAGGTTCAGGCCTGTTATTATTTTTAGGCAACGATGAGTCCGGCATGAACTATGCCGATAACACATACCATTTCCGCCAGGATTCCACTTTTCTGTATTTCTTCGGACTTCCCTACGCCGGACTGTCCGCCATCATCGACATAGACAACGACCGCGAGATCATTTTCGGCGACGAATTGACAATCGACGCGATCGTTTGGATGGGAACGCAGCCGACGCTGAAGGAAAAGAGCGAAGCCGCCGGTATCATCGAAGTCCGTCCGTTCAAGGAAATCGAAACATATCTGAAGAACGCGCAGCAGAAAGGCCAACCCATCCATTATCTGCCGACTTACCGCGCCGAACACCAGATCAAGCTATTCCAATGGTTAGGTGTCGTTCCTGGAGCCGAAAAACCGTCCGTTCCTTTCATTATGGGCGTAGTCAACCAGCGTAACTATAAGAGTGAAGAAGAAATTGCTGAAATAGAAAAGGCCTGTATCGTGACAGCCGATATGCATCTGGCCGCCATGCGCACCGTTCGTCCGGGTATTCGCGAAAGCGAAGTGGCCGCCGCAGTCGCCGAAGTGGCTTTGGCAAACAATTACGAACTCTCCTTCCCGATCATCGCGACGATCAACGGACAGACGTTGCACAATCACGACCATAGCAATATGATCAAGAGCGGTGATATGCTTCTGCTCGATGCTGGTGCCGAAACGGAGATGGGATATGCCGGTGACATGTCGTCCACGATTCCTGCCGATGCCAAGTTCACGTCTCGCCAACGTGAGATCTACGATATCCAGGTGGCTGCCCACGAAGCGGCTGTTGCGGCCCTGCGTCCGGGTATCCCGTTTGTCGATGTATATGAATTGTCCTGCAAAGTGATTATGGAAGGCTTGAAAGATTTGGGATTCGTGAAAGGCGACCCGATGGAGGCCGTAAAAGCCGGTGCCCATGCCATGTTCATGCCTTGCGGTCTGGGACATATGATGGGGCTGGATGTCCACGATATGGAAAACCTGGGCGAAGTGTACGTCGGCTACGACGGCCAACCGAAAAGCACTGAATTCGGACGCAAGTCTCTCCGCCTCGGACGTAAACTGGAACCGGGCTTTGTCCTGACTATCGAGCCGGGGGTTTATTTTATCCCCGAACTGATGGACCTTTGGAGAAGCCAGAACAAGTTCACTGAATTTATCAATTACGACAAGTTGTTCACATACAAAGATTTCAGCGGTATTCGCAACGAAGAGGATTATCTGATCACCGAAAACGGCGCTCGCCTGTTAGGTAAAAAGATCCCTGTCCGTGCAGAAGAAGTAGAAGCGATAAGGAAATAATACATCACAATTCTAATAATTTTTCATGATATAGGCATGGATTTGCATGTGATGTGCAGTCCATGCCGAATTTTACTCATTTTTGTAAACTGTGATAAATGACACGAGTGATGTCTGCCATAATACGGGCATTGGTTTCGTCCGATTCTAAAGAATTTTTTATCAAGACCGCAATGTAACATCTTTCTCCATCAGGTAAATAGATAACGCCGGCATCTGTTTCACTGATCTGTAAGCCATCCGAAGTACGATCCGAATGTCCCGTCTTATGTCCGATCTTGACATTGGGAGGCAGACCGGCTTTCAGTTTATTTTCTCCGGACGAGCAGTTGAGCATGGTTTCTTCCAGAAATGCGAAAGATGTTGCAGATAAAATCTCATCCGTATATATTTTCTTTATCAATTGTACGACTGACAAAGGTGAACTCCAATTATTATAGCTATTCATGATATTTTCGTGCATGCTATGTTCCGTCTCTGTCAAATTCAGTTTCTTGATGCCCAATGATTTGATGAAAGTATCCACCTTTTTTATCCCTCCAGCAAAATCAATGAGCCAGTCACACGTGTTATTGTCGCTATAAATAATCGTATACGTTATTATATCACGCAATGATATGTGTATTCCTTGATTGGGATATTTGTTTCTCAAAGGACTATATGTGTTTTCATGCATTTGTTCACGTGTTATGCACACCGTACTGTCTAAGGGAATATGTTCCCTATCCATCTTTTTCAAAGCAGCCACAGTCACATGAAACTTAAAAAGGCTCATTAAAGGGTATTGCTGATTGTCGGATAATGTAAAGATCTTGTCTTGATATAGGATTGCCACACCGACTGTCGCTTTTTTTTCTTGGATAACTTCCTTTATATCCCCAATTTGAATTTGGCCGAACGCCATTATGGAGTAAAAACTGCATACCGCAGACATGAGGAATCGCTTCATTAATGCACAAGTTTGAATAATAGATGAACAAAGATACAGAAAGTGTAGCTTATTTTAAAGAAAATGTTTTTTACTTAAAAGAATTATTTGTTTCTTCGCTTCATAATTACAATCATAATGGAACAAAAAGACGAAATAATACTGATAAACATAAATGGTACGGATCGTCCGGGAGTGACCGCCGCCCTTACCGAGATACTGGCCAAAAATAATGCGGTTATCCTGGACATCGGTCAAGCTGACATCCACAACAACCTCTCTTTAGGCATCTTGTTTCAAAGTAGCGAAGGCAATTCGGGGGATATTCTGAAAGAATTACTCTTTAAGAGCTACGAGCTCGATGTGAATATACGTTTCAACCCGATCTCCGAAGAGGCTTATAACCAATGGGTTTCCATGCAGGGTAAGAATCGGTATATCATAACGATCTTGGGCCGGAAACTGACTGCCCGGCAAATTGCCGGTGTCACACGTATTGTTGCCGATCAAGATATGAATATCGACGATATCAAGCGCCTGACGGGACGTATTCCTTTGGACGAGAATGCCCGTACGCCGAAAGCCAGCGTGGAATTCTCCGTGCGCGGTACGCCGAGGGACAAGGAACAGATGAAGGCCGATTTCATGAAACTCTCCGCCGAGCAGGAGATGGATATATCTTTTCAGGAAGAAAGCATGTTCCGACGCATGCGCCGCCTGATCTGCTTCGATATGGATTCGACACTGATCGAGACGGAAGTGATCGACGAACTGGCTATCCGGACCGGTGTTGGCGATCAAGTGAAAGCCATTACCGAAGCGGCCATGCGGGGAGAAATCGACTTCTGTGAAAGTTTCCGCCAACGTTGCGCCTTGTTGAAAGGTTTGGATGTTTCTGTTATGCAGGAAATTGCCGAGAACCTACCGATTACCGAAGGGGTGGACCGCCTGATGCGTATCTTGAAAAAGGTCGGTTTCAAGATTGCGATCCTTTCCGGAGGATTTACCTATTTTGGTAACTATCTGAAACAAAAATACAACATTGACTATGTCTATGCCAACGAACTTGAAGTGGAAAACGGAAAGCTGACCGGACGTCATGTCGGCGACATAGTCGATGGGAAACGCAAAGCGGAGTTGCTCCGTCTCATTGCACAGGTCGAAAATGTGGATATTCGCCAGACGGTCGCTGTCGGAGACGGTGCCAACGATTTGCCAATGATCAGTATTGCCGGTCTCGGAATCGCTTTCCATGCCAAGCCGAAAGTAAAGGCTACGGCCAAACAGTCTATTTCAACGATCGGTCTCGACGGCATCCTGTACTTCTTAGGCTATAAAGATTCCTATCTGGATGAAAAAATGTAACTACAAATAATAAGAGAAAAATGATCAGACACATCGTAATGTTCAAATTGAAGGAGTTTGCAACTCCGGCCGACAAACAGGCTAAAATGCAGGAAATCAAAACGGGATTAGAAGCATTGCTCGATAAGATTGACGTGTTGCGCATGATCCGCGTAGATTTTAACGTGAATCCGGCAGAGACATGGGATATCATCCTGACTACAGAGCTGGACACACTTGAAGATGTCAGTACGTATGCCAACCATCCCGAACATGTAGCCATATCCAAAGGCATCATCGGTCCAGTCAAGGCAGACAGGGCTTGCGTCGATTATGAATATTAACAAGCGAAGAGCATCATGAAAGACTTTGATATTGAAGAGCGAGTAAACCGTGCAGTTCGGAATTTTGAAGCAGGTTATAATTGTGCACAGTCTGTCTTTCTGGCTTACTCGGATGTCTTTGAGTTGGAAATGGAGACAGCCAAGAAAATGTCTGTCTCTTTTGGAGGAGGTGTAGGCCGTATGCGCGAAGTTTGCGGAACAGTCAGCGCAATGGCTATGCTGGCGGGGTTTAAATATCCGGTTCAGGATATTACCGACCAGGAAGCCCGCACCAAGAATTATGCAATGGTGCAGAAAATGGCTGACATATTCAAGGAGAAAAACGAAACAATCATCTGTCGCCGCCTTTTGCCCCCTGAAGACGCAGCAGCTACGACACCGGCACCAGCCGCCCGTACGCAAGAATATTATCAGAAGCGCCCTTGCAAAAAATACATTGAAGATTCGGCTCGCATTGCAGGAAGAATGCTGAAAGGAGAATTGGATTGATGGCTTATGCCATCAATCTGATTTGTGTAACAATACCTAAACTCCGAATATCGTTGAATAAGTTCGTATAGGAGGAAATCGCCTTTACATTCACTTTGTATGTGATAACGGACCGGTCCTCTTTATAATATGTCTCGAAAGAGACACTCACGATAAAAACGCCTTTACTTTCCAATATTTTACGAACTGCCTTTAAATCGGGTGTTGCCGTAGAGCAGGTGATAGTCAGTATCTTGTTGACACCGTTCAGGAACATTCTTCTCTCCAAATGTTCCAGGCTGACCAGAATGAAAAGTGTTATGACAGTTGCAATAGCAGCCGGAATATACATTCCGGCTCCCACTGCCAAACCTATTACCGCCATTACCCAGATACAAGCAGCCGTCGTCAGTCCATGCACGCTCCCGTGGCTTTGGATAATCGCCCCTGCTCCGAGGAAACCGATACCCGAAAGCACTTGTGCCGCAATACGTCCCGGATCGCCATTCAAGAAATTAGGATAACATTGCGGAATCCAGATAGAGACCAGCATGGCAGCAGTCGAACCCATACAAATCAATGTAAAGGTACGCATTCCCGCCTCCCGTCTTCTAAATTGGCGCTCTATCCCAATGACTGCTCCCAAGAGGAAACTGATCAGCAGCTTTACGGCTGCCGTGTAGGGGGTAATAACCGTATTGTGTAATATGTCGTTTATCTGTTCTAACATACTTATCACATTAGTAACACGCAAATATAAGTATTTGTTTGATTACTTGACCTCTGTAATTTCAATCACATGACTATTTGTCGGCCGGCTTGAAAACACAGGAATGCCGACATTCATCAGAAATTCTCCGGAGAACGTTTTGCCATTGCAGGCCAATTTGGATTGTGTACCCGGAACCAAGTTGATTTCCTTCAGTTCATAACGGGCATCCTTCTTCAATCCCTGTAAACGAAGAGGTGGCATCGATTCTGCATATCTCGGATGGATATCGAAGGCAAACAGGACAGCTTTGTCTGCATTGCCGCTGGCATACATAACGGCAGCATGCTGGCTTTCATAAGGCGATTGCAAACGGTATTGGTCGCCGTCCAGAATGACATCGTCCAGACGTTTGAAGTTAGCCACCGCTTCCTTGCAATATTGTTGATCCGCCTGGTTCATTTCATGGATACGGATATCGAAACCTAACTTGCACATGCTGGCTACGTCCGTACGGAACTTAACCGGCTGTTTTCCCCAACTCGTTACGTGGGCAGCCATGCTTTTAGCGGGGAAGAAGTGGGAATACCCCCACTGGATAAAGATACGTTCGATGGCATCCGTATTATCACTTGGCCAGAACTCAGTGAAATACTTCAACGCTTCATAGTCGCAACGGCCACCACCACCGGAACACAGCATCATCGGCAGATTCGGATATTTTTGTTTGATCCGTTCCAATACATTATACAGGCCGCGTACATACTCAACATATAAATGGGATTGCTGGTCTTTCAGATACGGAGAGTAGATATTCGTTATCGGGCTGTTACAATCCCATTTGAAATAGGCGATACCCGGATATTTCGTCATCAGATTGTCAACCACACCATATACATAATCCTGTACTTTCGGATTAGTCAAATCCAGAACCATCTGGTTTCTAAAGTAATACTCGTCACGATTCGGCAAATGGATCACCCAATCCTTATGTTTCTCATACAACTCGCTTTTAGGGTTTACCATTTCCGGTTCGATCCACAAACCGAACTTAATGCCTCTGTCCGTCGCTTCCTTCACCAGCTTTCCGATACCGTTAGGCAGCTTGGTAACGGTTTCTTCCCAGTCTCCCAATCCCTGATGGTCACTGCTGCGGGGATATTTATTGGCAAACCAGCCATCGTCAAGCAAGAACATATCGACTCCTAATGCAACGGCTTCATCCATAATATTCACCAACTTGTCTTCATTAAAGTCAAAATAGGTCGCTTCCCAGTTGTTCAGCAATGTCATACGAGACTTCTCGCCGTCTTTCAACTGATATTTGCGTGCCCAACGTTGGAAATCACGACTGGCTTTGCCCTTTCCTTTGGCACTATAGGTAAAAATAAACTCCGGCGTGCGGAACACTTCGTTCGGCTTCAACGAGTATTCCGATGCATATGGGTTGATACCGGAAAGGATACGCAGGCCATTCTCGTTGTCTACTTCGAACGTAAAACGGTAATTACCTGTCCATCCGATAGTGCCAAATAATACATCTCCGGCATTCTCTTCCGCTTTCCTGTCCAGAGCAAGCAAAAAGAACGGAGAACAAAACATGTTGGCACGACTTCCCAACTTGGTGTCCAGCATCTTCTTACCAAAAGCCAGCTCGGTTTCCTTCATATTGACTTCGTGGGCCCAATCTCCTGCAAATTCAGTCAGAAAATACTTGCTGCCATTCAGATGCAATAAAGAGGAAGCATAATTATAAAGGGTTACAGGTTTCTTCTCCTGATGTGAAATCTCCGCATATTCCTTGATGATGTTTTCCTTTGGATAAGCGATGAAATGCAACTTTACTTCGACCGGATATTTATCATCTTTCAAAAGAATGACCGTCTCGTTGACTCCCGGCTGAAGCTGTTTGTTTTCATGGGAGACATATTTCAGGAGCAATGACGGGTTACCGTCATTATGCAAAACACGAATAGCCGGTTCGAAATAATCTTCCATACCATGTGTCAGATAGGCTTCATTACCGAGAGGTAATTGTACGATATCCGAATCAAATGACAGTTTTTGTCCCAGATAAGATTGATACAGGCGGCCATTTTTATCATCAACCTTATAAATAAGGCTAATGTCATCGGTCGTAATTGGAATTACAGTTTTTCCATTTGCACTCAGCGTCGCTGATATCGCTATTAGACATAGCAAAAAAAGATGTCTGATCTTCATGTTTTTCTTCTATAATTTATTAATTAGATATTACAAATCCAAGGTTTATTTTATATACGAACAAAGATATTATAATTATTGGAATAATGATATTCCAAACGAATAAAATTACAAGAAAAAAGCCTGTAAAACACATAAAATAAGTCGTTTTACAGGCTTTTCTTTAATTTGTTATTCCGAAAAGGATTATCTCATCCTGTTTTTATACTTCCAAAGCTCCGATCAGTTCGCGGACAGACGAAAAACCATGTCTGTCACAATAGTCGTTCATCCCTTCGATAACCTTTATGCCAACGGCTGGATCTACAAAATTGTAGGTCCCGATCTGGATTGCTGTAGCTCCGGCCAGCATGAACTCCACTGCATCTTTCCAGTTCGAAATGCCTCCCAGACCGATAATAGGAATCTTCACAGCCTTATAAGTCTGCCATACCATCCGCAAGGCAACCGGCTTTACGCAAGGACCGGAAAGACCACCGGTTATTGTAGATAATACCGGTTTACGCTTCTCCGCGTCAATGGCCATCCCCAACATAGTATTAATCAATGAAACAGAGTCTGCTCCCTCGGCTTCGACCGCTCTGGCAATCTCCGTAATGTCGGTCACATTAGGGGAAAGTTTTACAATAAGGGTCTTCGGATAAACCTTGCGGACAGCTTTCACCACTTCGCTTGCCCCACAAGTCGTCACGCCAAAAGCCATACCTCCCTGCTTCACATTCGGACAGGAAATATTCAGTTCGATCGCCAGAATCTTGTCCAAATCCGCTATCTTCTCAGCACATTCCACATACGTTTCCACAGAGGAACCGCTCACGTTTACGATCATGTTCGTGTCGATGTCCTTTATCTCCGGATAGATATGATCGACAAAATATTGCACCCCCTTATTCTGCAAACCTACAGCATTCAACATTCCCGAAGGGGTTTCCGCCATACGGGGATACAAATTCCCTTCACGTGGCTGGATCGTTGTTCCTTTCACAAAAATACCACCCAAGCGGGAGATATCCATAAAGTCCGAATACTCAATGCCATATCCGAAAGTACCCGACGCCGTCATGACCGGGTTCTTCAATTGCAAATTACCGATGTTTACGTTTAATTCAGCCATGTCAAATTTTCAATATTAAATACAGGTCCTTCAGTACATACACACACATGATGCTCATCTTTGGTCTTCTCCACACAGCATAAGCAAGCTCCTATACCACAAGCCATTGTGTTTTCAAGAGAGACTTCGCATGTAATAGAGTTTGCATGGGCATATTTGGCAACAGCCACCATCATCGGCTTAGGTCCACAAGTGTAAATCCGGTCGAAATGTACATCTTTCAAGATGGAATGATTGGTCACATATCCCTTTTCGCCCAATGAGCCGTCTTCTGTTGTAACATACACTGTTCCAAGCTGTTCGAACTGTTCCAATTGTAACACATCTTCCTTAGAACGAGCTCCCAAAAGGAACGTAGGTGTGTAACCGGCTTTTTTCAGGATGGCCCCCAAATACAACATCGGAGCTGTCCCGACACCACCACCGATCAGCAGTAATTTTTGTTCTTTATCGGCAGGCAGCGTGAAACCGTTTCCCAAAGGCAACATGATGTTAACAACATCACCCGGCTTATACTCAGCCATCCGGCGTGTTCCGTCACCGACCAACTGGACGAGCAACCACAGTTCATTGGTCGCTCTGTCGACATAATTAATTGAGATCGGACGACGAAGAAATGTTGTAGGAGAGTTATCCACACGTACCTGTACGAACTGTCCCGGCAGCATTTCCGGCAGGATCTGATCAGATGTTAGTTTAAGCAGGCAGTAATTTTTGTGAAGGCTACAGTTTTCAGTCACCTTCATGTCAAGCATGTACTTCTTCATATAATATGATTAGTCTAATTCTATACAAAGATAGATGAATATGGTATATAAACCAAAACAAGCTATTCTTTCTTGTTTTTTTCAGAAATAAAAGTGTCAAATGTATTATCGGAATAAAATACCATTATTTTACTTACTTTTTTAGTAACTGTTTCTTGTTGTATAATTTGCTCAACAACAGGCTGTTTGATGCTGTTTACAGGTGTATCAACCCTCATTTCCTTGCGATATTCAAGAGCAACTTGCCCTCCGGATGGATTTATCGCCGTATTTGAGAACAAATCGGGCTGTGTCGGCATACGATTTCGTTCCATTTCGCCTTTACCGAAAAGAAGCCAGTCGGAATCCACATAAGCGAATCGATCCAGAATTTTTATTAGGACATCCAGACTTACATTATTTCTTCCGTTCAAAATATGTGACATCGCTGAACGCTGAATACCGATTGCTTCTGCAAATTTAGAAGGAGTCAAGCCTTCACGCTCCATGATTTGGGTAATACGTTCTATCATCTTAGTAATTCCTAATTTGTTTACAAAAATACTGTCATTATGTCTGTTTTTATAGAGAAAATATACACAAATCAATGACGATACAAATATACACTATAATTCTCAATTGTGCAATTTAATTGTATAAACTTAAACATACACTTTTGTAACCATAAATGACATTGTTGTACTGTTATAAATGTAAATCCTACAGAAACCAACTAAATACAGGTTAAATCTCAACTTTAATAAAGAACTACTATTATCTGAAAACCATATTATTACCAATCACGTAAAACTTTCCCATCTCTATATTTACAGCCATTTGTATAGTCTTGTGATCAACATATTAATGTATCAAATCACATATTTCACATAATAAACTGAATATATTTTACTTATATAGAATAAAACAGCATTGTCTAAAATAAGGATGGCCGGTTAAATTTATTACATTTATAAATAGATACATTTGTAATATCAGTAAACATCCGTTTGCAAGTAGAACAAAAAAATAACTCAATTGATTTCTTTATGGAAGTTTACAACTGTAATATCATTAATATTGTTTACAAATTCGTACAGATTGTTTTTTCAGTTATTTTTGAAACTGCCAAAATGACACTATCACTCTTCTTTCTTTCAACCCTCAGTATTTTTTACCAAAAGTTTCTATTTTGTCAAAAATCATTTTGTCATTTCGACAGACAAAAAAGAATAATCCTATGCAAATAGATATGTTAAAAAATATTACCCGCTATAGAAATTTTATTTTCATGCTATGGAAAATGAATTTTCATGAGGTGGAGTGACATTTTGATAGTTGAACGTGGAGCTTATCTACTCCTACGCTGCGTTTCTTATGAATGAGGGGCCGAAAAATAGAAATATGAAAATCTCAGATATGAAAAATCAAGATAAAGTATTGAAAGACAAAAGAAAAAGGGCGTTTTTTCTGTTCAACTTTTCAGTTATTCCAGAAAAAACGCCCTCTCAGATAAAAATATACTTTCAAAAACCTGTCAATGCAGGATTTTATAGAGCAATTCCTTTAAAAGTTCGGCATCGGAAACAGAAGTATTTTCCACTCCTTTCGAACGGGCATCCGTCATACGGATCTCACTGATCAGGTTGAACACTTTCATCGCCGAGTAGTTTCGCATCCCTAAAAGATAATCCTTCACCTGAAATGTTCCTCTAAGTCCGAGTGCCGCCATCAAGCCGGCTTCGGAACGATCCTTCGTATAATAACAAATCAGGAGGTTCGAGAAATAGTTAAATAATACAGGAAGGGTCATCTGAATCGGATTGCTTTTCGGGTTCTTCTCGAAGTATTGAGCAATACGGTTCGCCTTCAAGACATCTTTCATGGCAAGTGCCTTTATCAGTTCAAAGTTATTGTATTCTTTACTGATTCCGATATTTTGCTCCACCAATTCCGGCGTGATGCGTTTTACGCCTTTTTCAGGCAGGATCAGCGCCAGCTTATCCAATTCCTTACTCAGGCGGCTTAAATCGTTTCCAAGGAAGTCAGAAAGCATCTGGGCCGCCTTTCCGTCTATCCCTATCGAACGCAGTTGCATGAACGAAGCGATAAATGCCGGCATCTTGTAGTCAGGAATCTTTTTGGACTCGAACAACACTCCGGTTTTGTCCGTCGCAGAAGCCAGCGCCTTGCGGCGATCTAAGTTTTTATATTTATAATTGACAACCAAAACGGTTGACATTAATGGGTTCTTAACATAGTTCGACAGAAGCTCGATATCACGAATTAATTGAGCCTCCCGGACAACCACTAACTGATATTTTGACATCATCGGGAAACGGCGGGCTGCGTTAATTATAGATGCTGCATCCGCATCTGCTCCGTACATGATAATCTGGTTAAAATCCCGTTCGGATTCTTCTAATACATTTTCGAGTAGCAGGTCTGTTATCTGATCCATAAAAAATGGTTCGTCACCCATCATTATATAGACAGGAGCGAATTTTTTTGCAACGATATCCCGACATATTTCCTCGTATGTATATTCTTTTTTTGCCATATTTGTGTGTGATCTCAATTAAAATTACCAACTGAAGCGGATGTGACGAATCGTCTTCTTTCCATCAATAATCTGGCGAAGTGCTTCCACTCCCAACATTACATGCTCTTTCGCAAAATTCCGGGTCACCTCACGATCGCTGGCTTCCGTTTTCACCCCAGCTTCTTCCATAGGCTTGTCGGAAATCATCAATAAAGCTCCTGTCGGGATCTCGTTTGCAAAGCCTGCCGTAAACAAGGTAGCCGTCTCCATATCGATACCGGTAGCGTGTGTACGACGAAGGTAGTTCTTGAAATCACTGTCATATTCCCATACCCGCCGGTTCGTCGTATAGACGGTTCCGGTCCAGTAGTCTTTCCCCCGGTCACGTATGGCGGACGAGATGGCACGCATCATCGAGAAAGCCGGGAGCGACGGAACCTCTGCCGGCAGGTATTCATTCGAAGTTCCTTCTCCTCGGATAGCCGCAATCGGCATGACATAATCTCCCAGGTTGTTCGCCTTCTTCAATCCTCCGCATTTCCCCAAAAAGAGGACGGCAGTCGGCTTTATTGCCGATAGCAAATCCATAATTGTCGCCGCATTCGCGCTCCCCATCCCGAAATTGATAATCGTGATGCCATTGGCCGCCGCGTTCGGCATGGAGTTTTTCAGTCCCAAGATCGGAACGTTAAAGTGGTCGGCAAACAGTTCCACATATTTCGTAAAGTTGGTGAGCAGGATATATTTGTCGAAATCTTCCAGCTTCCGCTCCGTATAGCGCGGCAACCAATTCTCGACAATTTCTTGTTTTGTTTTCATAAATCACTACCTTTGATGGTCTATTTTTACAGAATAAAAGAACAAATATAATAAATGCTTGCATTAAACTTACCTGGTTTCGCACCTAAAGTAGCAGAAAAAGATGGAAAGCGTACGATCTTCGATCCTGTACGGCAAAAATATGTGGCTCTCACTCCCGAAGAATGGGTACGTCAGCATTTTGTCAATTACCTGATCACCCGAAAAAGCTACCCGAAAGAACTACTGGCAAACGAAGTGCTGGTCAAGCTGAATGGAACATCCAAACGTTGCGACACGGTTGCTTACAACCGTTTTCTGGAACCTCTGGTCATCGTCGAGTACAAAGCCCCCCATATAAACATTACCAACACTGTTTTCGACCAGATAGCCCGTTATAACATGGTGCTACATGTCGAATACCTGATCGTCAGCAACGGCTTAAATCACTATTGCTGTAAAATTGACTATAATAACCGGACATATACTTTTTTGGAAGAAATACCTGCATACAACGAATTATAAACCTCGTTTTTACCAGGTGATAGAGTGGGTACTACATAAGCAAAACAACACAGGTAAACAACAAACTCTAACTAAATCACAGAACAGATGCGGTCTGATCTCTATATATCATAACGGAATCGGAAATCTGCATATTGACCGGTCTGTCGACATACACGGAATTACTATCCTTTATAACAGGCCGGTCAGTTGTTTTCTTCTCATTGAAGATAAGTGAATAACCTAAGATTACTGCAAAAAAAGATAATATCAACGCTTTCATATTCTATTACAATTTTAATATCATATACAAGTATGATGTATTCAAAACGCAAAACGCTGCACTATATTACAAAAGAAATGTATTTTCTTTGTAATTCTTTCGTAACAACTCGCCCCTTGCCTTTGATTTTTAAGGATAACATGTTCATACTTAGAATAGTTTAAAAAAAATCGGGAAAAGAATAAATTTCTTTCCCCGATTCTATTATTATCATGTTTGAATGACTTGTTATGCGCCGAAGTCGTCGAAATGCAACATTTCACGCGGCACACCCAGATTGTCCAGCATATTTTCCACAGCCTTTGACATCGGGCCCGGACCACACATGTAGTATTCGATATCTTCCGGAGCTTCGTGATCCTTCAGGTATGTATCGTAGATTACCTGGTGAACGAAACCGGCCGTATACTTCACTCCTGCCGCATCGGCTACAGGATCCGGACGGTCGAGCGCCAGATGGAATGTGAAGTTCGGGAATTCCTTTTCGATTTCCAGGAAGTCTTCCAAATAGAACACTTCGTTCAGGGCGCGTGCACCGTAGAAATATGACATCTTGCGGTCCGTAGTCTTGAGTGTCTTCGTCAGGTGCATGATCTGAGCACGAAGCGGAGCCATACCGGCACCACCACCGACCCACATCATCTCTCTCTTCGAATCGAAGATCGGATGGAAATCACCGTAAGGACCACTCATCGTCACCTTGTCACCCGGTTTCAGGGTAAAGATATAAGAAGAAGCGATACCCGGCATCACATCCTGGAAGCCCACTTCGGGTTTCGGCTTGAACGGCGGGGTTGCAATACGAACCGTCAACATAATACGGTCGCCTTCAGCAGGATAGTTAGCCATAGAATAGGCACGGATAGTCGGCTCGTCGTTCTTACATTTCAGTGTGAACAAACCGAACTTTTCCCATGCCGGCAGATATTCATCGCCGATCAAGGCTTTATCGATATCCTTGTTGTAATCCATCGAGTATGCCGGAATCTTGATCTGTGCATAAGAACCTGGCAAGAAGTCCATGTGTTCACCCTTAGGCAATGCCACAATAAACTCTTTGATGAAAGTAGCCACGTTCTTGTTGGAGATAACTTCGCATTCCCATTCCTTTACACCGAAAACTTCGTCCGGAACCTGAACAACCATATCTTCCTTCACTTTGCACTGACAGGCCAGACGCCAATGTTCCTTAATCTGC
The DNA here is from genome assembly GCF_025151045.1 of Parabacteroides johnsonii DSM 18315. Lineage (NCBI taxonomy): Bacteria > Pseudomonadati > Bacteroidota > Bacteroidia > Bacteroidales > Tannerellaceae > Parabacteroides > Parabacteroides johnsonii. The sequence continues at coordinate 1,564,501 of NZ_CP102285.1, forward strand.
TTGCGAGAGAAAAAGCCCTTTTCTGTCGGCAGGATTTCTCCACCTCCTTCTAATACCTGTGCACGGCACTGGCCACATTTACCACCACCACCACAAGCAGAAGACAAGAAGATACCACCACTCTGCAAACCAGCCAGCAAAGTGCTTCCTATAGGAGTCTCAATATCTTTTTCTCCATTTACCTTCAGGTCTACATTTCCTGACGGTACCAATTTTGCTTTGGCCGCCAACAACGCACCCACCAGGATCAGCGTAATCACCAAGAAGATTACGGCACCTGCTGCGATTGTAAGACTGCCAGTCGTCATTAATAAAGTCATTTCTGTAATAAGTTTAATGCGTTAATATTATATCTTAAGACCTGAGAAGCACATGAATGCCATCCCCATCAAACCAGTGATGATAAAGGTAATACCAAGACCTTTCAATGGTTTGGGGATATCCGAGTATGCCAGCTTTTCACGGATGGCAGCCATACCGACGATAGCCAGCATCCAACCGATACCAGAACCTAAGCCATAAACAGTAGCAACACCTACGTTAGGAAATGCCTTTTGTTGCATAAACAGAGAACCACCCAGGATAGCGCAGTTTACAGCGATCAGCGGCAAAAAGATACCCAGAGAAGCGTACAAGGCCGGAGCAAACTTTTCCACTACCATTTCCACCAGCTGCGTAAACGAGGCGATGATGGCGATAAAGATAATGAAAGCGAGGAAGCTCAGGTTTACACCAGCGAATTCAGCACCCAGCCATTGCAGAGCACCTTCCTTCAATACATAATTTTCAAGCATATAGTTGATCGGTAACGTACATACCAAGATGAACGTTACAGCCATACCTAATCCCAAAGCAGTCTTTACGTTCTTGGAAACAGCCAGGAAAGAGCACATACCCAGATAGTATGCGAAAATCATGTTGTCTACAAAGATCGAGCGGACAAATGTGCTTAATAATTCTTCCATTCTATTATTCTTTTAATAGTTAGCATTAATTTTCCTGAAGTTCCTTGTTACGAGAACGGTGAACCCAAATAATCACGGCGATCACGATCAACGCCATTGGAGGCAGGATCATCAAACCGTTGTTCACATAACCGAAGTCATAGAATGCCTGCGGAATAACCTGGAATCCCAGCAACGTACCAGAACCTAAAAGCTCGCGGAAGAAACCGACGATCACCAGGATCAATGCATAACCTAAGCCGTTACCGATACCGTCGAGGAACGATTCCCACGGGCCGTTACCCAGCGCAAACGCTTCCAGACGTCCCATCAGGATACAGTTAGTAATGATCAGACCCACAAACACGGAAAGCTGTTTGTTTACGTCATAAGCAAACGCTTTCAGCACTTCACTCACGATAGTCACCAACGCTGCTACCACCACCAACTGCACGATGATACGGATACGGTTAGGAATCGTATTACGCAGCAGTGAAATAATCACGTTGGCAAAAGCCACAACAGCCGTTACTGAAAGACCCATTACAATAGCCGGCTCCAGTTTTGATGTTACAGCCAGCGCAGAGCAGATACCCAACATCTGGACGATGACCGGGTTGTTTACGCTAAGCGGGCCTAACAGAACTTCTTTATTCTTTTCAGATAATAATCCCATCTTCTACTTAATTTTGTGAGGTTAAAAATTTAACATAACCACTCAAACTGTCGAACAGCATCGCACCAACGCCATTACTTGTGATTGTACCTCCGGAAATACCGTCTACATAATCCTGGCCGGCAACGCTCTTACCCGGCTTAACGATTGCGATAGACTTGAATGTACCATCCACAAACAGTTTTTTTCCTTTGAATTCGTTGCTAAATTCCGGTTTTGAAATTTCGGCACCCAGACCCGGAGTTTCACCCTGATGGCTGAAGTCGGCACCATAAACCGTATTCTTATCGCCATCTACAGAAAGATACCCCCACAGCGGTCCCCACAAACCGGCACCATGCAAAGCCATGATGTATTTGGTCTGACCGTCTACATTTGCAACAAAAACCGGATACTGGTGTTCGGCAGCAGCCTTTACCACATCGGCGGCAAACGCATCGCCTTCTACCTTTTCGCCGTTTTCATTTACCAGAAATGCTTCCTTGATCAATTCCGAATATTTGGCTTCGGCTTCATTGGCCGGAACCGTCACGTTGATAGAGCGCAGGATCTGCTGTCTCTTGTCGTTTTCTTCGTTTTTCTGCTGGAAAGTTCTAAGCGATTGCGAAGTAAAGGCCAACACAACTGCGACCAGAACAACCATTACGGAAGCATAAACAACAGTGTACACGTTACTGTCTCTATCCAGTCCCTTTTTCTTGCCGGCAACAGCCTCGTCTTTGATCTCTTCGAATTCAGAAGCAGGAACTCCACATACAGGACAAACATCCGGAGCTTTATTTCCTTCGTGGATATATCCACATACTTTACATTTATATTTTGCCATACTCCTTCTTACTTTATTTGATTACACGTTTCAATCTGCGGTTGATGTTAGCTTCCACTACATAGTAGTCGATCAGCGGAGCAAATACATTCATCAACAGGATAGCGAGCATCATACCTTCAGGATAACCCGGATTCAATGCGCGGATAATGATAGCCATAGCCCCTACTAAGAAACCATAGATGTACTTACCTGTTTCCGTACGGGCAGAAGTGACAGGGTCGGTAGCCATAAACACAGCACCAAATGCGAAACCACCCAAGAACAAATGATCCAACGGAGATACGCACATGGCCACCGTTGTTCCGATCATATTAAAGATAAGCGACATAACCGCACCACCCACAAATACGGAAACCATTGTTTTCCAGCTTGCGATCTTTGTGAAAAGAAGGATAACCGCACCGATCAGGATTGCCAATACGGATGTTTCGCCGATCGAACCCGGAATCAGACCTAAGAACATATCCCAAGTAGTCATCGGGTTACCCAGCACGTCTACAGCCTGGAACGAACCGATCAGTTCTTTACCTGCGATAGCAACCTGTCCCAGCGGAGTAGCCCCCGAGAAACCGTCTACCACCTGTCCGCCACCAATGCCGAACGTGTCAGCTGTACGAACAAATACCTGGTCACCGGACATGGCTGCCGGATATGCGAAGAACAGGAATGCACGTGTAACCAATGCTACATTAAATACATTATAACCTGTACCACCAAACACTTCCTTAGCAAAAACAACAGCGAATGCAGTAGCTACAGCAATCATCCACAGCGGAGTGTCGACAGGAACGATCATCGGGATCAGGATACCGGAAACCAGAAAACCTTCCTGGATTTCTTCCTTTTTCACCTGGGCAACAGCAAACTCGATACCCAGACCTACCACATACGAAACAATGATTTTAGGCAATACGGCCAGAAAACCAAAAATAAAAGTCATGAGAAATCCCGGATCAGCCCCTACTGCAAGGTTATGCTGATAACCGACATTGTACATACCAAAAAGCAAAGCGGGCAACAAAGCAATGATGACCACGGTCATCGTACGCTTCGAGTCAATATAGTCATGAATGTGTACGCCTGATTTGGAAGTTGTGCTCGGAACAAACAGGAATGTTTCGAAACCTTCAAAAACAGAACGGAACATCGCCAGCTTTCCGCCTTCCTCAAAGTTAGGCTTAATCTTGTCGAGGTAATTCCTTAACGCTTTCAATGTATTCTAATTTTTAATGTTATTAATTCATTTCCTTGTATAATACATCCAGACCTTGACGAACGATCTTCTGAATTTCGAGTTTGGACGTATCGACGAATTCACAAAGGGCAAAATCTTCGGGCGCTACTTCATAGATACCCAAGTTTTCCATCTTATCAATATCGAATGCGATAATAGCCTTCAACAGATATTCAGGCATGATGTCCATCGGGAACACGCTATCGTATTCGTTGGACATGATCATAGCACGCTTGCCTCCTTTGATACGGGCATCTATCACATATTCCTTGTTCTTGCCCATCAACCAGGCAGGGAATGAATGGCTCACACTGAATTTTCCGAAGCCGGGAGTCGCCCAACCGAAGAAGTCGTGTGTTTCGTCACCTTCCGGGATAACCGTAATCTGATTGTCATAGGCCCCCAGATAATCGTCTTTCATTACCTTCGTACCGCTCAAGACGTTACCGCTGATAATACGGATATCTTCATTGCCTCTCATGATCTTTCCGTCAACCAAGCTGGAGATCGTACAGCCGGCGATTGCCTTAACGTATCCTCTCTCTGTCGTTTCGGAACCGGTTATCACAACCAAGCGGCTGAAATCGGCGATGCCCTTATTGAACAGACGTCCGATTACAATCACGTCGGCAGGATTGACCGTCCAAACCACTTCGCCTTTATTGACAGGCTTGATATGATTAATCTGTACTCCCACATTGGCTGCAGGATGCGGACCTTCCACTTCTACAGTTTCAACACCTTTCACACTAACGGAAGAACCTTTGCGGATACCGACATATACCTTACCGTCGGTAAGTTTTGCAAGTGCATCCAGCCCCGCCTGAAAATCGGCCTCTTGTCCTTTCACGATAAAATCGAAGTTCGGAGCTAACGGTGCGGAATAGAATGCAGAAACAAAAATGTCACGCGGTTCGTCAGCAGGCGAAGCGACGATGTCGTACGGACGTTGTTTGATAAATGGCCACATACCAGCCTGCTGGATGGCCTCCTTTACCTCTTCTCTTTTCAGGGAAGCTACATTTTTCTTACCGAAATCTTCATACTCGACCTGCGCTTCCGGCTTGACGACCACGCTGAGCACTTTGCGCTTCTCTCCTCGATTTACGGCAGTTACTTCGCCACTGACAGGCGAAACAAACTTGATCTCCGGGCGGTTCTTATCGATCATCAATACAGAACCGGCTTTGACTTTTTCTCCTACTTTGGCAACAACTTTGGGTACAATACCGTTATAATAATCGGGAACGATAGCGTAAGTATCGCTTTTCCCTCCGTTTAACAGTACGTCCGAAGCTTTGCCCTTCAGATTAATGTCTAAACCCTTTTTAATCTTAATCACATTTGCCATGATACAACTAAAATTGTTTATATGTAATTTTCCCGCAAAAGTAAGCAATTTTTTATGCTTTAAAGCAGGGAATGGAAAATAATTAAAGAAATAATTCCATAATTTTGCACCGACAAAGAAAGAAATATGAAAATGAGAGTGTACAGTTTACTATTTATGATGTTTTTTGCCCTTTCCATCGGGGCAAACGCACAGGTGAAGTTCTTCACCAATGTCAATAGCAAGCAGATAAAAACGCTTCAGGTGAAAGTTGCCGGAGAGTTGATATCCGAGCCTTACATAACGTTGGGAGGAGAAGAACAGATCGAAATCAATTTCGACGGTTTGGGGAGTGGATACACACGATATGCTTATAATGTGGTGCACTGCAATGCCGACTGGACACAATCCCAACTGAGTCCGATCGAATATATGAATGGCTTCCAGGGAACAACAATCGACGATTTTGCCAATTCCATCGGAACTACTACCCAATATTCGAACTACCGGCTCCTACTTCCGAACGACGATATCCAGTTTAAGGTCTCCGGCAATTATGCCATCCAGATTTATAACGAGGATACACCGGACCAGATCATTTTGACAGCCTGTTTCTCTGTGGTAGAACCAGTTGTCAATATCTCGGCTTCAGTGAGCGGTAACACGGATATCGACACTAATCAAAGCCACCAACAGGTAAGCTTCAACATTAACAACAAAAATTTCCCGATCACTTACCCGCAGACGGACCTGAAGATATTCGTTTACCAGGATAACCGGCGCGATAATGCCGTGACAGACTTGCAGCCTATGAGCATTCTGGAAAATCAAATATCCTACACGTATAACCGCAACCTTATTTTCCCTGCCGGGAACGAGTATCGCCGCATGGAATTCCTAAGCAATAAATATAATGGTATGCATGTCGAAAATATCTCTTTCCACAATCCTTACTATAATGTGGAACTTATGACCGATTACAAGCGGGATAAAGGCACTTACCAATATGATCAGGATCAGGACGGCCGCTTCTTCATCCGCTGCAGTGATTGTAACGATCCGGATACGGAAGCGGATTATTATATCGTGCATTTTACGCTTGCATGTGATCCGCTACCCGGCGGGAGTGTCTATCTGAACGGAGAGCTATTTAATAATGTATTGGATGAAAAAAGCAAAATGGGCTATAACTTCGAGACGAAGCAATACGAAAAAGCGGTGCTCCTCAAACAGGGAAGTTACAATTATCAGTATTTGTTTGTTCCGACTGGTTCCACTATTGGCCAAACAGGCCCGATAGAAGGTAATTACTACCAGACGCAAAATGAATATAGCATCTATGTCTATTACCGTCCGATGGGTGCCCGCTATGATCGGCTGATCGGTGTCACGACTGTCAGGAACGAGATGCAGGTATTCTAAGTCTACGAACAATTCGTTCGTTTTTTACCACGACTTCCGAATCCCTGAAAATTTATTTTCACCAGCAGGAAAATAAATTTTCACCGGCGTGAAAAAGAATTTTCATGCCGGTGGGAAAGATTATTTACTTCATCCGCCTTCCCACTATATAGGTTGCCAGAATATTCCTGTCGTCTCCAATAGTTTGCAGACCGAACAGTTTGTTTTCCAATGTCCACTTCTCATGGTGTTTCAGATAATCCATGCGTACCTGCTGGGAGGGTGTGACAGCATAATCTATAACAATGAAGTCCGCTTTCCGACCTTTCCCGAAACAGCCGATTTCATCGTCCAAATGAAGTGCCTTGGCTGCTCCCAACGTACATTTATATAATGACTCGAATACAGACACCGGATATCCATTAAGTTGCTGCACCTTATATGCCTCTCCCATCGTGCGCAGCAAAGAAAAAGAAGTTCCGGCTCCGACATCCGTCGCCAATACGGTTTGCATACCGACACGATTGGCTTGTAGCATATCAAACAAGCCACTTCCCAAAAAGAGGTTGGATGTAGGACAATGCGCGATGACAGAACCGGCTTCGGCCAGCCGTCGGCATTCCGAATCAGACAAATGAATACAATGCCCGAAGACAGAGCGGTCCGTAACCAATCCGGCCCGCTCGTATACTTCCAGGTAATCTTGGCAATCAGGGTACAAGGAAAGCGTGCTGTTGATCTCATCTTTATTCTCGGAAAGATGTGTCTGTATATAAGTGCCCGGATATTGTTCGTGCAAACGTCCGGCTGCAATCAGTTGTTCCGTTGAACAGGATATAGCAAAACGAGGTGTGATGACATAGCGGTTCCGTCCTTTTCCATGCCACGTTTCAATCAAGGACCGGCTTTCGGATTCCCCCTGTTCCGCCGTATCGGTCAATCCTGCCGGAGCATTCCGGTCCATCAGCACTTTTCCGGTCAACATACACATATTATATTCCGACGCAACAGAGAAGAGGGCGGTGACGGATGCCGGATGTACCGTTGCATAAGCCATGCAAGCCGTTGTTCCGTTCCGGAACAGCTCTTCTATAAAGGAACGGGCCATCCTGTCCGCATGCTCCGAAAGAGCAAACCCCTGTTCCGCTGGAAAAGTATAATCATCCAGCCAATCCAGCAACTGCTTCCCGTACATACCGATTATTTCGGCTTGTGGGTAGTGGATATGGGAATCTATAAATCCAGGCATCAGGAGTTTACCTGAATAATCAACCTGTTCGTAATCGATATAACGGCCTTTGACCTCCTTAAAAGGCCCGCAATCGATTATTTTTCCATCCTGTACGACCAATGCCCCATCGGGAAAATACCGGTAAGCATCTTTTCTATTTAACGGAGAATCGATAAAATCAAAAACTTCTCCTTTGTATAATGTCAGTTCACTCATCTTTTTTCTCTTTTATAGGTTCGACATGTAAGATGATATGGGTTGTCGGACCAAATTTCAAACGTAGCTTATTTTCTATCTCCTTCGTCAGTTCATGTGCCCGGCTTACGGTTATTTGCCCGTCTATCCGGATATGTACTTCTATTGCAAAATCATTACCGATTCTGCGTGTACATAGATTATGCGGATTCCTGACCTCCGGTGTCTCATTTATTATAGAGAGAATCTCATCTTCGACCTCACCCGGTAAAGATTTCTCCAACAAATCATTAATTGCAGGTACGACCAACTGAAAGGCCACCTTCACAATCAATATGCTGACGATCACGGCTGCTATCGGGTCCAACACACGCCAGTTATCACCTAAGAGGATAGCTCCTCCAATACCCAACGTCGTCCCTATAGAAGAAAAAGCATCCGAACGATGATGCCAGGCATTCGCAATAACGGCCTGGCTATTTTCTTTCTTCCCGACATATAACGTCAGACGATACAGGGCTTCCTTTACCAGAATAGAGACAATGGCGGCAATAAGTGCGATCTTACCAGGGCTTTCCAACTGTTCGTTCCTAAAATAAAATCCGAAAATCTTATTCGCACCATCCCAGAAAAGACCGGCTCCAACACACATCAGGACAATCCCGATGATCGTAGTAGCCAAAGTCTCGTACTTCCCGTGCCCATAGTCATGGCCTTCGTCTTTCGGTTTGGACGATATGTTAATGAAGAGCAAAACAATTATATCTGTCACAAAATCAGATAGAGAATGGACGGCGTCTGCGATCATGGCGCTACTGTGCCCTAACACACCTGCTATAAATTTGAAAACCAATAGCAGAAAGTTGGCAAAAGATCCGGTCAAGGTCACAGCCATGATTTTTCGTTTTCTAATATGTTCTTTCATCTCTTTAGAACCTGTTTTTATGTTTTCAAAAAGACAAATATACGGATAAAAACCGTTATTGATATCTGTCCCCATTTAAACAGCAGACTATCTTTCGATTAAAGATTATTAATATCGCCAGTAAAACTGTAACCAATAAAAATCTTACCTTTGTTGTCCATATCCGAGAAGGAACAACGTTAAATACATGGTAAGATTTATCCGTTATATAATATTAATAGCTCTGTTACAAGTAGTAGCAGGAACTTTTCTATCATACGCTCAGAGTTTTACCTCGGCATCCGGTATTGTCAAAGATTCGATTACCGGTGAACCACTCCCGTTCGTATCCGTCTATTTTGACGGGTCGACTATCGGAGCTATGACAGACGACAATGGGACATTTACCCTCCAAAACAACCAGGGCTACACCAAACTGGCCGCCGCCTCATTGGGCTACGATACTAAATTCATCGACCTCAAGCCTGGTAAAAAGAATGACAATCTGGAAGTATTGTTGAAACCGACTGCTTTCGAAATCTCGGAAGTCGTAGTCAAACCCAAAAGAGAAAAATATACTCGCAAGGATAATCCGGCTGTAGAGCTTATCAAGAAAGTTATTGCACACAAGAACGATAACCGGATCGAAGCAAAACCAGAATATCAAACGGAAGTATACGAAAAATTAAGCCTGTCGCTGGATAATTTCAATCCGAATCTCGACAAGAACAAATTTTTGAAAAAGTTCAAATTTATCAAAAACTATCTGGATACATCCGAGTTTAACGGCAAACCGATCCTGACCGTTTCCGTTCGTGAAAACCTATCGGATTTCTACTACCGGAAAAGTCCCAAAGCGGAAAAGACAATTGTCAGAGCCAAGCGTATGCAGGGAATCGATAAGACATTGGATGACGGTGGCGGCATAACCTCCAACCTGGAAGAGATTTTCAAGAGTATCAATATTTTCGATAACAACATTCCTATCCTATTGAACCGGTTCGTCAGCCCGTTATCATCGACATTAGCGACCACATATTACCATTACTACATCATGGATACGCTTGATGTGGGAGGAGATAAATGTGTGGATCTGGCTTTCGTTCCGGCAAACAGCGAAAGCTACGGGTTTACGGGACGGCTTTATATAACGCTTGACGGTAATTATGCAGTCAAGAAAGCGTTGTTGAACACACCGGCAAAGATCAATCTGAACTGGGTGGACAAGCTCCGTATCGAGCAGGAATTCAAACAGATGCCGGATAGTACCTGGGTACTTGACCAAGAGAATACCTTTGTCAATTTCTATGTAGTAAAGGGTACGCAACAGCTCTATGCACACCAGCTCAGGGATTACGACAATTATAATTTCAACGTTCAAAATGCAGATTCCATTTTCGGCCTTTTAGGAGCATTGCATATCTTGCCGGAGGCGACAGCACAGCCGGATACGTTCTGGATGCATAATCGTCCTATCCCGCTGAAAGAAAAGGAAGATGCGCTAAAAGACTTATTGGGGCAACTGCGGAAAGTCCCGGCCTTCAATGCCATTATTAAAACTGCGGAAATCCTGATAACGGGCTATATCCCGACAGCAAATGACAAGAAGGTAACCAAATTCGACTTCGGCCCGATGAATACGACCTTCAGTGCGAACCATCTGGAAGGTTTCCGTATGCGTGTGGGAGGAATGACGACTGCCAACCTCAGTCCGTATTGGTTTGCAAGTGGCTATCTGGCTTACGGTACAAATGACCGCAAGATCAAGTACAACCTGAAATTAACGCACAGTTTCACTAAAAAAGAATATCACGAAGGTGAAAATCCGGTCAATAACTTGTCGTTTATCCAGGAATATGATGTGTACACCCCAGGCCAGGATTTCCTTTTCACAAGCAAGGATAACATTTTCGTTGCCTGGAAAGTAGGTGAGCCGGTTACCAAGATGCAGTATATCCGCAAAAGTGTATTGCAATACGAAAAAGAATGGCTGAACGGCCTGACATGGAAGTCCTGGATGATGAACCAGAACAACGAGGCGGCAGGGACGCTTCAATATATCAAACGGGACGCATCCGGGAATTTATACCATATAAAAGATTTTACGACATCTGAAATCGGAACACAGCTGCGTTTCGCTCCGGGTGAACGCGCTTATAACGGGCGTTCAGGAAAAGAATCCGTATTCAACTTGTCCAAAGACGCACCCGTATTCAAGCTTTCTCATCAATTAGGTATCAAAGGCGTGTTAGGCGGCGATTACAATTACAACCATACGGAGATCAGCGCCGAGAAACGTATCTGGCTTTCTTCGTTCGGACATATCGACGCACAGGTTAAAGCGGGCAAGGTCTGGGATAAAGTACCTTTCCCCCTGCTGATATTGCCGAATACGAACCAATCCATCACCATCCAACCGGAAGCATTCCACATGATGAACGCATTGGAGTTCGTGACCGACCAATATGTATCGTTCAATGCTACTTATTATATGAAGGGCTGGCTTCTGAACCGTATTCCGGGCATCAAGTGGCTGCGTCTGCGTGAAGTTCTTTCCTTTAATATGATCTATGGCGGACTGACGGATAAAAACAATCCGACCTTGACCCCTGGACTTTTCTTGTTGCCGGAAGGGACACAGCCATTAGGTAACACTCCCTACATGGAATGCAGCGTCGGTTTGGAAAATATATTCAAGATCCTGCGCATTGATTATTACAGACGCTTAACCTATCTGGACCACCCTGACATCAAAAAGGGAGGTATCCGTATTGCGCTGAGATTCACTTTCTAATATGTGATTTATTTGAGAATGGCAGATCCGAACAGTTCACGTTTACACCATACCCCTAATCCCTGGGCGCTGACACCTCTGGTTGTTTTTTTATTATCTTACCTTGTCGTGTCAATTATTGCAGGTGATTTCTACAAGATGCCTATTACCGTAGCCTTTGTTATTGCCTCGGTAGTGGCCATCGCCATGTCCAAAGGGGGCAAGCTCAGCAACCGGACCGAACAATTCTGCCGTGGAGCGGCCAACAGCAATATTATGCTGATGGTATTAATCTTCATTCTTGCCGGTGCTTTCGCCCAAACAGCCAAAGCGATGGGGGCTGTCGATGCTACCGTAAACTTGGCCATGTCCATCCTGCCGGGCAATTTGTTGGCAGCCGGAATCTTCCTTGCCGCCTGCTTCATTTCCATTTCCGTCGGAACATCCGTCGGGACAATCGTTGCTCTGGCTCCTGTTGCCGTAGGGATCGCCAGCAAAACCGGAATGCCGGATGCCCTGATGCTGGGTGTCGTAGTAAGCGGAGCCATGTTCGGAGACAACCTCTCTTTCATATCGGATACCACTATTGTTGCCACCCGCACACAAGGTTGTAATATGAACGACAAGTTCAAGGTGAATATTCGAATCGCCCTTCCGATCGCTATCCTGACCGGTTTTCTCTATGTACTGATCGGAAATGGGGTCGGGAGCGGATATGAAACAGGGCCGATCGAATGGGTCAAAGTCCTGCCCTATCTGATTGTCCTGATAACAGCTATCTGCGGTGTGAATGTCATGATGGTCCTGATAGTCGGAATTATCCTTTCCGGTATCGTCGGATTGCTGACAGGCGGGTTCGACATCTGGGGATGGAATGCTTCAATGGGACTGGGCATCACGAATATGGGTGAACTTATCATCGTGACTTTACTGGCCGGCGGAATGCTGGAAATGATACGATATAACGGAGGTATCGACTGGATCATCCTGAAACTCACTTCCCGCATCCGTTCCGCCAAAGGAGCAGAAGGGAGCATTGCCGCGTTAATCAGTTTTGCTAACCTTTGTACTGCCAACAATACCATCGCCTTGATCATGGCAGGTCCGATAGCCAAAGATATTGCCGACCGTTTTAAAATAGATCCGAGACGCAGTGCCAGCCTACTGGATATTTTTTCCTGCTTCATACAGGGCATCATACCTTACGGTGCACAATTGTTGATGGCAGCAGGTTTAGGGCATGTCTCTCCCATTGAGATCATGCAGTATTTATATTATCCTTATCTTTTGGGGCTTGGCGCATTATTGGCTATCGCTTTCAATTATCCCCGTAAATATAGCTTGAACAAGGTGTAAGACTATTCGCCAAGGAGAATTCAAACCTTCCATGCATGATTTAAATGCGGAAGTCCTGCTTTATTGCTGTTCAGATGATGTTTCTTTTCAAAATATCCAATCCTTCATGATATTATCTTTGATGAAAATATAGTTTTTCTCCAAAATTAACAATACATTTGCAGTCTAATTTCATGAATCAAACACATTATAATGCAAAAAACGATGGAATATTGGCAGAAAGATATTGAAACCATGAATCGTGAAGACTTGGCAAAGCTACAGTTGGAGCGATTGAAAAAGACAATTGAAGCAGCCGGAAATTCTCCTTTCTACAGCAAGATTTTCAAAGAAAACGGCATTACGGCCGACAGTATACAATCATTGGACGACTTGCAAAAGATACCTTTTACGACGAAAGACGACCTTCGCAACAATTATCCGTACGGTATGGCAGCTATTCCTATCAAAGACTGTGTCCGTATCCATTCATCGAGCGGCACGACAGGAAACCCCACGGTCGTGTTGCATTCGGCCAAAGATCTGGACCAATGGGCTAATCAGGTGGCACGATGTATGTATATGGTAGGTATCCGCAACACGGACGTCTTCCAGAACACTTCCGGCTACGGAATGTTCACCGGTGGATTAGGATTCCAATACGGAGCCGAAAAATTAGGTTGTCTGACCGTACCGGCAGCAGCTGGAAATACCAAACGGCAGATCAAGTTCATCACGGATTTCGGTACGACTTGCCTCCATATCATTCCCAGCTATGCGACCCGCCTGGCAGAAGTAATGTATGAAATGGGCCTCGATCCCCGTCGCGACACCCAACTGCACACCGTTTGTATCGGTGCCGAGCCCCACTCGGAAGAGCAACGCCACCGGATCGAACAATTGTTAGGCGTAAAAGCATATAATTGTTTCGGGATGTCGGAAATGAACGGTCCCGGCGTCGCATTCGAATGCACGGAACAGAACGGTCTCCATATCTGGGAAGATAATGTAATCGTAGAAATTATCGATCCTGTCACACTGCAACCGGTAAAAGAAGGGGAAGTCGGCGAAATGGTCCTGACGACCATCAACCGCGAGGCAATGCCTTTGTTCCGATACCGTACCCGTGACCTGACCTGTGTCCTTCCGGGCGAATGCCCTTGCGGACGGACGCACAAACGCCTGGCACGTTTCAAAGGCCGCAGCGACGACATGATCATATTGAAAGGGGTCAACCTCTTCCCTATCCAGATCGAAAAGATACTGATGCAGTTTAAAGAACTGGGTAGCAATTATCTGATTACAATCGAAACGGTAGGAAACAATGACGAGATGCTGATCGAAGTGGAATTGAGCGACCTGTTTACCGACGATTACAGCGTTTTGCAACGTCTGACAAAGGAAATCACCCGCCAGTTGAAGGATGAGTTGCTTCTGACTCCCCATCTCAAACTGGTCGCTAAAGGCTCTCTGCCGGTACAGGATGGAAAAGCTGTCCGGGTGAAAGACTTGCGTAAACTTTGCTGAACTCATAAATCATACATCTAAAATCATAAATCAACATGACAGTCAATCAGATTTCTATTTTTCTGGAAAACAAATACGGCAAGTTAAGCGAAATCCTCGCTTTGCTGGCCGAAGAGAAGATACGGATTATTGCCGCAACAGTAGCAGACACATCCGAATACGGCATTCTGCGCATCATAGTCAGCGATCCGCAAAAGGCTTATAAAATACTGAAGGGCAACAATGTCAGTGCCAACCTGACCGATGTGCTGGCAATCGTCACCAACTCCTGCGCAGGCAGTTTTGCCCAGACATTGTCCTGTTTCACGAAAGCCGGCGTCAGTATCGAATATATGTATTGCTTCTCAGCCAACGAGAAATCAATCCTGATCTTACGCACGAACAACCGGGAAGCCGCCCGCGAAGTGATCCGCCGTCAGAATCTGGAATATATTTGTGAAAGTGATTTGATCAAATTATAAAAAGCAACAATACATGTTCGGAATAAGCGACCCTGGCATCTGGCTGGCCTACTTGTTAGCCCTCGTCTGCCTGTTTTATTCCATTTGGTTCGGAATAACCCATTGGAATAAAGACGACGAAGATAATACAAACCCACAACAGCCGGAAAAATGAGCACACTGACTTTAGGTATCGTAGTAATCATCTATATGTTCATCCTGGCCTGGTTGGGATACATCGGATACAAACAGACGAAAAATGCCAGCGATTATTTGCTGGGGGGACGGAAAGTGAATCCCATCATCATGGCCCTTTCATACGGGGCGACCTTTATTTCCGCATCGGCCATTGTCGGTTTCGGAGGGGTTGCAGCCACATTTGGTATGGGAATCCAATGGCTTTGCTTATTAAATATGTTTATGGGCGTTGTCATCGCTTTTATCATATTCGGGCGGAACACCCGTAAATTAGGCGAAAAGTACAATGCCCGCACATTCCCGCAATTATTGGGACTGCACTATAATTCACGTGCCATACAGATATTCATTGCCGCCATCATCTTTATCGGCATGCCGCTGTATGCAGCAGTCGTGATGAAAGGAGGTGCAGTGTTCATCGAACAGATGTTCCACATAGACTTGCATCTGGCACTGCTTATTTTCACGCTTATAGTAGCGGCCTATGTAATCACAGGAGGTATTAAAGGCGTGTTATATACAGATGCTTTGCAAGCCGTCATTATGTTCGCCTGCATGTTGTTCCTGCTATTTTGGTTCTATCGGGTGATGGATATGGGCTTTATCGAAGCCAACCGGAAGCTGACGGAAATCGCCCCGCTTGTCCCTGAACGTTTTAAGGAGGTAGGACACCTGGGATGGACGGCCATGCCGGTGACCGGTTCTCCACAATGGTATACCCTCGTAACCTCGCTTATTCTGGGAGTCGGTATCGGCTGTCTCGCCCAACCTCAGTTGGTCGTACGTTTTATGATGGTGGAAAGCACCAAGCAATTGAACCGGGGCGTTCTGATCGGTTGTGTTTTTCTGATCGTGACCGTCGGAGCCATTTATCATGTCGGGGCATTATCGAACCTCTTTTTTCTGAAAACAGAAGGCGTGGTTGCATCGGAAGCCATCAAGGATATGGATAAGATTATCCCGCTGTTTATCGACCGGGCAATGCCGGAATGGTTCAGTGCCGTTTTCATGCTCTGTATCTTGTCGGCAAGTATGTCTACACTCAGCGCCCAGTTCCACACGATGGGAGCTTCTTTCGGGGCAGACATATTCCCAAAACTGGGACATCGACAGAATGCTAACTCGACGATGGGCGTACGCATCGGAGTACTTTGCTCCATTCTGGTAAGTTATATAATCTGTTATACGCTGAGCGCAGGAGTCATAGCACGCGGGACAGCCCTGTTCATGGGGATTTGTGCCGCCACTTTCCTCCCGGCCTACTTCTGTTCCCTTTTCTGGAAGAAGGCGACCAAAGAAGGAGCACTGGCTAGTTTATGGACGGGGGCGCTGGCAAGTTTGTTTGCTATGCTGTTTCTTCACAAGGCGGAAGCCGGAGCGGTCGGCTTATGTAATATGCTGTCTGGGCGTGATGTTTTGATCGATATCTATCCTTGGTTCGCCATCGATCCGATCCTGTTCGCATTGCCTTTATCCACCGTTGCGATGGTTCTCACAAGCCTAATAACGTACAAAAAGCAAGAGATCTGAAGATATTAGATTTTATTAAAATCAAAAGAACAAAATTTAATACTTTATCTATTGACAATAATAGAAATATCCATACATTTGCAATGTGGTTTTTTCATAATAGTATTAGATTTAAGGTTAACAAAGTTGGTTAGGGGTTGTCGTGAGACAGCCTTTAATTTTTTATATACATTCCAGTCCTTTCTCTCTCCATACTGATAACTTGTCAGTCAAAATGTCATTTTGTTCGTTTGGCATTGTTTTTGTAACTAAACATTGCGTGAATAATTATAGTTATAGGAAACAATAAGTATAACATCAAAATATTTTATATCGGATTATGGCAAAACAAGGAAACATCGGTGTTACGAGTGAGAACATCTTCCCTATCATCAAAAAGTTTTTGTATAGTGATCACGAAATTTTTCTTCGTGAATTGGTATCTAACGCAGTTGATGCAACGCAGAAGTTGAAAACACTGGCTTCTGTCGGTGAGTTCAAAGGAGAACTGGGAGATTTGACTGTACATGTCAGCTTCGATAGCAATACGATCAAAATCTCCGACCGCGGTATCGGTATGACTGCCGAAGAGATCGACAAATATATCAATCAGATCGCCTTCTCCGGCGCCGAAGAGTTCGTTGAAAAATACAAGAACGACGCAGCCGCTATCATCGGTCACTTCGGACTTGGCTTCTATTCTTCTTTCATGGTTTCCAAAAAAGTGGAGATCGTTACCAAATCATATAAAGAAGGAGCCGTTCCTATGAAATGGAGTTGCGACGGCACACCCGAATACACATTGGAAGAGACGGAAAAAGAAGATCGCGGAACAGACATCATCCTGTATATCGACGACGAGAACAAAGATTTCCTGAACAAAGACAAGATCAACAGCCTGTTGACCAAGTACTGCCGTTACCTGCCGGTTCCCATCGCATTCGGAAAGAAGCAGGAATGGAAAGACGGCAAATATGTCGATACCGACGAAGACAATATCATCAACGATATCCAGCCGGCATGGGTTCGTAAACCGACTGATATGACAGATGAAGATTATAAGAAATTCTATCAGGACCTGTATCCAATGTCCGACGAACCTCTGTTCTGGATTCACCTGAACGTGGATTACCCGTTCCATCTGACCGGTATCCTGTATTTCCCGCGCATCAAGAGCAACATCGATCTGCATCGCAACAAGATCCAATTATACTGCAACCAAGTGTTCGTCACCGATTCGGTTGAAGGTATCGTTCCTGAATTCCTGACATTGCTGCACGGTGTGCTCGATTCTCCGGATATCCCGCTGAATGTGTCCCGTTCTTACCTACAGAGCGACCAGAACGTGAAAAAGATCTCCAACCACATTATGAAAAAGGTGGCAGATCGCCTGGAAGAAATGTTCAAGAACGACCGTCCTCAATTCGAAGAAAAGTGGGACAGCCTGAAACTTTTCATCCAGTACGGAATGTTGAGCGAAGAAAAATTTTACGATCGGGCAGCCAAGTTCGCCCTCCTGAAGGATGTAGACAGCAAATATTACACATTCGAAGAGTACAAAGCTCTGACGGAAGCCAACCAGACAGACAAGGAAGGCAACCTGATCTACTTGTACACAACGAATGCCAATGACCAGTACAGCTATATCCAGGCTGCAAAAGACAAAGCCTACAGCGTGCTGATCATGGATGGTCAGCTGGATGTCCATGCTATAAGCCAGATGGAACAGAAGTTCGAAAAGACACGTTTCGTCCGTGTGGATAGCGACACGATCGACAATCTGATCCGCAAGGACGATGTCAACAAGGTAACACTGAATGAGGACGAAAAAAATGCTCTGCAGGAGATGTTCAAAAGCCAGTTACCGAAGATCGAGAAGACAGATTTCATTGTCACATTCGAGGCGTTGGGCGAAAACTCAAACCCGGTCATGCTGACACAAAGCGAATATATGCGCCGTATGCGTGAAATGTCTGCCATGCAGCCAGGTATGTCGTTTTATGGAGAACTGCCGGATAACTACAATCTGGTGCTGAACACAGACCACGAACTGGTTAAGAAAATCCTGAGCGAAGAAGAAGCGGCTTGTGCCGAAAAGCTGAATCCGATCCTTTCCGACCTGAAAGGCTGGAAAGCCCGTCAGTCCGACTTGCGCGAAGCCCAGAGCAAGAAGAAAGAAGAAGAAATCACTTCTGAAGAGAAGGAAGATATGACGAATACGAACAAAAAGATTGACGAACTGGTAGAACAGCGCAACAGCATCCTGGCCGAATATGCTGGTGGAAATAAACTGGTCAGCCAGTTGATCGACCTTGCCCTGTTGGCAAACGGTATGTTGAAAGGTGAAGCATTGAGCCAATTCATCAAACGCAGCGTTCAGATGATCGGTTAAACCGAGGCCGGAAAAATAACAAAAGGGTGTCAAAGTCCCCATTCCCGCACTTGATATGGGAATGGGAAGTTTGACACCCTTTTTTATTTAGACCAACGGCCGGCACCAAGTTTCTTCGCAGGATTAACAAAACGGACTAATTTTATGTTGTATTTTATATATCTCAAACTCTTGTAGTCTGAGAAATAACGACTACATTTGAATTCATTAAGCAGAGAAGATACAAGTATGAAAAGAATAGCTGTACTGACAGCCCTGTTGTTTGCGGCCTTACAAATAGGATATGCCCAGAAAGTAGGCTTGGTTCTGAGCGGTGGCGGTGCGAAAGGTGCCGCCCATATCGGGGTAATCAAAGCTCTGGAAGAAAACGGAATACCTATTGATTACATAACGGGAACATCTGCCGGCGCGATCGTCGGTAGTCTCTATGCGATGGGATATACACCCGAAGAAATGGTTGAACTGATGCTCTCCGAGGAGTTCAGCTACTGGCAAACCGGAACGGTGGAAAACGAATACAAATATTATTTCAAACGCCCCGACCCGACACCGGAATTCGGCCATTTCTCTATCGACATGACGGACTCTTTGCAAGTAAAAGCCAGTTTCTTCCCACAAAGCCTGATCAATCCGATCCAGATGAATCAGGCGTTTATGGCTCTGTTTTCGCAAGCTACGGCAAAAGCCGGCTGGAACTTCGACAATCTTTTCGTCCCGTTCCGCTGTGTGGCCTCGGACATTTACAGCAAGAAAGCTATTATCTTCAAGAATGGAGACCTCGGAGACGCCGTCCGTGCATCGATGACGTTTCCCTTCTTTTTCCAGCCGATCTGGAAAGACAGTGTCCCCATTTTCGACGGTGGCATCTATGACAACTTCCCGGTCGGCCCAATGAAGGAGGCTTTCCATCCGGACTTCATTTTCGGCTCGACAGTGGCAGGCGGCAACAACAAGCCTTCGTCCAACCCTTATAACCAGCTTGAAACGATGATCATGCAGAAAACGGAATACGACGTTCCCGAAGACGAAGGTATGATGATCAAATTCAGCTTCCCCACCGTCTCTCTGCTCGATTTCCAAAAAGCACGGGAATTGATGGATATCGGCTACAAACGGACGATAGCAATGATCGACTCCATCAAAGCGCGTGTCCCCCGACATGTGGAACTTAGCGAAGTCAACAAACGCCGTGAGGCCTATAAGCAAGGCCTCCCTCCTCTGATTTTCCAGAATATATATGTGACAGGCGTAAATGAATCGCAAAAAAAATACATTGAATCCCAATTACACCGCGACATCAACCATGAGTTCTCGATGGAAGAGTTCAAACGCGCCTATTTCAAAATGCTGACCTATTCCAAGATCAAAGAAATATTGCCCCATGCCGTTTATAACCGGAAGGAAAAGAAGTTCGACCTTTATCTTGATGTGAAGATGAAGGAAGAGATCACGGTCGGATTCGGAGGTAATATCTCCTCCTACCAAGCCAACCAGCTATTCCTCGGACTGGGATACCAGTATTTAAGACGGTATGCCGCCGATGTGAATGCCAATTTCCAGGTCGGCAACTCATTCAGCGGTGTGATGCTGAACGGCCGTATCTATTTGCAGACAAGAATACCGACCTATCTGAATTGGCAAGGTGTATTTTCGGATAAAAAATATTCCGAAAGCCAGTCTTTGTTCTACGAAGACGTACTACCGGCTTTCATCCACCAGAAAGAATTGTACACGAAGGTCAAGTTAGGATTCCCATTCCTGAACCGTGCCAAAGCCGAGATAGGTTTTGCTTATGGCCGGCTGAATGATTACTATTTTCAGACCTCCAACATGACATTCCCGAACGCGACCACCGATCACAGCTGGTATGATCTGTTTGCCGGTTCGCTCAGCATCGAGCGTAACTCGCTGGATTATAAACAATATCCGATCTCCGGGCGAAAACAATTCTTAGTGGCACAATATGTAACGGGTACAGAAAAGTATATGCCGTCTCCCATTACGGATATGGGCTCATTCGACCGGAAAGTCCATAGCTGGCTGCAAATGAAAGGTGAATGGGAACAGTACAAGACGATTAGCCCGCATTTCAATCTTGGTTTTATGAGCGAACTCGTACTCTCCAGCAAGAACCTGATGAACAACTATACAGCTTCCGTTTTGCAAGCGCCCGCCTTTACGCCGACGCCGCATAGTCAAATTGTCTTCAACGAAGCGTTCCGCGCCAACCAATATGTAGCATTCGGATTATCGCCGATCTTGAAATTCAGCAAACTGTTGCACTTCCGCCTCGACATGTACGGTTTCGCGCCATTATACGAGATAAAGAAAGAAGAAGTATGGAACAACAACACATATACAGCTATCCCCTATTACGGGAAATTCCTTCATTCTTTTAAGTATATGGGAGAAGCAGCCCTTGTTTTACAACTGCCCTTCGCCAGCATCAGCCTGTATGCAAACGGATACAGCTATCCGGCAAAAAATTTTAATTTCGGCTTGAATATTGGTTATCTGATATTTAACCCAAGGATGCTTGATTAGTTAAAAAAAAGATATCAAAAAGGCTTGCAAATATAAAAGAAAGTACTACCTTTGCACTCGCAATCAAGAAATAATGGCCGCGTAGCTCAACTGAATAGAGTAGCTGACTACGGATCAGCCGGTTACAGGTTTGAATCCTGTCGCGGTCACCATTTCAAGATGAAGTTTAAACAAAAATGAAGATTGGCCGCGTAGCTCAACTGAATAGAGTAGCTGACTACGGATCAGCCGGTTACAGGTTTGAATCCTGTCGCGGTCACCATTCAGATGAAGTTTAAACGAAAATATAAAGATTGGCCGCGTAGCTCAACTGAATAGAGTAGCTGACTACGGATCAGCCGGTTACAGGTTTGAATCCTGTCGCGGTCACAAAAAAGAGAATGCTATCGATAGTATTCTCTTTTTTGTTTCTAAAGTTCTTTAGGCAACCGCACCAAAACAGATCATTGTAACCGATAAATTCATATCTTCGCAAAAATAAACTTTCATAAAAATGGAGAAGATCAAAACAGGATTGGCAGCCTTCGGCATGTCAGGGCAAATATTTCACGCCCCATTTATCAGCACGAACCCGGCTTTCTGTCTGACAGCAATCACGGAGCGCAGTAAGGAACTGTCAAAAGAACGTTATCCTTCAGCTCGTATTGTGCGCAGTTTCGAGGAACTCGTTGCTTTGGATGAGTTAGAACTGGTCGTTATCAACACGCCGGACAGTACGCATTACGAGTATGCACGGAAAGCACTGGAGGCTGGAAAAAATGTGATTGTCGAGAAACCTTTCACGACAACAGTTGAGCAGGGACAAGAATTGGTCGACCTCGCCCGATCCAAAGGGCTGGCTATAAGTGTATATCAGAACAGGCGCTGGGATTCGGATTTCCTTACAGTTCGGGAAATACTGGATAAGGGGCTACTTGGACGTCTTGTTGAGTTCGAGTCGACTTTCCCTCGCTATCGCAACTTTATAAAGCCGGGAACGTGGAAGGAAACCGGAGAGTTGGGCGGTGGCCTGACCTATAATTTGGGGGCTCATGTGATTGATCAGGCGGTTCAGTTGTTCGGTGTGCCGGAAGCGGTTTTCGCTGATATCGACATCATTCGTACAGGTGGCATGGTAGATGATTATTTCGTGATCCACCTGCTCCGTCCGTCTAAGGCACCACATGTCAAAGTCACCTTGAAATCCAGCTACTTGATGTGCGAACCTGAACCCCGCTTCGTCTTACATGGTACGGAAGGTTCATTCGTAAAATATGGCCTTGACCGCCAGGAAGCGGATCTGAATGACGGACAAATCCCCGGCATTCCTGGCTGGGGAGTTGAAGACGAAGGCATGTGGGGACTTCTTCACACAGAAAAAGACGGCAACGTCGTCCGTCGTAAATACCCCAGCCTTGCCGGAAATTACGCAGGATTTTACGACAACATCTATCGTCATCTCCGCCACAACGAACCGCTCCTGACGGATGCCGCCGGCGTATTGCCTGTCATCCGTCTGATCGAGGCGGCCTGGGAAAGCTGTAAAGAAGGAAATGTGGTGAAGTTATAAGGATATTTCGATATTATTTTATCCCCGCATAGATTTTTTATCGTAAATTTGCCAACGATCCCCTTATAAAAAAGAAGGGGACTCATTGCAATAACCAATTTTACATGTAATGAAAAGAGACAATATCATTTTCGACATCATTGAGAAGGAACATCAGCGCCAGCTGAAAGGCATTGAACTGATTGCTTCCGAAAACTTTGTAAGCGACCAGGTGATGCAAGCCATGGGTAGCTGTCTAACCAACAAATACGCTGAAGGATATCCCGGTAAGCGCTATTATGGAGGTTGCGAAGTAGTAGACCAGAGCGAAACTATCGCTATCGAACGGTTGAAACAGATTTTCAATGCGGAGTGGGCCAACGTACAGCCACATTCAGGAGCACAGGCTAACGCAGCCGTATTTCTGGCAGTCCTGAATCCCGGTGATACATTCCTCGGTCTGAACCTGGCACACGGCGGCCATCTTTCTCACGGTTCTCCAGTAAACAGTTCCGGTATCTTATACCGCGCTACAGAATATAATGTAAAAGAAGATACAGGTCGTGTAGACTACGACCAAATGGAAGAAGTTGCCTTACGTGAAAAACCTAAATTGATCGTAGGTGGCGGTTCCGCTTATTCCCGTGAATGGGACTACAAACGGATGCGTGAGATTGCTGACAAGGTCGGTGCCCTTCTGATGATCGATATGGCCCATCCTGCCGGTCTGATCGCAGCCGGACTGCTGAATAACCCGTTGGAATATGCTCATATCGTAACTTCCACGACTCACAAGACTTTGCGTGGTCCACGTGGCGGTATCATCCTGCTGGGTAAGGATTTCGAAAATCCCTGGGGTAAGAAGACACCGAAAGGAGAGATCAAAAAGATGTCTCAATTATTGGATTCCGCCGTATTCCCAGGCATCCAGGGAGGCCCTCTGGAACATGTGATCGCCGCTAAAGCTGTAGCTTTCGGTGAAGCATTGGAACCAGAATATAAGACTTATCAGGCCCAAGTAAAAGCAAATGCGGCTGCTATGGCAAAAGCATTTATGGACAAAGGTTACAAGATCATCTCCGATGGTACGGACAACCATAGCATGTTAATCGACCTGCGCAAAAAGTTCCCAGAACTGACCGGCAAGGTTGCAGAAAAAGCACTTGTTGCCGCCGATATCACTGTAAACAAGAATATGGTTCCGTTCGACAGCCGTTCGGCTTTCCAAACTTCCGGTATTCGTGTCGGAACTCCGGCTATCACGACTCGCGGTGCTAAAGAACCGTTGATGGCCGAGATCGTCGAATTGATCGATACCGTGCTGGCTGCACCTGAATGCGACAAGACTATCACTGCTGTTCGCGAAAAAGTAAACAGCATCATGAAGGAATATCCTATCTTCGCTTGGTAAAACGATGAGGGTGTGCTAAATATCGGTATTCATGGGACACAGACAACGCAGACGAACGCAGATTAACGCAGATATTATTAATTATCAGCAAAATAAATCTGCGTCCGTCTGTGTATTCTGCGTCATCTGCGTCCAGTGATATCAAATTGACACACCCTCTTTCTTTCTAAATCAATCAAATCACATAAATAATTTATGAAAACACTTTTATCACTTTGTGCAGGCGCCGCACTTTGTATCCTTGCGTCGTGCAGCGAAGGACCTACTAAACAGATGCCTTATAACCAAGGTATCAATGTAATTCCGACGCCAGTAAGCCTCGTCCAAAACGAGGGTAGTTTTAAACTAAGCAAAAACACAGCCTTCTCCGTCTCTACTCCGGAAGCTAAAACAGTTGCTGAATATTTTGCCGCCCAAATGAATCTCGCCACCGGCTATCAAATAACAGTTAGTGACAAGGCAGGTTCAAACGGTATTACATTGGTAATCGATGGAGCACTGGATGTAAACGACGAGGGCTATACATTGGATGTAACTCCACAAAGCGTGACAGTTAAGGCTAAAACCCCGCAAGGTTTGTTCTACGGTATGCAAACATTCATGCAATTGCTTCCTGCCGAAATCGAAAGCCAGGCGGTCGTGAGCGGTATTGCTTGGACTGCTCCCTGCGTAACGGTGAAAGACGAGCCGCGTTTCGAATATCGCGGTATCATGCTGGATCCTTGCCGTCATTTCATCCCGGTAGAGAACGTAAAAAAACATCTCGACGTATTGGCACTGTTCAAAATCAACCGTATGCATTGGCATCTGACGGACGATCAGGGCTGGCGTATCGAGATCAAAAAATATCCGAAACTGACTGAAGTAGGTTCCAAACGTATAGATGGTGAAGGGACGGAATATAGCGGTTTTTATACGCAAGAGCAAATCAAGGAAGTGGTAAAATATGCTGCAGACCGTTTTATCACGATCGTCCCTGAAATCGAACTTCCGGGACATGAGTTAGCTGCGATCTCCGCATATCCTGAATTGTCTTGCAAAGGCGAACCGACCACTCCGCGTATTATCTGGGGTGTAGAAGACATCGTATTATGTGCCGGGAAGGAAAAACCATTCGAGTTCCTGCAGGATGTTTTCGACGAAGTCGCTCCTCTTTTCCCTGGCGAATACATTCACATCGGTGGTGACGAATGCCCGAAATCAAGCTGGAAAGAATGCCCGCTCTGCCAAAAACGTATTCGCGAGGAAGGTCTGAAAGCCGACAAAAATCACTCTGCCGAAGAAAAGTTGCAGAGCTATTTCGTTCAGCGCATGGAGAAATACCTGTCCGATAAACATGGTAAAAAGATCATCGGATGGGATGAAATCCTCGAAGGCGGCCTCGCTCCTTCCGCAACTGTTATGTCTTGGCGTGGTGAAGAAGGTGGTATCGCTGCTGCAAACATGGGACATGAGGCAATCATGACTCCTGGAAGTGGTGGTATGTACATTGACCAGTTCCAAGGTGACCCGAAGATCGAACCGGTTTCTATCGGCGGTTATGATCCATTGTCAAGGGTGTATGCATACAATCCAACACCCGATACCTTGGTTACTACCGGAAAGGCAAACTTGATCAAGGGGGTACAAACAAATCTGTGGTCCGAATATATGTACAATACAGACCTGCTGGAATACCGCGCCTACCCGCGTGTGCTGGCATTGGCTGAAATAGGCTGGACTCCATTGGCACGTAAGGATTATAAAGACTTCGAACGTCGCTTGGATAATGCCTTGGTTCGTTTGGATGAGCTTAACATCAACTACCATATTCCACAACCAGAACAACCGAACGGTTCATGCAATTTCGTCGCTTTCACCGACAAGGCCTCTCTGGAATTCAAGACTACTCGTCCGATCAAGGTGGTTTATACGATCGACGGAACCGAACCGACGCCGGAATCAACTGTCTATTCCGCTCCGATCGAATTCACAGAATCCGGCGTTCTGAAGATTCGTTCCGTATTGCCTTCCGGCAAGATGAGCAAAACTCGTACAATCACGGTTGAAAAGCAATCCTTGGCTCCTGCTAAGGAGGTTGCCAAGACTACTCCGGGATTGGAAATGCAAGTGACTGACGGTATGTTCCTGAATTCTTCCAAACTGGGAGAGGTAAAAGAATGGAAGAAATCGGTTATCAAGGATTTACGTGAAATCACCAGTGTCGTCAAAACAAGCGAATCAATGCGCGGTGTCAAGCAATATGCTGCCATAGCAACCGGTTATGTCAATATTCCTGAAGACGGCGTTTATTATATTTCATCCGATAACGAAGAAGTATGGATTGACGGCAAATTGTTAGTGAACAACGGTGGTGAAGTGAAACGCTTCTCCCGCCACGACAGTTCGGCTGCATTGTCGAAAGGCTTGCATGAGATCAAGGTGGTATTCCTGGGGCATATCATTGGTGGTTGGCCTTCAAACTGGAACGACGGTAGCGTGAAGCTCCGCAAAGCCGACACCGATAAGTTTGTTAAGATCACTCCTGAAATGTTAGTCCATTAATCAATACGATATCAAAAGAAAAAGGCTGCTTCAGAATAAGAGGCAGCCTTTCTTATTTTATCAGGTAAGCATCCGATAGTTAACGGACAAGCATCGATTGGATATGCGACAGGCATCGGTTTTGAGTCCGATGCCTGTCATCCCATCAGTCGATCTTCAGTTTCATTATCGTAATCGAGTTCGGAGGAAAATTGTATACTCTGGGACCACTCAATGAGAAGGATATTTCTTTTGTCTTCGGTACGACCACATCAGGTTTGTCATAGGTGTTACGCGCTTCGGGATCTCCTGTGAGCTGAATAATCTCCGCCGTATTTTTGACACTGACACCTTGCAAGTTCAGTTCCGTTTTCTCTTCGTGCTGGGTCGTGTTGATCACTTTTAGTATAATCGTATGCGTTTCCTTATCCAGCGCTGCAGTGGAAACCAATGAAGGTATGCCGGGAAGTATCGTCTCATGGACCAGCGTATCATTCACGAAACAACCGATTTGTTCGCCTTTGCAAGCGATCTTCACATTATACCAACGATTGCTTTGGAAGGGATAAAGGACAGGTGTACGCAACGTGTCCCTCACTCCTCCCGCCTGGCGGTAGAACTCGACAGCACCAGAACCGATCGTCAATCCGATATAGTCATTCTGTTCTCCGGGCAACCCGTTGTCACGCACACGGAATTGGATTTGTCCACTCCCCTTCGTCCTCCTGATATCCGCCGAGAAGGTGTAGTCATAGGCAGACGGATCACCTAAAAGAATGTAGTTCCACCTGTTTGCAACCGGTATCAACGTACCCTGTCCAACTGTCCAGCCTCCGGTCATGACAGTCCCTTCCTTAACCGGCAAGTTATCTATTTTCACCTCCTTAAACTCATAGCTATTATCGAACATTTCGATACCGGCACGTCCGAAGATAACCTGGGGTTTCTGATAGGTGCGGACTTCAGTCTTTAACACCTCGTCTCCCCTGTTGCTGCCAAACATTTGCAATAGATGGTAAGAAGGAGAAAGAGCGATTTGTTCACCGTCAAAAAAGATAGCCGGATAACGATCCATCTTGTATTTCGTATTCCCCAAAACCGGGGCATAAGCTAAACGCTTCACGATCTCCTGCCCGTTCTCTGCTCCTGCAAGAAAGCAAGCCTCCCCGATGGCAGCTCGTAAACTTCCGGGAGCAGCCCCGCCGGACAAGCTGAATTCTCCGATAAAGGCAGGAGGCATCCGGCGCGTATACCGTCCGGCAACAAAACGGTTGTGATTAGAGATCAAAAATGATTCACTCGAATAAAAATGAGTATCCGACCATTCATTCCTGCTCTTTCCTCTTACGTCAGAACTACTTATCACCGTAATGTCCGGATAAGCCTCCTGGATCGCTTTTTTAAACAACTCGAAACGCTTGGTATATTCCAGTCCGTAATTTTCACTGCCGATCTCCACATACTTCAATCCGAAAGGTTCCGGATGTCCATGAGCAGCCCGCAAGGCTCCCATAACGGAATCGGCCGGTTCATTGGCATAAGCGATAGCGTCCAAGGCATCCTGTACCAATTTCCCCATCGCCGTTATATCTTCATAACGCGGACGGCGGCTTTGGTTGGTCACACCGCTATTAATGACATAGACTGGTTCGGCATCCAAATCTTCACACATCTGGAGATATTCATGATAGCCGACACCGTTTGTCGTACCGTATGCCCATACATTCCAAAAATGTTTACGTTCGGCAATATCTCCTACCGTCTCACGCCAAACCGGATAGGTCCCGGCCGTATATCCTTCTACAAAACTTCCGCCAGGGAAGCGAATGAACGCAGGCTTCAATGCAGCAATCAGCTCCATCAGTTCCGGACGCAATCCGTTCGGACGGCCTTTCCATGTCTTTTGTGGAAGCAGGGAAACGACATCCAGCCAGAAAACAGCCGAGCTGTCAGTCGTTATCGCCAGCACGGATTTATTCGTATTCGAGGTTGCAGTAAAAGTATGCCTGTACTTCCTCCATTCATAGGCTGGTGCCACCCGGAACACTTCGCTGAAGGTTGTCTCACCGGTAGAATCGGCTAAAGTCAGGCTTACAGTTTTCGGAACCATAGAAGCGCCTTTCATATAAAAAGACAAATCATATTTCTCGCCTTTCCGAAGCGGTATCCCTCCATATCCTTCGGCGATGACACCTCCTTTTCCCGACTCAGCCGAAGCGGACACCGAAACCAGCAGAGAACGCCGGTTCTTGTCATTAATCAATTCCTTAGTGTCAGGATACATATAAGACGTCGCAGAAAAGCGGCGCCACCCCGGCACCGAATCAGAACGTAAGAAGGGAATAACCCATCCATTCGGGGTAGTCAGAACCCGGCGGACAGGATCGTATGGGCAATTCAAGGGAGGAACTCCATCTTCAAAGCTCCGGTTTTGTATCAGTTCCGCATAAATACCGCCATCCACCGCATGGTTGATTTCCTCAATGGTCAAACCATACAGTTCCTTATTCACAGGTATTGTCAAACCATCCCCCTCTACCAGAATAGAAGATGTTACAGGCATTTCCGGCTGACACCCGGCTAATATGAGTGCTAAAAGAACCAAATTCACTTTCATGGTGCAAACTTAAAGAATAATTTCAATAAAAAGCCCCATCTCATCCTATATCAAGCGTTTTAGCTGTGTACACTTAATATATAAAAGAAATATTTTTCAGAAATGGAATTTATTTTAGGGAAAAAGACGATTATATCGACAGAATTAAATACATTTGTATCATTGATAGTATTTGAATATCAAGAAAAGTACAGAATCGAATGGAAAACTTAGCATCACAATATACTGTATTAGTGGTAGACGATGTGCCAACTAACGTTATGCTTGTGCAAGCGATACTGAAAAAAGAAGGTTATACGCTACTGACGACAGACAGCGGAGCTAAAGCGCTACGCATTGCCCAGGAAAGGCATCCCAATCTTATTTTGCTCGATATTATGATGCCGGAGATGGACGGATATGAGGTACTGCAGCATTTGAAAAGCAATCCGGAGACCAACAACATTCCTGTCATTATCATGTCAGCCTTGAGTGATATGCAAAGTATTGTAAAAGGTTATCAATTGGGGGCAACAGAATATGTAACAAAACCTTTTCAACGGGAAGAATTGGTGAAACGTGTCGCCCACCGTTACGAACTGTTCAGTATTAAACGTATCAAGCAGGAACTTGAAAACACGATTGAATCCCGCGACACGCTCTATTCCGTTATTGCACACGATTTGCGCTCTCCACTCGGCTCTTTGAAGATGATGAATAATGCCATCCTGATGATGGTCGATAAGAATCAGGTTAGCGACGAGGTATACGAAATGCTTCAGATGATGAACAAGACATCGGAAGAGATATTCCAACTTCTCGACAACCTCTTGAAATGGGCGAAGAACCGCCTGAACAAACAGAACATTTACAGACAGCAAGTCGACATCAACAGCATAGTCAACAGCACTGCCGAGATATTTATTCCGATGGCTACCCAGAAAGGCATATCCATCACACTTGAAGGTCTGGATAAAGAACTGATGGGATCGACAGATATCGATATGGTAAAGACAATCGTCCGCAATCTGGTTTCCAACGCAGTCAAGTTCAGCTACGAAAAAGGGGTGATTGCGGTATCAACCAAAACAGACGGGGATTTTGTTGTTGTCAGTGTGAAAGATTCGGGTAAAGGGATCAAAAAGGAAGATCAAGGTAAGCTGCTGAAGCAAAACACTCATTTTACTTCTTATGGGACGAATAACGAAAAGGGGTCCGGCTTGGGACTAATGCTGTGCAAAGACTTTATCGAACAGCTCGGCGGCAAGCTGTGGTTCGATTCCGAAGAAGGGAAAGGCACCACCTTCTATTTCTCCTTGAAAGCGTTGAATCAAGAATAACAAAAATAGCATATATAAAGCAAAAGGAGGTGTGTCAAAATCCCCTTTTGCTTCATATATATTATCCGGTAATTGCTTTCCGGCTTCCTTTTTGGGGATATTTACGAAACAGACTCCACCATTTCAATTTTAATACACCAAACAGTGCCTCCCCGAAGATAGAGGAGTTCATCTTAGAAGTGCCTAATACACGGTTGATAAAGATAATGGGAACTTCCACAATTTTATAACCACACTTATACGCCGTAAACTTCATTTCTATCTGGAACGCATATCCTTTGAAATGAATACGGTCTAAATCAATCATCTCAAGCACCTCTCGACGATAGCATTTGAAACCGGCTGTCGTATCCTGTACTTTCATTCCGGTAACAAAACGGACATATACGGAAGCATAATAAGACATCAACACACGTCCTAATGGCCAGTTCACGACATTCACACCGTTGCAGTAGCGAGAGCCGACTGCGACATCACCACCCTGTTCCGTACAAGCCGCATATAATTTAGGAAGATCATTCGGATTATGACTGAAGTCTGCATCCATTTCAAATATAAAATCATACTTATGCTCTATAGCCCACTTGAACCCACAAATATAAGCCGTACCCAAACCTAACTTACCTTTACGTTCCACCATGAAAAGGCGTTCGGGGAACTCTTTTTGCAACCGTTTTACAATATCTGCCGTACCATCGGGCGATCCATCATCTATAATCAAAATATGAAATTCTTTCTCTAACCCAAATACAACCCGAATAATATTTTCTATATTCTCCTTCTCGTTATACGTGGGAATAATAACAATACTGTCTGACATAATCCTTCTAAATTTGTAGGGCGAAGGTACATATTTTAATTGATTTAATACTACGCATATCTACTATTTTGAACAAAAACTCTACCTTTGCGAAAAGAACATATCACATTGGAGGTACAAGATTTACTTAGACAATATGCCGCCCATCCGCAAGTGGCAGCATTAAATACCCTGTTAAAAAGCAAAACGTCCCGCAATATATTTCTGAAAGGGCTGAACGGTTCAGGGGCCGCAATGACAATAGCTTCTCTTTTTTTTAAAAGAAGGGGGAGCTACGTGTGTGTGTTAAATGACTTGGAAGAAGCCGGCTACTTTTATCATGACCTGGTGCAGCTCACCGGAGGCGACGGAATCTACTTCTTCCCCTCTGCCTACCGGCGTGCTATCAAATACGGACATGTAGACCCTGCCAACGAAATTCTGCGGACAGAAGTTCTCAGCACATTGCAAGATCCAACTGTTCCTTTCGTCATTGTCACCTATCCGGATGCATTGGCAGAAAAAGTGATCTCGCGGGAGGTCCTGAAAGAAAACACACTGAAGATCAGTGTCGGTGAGAAGTTGGACAATATGTTTGTTTCCGACGTACTGGACGAATACGGTTTTGAACAGGTAGATTACGTTTATGAACCGGGACAGTATGCGATGCGTGGCAGTATCTTAGACGTGTTCTCGTTCTCGTATGAATTTCCCTATCGTATCGACTTCTTTGGAAACGAGGTAGAGACGATCCGTTCGTTCGATGTAGAGACACAGCTCTCCAAAGAAAAACTGGACAGTATCTATATCGTGCCCGAAATGACAAAAGGAAACCGGACCAACTCGTCCCTGCTGGATTCACTGCCGTCCGAGACACTACTCGCCAGCAAAGATCTGGCATGGGTAAAAGAGCGTATCGGCAGTATCTGGAATGAAGAGCCGATCATCGGAGACGAAGAATCATTTGCCGACATCGAACAACTACGAGCCAAATTGATTACCGGAGAGGATTTTCTACGTACGGCACTTGGTTTCTGCCGGCTCCATTTCGGTACGCGGGTGACGGGAGTAGCCGATGCCACCCTGACTTTCTCAATGGAAGCACAACCAATTTATCATAAAAATTTTGATTTAGTAAGCGAATCTTTCCATAAATATTTAGAAAACGGCTATACATTATATATACTGAGCGATGTAGAAAAGCAAGCAACCCGTATCCGGGCCATCTTCGAAGATCGGGGAGACAATATACCTTTTACCTCTGTCAACAAAACTATACACGAAGGTTTTGCCGACGAGACTTTGCGTGTCTGTCTTTTCACGGATCACCAGTTGTTCGACCGCTTCCACAAATTCAACCTCAAAAGCGACAAGGCAAGAAGCGGAAAGCTCTCTTTGTCGTTGAAGGAGTTGAACCAATTCACGACCGGTGACTATATCGTACATATCGATCATGGTGTCGGACAATTCGGCGGGCTGGTCCGTACCGAAGTGAACGGAAAAATGCAGGAAGCCATCAGGCTGATTTATCAGAACAACGACATTATATTCGTCAGTATTCATTCTCTCCATAAACTGTCCAAATATAAAGGTAAGGACAGTGGAGAACCGCCCAAGCTGAGCAAGCTCGGAACAGGAGCCTGGGAGAAAATGAAGGAACGTACCAAGTCGAAAGTAAAAGATATCGCCCGCGACCTGATCCTCCTCTACTCCAAACGGAAACAGGAAAAAGGTTTCGCCTACAGTCCGGACAGCTTCATGCAGCACGAACTGGAAGCCAGCTTCATCTACGAAGATACCCCGGACCAGATGAAAGCAACAGCCGATGTCAAAACCGACATGGAGAACGACCGTCCGATGGACCGCCTGATCTGTGGAGACGTGGGCTTCGGAAAAACAGAGGTTGCCATCCGCGCCGCTTTCAAAGCTGTTTCGGACAACAAGCAAGTTGCCGTACTGGTCCCGACTACGGTGTTAGCATTCCAGCATTATCAGACATTCTCTGAACGGTTGAAAGATTTTCCCTGCCGGATCGAATATATCAGCCGGGCACGTACGGCTAAAGAGATAAGAGAAACCCTGAAAGACTTGAAGGAAGGAAAGATCAACATTATCATCGGTACCCATCGCATCGTCGGAAAAGATGTCACATTCAAAGATCTCGGCCTGCTGATTATTGACGAGGAGCAGAAATTCGGCGTATCCGTCAAAGAAAAACTGCGACAGCTGAAGGCCAACGTCGATACGCTCACCATGACTGCCACGCCAATTCCCCGTACCCTGCAATTCTCGCTGATGGGAGCCCGCGACTTGTCGAGCATCACGACTCCCCCGCCCAACCGCTACCCGGTTCAAACAGAGGTGGAACGTTTCAACCCGGACATCATCCGCGAAGCCATCAATTTCGAGATGAGCCGTAACGGACAGGTTTTTTTCATCAACAACCGCATCCAGAATATTTATGAAATGGAGGCGCTTGTCAAACGCGAAGTGCCAGATGCCCGTATCGCCGTCGGCCACGGACAGATGGAGCCGGACAAGCTGGAAAAAATTATTCTGGATTTCGTCAATTACGAATACGACGTACTGATCGCTACGAGCATTGTAGAGAGTGGCATCGACGTGCCGAATGCAAATACGATCATCATCAATAATGCACAACAGTTCGGATTGTCCGATCTGCATCAATTACGCGGCCGTGTCGGACGAAGTAACCGGAAGGCCTTCTGCTACCTCCTCTCTCCACCTCTGTCAAGCCTTACGCAGGAAGCACGCCGCCGTTTGCAGGCAATCGAGAATTTTTCAGAGCTGGGAAGCGGTATCCATATCGCCATGCAGGACCTCGACATCCGGGGAGCTGGTAATATGTTAGGAGCTGAACAAAGCGGTTTCATCGCCGACTTGGGCTACGAAACATACCAGAAAATCCTGGAAGAAGCCGTTGACGAACTGAAAGCGGAAGAATTTGCCGACCTATATTCTGATGCCACCGAAAAGCGACCCGACACCGGTAGCGAATATGTCCGTGAAACCTATATCGAAAGTGATTTGGAACTGATGTTCCCGCCAACCTATATCCCGAATGATTCCGAGCGTGTTTCCCTCTATCGTGAATTGGACAAGATGGAGGAAGAACGTGATATCCTCGCTTTTACCGAACGTCTGAAAGACCGTTTCGGGAAAGTACCGAAAGAAGGGAAAGAGCTGATCCGTGTCGTTCGCCTTCGCCGTATGGCAAAGACGTTGGGTATGGAAAAAGTCATTCTGAAAAAAGGACAGATGAGCATCTTTCTCGTCACCAATCCCGAAAGTCCTTATTATGAGAGCGAAGCTTTCGACAAACTACTCGGCTTCATCCAAAAGCATCCGCGTGAATGCACACTTCGCGAACAAAACGGGAAACGCAGTATCGTGATCAAAAACGTACCGACAGTAGAAACGGCTTGCGGTTACTTAGATGAGATCGGGAAAGTACAAATACAAAAATAAATTAAATATGAAGAAGACAATTATAGACCTTTTCGAAAGTTCAGTAAGACGATATCCTGATAACCCTTTCCTGTGGGAAAAAACCACGAATGCCTTCGAACCTACCACTTATAAGGAAGTTCAGCAACAAGTCTATACTGCCGGTGCCGGACTAATCGCTCTCGGAGTGAAGAAGGGCGACAATATGGCACTCCTTTCGGAAGGCCGTAATGCATGGATCATCGGCGAACTGGCCATGTTCTACGCCGGCGCAACCAACGTCCCGCTATCCATCAAGCTCGAAGAAGCGAACGACCTGCTGTTCCGTCTTGTGCATGCCGATGTGAAATATATCCTGGTTTCCGGCAACCAGCTCAAAAAGATACGGTCTATCATGGACAAACTGCCTTTAGTAGAAAAAGTAATCGTGATAGACGAACTGCCGGAACATAAAGAAAAGGAAATATCATGGTCCGAAGTACTCCGGATGGGTAAAGAATATCTGGCATCTCATTCTCTGGAAGACTTCCTTGCCGTCGGACAATCCTTGCAGAATGGCGACTATGCAACGATTACCTACACCTCAGGCACGACGGCCGACCCAAAAGGCGTCATCCTGACGCACCGTAACTACACGGCAAATGTGGAACAAGCCCTATCTTGTGTCGATATCGACGATACATGGCGCACATTAGTAATCCTCCCACTCGACCATTGTTTCGCGCATGTGGTCGGTTTCTATATCTTCATGTCGAAAGGAGCATCCGTAGCAACCGTACAAGTCGGACGGACAGGGCTGGAAACATTAAAGAACATTCCGGTCAACATCAAAGAGTTCAAGCCTTACCTGATCCTGAGCGTCCCGGCACTGGCCAAGAACTTCAAAAAGAATATCGAACAGGGCATCCGTGCCCAAGGCAAGCATGTCACCCGTTTGTTCAACTTTGCCCTCAAAGTGGCCTACATCTATAACGGAGACGGCGGAGAAGACAAGGGACGCGGCGCCCGGTTCCTGCTGAAACCGCTCGTGAGCCTGTTCGACCGCGTGCTTTTCACGAAAGTCCGCGAAAACTTCGGTGGACAATTGAAGTTCTTCATCGGTGGTGGTGCATTGCTCGATAAAGACCTGCAAAAATTCTACTACGCAATCGGACTTCCGATGTACCAAGGGTACGGACTAAGCGAAGCGACTCCCGTAATTTCCACCAACGGCCCGCACCGGCATACCTTCGGCAGCAGCGGCGTGCTGGTTCGTCCGCTCGATTTGAAAATATGCGATGCCGAGGGAAAAGAACTTCCGACAGGCGAAAAGGGAGAGATCGTCATACGGGGCGAGAATGTGATGGCCGGCTACTGGAAGAACCCGGTATCGACTGCCGAAACCGTACGCAACGGATGGCTCTACACCGGGGATATGGGATATATGGGGCATGACGGCCTGCTCTACGTCCTCGGACGTTTCAAAAGCCTGCTGATCGGTAGTGACGGGGAGAAATACAGTCCGGAAGGGATCGAGGAGGCGCTCGTCGAACATTCTTCCTGCATCGACCAGCTGATCCTGTATAACAACCAAAGTCCCTATACCGTTGCCCTCGTCGTCCCTAACAAAGACCGGCTGAAAAAGCATCTGGCACATCAGCATCTTGATCTTTCATCCGATAAAGGTCGTGAAGAGGCAATCCGGATCATCCAATCCCAGATAGACCGTTTCCGTAAGGGAGGCGATCTGTCCGCCCTTTTCCCCGACCGCTGGCTGCCTACAGCCTTTGCTATCCTGCCGGAACCATTCACCGAACAGAACGGCATGGTCAACAGCACGATGAAGATCGTCCGCGGGAAAGTAGAAAAAGCGTATGCCTCCCGCATCGACCATCTCTACACGCCGGAAGGAAAGAATCCGCTTAATGAAGAGAATAAAAAGGCATTAGATTGACAAAAACACAATTTCATTTGTTATTGTTAGGATAACAACCCAATATGGTTCACAAATCGCCATATCACGCCATTAAACTAAATAATTATGCATTACAAAACTGTAACCTCCACCATCACCCTGGCTTTTGCTTTTTGGGCAACAGCTCCGGCGATGGCGGACGGTGTATCCAAACAAAACATCGACAGCGGCTGGACTTTCAAGCAGGTCCGCGGCAATAACTGGTATCCGGCAACTGTGCCGGGAGTAGTTCACACGGATCTTATGGACAACAAGATCATCGACGATCCCTTTTACCGCCTGAACGAACGGAGCGTGCAATGGGTGGACAAAGAAGACTGGGAATATAAAACGACCTTAAACGTCGCTCCCGATGTATTCGACAAGGATAATATCGACCTGGACTTCAAAGGACTCGATACTTATGCCGATGTCTATTTGAACGACTCCTGCATCCTGAAAGCGAACAATATGTTCCGTGAATGGCTGATCCCCGTAAAAGGATTGTTGAAAAAGGACGGTAACGAACTACGCATCTATTTCCACTCTCCCATCAAAACGGACCTACCGAACTACGACGCCTTGAAGCACCCGATCGAAGCCGGTAACGACCAATCCGAAAATGGTGGCGTTTTCGATAAGAAAGTAAGCGTTTTCGCCCGGAAGGCAGGGTATCACTACGGCTGGGACTGGGGCCCCCGCCTTGTCACGAGCGGTATCTGGCGTCCCGCCTATCTGATCGGCTGGAACGATGCCCGTATCGACAACATCCAATATATCCAGGAAAAGGTCAACGCCAAACGGGCCGATATCAAAACCCGTGTCGAAGTAACGGCGGACAAGGAGGGAGAAGCAACCCTCATAATTAAAGTCGACGGTCTCAAAAACACCTGGTTGAAAACTGTTCCCGTAAAGAAAGGAAAGAACCTGATCGAAACCGATCTTGTCATCAACAATCCGAAACTATGGTGGACAAACGGTTTGGGCGAAGCGCATCTCTATCCGTTCACAGCCACCATCACGATGAATGGAAAGATTGCCGACACGGAAACAACTCACATCGGCATCCGCAGCCTCCGCGTCGTTCGCGACAAAGATGAAGCGGGAACGACGTTCTATTTCGAACTGAACGGCAAACCGCTTTTTGCCAAAGGAGCCAACTACATTCCACAGGATAACTTCCTGCCGCGTGTCACCCCCGAGCGCTACGAAAAGACAATCCTCGATGCGGTCGATGCCAATATGAATATGCTCCGTGTCTGGGGCGGCGGCATCTACGAGAATGATCTTTTCTACGACCTTTGTGACAAATACGGCATTCTGGTTTGGCAAGACTTCATGTTCGCTTGCAGCACATATCCGATGACAGCAGAACGTTTGGAGAATATCCGTCAGGAAGCCATCGACAATATCGTCCGCCTGCGCAACCACCCATGCATTGCTATCTGGTGCGGCAACAATGAGAACCATACCGCCTGGTTCAACTGGGGTTGGATGCAGAAATACGAGAAGTTAGGCGTATTAGAGGAAATGCGCAAAGACGACAAAGAGCTCTTCCACAAACTGCTCCCCGAAGTCGTAAAGGAATATGATCCGAAAACGTTCTACCTCCCTTCCTCCCCATACGGAGGCGATCCGGACGCCAAATGCGAAAGCGGGACAGTCAACTGGAACCCGAACGGCGACGCCCATTACTGGGGGGTATGGCAGGGTATCGACTCCGTCGCCCATTTCAACAAGATCAAAGCCCGCTTCTTCTCCGAATATGGCTTCCAATCGTTTCCCGAATACCAATCCGTACTGAAATATGCTCCGGAAGAACGGGATCACAATATCTACTCCGATGTGATGATGGCGCATCAGCGTGGCGGCCAGGTAGCCAATTCACGTATCGAAAAAATTACAGCAGACGAATATCGTAAGCCCAAAGACTTTCCGAGTACTCTTTATATGAGCATCCTCCTTCAGGGAGATGCCATCAAGACCGCCATCGAGGCGCATCGTCGCATGATGCCTTACAACATGGGAAGCCTTTTCTGGCAGCATAACGACTGTTGGCCTGTCGCCTCCTGGTCGAGCCGCGACTATTACGGGCGCTGGAAGGCCCAGCACTATTTTGCGAGGAAAGCGTTCGAGGACATCCTGATTTCTCCCATCGCCGAAAACGATACGCTGGACATATATATCGTCTCGGATCGCCTGAAAGCGACAAAAGGGACTCTCGATATCCGTGTGATGGACCTCAGAGGCAATCTCCTTTTTGAAAAGAAGAAAAATGTGACACTGCCCCCCAACACAAGCAAGATACAGTTCTCCGCTCCCGTCAAAAATGTCTTAGGCGGAAAGAAACCGAACGAAGTTTTTGTAAACGCCCGCTTCACCGAAAACGGAAAAGAGGGCAAGATCGTCACGAACAACTATTTCTTCGACCGTTATAAGAACATCGACTTCCCGAAAGCCGATATCCGGATCACATCCGTTCCTGCCAGAGACGGCTACGACCTGACGGTCAGCAGCGATGTCTTTGCACGCGGCGTATTTTTAAGCCTTGACGGCATAGACAATTTCTTCTCCGACAACTATTTCGATCTGTTGCCGGGCGAACCGGTCACAATCCATGTCACGACCAGTCTGGATAAGGATACTTTCGACAAGCAACTTCGCAGCGAGAGTTTAGCGGATACTTATTAAATCGTTCATTTGTCCTCCCCTATGTTTGATATGGGAACGCAGAAGAAGTCGGTTCAATGCGATCCCATGTCGAGCCACAGGAACAAAAAGACACAACGAAAGCTCCGAACGGAAAAACAGAGCCTTTAGAATTGGAAATAAATAAACGGTTGTACGCCGGCACTCTTAAACTGAACGACAACAAAAATCGCAATCGCCAGCATCACCGCCTGCACAAGCAAAGGAGAGCGAGTGACGACCGTCTGCAAGCTGTTTTCCGCCGATTTCGGCATGAAATGCAGGATATACCCCACCACCATTAAAACGAACACACCCTTATAGCCCATCACAAACTGCGTGAAGACCTCCGGATGGAAATTCGTGAAAATCTGCGTCAGCATCTCGCCTACCGTCTGCATCGAGTCGGCACGGAACAGAATCCAGCCGAAACATACCAGATGGAAAGTGACCAGGACCCCTATCACTCTTCTCCAGGGTTTCATTTCCGCCCCTAACGGTTTGAAACTGCTGAAACGGTTCATCATAAACTTATGAACGGCCAGCGCAACCCCATGCAAAGCGCCCCAGAGGATAAAACTCACAGAAGCCCCGTGCCATAAACCGCCCAGCAACATCGTTATCAGCAAGTTGATGTATGTCCGTATTTTTCCCTTCCGGTTACCTCCGAGTGAAATATACAAATAGTCTTTCAACCACGAAGAAAGCGAGATATGCCAGCGCCGCCAGAACTCTGTGATAGTCGCCGACTGATAAGGCGAATCGAAGTTCACGTTAAAGCGGAACCCTAACAGTAATGCGATCCCGATCGCCATATCCGAATAACCGGAAAAATCGCAATAGATCTGCAAAGCATAACCATACACACCCAACAGGTTTTCCACCCCTGTGTAAAGCAATGGGGCATCGAATATGCGATCAACGAAGTTCAGGCTGATATAGTCGGATATGACCGTTTTCTTGAAAAGCCCGCACAAGACGAGGAAAAGCCCTTCCCCGAACTCCGCCCGCGTAACAACCGGAGTCCTATAAATCTGGGGAATGAAATCGCGTGCCCGGACGATCGGACCGGCTACCAGCTGTGGGAAGAAGGAGACATAGAAAACATAGTCGATCCAACGCCGGAGGGGTTCTATCCTGCCCCGGTACACATCAATCACATAGCTGATGGTCTGGAAAGTAAAAAAAGAGATACCAACCGGCAGAAAGATATCCAATGGCTGATAAGTGATGTTCTGCAACGAGGCATTCCCTAACTGATACCCCAATTCATGAGCGACGGTAGCCACGATCTCTCTCAGGAAATTGAAGTATTTGAAGTATCCCAACAACCCTAAGTCGATACACAGGCTCAGGACGACCCCTGCTTTGCGTCCCCACCGGGAAGCAGTCTTGGCCATGCACTGCGCAATACAAAAATCGGATGTCGCGACAAACAGCAGGAGAAAGAAAAACAATCCGCTGCTCTTATAATAGAAATAGATGGAAAACAACGTAACGTAAATGATACGTGTCAGCAGGTGCTTCCTGAGCGACATATAAATAATCAGGAAACCGATAAAAAGGAAGAAAAACAATCCGCTACTGAAAAGTATCGGTGCATTGTGCTGGTAGGTCAATATATCGCCAAGTTTGTCGAATGAGAGCTGAGACCAATATTCTCCCATTTTATTTATAAAATCATTCATCATCTTTTCTGATTTTCAACATTTGATTATAAGATTGCATCAGGGCACGATATAACAAGGTTCCTTGTTCGCGATAGCCTTCCTTTGTGAAATGGATGCGGTCACGCCCCATCAGTTTCTCCTTATGCCATTTGATACAAGAACTTTTCCCTCCCGTAGTGGCAAAAAGGTCCCAGCAGGCTACGCCCTCTTCATGGGCCGCTTTTACAATTGCTTTTGCAGCAAGCTGGGTATTCGCGTTACGGACATACGTCCGCTTCTTATTGACATACGTCCGCTTGTAACATTCCGGCGGAGTGGTAAGCAGAATAGCTGTTTCAGGCATCTGCTTCTTGACGAGGGAAACAAACGCGCGTACCTGCCCGCCGAATTCTTCCGGACGGAAGCGGCGACCGAAAGTCTCGTTCGTACCCAACGAAATGATCAGTAAAGAAGGTTTCAGCAGGGCCAACTGTCGGACATAGGCTTCGTCTGTGTAATTGACATACATCGCTCCGTTCACACCGACCGAATGGTAGAGGACGCCCGGATTGCCATTCGTCAGGCTGAAACCGTAATAAATATTCTTGAAGGTGGAGGCCGGAAGCAGCTTATCCGTACCTTGTTTCCTCCGGGTACTATGCAACTGCAACGTATCAACCGGATAAGAAATGCGGAAGGTATCGGCCAGGACACCAGCGACAGCCGGAACCGTAGCCAAAAATGTCTGTACGGAATCTTTAAGCGGACCGGCCGGCAACATCGGCATGGCCTTCTCCCCCCGGTAAAGGATCGCTTGGTTGAAGGAATAGCCGGCTCCGTTGTTAGGCGCTATCCGGACATCCAAATTGATGGAGGGCGAAACGGACTGGATACCGATCCCGCCGATTCCGACAGGACATTTCTTATTGGTCTGGATACAGCGTCCCGTCACCCATTCGCGGACGGAAGAAGAGATGAAATAGTCGTCCGGTTCATTCGTCCGGCTCAACTTGAAAGGGGCGATCCATCCGCGTCCGGCATTCCCGAACTGCGCCTGCAAAAGACGCATCACCTTACCGGAATAATAACCGGCCTGTATGTGGGAATCGCCTAAATGGACGATCGTCAATACGGTATCCTTCCCCGCCCTGAGCGAATCCAGTCCGGCAAAGAAGGGCTGTAGCGAAGAGGGTGACTGGATCGAATCGACCTCCTTCCCGATCGAATAAATGCGGGAAGGGAGCGGGATCGTATCGAGGCCCCCCTGTTCCCTCGCCCCGCGCG
Organism: Parabacteroides johnsonii DSM 18315; assembly: GCF_025151045.1. Lineage (NCBI taxonomy): Bacteria > Pseudomonadati > Bacteroidota > Bacteroidia > Bacteroidales > Tannerellaceae > Parabacteroides > Parabacteroides johnsonii. The sequence goes on from NZ_CP102285.1 coordinate 1,607,182, forward strand.
GGCCCGCCAATTTTCCTTTTGCTCCGACGGCACTGACGGCCATCAAAACCAGGCAAGCCGACAGATTAACGAGCCACTTTGTCTGCTTCATCATAAAACTCCTTTTCTAATAATATGGCTTTCAACAAGGCAGAAGCGATCTCTTTTCCTCCCCTGAAACTCAAATGTGTATAGTCTTTGCTGGCCCAGTTGTTTTCCACGAAGCGGACCATACTGTTCTCTCCTCCCATCGCCCCGAAGACATTCCAGAAAGCAACACCCGAGCGGCGGGCTGCCTGTCGCTGTGCGTGCAACAAGGCCAATACGGCGGGCATCGTTTCGAAGGTTCCGTCCACTTGCCGGCTCCTGTCCGAAACACCTAACATCAGGATATCGGCATCCGGAAAACAAACGCGTACGTGGCGTACGGCTTCTTCCATCCGTTTGGCGTACCAGCCATACAGGAGAACGCTGTCACTGACGATATTCAACCCGTACTGCAAAACGACCAGATCATAGGGGCGTATCTCGTTCAACTCCCTGCAACGGGCACTGTCCAGCCTCGAAAGGATCATCCCCGAATTGCCACGCAAGGAATAATTGTCCACGATCACCCCTGAATTATCTTCAAGCGCGACTCCGAGAGCACGGAAACCGGCCGTATCGGCAAAGCTGAAAGAGGCCTCCGTGAAGGTCCCTGTTTGTTCGTATTGCGTGATGACGGATGTCGGTTTCAATGTTTCGCGGATCGTGTCCTGCGTGCCGTTGCAAACCAAGGTCATCTGTGTGCGGGAATTCTTTTCATACAGGAATTTGAGGGAAGAAACCGTTTTCAACTCCGGATAACGGTCTGTCGTCTTAACCGAGATAGACGGCTTCTCTCCTTTCGGTTCGAACGTCATTCCGGAAAGTGTATACCGATGATAATGGTCCGTCAGCATAGACCAGGTAGTCCAGCCTTCTGCCTTTTGCTCGATCGTCGGACGGAACTGGGCGGCTACCGACATAACCGGAACGAAACCGACTCCGCGTCCTCCGAACTGCTCCTGCATTCCTGAACGGAAATCAGCCACCACGATATCGCCTTCGATAAACGAATCTCCCAAAAAGGCGATACGCACCGGACGACTCGCCTGCCTGCTATTTCTTAAAGTGGCAAAGAACCGCTTCAAACCGATATGGCCGACGGAGTAATCCTCGATACGCGTTCCCAGTGAATCGGCTCCCTTATCCGCATACATGACCTTATAAAGCGAATCGCGCAACGCAAGAGCGACAGAATCGATACCTGTCGTTTTCAGGATCGAATCGCGTATGGCGGCCGAATCTATCCGGATCGTATCCGGTTGTTCCAATTGCATACGCAAGGAATCCATAGACAGGGATTCAGGCTTTACCCTGAGATCGGAAAGCAAATCAACTTTTTTTATTTTCATGCCGAACAGCTGGTCCGGTAAGTAATAAAGCCCCAAACAGATACCTAACGCAATAAGTAGCAGGAGCAAAAGCCTGCCGAAATTATTATCTTTATTCATCTAATTCCTCTCTTTCGAAGCCACAAAGATAAGAAACAAACGCAATTTATTACAAACTCGGCCGTTTCATATTTATATTGATGATATGGATGGCATGGTCATACTATATAATTGTCGCTCGTAGGGGCAGGGCTCTGCTCTGCCCATTGAATCCGCCCATTGAATCCGGATATTGGTACCATCCATTGACCCCGGACAAAACGGACGTTATTTGCATTGGGCGGAGTAGAACCCCGCCCCTACGGGACACCATTATTTATTACATATTAACAAACAACAAATATGGAAACTCCGAAAAACAGAAACTGGAAAGTATTGAAAAGTGAATATCTATCCCGCCAACCTTGGTTCACCGTGCGCAAGGAAGAAGTGGAATTACCGAATGGGAACAGAATCCCCGAATATTATATATTCGAATATCCGGAATGGATCAACGTGATCGCAATCACCAAAGAGCAGAAATTCGTATTTGTAAGCCAATACCGTCATGGCCTGGGTATTACGGCTTACGAACTTTGCGCCGGTGTCTGCGAAAAGGAAGACGCCTCCCCACTCATCTCCGCCCAACGGGAATTGCTCGAGGAAACCGGTTACGGCAACGGAAATTGGAGCGAACTGATGGTAATAGGCGTCAATCCGAGCACCCATACCAACCAGACTTACTGTTATCTTGCCACGGATGTCGAACCCGTCACAGTCCAACACCTTGAAGCGACAGAAGACCTGAGTGTCCATCTCCTGACGCTCGATGAAGTAAAAGAATTACTCCTCGACGACCGGATCAAACAAGCGCTCCATGCCGCCCCACTTTGGAAATACATGGCGATGAATCATTTGATCTGAGAAAGGAGCCTTACCCACTCTATGCCTTATTGTTTATTTTCCCAGAAATCCCCATTCGTCCAAATCGAAACACACAGGCATGAAAATCTATTTTCATACCCGAGAAAATAGATTTTCATGCAAGGGTAATATTTTTTAATAATCTTATACATGCTATAACACTGATTTTCAACAGGTGTCAAAAACACGTTTTTCAAGGGGGATATTGTCATATTTTTCTGATTCTGCATAACAACGTATTGCATAATCCCGAAAAAGCATTATTTTTGTTCGCATTAGCAACATATCACCAATGAAGTTCAAACTTAGTATCATATTCGCATTATTCCTCACCATACTTTGCGCCAACCGGTTACAGGCCCAGGAGAAAGCATTTCCCAAGAAAGGCGAAGGCGTCACCCTGTTCCTCAAACGTCACAACCGTACAGGAGCCGCCTATCAGAAACAGTTCATCGAACTGAATAAAAAGAAATTAGGCAAGGGAAACGTCCTTAGGATGGGAGTCAAATATACGCTTCCCCCTTTACAAGGAAAAGAAGCTGTCTCAGCCGCCGCCAAACGAGCGAACTATGAACCGTTGTTCGGTAAAGAACTGGCCTCCTATAAAGTAACATCGTCCGAACTGAAAGGAGCCTGTTTCTATCTGGTCAGCGGGCATGGAGGTCCTGATCCGGGGGCAATCGGACGGATTGGCAAAATCGAGTTGCACGAAGACGAATATGCTTATGACATCGTGCTTCGGCTGGCACGCAACCTGATGATGAAAGGAGCCAAAGTTCACATTATCATCCAAGATGCCAAAGACGGTATACGGGACGATAAATACCTGAAAAACAGCAAACGGGAAACCTGCATGGGCAGTCCGATCCCTTTCAACCAGGTTCGCCGCCTGAAACAACGAAGTGACAAGATAAACTCCTTGTTCAAGCAGGATAAATATGCCTACAAACGAGCTATCTTCGTACATGTGGACAGCCGGAACAAGGGACACCAGACCGATGTTTTTTTCTATCACCAGAATAAAAACTCCGAAAGCAAACATCTGGCAAAAACCATGCGGACGACTTTCACCCATAAATACAAGAAGCACCAGCCGGGACGAGGGTTTACCGGAACGGTGGACGGACGGAACCTATACGTGTTGAGACATACGACACCAGCCTCCGTTTTCGTCGAGTTAGGCAATATCCAAAACAGTTTCGACCAGCAACGAATCATCTTGAGTGATAATCGGCAGGCACTCGCGAATTGGCTTTGTGAAGGATTTGTCACCGATTACAACCGCTACAGGAAAAAAACACGATGAAAAAAAACATTCATTCGTTAAAAAGACTACATTTGCATACGAAACTAAATAAAATATCGTTTTAGACATACCATGAACAGTCCGTATATATCCCCGTTCGCGAAACCCGTATATGTAATGTTGAAGCCCGTCGGTTCGATTTGCAACCTGGCGTGCGAATACTGCTATTACCTTGAGAAGGGGAAACTTTATCCTGAGGTGAAAAATCATATCATGAGCGAACAGTTACTGGAAAAATTCATCAAGGAATATCTGGAATGTCAAACGATGCCGCAAGTTCTCTTTACCTGGCATGGTGGTGAAACGCTGATGCGCCCGATCAGCTTCTACAAGAAAGCGTTGGAGTTGCAACGCAAATATGGCCGCGGACGCCAGATTGACAACTGTATCCAGACAAACGGGACGTTGCTTAACGATGACTGGTGCCGTTTCTTCAAAGAGAATAACTTTCTTGTGGGAGTCTCGATTGACGGTCCGCAAGAGTTTCACGACGAATATCGCCGTAACAAGCAAGGTCTTCCTTCTTTTTATAAGGTGATGAAGGGAATCGAACTGATGAAGAAACATGGTGTGGAATATAATGCGATGGCAGTCGTCAACGACTATAACGTAGATTATCCGCTGGAATTCTATAACTTTTTCAAGGAAATAGATTGCCACTATATCCAGTTCACCCCGATTGTGGAACGTCTCGGATTCCATCAGGACGGAACATTGCTCACCTCGCCGGAACAGCAGGATGCAAATATCAAACTGGCCCCTTTCACGGTCGATGCCGGGAAATGGGGAGATTTCCTCTGCGCGGTCTTCGACGAATGGCTGAAAGAAGATGTCGGTAATTATTATATCCAACTTTTCGATTCCACACTGGCAAACTGGGTAGGCGAGCAACCGGGTGTCTGCACACTGGCACGTACTTGCGGACATGCCGGAGTGATGGAATTCAATGGAGATGTATATGCCTGTGACCACTTCGTATTCCCGGAATACAAGTTGGGTAACATCCATACCCAGACGCTTACCGAGATGATGTACAGTCAGCGCCAACTGAAGTTCGGAGCAGACAAATATGAAAAACTCCCAACTCAGTGCAAGGAGTGTGATTACTTGTTTGCCTGCAACGGCGAATGCCCCAAAAACCGTTTCCTCCATACGGCAAACGGCGAACCCGGATTGAACTATCTATGTAAAGGTTACAAGAAATTTTTCAAGCATGTGGCTCCTTACATGGATTTCATGAAAAAAGAATTGTTGGCCGAGCGCCCGCCTGCTAATGTTATGCGATGGGCAAGGGAGGATGGGAATTAAAAATTAAAGAATTAAGGAATTAAAGAATTAATTATAAATCATCAATTATAACGTGAAAATCAATAGACGTGATTTTATCAAAACAGGAGGTATGGTTATGCTTGGATCATTAGCGGCTCCCTCATTCCTGGGAAGTTGTACCGGAAATGGAACAGATCAAGCTACCGGTATCTCATTCGCTCAGAACCATTTTGGTGTCAGTGAAAGCGACATGAAGAAAGTGCTGGCGGCAGCACTTGAAAAAGGCGGCGACTATGCCGATCTTTTCTTTGAACATTCCTACCGGAATAACATAGGATTGCAGGACGGAGCCGTAAACCGGGCTTCCTCCAATATCGATTTCGGTATGGGTGTACGCGTATTGGCCGGCGACCAGACCGGTTATGCGTATGTGGAAAACGTGACTCTCGACGAGATGCTGAAAGCAGCCCGTACGGCAGCCCGTATCGCAACCGGCTCGGCAGGAAAAGCTCCGGCAGCCCTGACAGAGGAACCGATCCTGAATAATTATTATGGCGTGCAGACTCCCTGGGACGAACTCGCCGTAAACGCAAAGACCCCGTATCTTCAGAAACTGAACGATCAGATTTTTGCACTCGATAAGCGGGTACATAAGGTAATGGCTTCACTGGGAGACACGACTTCACACATCTTGTTCTGCAATTCCGAGGGACAGATGTACTACGACTATCGCCCGATGGTGACGTTAGGTGCGGTCTGCATCATGGAAGACAACGGGAAGATCGAAAATTCGTATGCATCCCGCGCTTTCCGTATGGGGGCTGAATTCCTGACAGACGATATCATTGCCGAAGTAGCAAAGGAGGCAGTAGAAAAAACCTCCATCCTGTTCCAGGCCATCAAGCCTAAAGGAGGCGAAATGCCGGTCGTAATGGGTGCCGGAGGCTCCGGTATCTTGTTGCATGAAGCAATCGGCCATGCTTTCGAAGCCGACTTCAATCGCAAGAATACGTCTATCTTCTCCGACCAGCTGAACAAGAAGGTTTGTAACGAGCATATCAATGTGGTGGACGACGGTACGATTCCTTTCAACCGCGGTTCTGTCAACATCGACGACGAAGGCATCGCCGGACAGAAGACCTATATCGTGAAGGAAGGCATCCTGACCAGCTACTTGCACGACCGTATCAGCGCCAAGCATTACGGTATTCCGTCAACGGGCAACGGCCGCCGCGAGTCATTCCGCCAGATGCCGATCCCGCGTATGCGCGCTACCTACATGGAAGCCGGAAACGTGACGGAAGAAGAAATGATCTCGACCGTGAAAAAAGGTATCTATGCCTCCAGCTTTACCAATGGACAGGTACAGATCGGTGCGGGCGATTTCACCTTCTTCGTGAAAGACGGTTACCTGATTGAAAACGGTAAACTGACACAGCCGATCAAGGATATCAATATCATCGGTAACGGTCCTCGTGCATTGGCCGATATCACGATGGTCGGAAACAATTACAAGATGGATAACGGCACTTGGACATGCGGCAAGGACGGACAATCCTGCCCGGTAACCTGCGGGATGCCGTCAGCTTTAGTTAGTAAACTTACAGTAGGAGGAGAAAATTGATATGATTTATGATTTCAGATTTATGATTTATCACCGACACATGAATCTATAATCTGGAATCATAATTCATAAATCATAAATCATAAATTATTAGACATGATAACGAACGAAAATAAAAAGCTGGCTCAATGGGCTATGGAATTTGCCTTGAAAAACGGTTGCCAGGCCTCACGTGTAAGCATCTATAACGGATCGAGCAGTTCTTTCGAAATACGCGACATGAAGATGGACCGTTTGCAGCAGGCATCGGAAAACAGTTTGGTGATCCATCTGTTTGTGGACGGGCGTTTCGGCTCCTTCTCCACAAACCGTCTGGATAAAAAGGAACTGGAAGGTTTCATTCGCAACGGTATCGCTTCCACTCGTTTCCTAGCGGAAGACAAGGCACGCACGTTGCCCGACGCTTCTCTCTATTATAAAGGAGGAGGTGCTGACCTGCAACTGATCGATCCGAAATTCGACTCGATCCAGCCGGACGATAAAGTGGCGCTGGCCATGAACGTCTGCAACGAAATGATGGGGAAAGACGCCCGTATCATCTCGGCCAATTCATCCTACAGCGACGAAAAGGATTTCAAATATATGGTTGCCAGCAATGGTTTCGAAGGGGAAGCATCCGGTTCCTCTTTCAGCTTGGTTGCCAGCGTAAGCATCAAAGGCGAAGGGGATGCCCGCCCGGAATCATACTGGTTCGACTCTTCGCTCTATTATGATACGCTGGTTAAGGAAGGCTTGGGTGCAAAAGCTCTGGAACGTGTAATGCGTAAGCTGGGACAGAAGAAGGTCGCTTCCGGCAAGTATCAGATGGTTGTGGACAATATGAATTCCTCCCGCCTGCTTTCTCCGGTAATCGATGCATTGTACGGTTCTTCCATCCAGCAGAAAAACTCTTTTCTGTTGGATAAAATCGACCAGAAAGTATTGGGTGACCGCCTGACAATTATCGACGAGCCGCACATGGTGGGTGCATCCGGTGCCCGCTATTTCGATGGCGAAGGCGTAGCGACAAAGCGTATGCCGGTGTTTGAAAACGGTGTTCTGAAAACCTATTATATCGATACTTATTCAGCCAATAAGATGGATATGAAACAGACTATCGCCTCCCCTTCTATCCTGACCATGCAGATGGGAAATAGAGATGCGGATGGTCTGATCGCATCTGTCGATAAAGGCATTCTGGTAACCGGCTTCAACGGCGGCAACAGCAACAGTACGACCGGCGACTTCTCCTACGGTGTGGAAGGTTTCCTAATCGAAAAAGGCTGCCTGACACAGCCCATCTCCGAAATGAATGCAACAGGCAACATGATTTCTTTGTGGAGCAACCTAGCCGAAGTCGGCAACGACCCTCGCACGTTCTCCAGCTGGCGTGTTCCTTCGTTATTATTCGACGGAGTGGATTTTAGCGGACTATAGAGAAACGAGACATATCGCAAAAAGGCGGGCTTACCCAAGTCTGCCTTTTTATTTTATCGGATTATTTGTATCCTCCGGTATTAATCATCAATGAGAAACTGGGTGATTTCTTTATCGATATTGCCAAATTGGTCTTTGCAGGAGTTGTTTTAAGTACGTTGTTGGATATAACAAGTGATAAACTGTTAGTTTTAATATTGGGTATTTCAGCTACTGTAGTATTTGTTATTGTAGGTCTTAAATATTATAAAGAAAAAGGAGGTAAATGATGGAAGCCGTATATTTATTCAGTAGTATGATTGTTTTCGGATTAATTATGATTGCGATCCTTTCCTACCGGGAACGGAAATACAAGAAAGAACATCCGGAAGAATGTAAGTAATAAGAAAAAGGAGAAAGCGGCAATTGCTTTCTCCTTTTTCTTTTATACCAACAGGTAAATCGATATAAAATGGCAGACGCTCCCTCCCAGCACAAAGAAATGCCAAACAGGATGCATATATTTATACTTGTCCAGGAAGAAAAACAAGCTGCCCACCGTATAAAACAGCCCTCCTCCTATCAACCAATACAGAACATCCATCGAACCAGTCTCACGAAAGACATGCAGTAAGGGCTTGAAGGCAATTATGACTACCCAGCCCATTGCCAGATAGCAAACCGTTTTCAGATGGTCTTTCTTCTTCATCTTCCGGAAACTCAACCAGACACCGACCACTGCCGCAATCCATACGATGGCGAATAGCGACCAACCCCAATAGCCTTCCTGCCGAAGGGCTACCAGAGTAAAGGGTGTATAAGTCCCCGCAATATGCAGATAGATCGCACTATGGTCGAACCGGCGTAAAAGCCTTTTCTGCCGTGCATGGGTCGAAGCATGGTAAAATGTAGATGTCACATACGAAAGTGTCATACAAACAGCATAAACAGCAAAACTGCCGATCGCCCAAGGATTGCCGCTTCGGATAGCCGCCATCATCAAAACAACGATAGCGGTTAGTCCCAAAAGCATCCCGGCGCCATGTGTCAGGACATTGGCTACCTCTTCACCGTATGTTTGTCGTTGCCGGGCAATCATCCGCTTATAACTGTTCAGCCTTGAACCCGGCCTCTTTTACTGCTGCAATCACAGTAGCAGGAGCAAGATCAACTTTCACTTCCAGCACCTTATTCGGATCGGTCAAATCGATCGACCAGTCATCCGAGGCCATTAACGTATTGAGCTTTGCACCTATTGCCGCTACACATCCACCACACTTTGCATTTGTCTTAAATTTTGTTGTTGCCATAATCATTCTATTTTTAAATTGTTATTTCATGAATTTTAACCGTAAACTATTCAATACTACCGATACAGAGCTAAAAGCCATTGCTGCACTTGCCAACATCGGATTCAACAGCAGTCCGTTTATCGGGAACAAAACGCCCGCAGCCAACGGAATACCGATCACATTATATATAAATGCCCAAAACAAGTTCTGATAAATCAGGCGAACTGTCTGTTTGGACAAACGGATCGCATCGGGAAGCAGCAACAGGTCAGACGTGATAAGCGTGACCATCGCCACATCCATCGCAATATCCGTTCCTTTTCCCATCGCGATACTGACATCCGCCCGGGCAAGTGCTTGCGAGTCGTTAATACCATCGCCGACCATCGCTACTTTCTTTCCTTGTCTTTGCAAAGATACGATATATTCCTCTTTATCGTTCGGCATCACTTCAGCCTTATAATGATCTATGCCCAATGCCTCGCTGACTCGTTCAGCTGTCCGGACACCGTCGCCTGTCAGAAGATGTACTTCTATTCCCTGTTTTTTCAGTTCCTTAACAGCTTCCGCAGAAGTCGGCTTGATACGGTCCGAGATCGCCAAGGCAGCCAACAACCGGGCATCCTGACCATAAAAGACAACACTTTGCCCCTCCTCCTGCCATTGTCCGATTTGCTTACGTGCCTTTTCCGGAATATCGGCCTGGAATAGCTCCAGTAATCCCTGGCTCCCTACCCAGTAGGTGGCCCCTTCGACCTGAATGCGCACGCCCCGTCCTGTCAGGCTTTCGAAATTCTCAGTCTCACAGACCTTTGCACTGGAATCTTCCAACCAACGGATAATAGCGGATGCCAAAGGATGTTCGGACTTCTGCTCTGCCGTGTACAGAATGTCCAAGTAACGGGTATTGTCGTCTGAAATCCAGTAAGAATCCGTAACAACCGGCACACCTTCCGTCAGTGTCCCGGTCTTATCCAAAACAATCGTATCGACCTTGCATAGATTTTCCAGAGCGAAAGCATCCTTAATCAAGATATGCCGTTCGGCCCCTTTTCCCATTCCGACCATCAAGGCTGTCGGCGTAGCCAATCCCAATGCACACGGGCAAGCAATAACCAACACCGAGACGGCCGATAGCAATGCATACGAGAAATAGCTTTCTCCCCCTATCATCAGCCAACAGACAAAGGTGAGAATCGAAAGCAATACGACGACAGGAACAAATATACCGCTTATTTTATCTACAATCCGCTGAACAGGAGCCTTGCTTCCCTGTGCCGATTGAACCATCTGCACGATCTGAGCCAATACGGTCGTTCCCCCGACACCTGTCGCTTCCATCGTAAAAGCGCCCTTCTGATTGATCGTTCCGGCCAACACCCGGTCACCGGCATTTTTCTCCACCGGAATCGGCTCTCCGCTCAGCATACTTTCGTCTACCGAAGAACTTCCCTGTAAAAGAGTTCCGTCCACCGGAATCTTTTCTCCCGGTCGTACACTGATTATATTACCGACCTGAAGAATCGAGATAGGCACTTCTTCTTCTCTCCCGTCCATTACCAAACGGGCCGTTTTAGGCTGCAACCCCATCAATCCTTTTATCGCCGAAGACGTACTGTTCTTAGCACGCTCCTCCATCAGTTTGCCCAACAACACGAACGCGATGATCACGCCTGAAGCCTCATAATAAACATGTGGTTCCAGCCCTTTTTCCAACCAAAATCCGGGACATAAAGTATTGAAAAGGCTGAACAGAAAAGCGATCGAAGTACTGAGTGCGACCAATGTGTCCATATTGGCTTTTCCCCCCAGGGCATGCCGCACGCCGCTCACATAAAACGAGCGTCCGAAAAAGACCATAATGGCCAATGCCAACACCATCATGATCCAGTCGGCAAACGGCATATGCATAAACACCATCCCCAAAAGTGCTAACGGGATGGACAGCACCCATGCACCTATCGTATTCCTCCTCAATATCTTATAATGTTTTCTAGCCATCTCCTCCTGCATGGCTACAGGATCTTCAGCATCGACTATCAGATCATATCCGGCAGCCTGTACAGCTGTTTGCATAGCCTTCAAAGTGATGATAGACGGATTATAAGTCACCGTCAACGTACCCGCAGCGAAATTCACGCTTGCCTTCTCCACACCAGGCAATGCCTGTACCGTACTCTCCACACTCGCCGCACAAACGGCACAACTCATTTCAAGAACAGGCAATACCTTTGTTTCTGTTTCTCTCATATCGCGTTCAAATGTCAAATTTGTTTCATTAGTATAACAAAGATACGGTTTATTCGGTTATTTCGTAACTAAATAAATATTCTTTGATTTTAATAGAATTATTTGCAGAAAGGGGCTATTATTTAACATTCGAATATACGACCTTTGCCGATGATCAAACGAATGAACGAATTAAAAAATAAGACGTATGATACTTGATTCATTAAACAACACAGAAAAAATCGAATGCCTGCATCCTCTATTCAAACAAGCATTCGACTATTTAAAATCTACGGACTTCTCTAAGGTGGAAGATGGTAAGTATGAACTGGAAGGTTCTCGTTTATATGTAAGCGTCGTCAGTATTTTCGGTAAAGAAAAGAAAGATGCTGCTATCGAAACACACAAAAAATACATCGACATCCAGATGCCCCTGTTAGGTGTGGAGAAAATCGGCTGGAAACCGGGATGTGAGCTACAGGAAGAATCGACTCCTTATAACGAGCAAAAAGACATCGCTTTCTATATTGACCGTCCTACAGCCTACACCAAGATCTACCCGGGACAGTTCGCCATTTATTTCCCCGAAGACGGCCATGCACCCGGCATCGGTCAGGGCAATATCCGTAAGGTGATCGTAAAGGTACAAGTTGAAAAATAAAAATAAGAGAGTGTGTCAAAATCTCCTTGTCCCCGCACTTGATGCGGGGACGCAAAAGGACAGGCCTTATTAATCTGACTTTTATAGGGCTGGTTTTAACGCGATCCCGCGAGAGGCGCGGGAACAGGATAGTTTCGACACACTCTCTTATTTTTTATACGCGAAACAGACAAAAAAGCACCAACCAAACTTCGACTAAAGGTACAATAAACCGGAAAAACCTCAAGCAAACCGTTATTCTCACAAAAATATTATTCAATATACTTTAATTTTCAAAAGTTTTCTCTACTTTTGCATTGGCATATTCACAAAGACACATATTATTCCAATGAATTTATAGAATCTAACTCTACCCGACTTCCAAGGTGGGTCAGAGTTTTTTGTATTTTATACATTCTTCAATGATAAAGCCAATAGTGGAGAAGTCCAACGAGTTTTAAAGTCAAATAATTGTAGGGTAACGCAAAATTGCCAATAATGAAGTCGATTCTAATTGTTGATGACAAGCCGGAAATAGCAAAGATCATCATGATCTATTTATCCAGCTCCTATCAAGTGGTGTATATGGAAAATCCAGTAAAAGCCATTTCATGGATGAACGAGGGAAATATTCCGGACGGTATAATTTCTGATTTGAATATGCCGGAGATGAGTGGTGAAGAATTCGTATGTTATTTAAAAGGGAACAACCTTTTCAATCACATCCCAATTTTAGTATTATCGAGCGAAGAAAGCAGTTCAACACGAATACGCCTACTGGAAGAAGGAGCTGAAGATTTTATAATAAAACCATTCAATCCCGAAGAGTTAAGAATCAGGATTAAAAGACTTGTAAAATAACTGATATGGAATATATCTTCTTTGGAAATCATTCTTCACTACCTGGCAGGCTGGAGAGAGCCTTAAATCGACGCGTGGTAGAATGTCCGACACTTACACAGTTTTGTCAGGCTATGGTACATGTGGATCCTGTTAACTTTTGCATATTTTTAGAAAAGGACGATGTCAGGGAAGACTTGGAGACAATCCAAAAACTACGAAAGCTCTATTCTACCGCCTATATTATTTTATTTGCGAATTTCCTGGATAAAGAAGAAAAGATCGCATATATAAAAGTAGGGGTCAATTGTGTCATCACAGAAAGCATAACTAAAGAAGAGCTGCTCCGTTTACTCGCTATCGCAGAAGATTTCCTGAGTAAAAAAGCAATCTGTGACAAGAAAGACAAAGAGCCGGACCGATTATACTCTTTCCACCTCCCTCTTTGGAAACGGGCTTTTGATATCGCCGCATCCTTAGGGGCCATACTATGCTTATCTCCCATTTTCGCCATAACGGCTATTGCTATAGAATTGGAAAGTAAAGGTCCTATTGTCTATAAATCCAAACGGGTAGGCAGCAGTTACAAAATATTCGACTTTTATAAATTCAGGTCCATGTATCCTGACGCAGATAAAAGATTGGCTGAATATAAGACGCAAAATCAGTATAACGCAGAGGTAGAGAGGCTTGGCCCCTCTACCTCTGCAGTACTGCAGGTACCATTAGCGAATGATCGATCGGCAGGTTCCCTTCTATATTCCGATAACTTTAGCACGACAGAGCATGATTATTTAAAAAATAAATCGACAGAACGTGCCAATACTTTTTTTAAGATGGAAAACGATCCGCGTGTCACCCGCGTAGGCCGTATTATTCGAAAATACAGCATTGACGAACTTCCGCAATTATTCAATATTCTAAAAGGTGACATGTCTGTCGTAGGAAACCGCCCATTGCCTATCTACGAGGCTGAACAATTAACTTCCGATAATTATATCGAACGGTTCATGGCCCCTTCCGGATTAACCGGCCTTTGGCAGGTTGAGAAGCGAGGAAATGGAGGCAGTCTGTCTCCAGAAGAGCGTAAACAACTGGATATTAAATATGCCCGGACTTTTTCTTTCAGCCTGGATATGAAAATAATCATCCGGACTTTTACAGCCTTTATTCAGGAGGAAAATGTCTAAACCCGACGGAGGAACATCATGAAAACAACACTTATATTATTATTGATATTCAGCTCTATGCATTGCATGGCGCAAAAACGCAAAAGCTATACGGACAATGCGACAATTGTAGAAGTCGGAGCCAAGTCCGACTCCGACTCCATACAGGCTATGTTGGATGATTACGAACGTGTTCAACTACCTCCCCTTTCAGTGTTTCTTCAATCCGTCTATGAACATCCTTCCGTCAAAATATATGAAGCGAAACGGGATGAGGTAAACGCGGAAAGAAAAATCACCCAACGGGAATGGCTTAGTTACCTGAGATTGCATGGTACATACCAATACGGTCGGAATAATCTCTATTCTACTTCTTCCACAGATGGAAATCCTATAATCAGTGACATAGGAAATAACCAGAATTTATATAATGCAGGAGTATCCGTTAGTATCCCGATCGGTGACTTGGTGAGTAGAAAACAAAAAAACAAGGCTAAAAAAGCACAATATCTTCAACTGCAATCCGAATATGAAATGTCGGTAGAAGAACGAAAATTGATGATTTTACAGGCTTACAACAATGTACTCCAGCAATTGGCGACACTAAAAGCGAAATCCGATGCCGCTGCGTTGTACAACGCCCAAATGAAAATATCCGAACAGGATTTTATTAACGGGAAAATAGATATTACCGCCCTTTCTCTTGAAAGAGGACGCCGTTCAAGTGCTGTGATTACCTATCAAGAAGGCCGTGCCGCCTTACATAACGCCGTCACACTATTGGAGATGCTTACGAATGTAAAGATTATCAACAGAAGCAGCCAGGAAAAATAATGAATATCACATTATACATAATACGTTTCCTTTACCGGATTCGATATCAACTGATATTTGGCTCCGTTATTGTCACGGGGTTGGTTATCTATTTTTCTCGCTTTATACCTAAAACATACACCGTAAAAGCAACAATCTACACCGGCATTGTCTCCGACACAGGTTTAAATAGCGATCAGCAACCGGCCAATTGGAAATCTGTAGAGAATATGTTCGATAACCTTGTCAAGTTGACTCAGGAAAAAGGTATACAGAAAAATATTGCAATCAAACTACTCGCTATAAATCTTGTCCACGGCAACCTTGATGAAGACAATGTTTATATACGTGCCAAAAATTACCAAGAGCTAATAAAAATCATACCTGAAGACTTGCTGCAATTAGTAGACAAAGATTCTGAAGAAAGAACAATCGACAATTTCATGAAATACATGAAAAACGATCCTGAAAATTTCTTATATGGCATACTTAACGGCAACGGGCCATTTTATAGCTACAACAAGCTGTCTTCCCTCACCGCAAAAAGACTGGACAACAGCGATCTTATCGAAATTTCCTACCAGACAACAGATCCGGGCATCACACTAAGTACAATCAAACTCATATATGACGAATTGCGAGCCGCCTATGAAGACATACGCTATAAAACCACAAATGACATCGTTGCCTATTATGAAAAAGAACTTAACAGACAGCAAGCAAAACTGTCAAGCCTGGAAGATAATCTAGTCAACTATAATGTCGCAAACAGTGTCATCAACTATCCGGAACAGACCAAAGCTATAGCTAACTCATATTCAGAATTTGAAAACCGTTACGAAGCGACCCGGAGGGCTCACGAAAGTGCGGACAAAGTCATTCAAAAAATGGAACAATATATGAATATCCGAACAAAATTGGTGAAAGCCAATGATGAGTTTATTCAAGCTCTGAATGAAATATCTTCGATCAATGGAAAAATAACCGAGATTGAAACATTCAATTCGGAAGAGATGCAAAATAAAAACACCGATCTTCTAAAATATAAAGAGCAATTAAGAAGCGCCGAACAAAAAATATCCTCCTTGACGACAATGATAAACAGCTATAAAGAAAGTAAGGAAGGGGTTGCAATCGACGGACTTGTAGACGAGTGGTTAAGGCAAACGATCGTGAAGACAAAAGCGAAAGCCGAATTGGATGTTTTGGACCAAAGAAGAAAGGTTTACAACGAACAGTATAAGATTTACTCTCCCATCGGGACACAAATAGATAGGCAACAACGCGAAATCAAAGTGTTGGAACAATCCTATCTGCAAATGTTGCATGCACTGAACATGGCTAAAATGAAACAGAAGGATATACAGCTCACCTCTGCAACACTAAGGTTGATTTCCGAACCGACATTCCCTATCTTGAGTGATAAAAGTAAACGATCTTTACTGGTTATAGCCGCCTTTTTGGGTAGCATACTTTTTATTATCGGATTTAATCTGCTGATAGAATTACTGGACCGCACCCTACGGGATGCAGACCGTGCCAGACGGCTTACCGGTCTTCCGGTTCTGGCAGCATTCACCGGACACATCAATCTGAAATACCGGGGATTTACAAAGGCTTCGAACAGGGTTGTCGCAGCTTATTGTTGCAATCAATTAAATATATTCTTGCAACTCGGCCGTACCTCAATCATTAATTTGATCAGCTTCGGAGAGCAGGAAGGAAAAAGTTTTATTGCATCCTATTTACAGGAATATTGGGAGGATTTGGGTTTCACTGTCAAAATAATATCTTATGGTAAAGACTACAATTCACAATCGATGGTATATGCTCAAGCCAATAGCATTCATAGTATTTACGAGCCTCCATACGGACAGGAAAGCCCCGATATCCTGATAGTCAAATATCCTCCACTAAGAGATTATCCCATCTCCACTGCTTTGTTGCAGGAAGCACAAGTCAACCTGTTAGTAGCAGATGCCTGCCGGGTATGGACAACCAGTGACACCCAGCTTTTAGGACATTTCAGAAAACAGATCAAGGACAAACCTCTTTATTTGCTATTAAACCGTGCGGAACGGGAATTTGTAGAAGATTTTACCGGCCAGCTTCCTCCCTATTCAGGATTGAAGAATCTGACATTCCGGCTCAATCAATTCGGTCTCACAGCCAATAAATCATAAATATGGAAGGGATAAAAGAAGATACTAAATCTTTCAGCCCCTATCCGCTATTGGTTATAGGGCTTATACTGTTAGCTTATGCATTAATACAACAAATATGGTTGATGGCGGCAGCTGTCGTGATAGTTCCTTTTCTTACTTTTTACATCGTTACCGTGCTTAATAAACCCTACTGGGGATTTATAACCCTATTTACATTGAACTATTTTTTCATCGGGATATTACGTTATGTGAATATCCAAAACAGCAGTGTGATGATGGATGCTTTTATTATATTTCTATTGGTATGTATTTTCCTCTATTCTTTATGCGGAGGGAAAATACCCTGGCAAAGAGCCAACAATAAACTACTGTATATATCTCTTGTATGGATGATCTATGTGTTTTTTGAGTTGTTCAATCCATCCGCAGTCATAGAAGCCTGGGTATATACTCGCAATTCTTTTTACAATTTTACGCTATTGGTGTTATTAACCTCCCTGCTATTAAGCAGAGTGTTGGATATCAAAAGAATATTATTCCTGTTATCCATTTTCACCTTGATAGCGATCGCTAAAGCACTTATACAACGTTATATAGGGTTTGATGCTGGAGAAAATGCCTGGCTAATAAGAAGTGAAAGCTATAAAACACATCTTTTACCAAGTGGAATCCGTTACTTTTCCATTTTTTCGGATGCTGGAAATTTTGGTTCCAATATGGGAATGGCAGCAGTCGTTTTTATGATTTTATCTTTTTATATGTCCAATAAGAAGCTCCGGTATTACTACAGGTTCGTGTCTCTATTTGCTGCTTATGGACTAATAATGTCCGGTACACGCGGCGCCATGATCGTCCCACTTGGAGGATTAGCCATGTTTATCCTGCTTAATAAAAATGTCCGCTATATTGTGGGAGGAGCAATCTGTTTACTTTTTATTTATATTTTTTTCGCTCAAACACATATTTGGGATTCAAACCGGCAGATACATCGTATGCGCACAGCTTTTCATCCGGAAAAAGACGCTTCTTATCTGGTCAGGAAAGCAAATCAGAAACGACTTGCCGAATATATGGTTCATAAACCATTCGGAGAAGGAGTCGGGTTGGCAGGCATAGAAGGAAGACGCTTTTCCCACCGTTTTACAACCGAGGTACCGACAGACTCACACTATGTCAATATTTGGGTACAGTTTGGGATCGTCGGATTATGCCTGCATATCGTCATTTTATTGTTTATCATTACATACAGTGCCTATCTGATCATGTTCCGCATACGAAACAGGGAGCTGAAAGGCATGTTGATAGCCATGAATTGCGGTCTATGGGGTATCATGCTCAGTGCATACGGCAATAATTTTTTCTGGCAGTACCCGACAGGATATATCGCGTATATATTTCAGACTTTTCTTGTTTTAGGAAAATCGTATGACAATGAATTGACAGGACAAACAAAATTAGAACCCAATACAAACATATTATAGCATGGATTTTGAATATGAAATAAACAAATGGTGGTTCTCCAATGGGGATAAACTGATAGAATATGCAGATGCAATCGTATTTCTTTTGTTTCTGATAGCAGTATTGTATATTTTCATTTTTTCATTGGCTTCACTGAAAAAGACAAGGAACAAATATCCTCCTGCCCGGAAGAAACACCGCTTTGTCGTTCTATTTCCTGCCTACCAGGAAGATGCAGTCATTATTAATTCTGTTTGTTCATTTTTGGAACAGGATTACCCTTCCTATATGTATGAGATTATCGTGATAACCGACAAAATGCGGGAAAGAACTATTCAAACACTCAAAGCATTACCATCCATCACAGTATTGGAAGCTGGATATGCCCAAAGTACCAAAACGAATGCGCTCCGTCTCGCCATGGACTACCTGAGTACAAAAACTGAAAAATGTGACATGGTCGTAATCATGGATGCGGACAACATCGTGAACGCATCTTTCCTGAATAAATTGAACGATGCCTATTATTCCGGCTGCCTCGCCATACAAACACATCGAGTTGCCAAAAACAGGAATACCAATACAGCCGTTCTGGATGCGGTCAGCGAAGAGATAAATAATTCCATTTTCCGTTCCGGGCATACCCGCCTGGGCTTTTCCTCCGCATTGATAGGTTCCGGCATGGCTTTCGATTATGATTGGCTTATACAATACATTTATAAAGCGACTCATGTCGGAGTGGATAAACAACTTGAAAGCATGTTGCTTTCACAGAATATCTATATCGAATTTCTGGAAGACGTTTATACTTATGATGAAAAAATCGAAAAGAAAGGACAGTTCTACGAACAACGACGCAGATGGATCGCTACACAATTCACGAATTTGTTTTCCGGCTTATGGAAGCTCCCCAAAGCTTTCTTCTCAGGCAACTGGGATTATTGTGACAAACTTTTGCAATGGATGATGCCTCCGCGAATAATCTTATTTGGTTTTCTGGTGATATTTTCAATTGTAACAACTTGGTACGATTGGTCTTTATCTCTTAAATGGTGGGGAATCACATTCATACTGATCATTTCATTTTTCATGGCGATACCGGATTATCTGGTGGACAATCGTTTCCAGAAAGCCATCATCAGCCTGCCGCTTCTGTTCATTTTAATGTTCCTCAATCTTTTCCGCCTGAGAGGAGCAAACAAAAAATTTATTCATACGGTACACGGTGATCATTCATCCGATAACAATTAATATAAAACCCGACAAAATGAAAATCGCAATAGAAGCACAACGCATTTTTCGCCCGAACAAGCACGGAATGGATTTCGTAGTCCTCGAAACCGTCCGGGAACTGCAGAAGATCGATAAAGAAAATGAATATTTCATTTTTGTAAGTCCGGGAACAGATCACTGCCTGGGAGAAACGGATAATGTACATATCATCGAAGTGAAATGTCCGACCTATCCGCTTTGGGAACAATGGGCATTACCGCGTGCGATAAATAAGTGTAAACCGGATTTACTCCATTGCACAAGCAATACTGCTCCTTTGCGTATTCAGGTTCCTCTGATTCTGACTCTTCACGATATTATTTTTTTGGAGAATAGACAGGGCAGCAGTAAATCCTTATACCAAAATATGGGAAGGTGCTACAGGCGTCTGGTTGTGCCTCGCATTTTGCCTAAATGCCGAAAAATAATCACCGTATCTCATTTCGAATGCAACCGTATACGGGAAACGCTTCATTTGCCGGAAAACAAGATTATGGCTATCTATAATGGTTTTAGTAATCATTTTCAGCCGTTGGACAACATAGAAACAGTCATACAAAAATACATACCGGTAACCGGCTATTTGTTTTTCTTAGGGAATACAGATCCCAAGAAAAATACGCCCCGTACATTGAAAGCATATTATTCGTATCTGCAACAATCCAAAGAGAAGCGCCCTCTATTAATCGCAGACCTGAAACCGGAATTTGTAGATGAGATGCTAAAAGAAACAGGTTTGGAGAATATACGCCCTTACCTGTATCTACTGGGATATATCCCCAATACCGATTTGCCTTTTATATACAATGGTGCTTTCGCTTTTCTCTATACATCTTTGCGGGAAAGTTTCGGTATCCCCTTGCTGGAAGCAATGGCTTGCGGCATCCCAGTAATAACGTCCGACACCTCATCCATGCCGGAGATCGGAGGAGAAGGCGCTATTCTGACGGACCCGACAGACGAGCGATCGATAGCAGCCCAACTCCTTTTATTGGAACAGGATAAAGAATACTATCAAAAACAATCGGCTTATGGGCTCGAACGTGCCAAATGTTTTTCATGGGAACAGACAGCCTGTGAACTGTTAAAACTATATCAATCAACCGTCAAATCTAAATAACACCACCATGAAGAATCGCGACTTTATCATTACCAGCTTACAACCTTGGGATATCGAAATAGGCAGTACCATCAAAAATACGGCCTTGGAGATCTCGAAAAATAACCGGGTTTTATACATCAATACCCCGATGGATTATTCCACCCGATTACGGGGAAATAAAAATAAAGCCTGGACTCGCAGGATGGATGTGATAAAGAAACAGGCCTCTCCCATCCGTCAAATTAACGAACATATGTGGATTGCAGACTGCCCATTTTGCGTCTTGCCGGTCGGAGGATTACCGACTACTTGCCTATTCGATTGGATAAACAGAATCAATAACCGGAAAATAGCAGACTATATCCGTCAAATAACGACTCAATTGAACTTCAATAATTATATACATCTGATAGATACGGATATCTATCGCAGCCAATATTTAAAGGAGTACCTAACCCCATCTCTTTCCATCTATTATTGCAGAGACTTCGTCATTGGAGAATCCTATTGGAAAAAGAACGGGGTGAGACTTGAACCGCTATTGGCCGCCAAATCTGATATTGTCCTGGCAAACTCTACACACTTTGCCGAACGTTTCCGGCAATATAACCGTCACACTTTTTCTATTGAAACCGGAGTCAATCTTGCTCTGTATGATGGTCGGAAAAAATGGCTGATACCGGAAGATATAAAGCCTATACCCCATCCTATAATTGGCTATGTCGGCACAGTCAACAGTACCCGTCTGGATAGTGATCTGCTTTTACAAATTGCAGAAGAACGACCTGTATACAGCTTTGTTTTTACAGGCCCGGAAGACGAAGTGTTCAGTCAACATCCGATACACCGACTCCCTAATGTCTATTTTTTAGGCAAAAAGCCGGTTGAAACTTTACCGGCTTATATCAATAGCTACGATGTCTGCATCAATCCCCAAATGGTCAACGATATTACAAACGGAAATTATCCATTAAAAATAGACGAATACCTGGCTATGGGGAAGCCGATTGTTGCGACCAGTACTCATACCATGCGGGACATTTTTGCGGCACATACATATCTGCCGGCAAATAAAGACGAATATCTTCAAGCCTTAGACAAGGCCCTGAAAGAAATAAATGATCCGATAAAGAAAGAAGAACGTATCTGTTTTGCAGAAACACACAGTTGGGGGCATAGTGTCCAGAAAATTTATAATATTATCGAACAATTTCAAAAGAAGACATTATGAACTATAGAAGTATCTCCGACCTTAATCAGATCATATTAAAGCGCTTATATATCATTCCCAGGGATATCGATCTGGTTGTCGGCATTCCTCGAAGTGGAATGTTTCCGGCAAACCTCCTGGCTCTTTATCTGAATAGGCCTGTGACCGATCTCGGTTCATTTATCAATGGTCATATCTACAAAGCCGGAGAAAGAGGACAGTTCTTTGATTCCCGGCGATACAAAAAAATATTGATCGTCGATGACAGCATTTCGTCTGGGTCAGCTATACAAAAGTGTAAAGAACAAGTCAAACATCTGGAAAATGAGTTTAACATCCGATATTGTGTCGTTTATGCTATTCCCGGTAAAGAAAATATGGTTGATTATGCTTTTGATATCGTTCCTCTTCCTCGTTATTTCCAATGGAATATTCTGAATCACACCGTATTGGAAAAAACCTGTATGGATATAGACGGTGTTTTATGTGTAGATCCCTTACCCGAACAAAATGACGATGGTATATTATATAAAAACTTTATTCTTCATGCGCAGCCTCTATTCATCCCAGGTGCCCCAATTGGCACATTGGTAACTTCCCGTCTGGAAAAATATAGGTCGGAAACAGAAATATGGTTAAAGGCTAACAAGGTTAAATACAACAAATTGGTCATGTTGGATCTACCAAACAAAGAAGCCAGGCAAAAAGCAAACTGTCATGCTTCACATAAAGCAAACGAATATAGACTCAATCCATATAAATTATTTATAGAAAGCTCTTTACCACAAGCTATCGAAATAAATAAAATTACAGGAAAACCCGTTTTATGCACTGAGAACTTCGAGATGATATTTGACTCACAGTCTGTACTGTACAACATAAAAAACGGCCAGTCTTTACCCTTGGTTCGAAAAGGGCTATTAAAACTTAGAGATTTGATTAAAAAAATAATCCGATAGAGATTTCTTATGATAAAACAAAAATCCTGCCACATAGAGACTTTACGTGGAATTGCAATCTTACTTGTTGTGCTGGGGCACGTTATCGGCTCTACATCGGAAGGAGGAATGAAAGTTGCCAATGATTCCTTTTTCAGATATCTATACGATCTTTTTGTAAACATTCGAATGCCTCTCTTCACTGTTATCTCAGGGTGGGTATATGCTTTACATCCCGTAAAGGCTGATAATATTTCCATCTTTCTAAGGAAGAAGGTCAGACGTCTACTATTTCCGATGGTATTTGTCGGTTCCTTATATTTCCTGCTCCAATATTTCATTCCTGGAACAAACAACAAAATGGTATTACCCGATATATGGAAAATTTATATATTTCCTTACAGCATCTACTGGTATTTGCCTGCCCTGTTCCTTGTTTTTATCGGCATAGCTATCTGTGACATAAGAAAATATCTGAATACCATATCCAGATGGTATATTCTTATGATTGTAGCCTGCCTATTATGCTATTCTGAATTAACAGGTATAATACCAAGGTCCGTTCCTAATTATTTTGCATTTAAAAATGCGTTCTACTTATCGCCTTTCTTCCTTACCGGTGTAGGTATTGTCAGGTTCAAAGAGAGACTATCAAGCCCGGTAATGCTAAAAATATATTTAGCGGGCCTTATTATAGGAATTGTTTTACAACAAATGAATTTCTTTTACCCGCATATTACAACATTTTATACCAAATATCATTTATCAATCATTATTGGTATTCTTTCCTCCTCATTTTTAGTCAACTTAAAACTAAACAATCGCTTTTTTATCTGGTTAGCCCAATATGCATACACAATCTATCTATATCATGGTTTTGGCACATCAGGAGGTCGTATTATCCTTTCAGGGATAGGCATACAAAACGAATTTCTTGTATTTCTGTTTGCTGGATCTATTGCAACCTTCTGTCCTATATTAGTGGAAAAAGTCTGTAAAAAGTGGAAAATTTCAAGTAGGCTGTTTTTAGGGACTGTACCCCACAAATAAATTGAAAAGACTTCCTACTTCCTGATAGGGTAACCGTATCAAAATTCTAATACCCTACATTTTATCACACAATCAAGCCTTTTTTTGCAAAAACAACTTGAGAAGCTGCTTGAGACCCGGATATCGGAGTACCGAGACCCGTATGTTGAAAGGCAGGAGATCCGGGTCTCGGAGAGCTGTGACAGGGATGTCGGACAACTTTTCCGCCTTGTTTGGCAGGATTTTATACACTGTTTCTCTTCTTAATCCGGGGAAATACGTCGTTTTTAATAAAAATCCGCTTCTATCTGTCTATATGTTTTTTGCTCATAATTCACATAAACAACATATTATCAATCAAATAAAGAAATATATAAGATGATAGTATGATAGAGGCATGATAGTTGAGAATAGAGACTATCATAACTCAATAAATTGATAATCAATAGTAACTAAGTAATAATGATAGTATGATAGTTGTTTTGTAAATATTCATACAAGATACAAAATACGATATTTAGTTGCGATTTTAGTGTAGTTGTCCTAACTCCCTGACAAAAAGTGAGCGAAACCGTATCAAAGCATAAGTGATTCCATAAATTAACTGCTGGAATCCCCTTGTCCGATTGAAGTAGGGAGTGAGTTTGAGAAGAGGTGAATCGGCATCTCCCAAATAGATGTAATCGGCATAGATTCTATCAGGCAATAACAAATGAAGTATTTGTTCCCGCTCTTCTTCATAAAGTTTCTGGTTCACACTACTGATCCCAGTCTGGTCGTACCGGGCAACTATTACATCAAGATGTGCATAGCTACATTGACGGAAAATCAGACACTCTATAAAAAATTTCCAATCTGAGGCAATCCGATAAGTTTCGTCATACAAATGATCATTAAACAGTGTCCGCCTCAAAAAAGAAGCTTGATGATTCGGATGCGTCTTGTACAAAGTCAACATTGTGATAGGAGTCGGATAGGCAACTCCTTTCGGGTGACGGTCACTGGCATACTTTCCAAACAAAATATCTTCGGTAGGATCAGAAGCGAATATATTTTCCAGGACCGTCGGATCTTCAAAAAGGTCACCCGAATTCATAAAATTATAATAAAGACCTGTGGCTTGACGAATACCTTTATTCATTGCATGATAAATACCTCCGTCGGGTTCCGACACCCAATACGTAATCCGATCAGCAAAGTTTTCGATTATCTCCCGGCTTCCGTCAGTTGATCCGCCATCTATTACAATTGATTCATAATCAGTGAAAGTTTGAGCAAAAAGACTTTCAAGCGTTCTTTTCAAGCCATCCGCATTATTGTAGTTAACTGTGATAACTGATACTTTTTTCATTATCTGCAAAATTTATTTTTTAATAATTGTACAAGCTGGAAAAACCGGCCTAAAAAATCTTTCATTCCTGTAGCACCAAACAGTAATAAGAAGAAATAACAGAAAGTAAAAGGGAGCACCGTCAAACAAGCATACCCGATCAGATTGCTAAAATTTCTTTCTGGCTTGAAAGGAACCCATCGGCTTAGCAAGGTAAAGAGAAAAAAACCAACAGCAAACAAAAAATAATAACGGATTGTCTGCTTCCAATAAACTTTAACCGGAAGCTTAAAACCGGTAGAAAACAAATAATAAGGTTTCCAAAAAACAATGATTGGCAAGATACTGGCTATTTTACCCAGTAATACTCCTGCTATACCCAAATAATAAGCAGCAGTGATAGTGACCGCAAGATTCACAACACCTTCCACCCAAGCAGTCCAGACATCGGCATATAGGCCATGAGCATGATTAAAAATATCTACCACTCCCCGTGTTTGCATAACAAAGACAGTGATCATTAAAAGGATTAGTACACTCTGGCCAAGTAAATATTTCGATCCCAACCAGAGAGTGATGAAAGGCGGCAACAGATGAAAAAGACCAAAAACGACTACACCTGCTATAAAATAGCGAATAGCTGTAAGTTCCCAAAAAACCTTCATAATCTTTTGCTGATCTCCTTCGGCAATCAATTGTCCTACACCCGCACTGACGTTGTCGAGAGCGGTGGAGATGATTTGATTTATTTTTGTGATAATGAGGGTATAATTTCCGTAATATGCAACCATTTTCAGCGAAACAAAAGCGAAGATCATGATTTCGTCACTTCTATTCAGTAAGAAATCTTTAATTTTATGTATAAATATCTGCCTGGTATATACGAATAATCGGGGATTTTTCTCCAGTAGTCGTTTACCATCAGAAAGATTACTTTTTAACCACGGATATTCCTTATCGATTTTCCAGTTCAAGATCAAACAACTGATTATACTAAACAAGAACTCTATACTGATCCAGATAAAAAGTTTTTTGAAATACCAAGCCAATAAGATTTGTACCAGTGTTTTAATAATACTGGCCGTTTGAAAATAGGCAGTGACAATATAGTTCTTTTGATCGGCAGTCAACAATACCTGGCGATAGTTGATGAAGTAACCGATCAGTGAAGAACCGAGATAGCAATAAAACACAAAGTAAATAATACCGAATTCCATCGGTGTCTGTTTGAAGATCAAAGGGAAAAACAGACTGACCACAATTCCCCCTGCCCCAATCATACAGCCTATTTTGCGGTAGACATATCCAAATATAGAAATAAGTTCCGAAATCCGGCCACGATCGGCAACTTGCAACGGTTTGTAAAGAAAGAAACTAATAGCCGATCCTATTCCGAATTCCGCCAAATTGAGAAAACCAAGAATATTAGTTAACGTTCCGGTCAGACCAATAAATTCCACCCCTAGATTATCCAAAAATATTTTTCTGGACACAAAGGATAAAGCCAGTGTGACCAAATAAAAAATCAGACCGATCTGGGCGTTCAATAAACTTTTGTAAGAACGGGACTCATTCATCATTTTGCTTTATGGAATTGGACTGCTTATCATAGAACTACTTTTAGGACCCATAAAAACGGATCGTATACCTAATAAAAAGACTGTTGTCATCAGTAAATCATATAAATAGAACATACGATGTAATAACAGGTATCTTCCAAACAGGTCTATTTTATATACCGGATGATAATAGAAACGTATCATTTCCAGACGTGTATCTACCAGTTTTCTCAAATGCATAAGTCTTTCTTTTCTTAAAACAGTATTTCCCGGCTGATAATCGGTCTTCAAGGTACGGCGAAAACAAACCATCAACGAACGATAGACAGCTTCCATATCCTCAGACGATAGACCATATTTATGCTTTATCTGTTCTGCCAATGATATATACTGCAAGAAACAAACGTATTCCGATTCAAAAGAATTCACACGAACAGACAGCGATGTGCAATACCTAACATAAATATAATGGGTACTTTTTCCATATACGATATAATCACAATACAACAAATACTCCAACATAAAAAGTAAATCTTCGCAACATGCTACTTCTGTATTAAAAGCAATATTATGCTTGTCAATTAAATCTTTTCGGTACAATTTAGAGCATATATACCCTAACCTGCATATATCATCCTGAATAAAAGCATCAGCAAATTGTTTTTCCTTCAAAATTTTATCCTGCAATTTGATTTCCGAAATCACCCTGCCATCAGGAAGACATTCGACAAAACCATGTACGATTAGCCCGGACTTACTATCATCAGATAATAATGCCTCATATAAATCTTTTAAATAATCAGTTTTTACCCAATCATCCGAATCGACAAAACAGACATACTCCCCTGTGGCTTCAACTAATCCTTTATTCCGGGCAGCACTGACACCGGCATTTTGCTGATGAAAAACACGAATTCGTTCGTCTCTATCGGCCCAATCTTCACAAATACTACTTGAAGCATCAGGACTTCCGTCATCTATCAATAATAATTCAAAATCCGGTAAAGATTGTTCTAAAATGCTGCTTATACATTTAGACAAAGTCTTTTCCGCTTTATATATAGGTACGATAACTGAAATCTTACACCTTCGTATCCTGTCTATTGCCGACCGCTCCATTGTCTTAGTTTTATCGATGCTATTAATAACTTATACGACATATACACAAATGCTTTAAAATATTCAAAGCCCAGTTTTTCAGGAAGGAGCTTATGAACATTACGCAAGCAAAGTTTGATACCAGGATTAAAAACGAGTAATGCTTTTATTGGCGAAATATACGTTTGCGTACGGAAGGAAACATATGCCGCATATTGAAACTCCTTATCTTTCGAAAAATAGAGGATTCTGTCAAAATATTTGGCTTTTAAAGTTTCAAACAATACATAAACATCAGAGACCTCTTTCAAATTCGAATGCAAATCTATGTAATCATATAAGCATCCAATTATTTTCACCCTGCATTCCAAAGCATACATTGACGGTTTACCCATAATGGAATCTGATTGAATTGTATAATAATAAGTCGTCTGATCCACACAACAAGCCTTCTGAGCTTTACAAGCCAACATAAAAGACCATAAGTCATCCTCATGTATAATCCCTTCCTGAAAAAAAAGACTACTATCATCTACAAATGATTTTCTTATCAACTTATTCCAAGCCATAACATACCATTTATCTTTAGAATAAGCCGATAATATTTCCTTGTTATTAACTAACAGACAGGTATCCAATAATAAAGGAGGAGTCCAACGGGGCGAGCCTGTTATTTCATAATTACCGATTACAAAGTCGACATCATATTGGATCGCCGCATCCGCCAATAACTCGATACCATTGGCCGGCAAATAGTCGTCACTGTCCAAAAAATAAAGATAATTACCTGTAGCCTGCCGGATGCCTGTATTGCGGGCAGCCGAAAGGCCTCTGTTTTTCTCATGTTTCAGAATGGTGACAATATCACTTCGGGAGGAAGTTTCCAATATACCCCGGACAATATCCATCGAATCATCAGGAGTACAGTCATCGACCAAGATGATCTCAAGATCTTTCCAAGTCTGGCCGAGAACAGATTTTAAACAACGCTCGATATATTTGGAAACATTATAAACAGGTATGATTATAGAAACTTTCATCTTCATAAACTCATAATAAGATCAGAAAAATTGATTACCCTGTTTGACAAACTTCTCCCACCAGACAGATAGAGCCAGCAAATTAAAATATTGTATAGCCCTATTCTGCTTATACCAGAACCAATTACCAGCTTCATGCGATTCCCTGTCGTATGAAACGACAAACTTCTCCACATAGTCTCTATTCAGGAAATCGGAAACAAGAGATGAACTAAGGACGTAGTCGGCAATCCGCGCACGCTGTTTGTCATCCTTGAAAAAGACAGGCATAGGAGCAAATCCTCCCTGCTTTTTCTTTGCGGTGATTGCCTCCGGAAGCATAGACTGATAATGATATTTCAATAGATATTTAGCCGTAACATCTCCTTTAGCTATTCGAAAGACACTGTCTCCTTTGCATTTATAACGAACCGGCAATCGCACCAGGAACATATATAAATCCAGATCCATGTAAGGAAAGACCAGATGGTTGCCGAACATATCAGCAATTTTAGAAGCCTTAAACAAGATGACCTGATTAATAATCTTTTCTACATCAGTCTTATAGTTATGCTGGGTATATAAATACTCAAAACTACGCATATCAGGAAGCGGATGTGGAGAAGAATAAAGAAAAGAATGGTCTCTGAGCAGTTTTTCTAACCGAAACGTAGGAAAGCCAAATAAATCTCCCTCCAAAATATGCAATATCTTATCCAGGTGGAAACGGATCCGGTAAGGACTTGCATCTGTATCAAAAGCAGGCCGATCCAGGACCTTATATAAAAAATTCACGATCGGCTTCATCCCATAGCGGGATATCAGATAATGCAAGGCGACCTCGCGCCCGGAAGTCCCGAAATATTGATCATTGCCATCTCCTCCCAATATTACATCCGGTTTCTCCTTCCCTATCAGGCGCATAACAGCATAATTTACCATTAATCCACCTTCCACAAAAGGATCCCCTAACTGCTCGACCAAAGCTGGAAGCGCCTTTATCTCGCTCCCGTCCATCTCATATTCGGTATGAATCGTCCGGAACGTTTCGGACATACACCGGGCCAAAGGTAATTCCGTCCAATTGTCCCCTTTGAACCCGATTGAATAAGAACGGATATCGCCATTGTAAAAGGAACGTAATGCTGCCAGATTACATCCGGAATCATATCCACCACTCAAAAGAATGCCAACATTCGAACTTTCACCGATACGCTTTCTTATAGCTCCGATATGCAAAGCGGCGTATTCTTCGGCATAAGCCTCCAATGTTTTTTTCTCGGATGAAACCGGAATTATGGCATCGGTAGGAAACAAGGGACCGGACTCCATATGTCCATCCTTGTATGTCAAGACTTCTCCAGCACCTAATTTCCGAACGCTTGAAAAGGCAGAACAAGGGGTAGCGATATAACCGATCGATAAGAAAGAACTCAATGCTTGGTAATCTGGTGTCGCCTCGAATCCCTTCGTCAATGTCAAAAGAGAAAGAGAAGAAGCAAAATACTTATCCGTATAATATACCTGGTCAGCCAGGCCGTGTCGATCACGAACGATCAATACCGAATCAGGAGTTTTCATAACACAGGTAAAAGCTCCATCCAAAGAGGAAAGCCCCTGGATTCCCTTTAGGTCATATAAGGTGAAAAATGTTTCCGCATCGTCTATCGAGCCATATTCCTTCTTATTATATAGCTCACCGAAAAACCAGATATGCACATTCTTCCGCAGATAGCACTGACAATCCACCTTATAAGCCATCCCCTCTTCCAGCTCAGCCTGTTGCCCTTCCGGGAGTTCACTTCCTCTATTCCAACATCCGACAAACATATCGATCTTTTTATTATTCTACCCCATGCTCCGTATGAATAAACTTCTCATTAGCTCCCTTTAAACGGAAAAGGTTCAGGAACATACTGAAAAACGTCTCCGGCAATTCTATCACGGCAACGAATAGTCTCCTAGTATATAAACTCTTTGGAACAGCCAGTAGCAAAGAGACTATCAATATACAGAACAGCGCCCACCATTTCAGGGAAACTTGCCAGGAAATGAAAGAAATGACCAGAGCAATAATAAAAGCACCTCCCAACAGGAGCAAACGGGGAATACTCATCTGCTGGAACAGTTTATCGCAAAAATCCCAATTCTTATTCAACAAGGCAACCGGCACATCACCAACAAACTCCCTCAGGTAATGAATCTGTGCCGACAGCCACCTCCTACGTTGTCGGGCAAAATCCCGGCAGTTCTGAACCTTCTCATCCAAGACATAAGTATCCGGCAAATAATCAATACGTTTACCAGCTTTAAATAAAGTAAGTTCCAAAGCCCGGTCGAAACCGCCAATCGCGTGTATATCGGATAGCATCTTTTTGATTAGTTCGAAATCAAAGACCATACCTGAACCGATCAAAGCGGCCGACAGGCCCATATTCACATGCCCTTGCCGGAAAATACTGTTATTGATCTCTTCACTTACAGCATCGAGGTAAGCGAGACTCGTATTCTTATTCTTGGCTGTCCGGTGCGTCTGGTAGCCGACGATGTTTCCGTTGAAAGGAGCAGCATTGACTTGATTGAGATAGTCAGGGCCTATGGTATTATCCGCATCCAAGATCAAAGCCAAATCATAGCCCGACAGATGACTCATGGCCAGATTCAGCGCCTTTGCTTTCGTACTGTTCTCGAAGCGGACGACCTCCAAAATAAGAGGTAAAGCCGACAGCCTCCCATTCGTTACCGCTTCCATCCGGTCGGAGATAACCACCACATCATACCGGTCATGAGGATAATTCTGCCGCAGGCAAGATTCCACACACTCCATGATCACCCGGTCTTCTTTATAGGCCGGCACCAATATGGCGACACGACGAAAAGAAACGGCCTCCTTCTCTCTCTTCTCCCGTTTTCCGAACACAGAAGCGATGCTGAAAACGAGCAAATACAATATATTGACGGAGAAACATACAAACAAGATGATCTCCAGTAGCCTTATTAGTAACATATGCCAGCCTTTACAAACCTTGGAAATAACTGATTGTCTTTCTAAGCCCTTCATCCAGAGAGATAGAAGGCGTCCACCCGTGGAGCATCTTCCTGGCAAGCGTAATGTCCGGCTTCCGTTGCTTAGGATCATCGGACGGCAAAGGACGGAAAACGATCTCCGAGCGGGAGCCTGTGAGGCGGATGATATGCTCTGCCAGTTCAAGCATCGTAAACTCGTCGGGGTTGCCCAGGTTGACCGGCCCCGTAAAAGAGTCTCCGGTCGACATCATGCGGACCATTCCCTCTACCAAATCATCCACATACTGGAAACTACGGGTCTGATGCCCACTGCCGTAGACTGTTATACTCTCGTTGTTAAGAGCCTGAATAATGAAGTTAGAAACGACACGACCGTCATTGACCGTCATATATGGACCATAAGTATTAAAGATACGGATAATTTTAACCTTCAGTTTGTTTTGGCGGTAATAATCCATGAAAAGCGTTTCCGATGCCCGTTTCCCTTCGTCGTAACAGCTACGGAGACCTATTGTATTCACATTTCCCCAATACGATTCCGGCTGTGGATGAACGAAAGGGTCACCATATACCTCGCTCGTCGAAGCCTGTAAAATACGGGCATCATGCTCTTGAGCCAAATCCAGCATATTGATAGCTCCCAAAATAGAAGTCTTAATTGTTTTAATCGGATCATACTGGTAATGGATCGGCGAAGCCGGGCATGCCAAGTTATAGATTTCATCAATCATTGAAGTCGTTTTATAGGGAATGGTCACATCGTGTTCGACCAATTGAAATCCGGGGTACTTAAGCAGATCGTGCACAAAGAGCTCGGAGCCGGTAAAATAATTATCCAGGCAGATCACCCTGTTTCCTTCCTTCACTAATCGTTTGCATAAATGCGACCCTATAAATCCGGCTCCTCCGGTCACCAATATAGATTTCATGTATTTTACCCCTTAGATTTGTTTATTTTTTAATCGTCAACAAATGTAATGATTTGTTTTCAGTAAAATCCAAAATATATTGATTATTACATACTATTAAAAATATTATTCTTCTATTCATGAGGGATGGAAGAAAAATTAAGTACATTTGCAACACTCGGAATAATATAATTTATACAAAAAACTGCATGGAACAAATATACTCCCTCTTCGTCTTCTTATTTTGGTTCGGACTATTCATCGTCTTTTATACTTATATCGGTTATGGAATCCTGTTATACCTTCTGGTACGTATCAAAGAAACAATTAAGAAGGAGGATATCCGGGCTCTCCCAGTCCCCCTGCCCGACGTGACGCTCTTCATCGCTGCTTATAATGAAGAAGACATTATCCCGAAAAAGATGGCAAACTGCCGGAGTCTCTCCTATCCAGCCGACAAACTACATATCGTATGGGTGACCGACGGATCAAACGACCTCACAAACGAACGGCTGGCAGCCTATGAAGATGCCACCGTCCTCTTCAATCCCGAACGGAAAGGCAAAACAGCCGCCTTGAACCGGGGAATGCAATATGTCTCGACACCCTATGTCGTTTTTACGGATGCCAACACAATGCTGAATACAGATGCCATAAAAGAGATCGTCCATAGTTTTTCAAATCCCGAAGTCGGATGTGTGGCAGGAGAAAAGAGAGTCGATACTCAATCAGCCCAAGGGGCGACCGCCGGAGAAGGCATCTATTGGAGATATGAATCGGCTTTGAAAGATTTGGACGATCGGCTTTATTCAGCTGTCGGTGCGGCAGGGGAACTTTTCGCCATACAAACCTGTCTATTCGAACAAATGCCGGCAGATACCTTGTTAGACGACTTCATCCTTTCCCTCCGCATTGCCGCCAAAGGTTATAAGATAGCCTATTGCAAGGAAGCCTATGCTACAGAGACTGCTTCCCTGAACATGAAAGAAGAAGAGAAACGGAAAATACGAATAGCAGCCGGCGGCCTGCAATCGGTCTGGCGTCTTAAAGGCCTGTTCAATATTTTCCGCTACGGCACACTTAGTTTCCAGTATGTCAGCCACCGTGTATTGCGTTGGACGCTTACCCCATTAATGCTTTTCCTACTATTGCCGGCAAATTTTGTCCTCGCTCTGTCAGGAAGTCCTTTCTACATAGGGATATTCGTCCTGCAACTGCTGTTTTACACTGCCGCCTATGCTGGTTACAAAATGGAACAGCGGAACCTGCGTAATAAACTGCTATTTATCCCCTACTATTTTATTTTTATGAATATAAATGTTATTCGGGGATTCTTCTACCTGCACAAAAACAAGGGAAATGGAGCTTGGAGCAAGGCTAAAAGGGGACCGTCCACCCTATAATAAAAACACCCCAGATGAACGCAGATTTAGGGATCTCGTTCATCTGGGTGTTCCATATCCTCTACAGTCAGCAGTAGATGCCGACTGTTTCAGATCACTATGGCTTATGCATGCATGACCAGCAACGGTGTGTCCGTATGGAACAACATCTTACGGGCGATAGAAGGGTTGAACATGCGTGCCAGGATATTCCGTCGATAGGTACTGAGTGCTATCACGTCGATATGTTCATCCCGCACAAACTTTTCGATTGCCAATAACAGATCGCCATCGGCCAGCACCGTGTGGGTGATATGGGCCTCCGGGTATTGCTTCTTGAAATACTCGTTGACTCCTGTCAAACGTATTTCATTCCATTCGTTCTTACTTGTCGAAATATTAAACAAGTGGATATGGGCATTGTACGGTTTGATGATTTCCATAAACCCATCGAACGCCACCAAGTCACGCTGATTGAAGGAAGTGGCAAACGCTATATTTTTAGCTTCGCTCAAATCTTCAAAAGGCACATTTTCAGGAATAGCCAAGACAGGAACCTTATTCACCTCGATCACTTCACCCGTGACGCTACCGATCAGATCCAGATCTTTCTGACTCTTTCCGCGAGTTCCCATCACGATTAATGACGGATGGTATTCCTTGCTGTAGGCGATGATCTCTTCTTCCGGCAAACCTTCACGGAGAACATAATTGTATTTCACTTCAGGAAGTTCACCAGAGTGCATCTTGCGATTGATCAACGTACAGATGTTTTCCATATCGATCTGGACACGCTTCAGGACATTCTGTGCCGTCTCTTCCTCGTTCACCTGGTAAGCCAACGTGTCGCCCATCGGAATAGCAGACGGGAAATAAGGACTGAAATAAGCGTGCATGATCATCACTTCGGCTCCGACTTTATGGGCATAGTTGATTCCCAATTCACACGCTTTGACAGAATAGTCGGAAAAGTCTATCGGTATCAATATCTTCTTCTCCTGTGGACCGGCTTTTTCCTCTTGTTCGGCATCCTCGTTAAGCCATTTACTGTCTTCGATGATACGCAAGGCATGAGGCAGATCGCTTTCTTTAATTCGCACACGTACACCAGCCGAAACTACCGGTTGGATTTGGTTTACATTGTGTATGTAGACTTCAATCCCCTCTGTTTCAAGCATCGTTTTGAGAATCTGGGCTTTCTCGAACGTGTGAATCGCTAACGTTACTAATTTATCTTCCATACTCGTGTGTTTTTATAAATTAAACAATCGGAAATCACTAAATGTTGAGTAAACAAAAAATCCCACAGCGTCTTTTTAGATTCAGCTATGGGATTTCTTTGTAAAATGAATTTCTTTACGCTTGCTGTGCTTCCGATACTTCTTCGTTTTCAGCGAGTATCTGCAAAGCACGTTCGAATATTGTGGTATCGTCCAATACTACTAAACCTCCGTCAGGTCCCGGTTCAATATGTATTCCACAACTTTTGCCATCTTTAAAATTATGCCCACCGAAATAGTTGCGAACTGTTTCAACAGAGATTCCCAGCTCATCAGCAATACGGTGAGTGCTTCCGTCAGGCAGACTGTCTTTCAGTCTGCGAAGTTCATTAAATGTAATAGTTTTTGTCATGGCTTCCTTATTTTGAAGGTTAATTACTTTGTTTTATTTCGTGCCACTAACTTAGTCATTATAAATTACAGCGACAAAATTATTCCGTGTAAATAAATATGCTTTACGACATGTATCATTTTTGCAGGCAAGCCGCAAGCGGTACATTAAAAATGATAATAATAAGGATCGTCACATATATTGCATAGACAATGAGACGGATACGTTTTTTCGAATACAGCGGTTCCCGGTTATTCACCTCCACAGGAAATAACTTCGAACGGCCGAAAGAATAGAGCTTGTAGACCAGATAACCGAAGAACACACCCGAAACGGCACCCGGCACGATATCCGAAATGAAATGGACTCCGAGATAAACCCGCGTATAAGCGGTAAGAACCGCCCAGAAAAAAATCGTCCAGCCAAACAGTTTATCCCGCATGATCAATGCCATAAGAGTCGCAAAACCGAAAGCGTTCGCAGCATGGCTGGAGATAAACCCGTAAAGTCCCCCCCGGTATCCGAAAACAATTTTCACCTGGTCCATAAAATCAGGATGGTGAGTCGGACGGAAACGGGTAAAAATAGGCTTACAGACATGAGAGGCAAACTGGTCGCACAGCGTAACGACCAATACGATCGCCAACAGAACCAATAACGACTCGCGCCAGTTCTTTTTATAAATCAAAACCAGCAGAATCAAAAAGGCTAACGGCAGCCAAACTGCCTTTCCTGTGAAAATCCACATAAAACGATCCAGAAAAGCAGAGTCGCTGCCGTTAAGCGCAAAGAACGCATCGCGTTCGTAAATTAGTATTTTTTCAATCATATAACTTCAATGTCTTTGCTCGGCATCCATCCAACATTTCCATCTTCCATTTCTATTTCATTCCAGTCTCCCAACTTGCTTTTGATAGAAACCTTTGTTCCTTCATGCAGAATAAACAAGTCGGTTCCACTTGCATCGGGAGAACTTTTCACTGTCACTGTTGGAGCAAACACGATTGCACTCTTCCGGTTTACCAGCTCGTCCTTCTGGTTCCCGGCAAAGATATTGGCAAAGATGACCAACACCAAGAATACCAGCCCCAAATAGAACCCGATTTTTTTCAAATGAATCCATTTGGAGAAGAAGAACAGGATCAGGCAGCCGATAAAAAGGATAAAACAAACGATACCGGTCTGCGCCCATGAATCGGCAGCCCCCATATTTTGAACCTTGTCGAACCAACGGTGGAGGAAGAAATCGCCCACCGGTTCGATCTTGTCGACAGACTTCTGACGTGCCAACTGCAAGTTGAAACGGATATCCCCATCCCCCGGATCCAGTAGCAAAGCCCGCTCATAGTTCAAGATGGCCGGAGCAATCTTGTTCTCCTTATAATAAGCGTTCCCTAAATTATAGTAAATTTCGGCCGATTCACCATGAGTCTTCAGAAGCCCTTCGTAGAGTTCGATAGCCTTGCCATAATCTTCTTTCGTATAGGCAACTTCCGCTTCTTTGATCGCTGCCTCCTGAGCAAACGCTCCTATGGCAACAAATTGAACCAGGAGAAAGAATACGATCTTTTTCATATTTATATTCATCTTCATCGCGTTACTTTTTAATTGTATTTTCCATTTTGCCAATGGCATCCACTGTCAGTTCATATAACTTATCCATCGCATCCGAAGCCTGTGCCGGAGCATAGCGAGCAAACTCGCAAGTGTTCAGGATATCCATAAATTCTTTGATCAAAGCGTCGTCCACACCATATTTCGCCAGTTCCGTTTCGACATTATCCTTTGTCAGGTTGGCCTGCGGGATACTCAACTTGTCGCTCAGGTAGCCCCACAAAGCACGAAGCACTTCGTCATAAAATTCTTCTTTCTTGTTTTCCTTCATCAGCTTGCCGGCATTTTTCAAACGTCTTACCGCCATCTTATTAGCTTTCTTCGTTCGAACCAATGCCAAGTTGGAATTCTCTTTCACCTGCTTACGGTAGATGAAGAAGAAGACAACGAATAGGATTGCCGGGATCAGATAGCACATATAGTACATGAATGAACCGAAGAACAGTTCATTATTCGGAACGAAATGAATGTCGTTCACCTTCAGGTAACGGATATCCTTACCCAAGTATTTAACACTTTCCTTATTGCTGAAGTTAGAAACGACAGGAGATGTTCCTCCCCCCTTACCCTGCTCTACATGCAGTTTGTACGGTTCGGATGTAATCGTCTTATAAGAACCTGTTTTGGTATCGAAATAAGAGAATGCGACAGCCGGAATTTCGAAATCACCTGCGTAACGCGGGATCGCCATATATTCGATCGTCTTCGTACCGGAAGATCCAGCCGTAGTAGTCTTGATGTCCACTTCCACCTTCGGATCGTACACGTCGAAATCGTTCGGGAAAGCCACTTCCGGATTCTTTATCAGTTTAATGTTTCCATTACCGGAAATCTTCACCTTCACAGTAACAGCATCGTCTGTCTTTACATTATTGGAACTGATGCTGGATGTCATTGTAAAATTACCTACCGCACCGGAGAATGAAGCCGGCTTACCCGACGGCAACGGTTTAACATCGATTGTTACAGGGGGAGTAGTCAGTTCTTTCTTTACATCTATATAAGACGAAGAACCGAAGAAATCGTCGAATACGCTGGTTCTCTGTCTGGCCGGTCCAGGCACACGCAAAACAATATCCAATTTCCCGGAAGGAATCGTAATCTTCCCTGAACGCTGAGGATACAACACCGTTTGTTTTATAATAGCAGTCCCGTAATTCTTTCCCTTATAGTTTTCCATTACCAGCTGCTTATTTTGCGGCAGCTCTACCTCTTGGGCAAGAAAACCCGTAAATTCGGGGAACTTAGGCTGATCAATCCCTCCGATATCTTTTCTTACATACAATTTAAACGTAACCAAAATGCCTTCCTGTTCATACACATTCCGTTTAGAAACATCGATTGTCAGAAAAGCATCGTCCTTACTGATTCCGGTACCGGTCGAACCACCTTTGGTTGCCTCTTCCGCCTTATCGGGAGGAAGCACTTTTATCACTAATGCGTTAGACGTGTAATTAGCGCCTTTGACCTTGATTGTTGCCGGTGCGATATTGAAAGTACCCTCTTTCTTCGGTTGGAGGATATAGGTAAACGTCAATGATGTTTCGGTTGTCATTTTACCGTTAATAATCTGGGTACTCATATTTGTGGAAGTAGACGGACCTATCAATACCTCGAAGTCCGGTATTTCCGGTACACGTATATCTTTACCTTCCGCATTCACCGTGTACGACAATCTGAAAGTTTCTCCCATAACAACAGCTTCCGGAGCAGAAGCCTTGAACGTTACATCCGCCGCTCTGGCTACCACTCCGAAAGTTGCAAAGAGAACAAATAAGAAAACTAATTTCCTCATTCCTCAATCCTTATTTTTTAATTTTTAATTCTTAATTCTTAATTTGTCAACTACCACTCTTTATCCGTGCGACGGCGCTGTTGCTGTTGAGCCTGCGCTTTCTTCACCTTTTCCTGAGTGTCTTTTTCATCCTGCAGGAAGGCATCCAACATCTGCTGAGCGTTATCTTTGCTCATCTGTTCTTGCTGTTGCGGTTGTTGCTCCTGTGTCTTATCCTGCTTCTTATCATCCTGCTGTTGTTGCTGATCCTGATTCTGCTGCTGTTGATCCTGTTTATCCTGATCTTCCTTCTTATCCTCGTTCTGATCCTGATTTTGATCTTCATTCTGCTGATTCTGTTGATCCTGCAACAATTTTTGTGCCAAAGCCAAATTATAACGTGTCTCATCATCTTTCGGGTTCAGGCGCAAAGATTGTTTGTAAGCTTCGACACTTTTGGCATACTCTTTGCTCTGCATGCCAATATTTCCGACATTATGATAAATTTCCGCCAAGCGAGCTTTGCCTTCGGGCGTTTCAATCATCTTCTCCCCCTGTCCGGCTATCAGCTGGTACTGCTCGGCAGCTTCAGGAAATTTCTTCTGTTTATACAAGGCATTCCCCAGGTTATAAGTCCCCTCGGATGAACGCGGGTTCACCTCCAAGCTTTTCCGGTAGGCGATTTCTGCCTCGGTAAACTTTTCCGTCTCATAAAGTTTATTCCCCTCCCGCACATTCTTACGCTCCGCTTTCTGGGCCAACACGGCTCCAGAACAGAACATAAATGCCGCCATCCATATAATCGATTTTCGCATACGTTTCATCTTATCCATAGCATTAAGAGAATAATTTTACTTTTCTGAATATACGGTTCTTGCGATCCAGCGTCATGAAATCCACCAAAAGCAGAATCAATGCAATCCAGGCAAACGTCTGGAAACGTTCGTCATATTCCGAATAGACTTTGCTGTCCAGTTCCGATTTATTCATCTTATCGATCTCTTTTTGAAGTGCACGAAGCGCAGAATTGGTGTTGTCGGCCCGGACATACGTCCCATGACCGGCAGCCGCAATCTCCTGGCACATCTCTTCATTCAGTTTCGTGATCACCACATTTCCATCCTTGTCCTTCATGTAGTTGTTGCTACCGTCCACCGGGATCGGAGAACCTTTCGGGTCGCCCATACCGACAATGTTTACATGAATACCTTTTTCTGCTGCTGCGGCAGCTGCTTTCACGGCATCGTCTTCGTGGTTCTCACCATCGGTAATCAGGATAATCGCCTTGTCAGATGTCTCGCTCGGCGTAAAGGAACGTACAGCCAGGTTGATGGCAGCCCCGATAGCCGTACCTTGTGTCGACACCATCGACGGGTTGATGGATGAAAGGAACATCTTGGCCGAGACATAATCGGATGTGATAGGGAGCTGCGTGAAAGCATCTCCTGCGAAAACGATCAGTCCGACCTTATCATTCGAAAAGCCGTCGGTCAGTTTGGACAACATCTGTTTGGCTTTGGACAAACGATCGGGCGAAACATCTTCCGCCAACATCGAATTGGATACGTCCAGACAAACCATGATCTCCACTCCCTGACGCTTCACTGTCTCCAGTTTGGAACCGAACTGTGGCCCGGCCATAACTATGATAACCATCGTAATGGCTCCGAACAACAGCCAAAACTTCAGATGCTGACGTTTGGGAGAAACCTCCGGCATCAACTCTGCCAACAATTCAGGATTACCATATTTCTTTATTGCCTTCTTCTTCAAGACGATTGCATACACATAGAATGCAACCAGTACGGGAAGCAAGAAGAACAAGTATAAAAAGTCCGGATGTGCAAAACGAAACATAAGCCTTTTATATTTACGGTATATTTCTTAACAATGTATTTCTCAATAATATCTCGACCAGCAACAGTGAGAACAGCAGGATCGCCCAATTCTTGTACTCTTCCTGCTTTTTACTATATTCCTGTACGCTGATCTTTGT
The DNA here is from genome assembly GCF_025151045.1 of Parabacteroides johnsonii DSM 18315. Lineage (NCBI taxonomy): Bacteria > Pseudomonadati > Bacteroidota > Bacteroidia > Bacteroidales > Tannerellaceae > Parabacteroides > Parabacteroides johnsonii. The sequence continues at coordinate 1,648,611 of NZ_CP102285.1, forward strand.
CTTCTCCATCTTGTCGATTTCCGAATAGATCTCCTTCAGACTGGCGTTGTCCGTCGCACGGAAATATTGCCCGCCGGTCGTAGCTGCGATCTGTTTCAGAGTCGGTTCGTCGATCTCCACATCGACATCCATATACTGGACACCGAAAGCGGTCTGGAACGGATAAGGCGCCTTGCCCTGCGTTCCGACACCGATCGTATAAACACGTACGCCGAACGTCTTGGCAATCTCGGCAGCCGTCACCGGAGCGATCTCGCCCTGGTTGTTTACACCATCCGTCAACAGGATAATAACCTTCGACTTGGCCTGGCTGTCCTTGATACGGCTGACAGCATTCGCCAACCCCAGACCGATCGCCGTCCCATCCTGGATGATACCCGGCTGGACATCCTTGAAGAGGTTCAACAGGACCGTATGGTCCGTCGTCAACGGACATTGCGTGAAACTCTCCGCCGCAAATACGACCAACCCGATATTATCGTTCGGACGGCCGTTGATAAAAGCGGACGCCACATCTTTGGACGCTTCCAGACGATTCGGTTTCAAGTCCTGCGCCATCATACTGGTCGAGATATCCATTGCCAGCACGATGTCGATGCCTTCCGTCGAAGAGTTCTGCCAACTGTTGGTCGACTGCGGACGCGCCAATATCACGATAAGGACAGCCACCGCCGCCATACGCAAGATGAAAGGGACATGCCTGAGCCAGACTTTCCAGGAGCTTGCTCCCGGAGCATCGAAACCTTCCGTAGACGATACCTGCAAACTTGCCTGATTCTTGCTCAGTTTGTAGACGTACCATCCGATCATCGGGATCAGCAATAATAACAAATACAGATATGTAGGATTTGCAAATATCATCTTATTCTTTACTTATATTTGAATCATTCTTTTCTACAGGCTTTACTTCACCTTCCACCTTTTCACCTTCTCCGGGAACGGGAATCTCTTCCACCTTCGTCTGGTTAATGAACAAATAAGCGTTCATCAAGCTCAAATCGTTTTCATCGGGCAGCGGATTCATCTTCGCGAACTTCACGAAATCAGCCAGTTGCATGATCTGTTTCAGGCTTTCATAGACAGAAGTCGCTTCTTCCTGCTTGCGGATGATATCAAGTATCTCACCGGAAGTCATTTCCATCGCATTGATACCGAAACGATCCACAATATAACGGCGCAACGTATCCGTAATCAAGGTATAATACTCCTTGCTGCGCCCCTGTTGCCAGAGTTTCTGCTGCTTGATCTCGTCGAGTTCCTTGATCGCCTGTTCGTGAGGCGGAAGTTTCGGTTCCGGCTTCTTGAACGGCAGGATGGATTGACGGTTACGCATACGTTTGATCACGTAGGCAACCACACAAATCAGGAACAGAGTCAGCAACACGCCGAATATCCAGGGATAGTAATCGGCCAATACAAAAGGCGGCTTCCAGACGCTTTTGATATCGTAAAACTCCTCCGGTTTGTCAGCATTGACAGGAACTGTCGACACCTTCAAGGCCACCTGGTTGGAGTAAACGGTATCCGCCCCATCGATCACCATGAATGGAGGCAACAGATAAAGGGAAGAGTCGAAAGAGGTCACCAGCAAGTCCTGCTTGATCAGCAGGCGGTCGTTTTCGATCAAGGTGGAGTCCGCTTTCGGAATTTCCAGCACCTCCACTCCTGCCATCAACGTGTCACGCGGGATGACAAGCTGGACGGCCTTATCTTTGTCTGTCGTTACCGTCAAATGTAAAACAGTCTGCTCTCCGATCAGTATAGCAGCAGAATCGACACGGACGTCAACGAGTGCCTGCTGCGCATACGCTTTCCCGCCGGACAGGAACGTTCCACCGGCAAGTGCAAGTAACAGAATGCTTTTCTTTATTAATTTCATTTGTTTGCTTTAATTACGTTTGTCAAAAAGAGCAATCAATGCTTTCACATAATCATCTTCCGTACGGACAGAGACCGAATCGACACGACATTTCTTAAACGAATCGCTCATAGCAGCCTGCCGGCGGTCCCACCATTCCTTGTAGGCGGCCCGTACACGGGCGGAAGAACTGTCTATCCAGCGTTCCTGTCCGGTCTCCGCATCCTTGATCTTCATCAACCCTACAGCCGGTAATTCCGTCTCGCGGCGGTCATACACCTGTATGGCCACCACGTCATGTTTGCGGTTGGCGATGGTCAAGGCATCCTTGAAACCATCCTTGTCGATAAAGTCGGAGATCAGGAAAGCCGTACAGCGCTTCTTGATCGCATTGGTCAGATATTTCAATGCCTGTGCAATATTGGTCTGCTTTTTATCCGGCTGGAAGTCGATCAGTTCGCGAATGATATACAAGATATGTTTCTTCCCTTTCTGGGGAGGAATAAACTTCTCGATCTTGTCGGAGAAGAACACCACGCCAATCTTGTCGTTGTTCTGGATAGCCGAAAAGGCTAATGTCGCAGCGATCTCCGTAATGACTTCTTTCTTCATTACATTCACAGAACCAAAGTCCCTACTCCCCGACACGTCGATCAGCAACATCACCGTCAGCTCCCGTTCTTCTTCAAACACCTTCACGTAGGGGCGGACATAACGGGCGGTCACGTTCCAGTCGATATCGCGGATATCATCTCCGTATTGATACTCGCGCACCTCGCTAAACGCCATACCACGCCCTTTGAACGCAGAATGGTATTGTCCTGCAAAAATATTGCGGGACAAGCCACGCGTCTTTATCTCAATCCGTCGAACCTTCTTTAATAGTTCACTTGTTTCCATATTATTCAGTTGAAAGTTGAGAGTTGAAAGTTGAAAGTTAATAAGAGAGCTAAAAACGGGCTGCTTACGCAACTTTCAACTCTCAACTTTCAACTTTCAACTATTTAGGGGACTTCGACTTTGTTCAGAATTTCGCTGATCACCTCTTCGGATGTCAGGTTATTGGCTTCCGCTTCGTAGCTCAAACCGATACGGTGACGCATCACGTCGTGACATACGGCACGGATATCTTCGGGGATCACATACCCTCTGCGTTTGATAAAGGCATACGCACGGGCGGCCAGCGCCAAACTGATGGATGCACGCGGAGAGGCACCGAAAGAGATCATGTTAGACAGGTTTGCCAAACCATGTTCCTGCGGGAAGCGGGTAGCAAACACGATATCTACGATATAGCGTTCGATCTTTTCGTCCAGATAAACCTCACGGACCACCTTGCGGGCTTCGAGGATCTCCTCTTTCGTCAGGATCGGTTTGATGTCCGGCTTCACTCCGGAGATATTCTGACGGATAATCAGCTTTTCCTCTTCTTTCTTCGGATAGTTGATGATGACCTTCAGCATGAAACGGTCTACCTGTGCTTCAGGCAGCGGATAGGTTCCTTCCTGCTCGATCGGGTTCTGGGTTGCCATTACCAGGAAAGGAGACGGCAACTTGTATGTATTTTCGCTGATTGTCACCTGACGTTCCTGCATCGCTTCCAGAAGGGCGCTCTGCACCTTTGCCGGAGCACGGTTGATTTCATCCGCCAATACAAAATTAGCGAAGACGGGACCTTGTTTGACTTGGAATTCTTCGCTTTTCTGACTATAGATCATTGTACCGATCACGTCGGCCGGCAGCAAGTCCGGCGTAAACTGAATACGGCTGTATTTCGCATCGATCAATGATGCCAGTGTCTTAATAGCCAATGTCTTTGCCAATCCCGGCACACCTTCCAGCAGGATATGGCCATCTGAAAGCAGACCGATCAATAACGATTCAACCAAATGTTTCTGTCCAACAATTACCTGGTCCATACCCATCGTAATCATGTTCACAAACGAACTTTTACTTTCAATTCGCTCGTTCAACTCACGAATGTCTACTGTCTGACTCATAGATTTTCTTCAATTATATTGTTATTATTTTTACTTGCTTTTTTAAGATGCACAAAATTAGAAATGTTAAATTCGTATCCTGCACTTTCGCAGTTAAATAATACTAACCTGCGCAGAACTATTTTGTTTTATTTTACTTAAAAGGGAGAGTTTTCGTTACAGTTTGCCACTCAGTATCTCAGTCTGGCGGGCAGCGGCTTTTTCGACGGAAGAACGGTCACGACGGTCGATGCCATACGTTTCCGGTGCAGGCACCTCAATCACAGTGCCGATAGGCACGTTATTCGGGTCTTTAATGATGGCTTTGTTATATTCATACAGATATACCCAGAACAATTTGCTCCCGTAATATTTCAACGAGATCAGCGTCAGGCGGCTTCCCGGCTCGATCTTGACACGGGCAATGACTTTAGGCGAAGCAGTTTCAGACTTTACCTTCGTATCCGGTGAACCGGCATGAGGAGCCAATACAGGCTCTTCTGCTTCCGGAGAACTCATATCCGGCAATTTAGAAAGCGTGTCTTCCGGTAAAGGAGCGGCATCATCCCTGACCACAACAGTATCTTCCCTCAAAGAGATGGAATCTCCTACAGCAGCACGATTCTTCCAAACAGCCACTTTCTTTTTTAAATCAAGCATATCCTTGGCTTCTTTGGAAAAAAAGAAAACATTCAAGGACAAACAAAGACCAAAACAGGCCAGAAAGATAACAATCACCCAAATAATCAATTTCAGTTTATTCCGGGACATATCCACACCTACGCTTGTTTCCGAATAGCGAGCTACTTCATCCTCTTCTTCTTTAACGGAGCAAACGGGTTGGTCTACTACCGGTATCTCCCGGGCTTCTTCAAATGTTTCAGAAGTTTTTTCAAGGCTTTCAGCAGGTTTCAATATATCAGGAGTTTCTGACACCTCATCAGTTTCCGAGACTCCCTGACTTCCTATATCTTCTGAAGCTTCCTGGATTTCAGGAGTATCAAGAGCCTCTTCTTCCTGAAGCAAACGATTCTCTTCAGGTATCACCTCCTCGACCGATTCATCTTCCGTTTCTTTTATTTCCGGTTCATCCGACACGATATCCATATCGGTAAAATCGACATTCTCGCCCAGTTCGGTCGTTTCAAAAAAAGAGAACGGCTTATTGACAAGCTCCCGCAGTTCCTTATCCGGCAGAAAGGAAAACTTATAATGTTCCGGGATTACAAAACGTTCCCCCGTATTCACATGGATGCTTTCACGCTTCTCCACCGGAATAATTTTAAAAGTGCCGAGACCTTTGACCTTTACCAGCTTATCCGTATAGACACCTTCCGATACGACCGCTATGAATTCCCTTAAAAAGCGCTCGGAACTATTCTTGTCCTTGCCTGTATATTCGGCCAACAGACCGGCTAAATCCTGTATCGTCAGCCGGTTATTCATGGTCGCCTAATTCTTTTAGTTTATTCTTGACTGTCGTTCCGGGTTTAAACACCGGAACGAGCTTGGGAGGGACTAAATACCGTTTGCCGTTTGAAGGATTGACCGAGATCCGTTCCGCTTTCTTTTTCACCTCGAATTGGCCGAAACCCTGCAAATAGATGGTGTCGTTGTCTACCAGACGCGAACTGACGACGGAACTCAGGACAGAAAGCGTTTCGGCGACTTCCTGTGCAGTCCAGCCCATACGAGCGGCAAGTTCAGTAACCAGTTCCTTATTTTTCATATCCGCGTCCATTAATAGATTATGCAGCTATATTAGTTATTTTTTCGTAAACCGACAAACATCTTTGCAGTTTTTATATCAAATTAAAGTACGCTTCCATACAGGTCGAAAGCCTGCGCATCGTCAATCCGTACGTTATAAAACGTTCCGGGGATCAACGGCTTCTCTTTAGAAACAAGAATCTCCGGATCGACCTCCGGTGAATCGAATTCCGTACGGCCGACATAGAAGTCGTCTTCCTCCCGATCGATCATCACCTTGAATTCCTTTCCGATCTTGGAGCCGTTCACTTCGGCCGAAATACCTTCCTGTATGCGCATCAGATAGTCCAACCGGTCTTGTTTGACGTCCGGATCGATATCATCGGTATAATGTTTAAACGAATAGGTTCCTTCCTCATGGCTGTAAGCAAAGGCGCCCATACGTTCGAAGCGGGCTTCCTTTACGAACTCGACCAGCTCTTCAAAATCCTGCTCGGTTTCCCCCGGATGGCCGACCATCAAGGTTGTACGCAGATGGATGCCGGGAACTTCCTCCCGCATCCGGCGTATCAAGGCATACGTTTCTTCTTTCGTGATGTTACGGCGCATTTTCTTCAACATCGGGTCACTGATATGTTGAAGGGCGATATCCATATATTTGCAGACATTATCGCGTTCGCGCATCACCCTGAGCAAATCATAAGGGAAATGGGACGGATAGCCATAATGCAAGCGAATCCATTCCACTCCCGGAATATCGGAGATGCGCTCCACCAGTTCCGGCAACGCATGGCGTTTATACAGATCCAAACCATAATAGGTCAAATCCTGGGCGATCACCTGAAATTCTTTCACACCCTGTTTCACCAACAGGCGGACTTCTTTCTCGATTTCTTCCATCGGTATGGACTGGTAACGCCCCGTACTGATCGGAATGGCGCAATACGAACAGGTGCGGTCACACCCTTCGGCGATCTTCAGGTAGGCATAGTGCCGGGGAGTCGTCAAAACACGGTCGGCAGCCAATTCCCGGTGGTAGGATTTACCCAAATCGTTCAACAGTTCTTTCCAATTGAACTTTCCATAGAAACGATCGACTTCCGGTAACTCATTTTCCAAGTCTTTCAGGAACCGTTCGGAAAGACATCCCATGACAAACAATTTACCGATCTTCCCTTTCTTCTTGGCCTCTCCCAGATCGAGTATCATATTAATCGACTCTTCCTGGGCATCTCCGATGAAACCGCAGGTATTCACAACAACGATTTCACCGTTAATCTTATGGGGGTCATGTTCGACGGTATATCCGTTCGCTACGAACTGGCGCATAAGCTGCTCCGAATCCACCAGGTTCTTTGAACATCCCAGTGTTATAATATCTACCTTATTTTTCCTCATATATTATGGTACAACTCCCTTTATTCTCCGAAAAGGGAGTTTACAAATTCTTTTCTATTGAAAACCTGGAGATCCTCTATTCCTTCTCCCAAGCCGATGTATTTGACAGGGATACGGAAATGATCCGAAATACCGATCACGACGCCACCTTTGGCTGTTCCGTCCAGTTTGGTAACCGCCAAAGCATTCACCTCGGTTGCAGCCGTAAACTGCTTGGCTTGTTCAAATGCGTTTTGTCCGGTAGAACCGTCCAATACCAACAAGACTTCGTGCGGTGCATCGGGAACCACTTTCTTCATCACATTCTTGATCTTGGTCAGCTCGTTCATCAGATTGATCTTGTTATGCAGGCGACCGGCGGTATCGATGATCACCACATCCGCCCCGTTCGCCTTTGCCGAACTCAACGTGTCAAATGCCACTGAAGCAGGGTCAGAACCCATCTTCTGCTTCACGATAGGCACTCCTACCCGTTCGCTCCAAATCACCAATTGCTCTACTGCTGCGGCGCGGAACGTATCGGCTGCTCCCAAATACACATTTTTACCGGCCTTCTTGAACTGATAAGCCAGTTTGCCGATCGTGGTCGTCTTGCCTACCCCGTTCACGCCTACGACCATGATGACATACGGCTTCTTGTCTTCCGGAACCGTAAACGACTCCAGGTCTTCCGTATGATTTTCTGTAAGCAGGGAAGCGATCTCTTCACGCAGGATCGCTGTCAGCTCACTGGTCGTCACGTATTTGTCTCTGGCTACGCGGTCTTCGATACGGGATATGATTTTCAGTGTAGTATCTACTCCGACATCGGAAGTAATCAGTACTTCTTCCAGATTGTCCAGGACTTCGTCGTCCACCTTGCTTTTACCGGCAATGGCTCTGGTAATCTTAGAAAATACATTTTCTTTTGTCTTAGATAACCCCTTGTCCAGAGTTTCCTTTTTTTCCTTACTGAAAAAGCTAAAAATACCCATACCTTAATTTATTTTTGTTCTTCTTTTGAATGAGTGCGCTAAATTACTAAATAATTGACAATTGACAATTGACAATTGACAATTTTATTTGTCACACTCTTTAATTGTCAATTGTCAATTGCTTCAGTCCATTCTCCCCTTATAGTCTTCGTAACCGAACTCTTTGTACATCACGAGCCGGTCTTCCTTGCTCCACAAAGCCAAAGAAGGATGCGGAATTCCGTTGAACATGGTCGTCTTGACAACGGTATAATGGATCATATCTTCGAATATCAATTTATCACCTACTTTTAATGGCTGCTCAAAAGACCAGTCGCCCATATAATCGCCGCTCAGGCAACTGTTGCCCCCGATACGATAGGTCGGCTTCCCCTCTTCCGGCTCCATAGCCCCGCGAATCACCGGCTTATAGGGCATCTCCAGACAATCCGGCATATGGCAAGTGAAAGAGGCATCTATAATCGCAGTCTTGATGCCATGATTCTCCACGATATCCACCACCGTCGTCAGCAGGAACCCGGTTTGCCAGGCAAATGCACTTCCCGGCTCCATGATGATTTCGAGATTCGGATACTTGGCCTTGAACGACTGCAACAGACCGATCAGATGCTCCGTGTCATAGCCTTTTCGTGTCATCAGATGTCCGCCACCCATATTCAACCATTTGATATGTGGCAGGAAACGGCCGAAACGTTTTTCGACCTCTCCCAACGTCTTTTCCAAATCATATGAACTCGACTCGCAAAGCGTATGAAAATGCAAGCCTTCGACACCGTCGGGCAACTTGTCGCCCAAAAGGTCGCTGACCACTCCCATCCGGGAACCCGGCGCACAAGGATTATACAAATCCGTTTCGACATCCGAATATTCCGGATTGATGCGCAGGCCGCACGATACCCGGTTTCCGTCTGCCTTCACCATCGGATAGAAACGTTCGAACTGCGTGAGCGAATTGAACGTCACATGGCTGCTGTATCTCAAGATCTCCGGGAAATCCGCTTCCGTATAGGCCGGCGAATAGGTATGTGCTCGGCTCCCCATCTCTTCAAAAGCCAGCCTGGCCTCGAACTTTGAACTTGCTGTCGAATACGGGATATATTCACGCACGATCGGAAATGCTTTCCACATTGCAAATGCCTTAAAAGCCAGGATTATATTAACTCCCGCCTTCTCCTTCACACTTTTGATCAGTGATAAATTACGGCGGAGCAATTTTTCTTCCATCACATAACAAGGGGATGGTATCATATTGAAGTCTATCATCCGGTAAGTATTCTATTTAGTATATATGTGCAAAGGTACTAAATAAAAAGCGAAAAACAAGAGAGAGGCTTATTGTCTCCTCCTCCCTTATTGTACTTTTCTGAAAAATACCCGTTAGTCTAAATCGAAACACACAAGCATGAAAATCGATTTTCATACCCATGAAAACGAAATTTCCCGCAAGGGTAATATTTTTTAATAATCCAACACATACTATAACATTGACTATCAATATATTGCAAAACAACTGCTTTTAGAGGGGTTATTGTATGTTTTAACATTTCAAAATAGATATTCTTCCCGTTATTCTCCGCAATACCGGAAGCAAGGAGGCAAACGGCCTCCCAAACGCCTCTTTCCTCTTCATTAACAATTATTATAACAAAACGCACGCTGTCATCTACTAAAATAAAGTAGATTTGCGAAAAGATAGTAAATTGAAATTCAAAAACAACAAGACAATGGAAAGACTGACAGCACAAGAAGAAAGTGTAATGTTGTATATCTGGAAATTAGGATCGTGTTTCATCCGTGACATACTGAACGAAATGCCCGATCCGAAACCACCCTACACCAGCGTGGCATCGGTGGTCCGGAATCTTGAAAAAAAGAAGTATGTCACCCCGAAAAAATTCGGAACGATCACCCTCTTCTCTCCACGTGTGAAAGAAGCGGAATATAAGCGTACCTTCATGTCGAATGTCGTACAAAATTATTTCACCGGTTCTTATAAGGAAATGGTTTCCTTCTTCGTCCGTGACCGTAAATTATCCAAAAGCGATTTACAGGACCTGATGGACCAGATCGAAAAAGAAGAATAATCAATTATAAAGATATCAATATGATAACTCCGATACTTATCTATTTTCTAAAGGTAAATCTGGCGTTGGCATTTTTATATATCTGTTATCGCCTCTTATTCCGTGACGATACGTTCTTCAGGCTTCGCAGAGGGGTGTTATTGTCGATTTACCTGATCGCATTCCTTTATCCTTTACCGGATTTAAGCGGCTGGTTGTCCACCCAGACAAGCGTAGCGGGTATAGTCGGCTACTATTCGGGGTTACTACCTAAAGAAACAGTCCTGACGGCAAGCAATGAAATAGCCGCCTCCGACTGGAAAGAAGCCGGACTCAAGGTTATGCAAGTTATCTGGCTGGCAGGAGCCGGCCTGTTGCTGTCCAGGTGTCTGGCGGAGCTGTTCACTGTTTCTCGTTTACACCGGAAATGTAGGAAAATCACTTTGAACGGCACCGAAGTTTGTATCCTTCCGGAAGCGGAAGCCTCCTACTCTTTTTTCGGCTGGATTTTCATTTCACCCGATCCGCATCGACGGGAAAAGCTTGATGACATTTTGATCCATGAACAAACACACGTCCGCCAATGGCATTCGATCGACATGATGGCCAGTGAAATCGTCTGTATCGCCTGCTGGATAAATCCGTTTGCCTGGTGGATAAAGAAAGAGATCGGTATCAACCATGAATTTATCGCAGATGAACAGGTCATGCTTGCCGGATTCGACAAAAAAGAATACCAGTACCATCTGATCGGAGTAAAACATCCCAATACGGCTATTGCAAATTTATATAACAATTTCAGTGTCTTACCACTTAAAAAGAGAATTACTATGTTAAACAAAAAAAGGACGAACAACGCCAGAAAAGTGAAATACCTGGCACTGGTTCTAATGGCCGCAGGCTTGCTATTGCTCAATAATATCGATGCGATGGCACGTGTATTGAATGAAAAGGTAGCAGAGGTTATCCAACAACCGACTGTTCTCGCCACCACTACTGTTTCCAAAATGGAAGCAGCCAATCCGCTTCCACCGGAAAAAGACAAGATTTATGACACATGTGATATCATGCCGGAATTTCCGGGTGGGCAAAGTGCATTATTGCAGTTTCTTGCTAAAAGCATAAAATATCCGGCAGAAGCCCAGCAACAGGGAAAACAGGGAAAAGTAGTCGTCACATTCGTTATCGAAAAAGACGGAAGTATTACAAACGCCAAAGTGACACAGGCTTTATATCCCTCATTGGACGAAGAATCCTTACGGGTTGTCAAGTCGATGCCCAAATGGACTCCGGGAAAGATGAAAGGTGGGAAAGCCGTCCGCGTACAATACACGGTCCCGTTAACTTACCGATTGCAGTAGCCTGACAGTATTTCCCTTTTTGAGCAGGACACAAAAAAAGGCATGCAATCTTCAAAAATGCTGCCAGGCGATAAACGAAGATCACATGCCCCACGCTCCTCTCGAAGAGGGAGATATTTTTTATAAATTTCTATCCTTCCAGCGCTTGCCAGCCGGTGTATATAAAAACACACAAAAACCTACGGCTAAAGCAGCCATTAACCCGAATGAAAATATCGCTACATCCATAATTTCACTATTTTAATAAGTTATTACCCGTTATACAAAAACTAATGGCCATCAGCATTCCCAATACGATAACGATTCCCCACTTCAAATCTGCATCTTGAAAGAATGAAACCATCCCTCCTAATACCATTGCCGCAAAAGCCAACTTCGATAAATCGTAGAAATACTTCGCCATCGCTTCTTTTTTAACCCTTTTCATCTCTCTCAAAGCCTTCAAAGCCTCTTGTTGTTCCATGAATTTCCCCATAATTAAGTCTTTTATTCGTTAATGCCTCAAAGATAGGAGATTCATTCTGGAATATCAATTGATTCAGCCGATTTATTCGATAATTGTCAAGCGTGCAAACTTCAAAAGCAGTTGTTTTTGACCGAAATGGGCAAACGAAACGGTTGCTTTCGCATTACCGCCTTCTCCTTCAATGGCAGTCACCTCACCTTCCCCGAAACGATCGTGCTGGACTTTAGCCCCGACATACAATCCTGACAGATCAGACGTCGAAACAGAAGAGGGAGACGAAGAAGCCGCTTCCATCCGTGTCAGACGTGCCTGCCGTCCGACTGCCTGAGCGACCGGAGAGACATAAGCGTCTTCTTCCATTGCCTTCGGTTGGCGGAAAGGAGAGGAAAAAGCCGAAGAACGACGGGTGCCGGCAAATGAACCATCAGTAGCAACATCTGCCGACGCATAAATATATTTGGTATCGATATCTCTCAAGAAGCGGCTGGGCGAACACATCGCACTCTGGCCATTACGGTAACGGCTTTTGGCATATGTCAGCACACAATTTTCCTCCGCACGGGTAATAGCGACGTAGAAAAGGCGGCGTTCTTCCTCCACCGCCCTCGGATTGTCTTTCGACATGGCAGAAGGGAACAGGTCCTCTTCCAACCCGACAACGAAAACATTCCGGAACTCCAAACCTTTGGCTGCATGCACCGTCATCATTGTCACCTTGTTTGCCTGTTCTTCCTTATCGTTATCCTGATCTGTCAATAACGACACCTCAGACAGGAAGTCGGCAAGCGATACATGCTCCGCTCCTTCTTCGCGGCGTATCTCGCAAAACTCGGCAATGCCTTTCAATAACTCCTGCAAGTTTTCCTGCTTGCTGATCCCTTCCACCGAACGATCCTGAAACAAGACACTGACAATGCCGCTCTCCTTCACCACCGCTGCAGCGATTTCTTCGGCAGAGAGTTTAACATTACGTTCGATAAAACCGGAAATAAGCTCCCGGAAATCACTTAGCTTCTTTGCCGTACCATTATTGACCGGCAAAGCGTACCCGATCGGATCGTTCAACACGGTCCACAAACTGACGTTATGATCAGTGGCGGCAACGATTAATTTATTGAGAGTCGTATCGCCTATCCCTCGAGCCGGATAGTTGAGCACACGTTTGAAGGCCTCCTCATCATGCGGGTTGACAATCAGGCGAAGATATGAGATGACATCCTTCACTTCCTTACGCTGATAGAAAGACAGACCTCCGTATATCTTATAAGGGATTCCCCTTTTACGCAAAGCTTCTTCCAAGATGCGAGACTGTGCATTTGTCCGGTACAGGATGGCAAAATCGGCATAATCATAATTCCGCATCCTCATATCGTTAATCTTACCGGCAACAGCATATCCCTCTTCATAATCGGAATAGGACGAACAGATGGCGACTTTGCTCCCTTCCTCCTTTTCCGAATAAACGGTTTTTTGGATCTGCTTCGTGTTCTTATGGATCAGGCTGTTTGCCGCATTCACAATATTCTGTGTCGAACGGTAATTCCGTTCCAGTTTGAAAATACGGCAACCCGGATACTGGTTCTTGAATTGCAGGATATTATCGATATTGGCTCCTCGGAAAGAATAGATACTTTGCGCATCATCCCCAACCACACAGATACGCCGATGCACTTCGCACAAACGCTGAACGATCAGATGCTGTGCAAAGTTCGTATCCTGATACTCGTCCACCAGCACAAACTGGAAAAAGCTCCTGTATTTCTCCAATACGTCCGGATGATCGCGGAAGAGGATGTTCGTTTGCAACAACAAATCGTCGAAATCCATCGCCCCCGCTTGTTGGCAACGGTTCTGATACCGCTTATATATCTCACGCAACAAAGGGACTTTCGAATCTATATCATGTTGCACCAACTCCTTGTTCTGCTCATACGCCTTATAGGTAATAAGCGCGTTTTTCGCATTCGAGATACGACTTTGCACCATTCCCAGCCGATACACTTTGTCATCGAGCTGCATCTCCTTCATAATGGAACGGAGCAAGCTTTTGGAATCTGTCGCATCGTAAATGGTAAAATTGGACGGATAGCCGATACGCTCCGCCTCGGAACGGAGAATACGGGAAAAGATGGAATGGAACGTTCCCATCCATAACCGTCGTGCCGTCCGTTCGTCCGTCAGGGAGGCGATACGCTCTTTCATCTCGCGTGCCGCCTTATTGGTAAAAGTAAGTGCCAGAATACTTTGGGGAGGCAACCCTTGCCTTAACAGATAAGCTATCTTATAGGTCAGCACGCGTGTCTTTCCCGATCCGGCCCCGGCTACCACAAGCGAAGGCCCGTCGGTATAGACAACTGCTTCGCGCTGACTTTCATTTAATTGTTTCAGATATTCTTCCACGTATCTTGTATTTTTAAGGATACAAAGGTACGAATTTTTATTTACCTTCCTGCCCCAGGTCATCGTTCTCGATATTGCGTGCTTCGATAAACACCTTACATTTTCCGATTACCAAAAGGGTAAAGCGCTCCCGTTTACTGGTTATACGGTTTATAAGGTGAATGCATCACATTCAATGTCTTCGGCAACCACACCCGGTAACGCTGTGTTTTGTCCCAAGTATTCCCCGCAGAAGCAAAATCGCAGAAATGAATCTGCCTCGGAGTCCGGTGGCTTTCCAAGTCCGTTCCCAATACCATCGGGGCAGTAAAAGCCAACCAAGCAAAATCAGGAGCCTCCACAGGTGTCAACTCCACATATCCATCCTTACTCACAACAACAGACGCCTCATCGACAGAACCATCCCCGAAACGACTGTCACGAGCCAAAACAAGCGGACCGCGCACAATGGCCTGCGCCTGGTTCCTTTCCACCAGACGGGCACGCAAATCGAGCTTAACAGTGATCCGGTCGCCCTTTTTCCACTTACGGTTCACCGGCAAGTAAGCACCTTGCAGGACACCGGCCTCTGGTCTCCCATTTACGGAAACTGTCGCAATCTTGCTCCATGCCGGGATACGCAAGGCAATGGTGAAAGTTGTCTCTTTCGTCGGATCGACCTCTATCTCGATCTGATCAGTCCGCGGATATTCGGTCGTTTGCCTCAACCAGACCGACTTCTTGCCCGGCAACACTAACTCCGCTTCCGAGGGAGCATAGAAATTCACCCGGACACAATCGTCCTGTACCTGATAAGCGAACCCGGGAATCATGGCAAAAGCACGCGGACCGTTCGCGTTGCAACAGTTGATATGCATGCCGCATTGCTCCTCCCCTTCATGGCGCCAACCCTCCAGCGGACTGTATTTGGCTATCTGTGAGGCATCCGCTTTCAAAGAAGCCATCAAAGCATTATAGATAGCCGTCTCCATATAATCGGCATACAGGGAATTGCCCGTCATCTGCAACAGGCGGTTACAAAGCTGCATCCAGGTAAAGGTCACGCAAGTTTCCATCGTATGGTAGGTAGGCTGTGTCTGCCGTTCCTTCCCACCATACCAACATTCGAACGCGCTGCCCGATCCGGCCACATTGATCTCTTCACGTACGATATGCCCGACTGTCTTTTCCACAACAGAAAGATAAAGCGGATTGCCTGTTACCTTATAGAGTTCGAGCAACCCTTCGTAGCAGGACATCATTTCATACGCTTTCTGTCCGTTCTCCCTCGAAAACCAAGTTTTCGGATGCGGGAAACGGTTGGCAACAGGCACTTCGGCAATGGCTTTACTGATCAACTGCGGACCGCCAGGCGTCTCCCACTGTCCGACAATGTATTTGGCAAAATCAAGATAACGTTCCTCTTTCGTCCGGTTATACAGATACATGACAGGTTCGAGAACGGACGAGCTCGGCATACCGATATAATTACCGGTCGAGACGATATCCACTTTTCCGGGCCCGACCTGTGTCATCAGATGATCGACAACTTTGCAAGCCGCCTCCAATGCTTTCTTATCCCCCGACAGATCATACCAGGCAATCAATCCCAATGAAGTATACTTGCGCCCCCAGACATCCCATTGCTGCAACTGGTATTCCGGTGCATAGTTCCCGATATAGCCGTTCGGCTGTTGTGTTGCCATAAGCGATTCGGCCGCATCCTTTATGATCCGGTACAGTTCCGGGTCCCGGTTATAACGATAAGAAGCGATCGCCCCCTGTATCCATTTCCCCCAAAACTCGCTTTGCCAGCGCGACTTCTCGTTCTGGTGGCGGAACGGTTCGACCAGATGATCAACATCCTGCGCTTTCACACGACGTTCGATACAATCTGCGATTCGAGTCCCTACATAACCGGATATTTTTACCTGTCTCACAGGAGAGTCATTCACTACTTGCGCCATCCCTGCCGTCGAGCAGGCACAAGCCAACAGGAAAGAGAAGGTTTTCACCTTAAACGGAATCATCATAATATTGAGAATTTAAGAATTATAAGACAAAAATAAGGAGATAACCACGATATAGTGTTATAAAATTGACAGAATACCTGTCAATTATGATAAGTGTCTGCTTCTCTACCACACTCTGCCGCCATATTTCCGTTTAAGGATACGAATTATAATGCTTCCAGGTAAAGTCCCGTTTCCGATTGCGCTTTTTATCCCGTTCACTTTTCCAAAAGGCGGAACGCAACATATCTTCTATTGAGAAATGGAATGTTATGGTAACCCCCGCCGATCCCCTCCGCTGTCCGTCCTTCACCTCTGTCAGAAAAAGGTTTTGTGCTCCGGCTCTACCGTAAAAAGGCGTCTGTCCTAATCGTATCTGATTATTTATGACTAACGATTTGATAGGCTTATGATAATCTCCCCGTATGCCCTTATGCACTGTATCTGCCTGATAGAGCCAGAACACTGCCGGAGGAAGTGAATCGACTTGCAACAATTGCCGAATAGTATCCGCTTTTATATATTCCGAAAAATCTATCAGAATCGGCAGTCGGGAGGATTCGAGTTCCAAGGGTTGCCCAATATTTATCAAAGTCCCGTTTTCTATCGCTTTCAGGTATTCCGGATTCAGCCGTATCGTGTCTTTACCGACCGATCCCCATACCGAATCTTCTTGTAAAATATTCTGAGCAGAAAGAACAGCAGTATACAAAAAAGGAAATAGAAAAACCAATCCGTATCGCCACATATCATTGTTTTTCTTATAAAGACAACAAGAAGTGGAAATCCCCTATTGGATAGTTCATTAAAAACATTGAAGTATCTTAATAATTGATATCAGAAATAACAACACTCCTGAATAATAGGAAATAAATCTCTTTTTATTCTGAAAAACAGGAATGTGATCATATTATTCCTATATTTACGAAAATTATACCTGGAAAACATGGAAGAATACATTGGTACAGTCATAAAAGCCGGAGGCATCGTGATCGGATGCGTCATGGTCCTATTCGTCATTTGGTACATAGTCAAAGACATACTGGACATTAGCGAAAAAGATTCATCCGACGGCAAATAGACGAGGCACCGTCAAAACGGCACCTCATTATTGCCGGGAGCCAAGAAATCGGCACCGGCCGGCGGTATAGGAGGCATTGTTTCCATCGGGTCCGAACCGTTCATATTGGAGGAGAACTCACGGACCGGGACATCTTCATCCACATTCATAAATTTGGCGAACTCGCTCTTGAAACGGAGACGGACATCTCCAACCGCACCGTTACGATGTTTGGCAATAATAATCTCCGCCAGGCCGATCAGGGAATTTCCACGCTCGTCTTCCGTTATCTTATAATATTCGGGACGATGGATGAAACAAACCATATCGGCATCCTGCTCGATAGCACCGGACTCACGCAAGTCGGCCAGCTGCGGACGTTTTCCCTCCACGCCCTGACGCGCCTCGACACCACGGTTCAACTGAGACAGGGCAATGATCGGAATATTCAGTTCCTTCGCCAATCCTTTCAACGACCGTGAAATGGTACTTACCTCCTGTTCACGGCTGCCGAAACTCATGCCGCTCGCATTCATCAGCTGAAGGTAGTCGATAATGATGATCTTAATACCATGCTCACGCACCAGGCGGCGGGCCTTCGTACGCAGTTCGAATACCGAAAGACTCGGCGTATCGTCTACATAAATCGGTGCATCATACAATTCTTTTATCTTAAAGTCCAACTGTTCCCATTCATAGTTTTCCAGACGCCCGCTCTTGATCTTCTCGCCCGGAATCTCACATACGTTCACGATCAGACGGTTGACAAGCTGGACGTTACTCATTTCAAGAGAGAACAAAGCCACCGGCGTGTTATGGTTCACCGCCATATTCTTAGCCATCGAAAGGACGAAAGCCGTCTTACCCATCGCAGGACGGGCGGCAATGATGATAAGATCGGAGTTCTGCCATCCGGACGTCATTTTGTCTAATCCTTCGAAACCAGTGCGCAGACCGCTCAACCCTTCTTTTTGATTGGCAGCCTTCTCAAGCATAACCATCGCTTCCTTGATGACAGGATTGATCTGGGTAACATCTTTCTTCACATTACGCTGGGAAATCTCAAAAAGCTTTCCTTCCGCCTCCTGCATAAGATCTTCCACATCGATCGACTCATCAAAAGCCTTGCCCTGTATCATGGCAGTGAAAGAAATCAGCTCACGTGCCAGGTATTTCTGGGCGATGATACGGGCATGATATTCGATGTGGGCGCTACTGGCCACCTTGCTGGTCAGCTGGGAGATATAGAACGGGCCGCCTACCTCTTCCAGCTCGCCGCGTTTCTTCAGTTGCTCGGTGACGGTCAGCATATCCACCGGACGCTGGCTGATCGCCAAATCTACGATGGCTGCATAAATTTTCTCATGTGCTTTCTCATAGAAACTCTCCGGTTTCAAGATCTCGCTGACGATGGAATAGGCATCCTTTTCAAGCATCAGAGCGCCTAACACCGCCTCTTCCAACTCACGGGCTTGTGGTTGCAAACGCCCCATATCAGGTACTATAACCGGTTTCTGTCTTCCTTTTCCTCCTGTATTTTTTCCTCTTTCTGCCATTGTTCTAATTGTTATCGGGCACCAAATGTACTACTTTTTATCCGGTTCTCCGAACCTTGCAAAAGAGAAATACGATACTCCTTGGGAGTTTGCCGGGTTATACTTTCAAATTGCTTGATAAAATATGGAACATTACCATAGCCTGATTCGTAGGCTATTTGAGAGACACTCAAATTAGAATACGACAATAATTTACAAGCATGTTCAACCCGAATTTCTGCAAGACATTGGAAAATGCTTTTATCTGTCCGTTGCCGGAAATACCGACATAGCGCCGACGGATTCTGCTTGACATAGTCAGCAATTTCCCGCAATGTGATTTTCTCTTTATAATGGTTGAACAAATAAGTATATATTTTACTGACCGGCTCATTCGCCTCTACAGCAAAATTTGTACTGCTATATGCCGTAGCGGACATCAGCTTCGTGCTTTTACAAGTGGACAATAGCTCCAAAATACGGAACAGGCCTATTATTCGGTGGGTATATTCGTAACGATCGATTTCTTGAAACCGTTGTCTCAATTCCTCGAACAACTCTTTATCATAAAAACGTATCCCATATTGGCTCTTCTGAAGCAACTGATAAATAAATTGGTAATCAGGAACCTCCTCCAACTCAGAAGGAAACATTTTCGGATGAAACTGCAAAGCCTCTCCGGCACTTGGTTCAAAACTCATCGCAGGATTCAATTTGGCATTACAAAGGTGCAAATGCGGAACATTACTGCCAATCAAGGCAATGTCACCCTGCTGATAGTCAAGAACCCCTTCCCCGACAAACTGTTTTCCACTTCCAGAAGTAAACAGCATAATCTCATATTCTATATGCTTATGACGGGGCAATACGAATTGAGGATAAGGGATATGACTGCATAATGTTGTCCGTTCATGAATGATTTTACGTTCCAGTATACCCATACTTTCTTTTTCACCCTGCAAATATAAGAAAACATTTAGCAAATATAATAGAATTTCATATTAGAAATATACCCTACTTTTGCGAAGTCAAATCGGGGGGCTTATCCCGCTTTGTATCCTATTTTAGTAACCTATATAATTGTTAAAGTTATGGACTTTTCAATATGGATACAGTCACCTTACGACTGGGGAATATTATTTTTATCCGCCCTGTTTGTCGGTATATCCAAAACCGGTATTCAAGGCCTCAGCCTTCTTGCAGTGCCAATGATGGCTGTGACTTTCGGGGCCAAACCCTCTACCGGCCTGATATTGCCGATTTTGTGTTTGGCCGATCTGATGGCCGTTTGGTATTATCGCAGGATAGCCGAATGGCAATACGTGCTGAAATTGTTGCCGTCAGCTTTAGTGGGATTTGCAGTAGCTCTGTTTGTCGACAAACTGGTTCCCCCTACAGAATTCAAGCATTTAATGGGAAGTTGCCTTTTGGTAGTGCTGCTTGTCATGTTTTGGTCAGACTGGAAAGGTAAGGAAAACTCCCTTTCCAATCATTGGTGGTATGGCCCCTTATTCGGGTTAATGGGAGGTTTTACCACCATGATAGGCAATGCTGCGGGTCCTGTGATGGCCATTTACCTACTATCTGTTAAAATGCCCAAATACAATTTTGTGGGGACGAATGCTTGGTTTTTCCTGGTCGTCAACTATCTGAAGATTCCCATACAGGTATTTGCCTGGGATAATATCACCCTTTCCTCTCTGATGCTGGATGCCTGTACCATCCCTTTTATCATCATAGGCGGAGTCTTGGGTATCATCTTGGTTAAAAAACTGCCGGAAAAAGGCTTCCGCTATTTCACAACAGCGGTTACCTGCTTGTCGGTATTGATGTTATTAATTTAAGTAACTGTAGAAGGGTATCTCAAAAAAGGACTGTAGGAACGACACATTTGCGTAACCGGACATAAACGGTATCGCCTTTACAATATTCCTTTGGGCTTGTTGAATTATCGACCTACTTCAATCCTAATTCTTTCTCGATTTCTTCAATCGTAGGCAGACTACCTCTGATGTCTTTCGGCAAGGCTTGTCCTAATTCATAGTCGGAAATTCCAATAGGCTTCTGAATGCCGCGCAAGGCGTATTCAGCCTTGATACGATCTTTGTTCTTGCAAAGCAGCAGTCCAATAGTCCGGTTATCTCCTTCTCGGCAAAGAATGTCATCCACAGCAGAACAGTAAAAATTCAGTTTGCCGATATACTCCGGCATAAACTCCGTATCTTTCAACTCAATCACTAAATATCTATGCAAAAACGCATTATACATTAATATGTCAATATAGTAATCATCACCCGACACCTCTATGTGATACTGCCGGCCCATAAAAGCAAAACCAGCTCCCATTTCCACGAGAAATTTCTCCACATGCCTCACTAAACCGATTTCTACATCACGCTCATTGTATTGGTCGGTGAAAGTCAACATATCGAATATATACGGATCTTTGAGCATGGATTTTACATCATTTGCTTCCGGTGCAGGCAGCGTTTCAGCGAAATTGTTCGCCAACGCTCCATGCTTGCCGTAATCATCAAGTTTGATGGCTTCTTGCAGATAGCGTGTCGTCCAATGATTGGTGATGCTTTGCATCATATACCAATAGCGGGCACGAATGTCTTTAACCTGCTTCATCAACACGAGATTGTGCGTCCAATCCAAGTGCTTGACAGGGAGGTTAAAATTATACTCACCTAATTGCGAAATCAGTGATTTCGCAATTGGAGAAGCAGAACTTTTTACCATCGTAAGTGCTTGATTGTACTCATTGGAAAACTGCACCATATATTGCATATTGCGTACAGTGAAACCTTTTATCTCAGAGTAATCGTTTTTCAAATCCACTGACAACCGTTGCAACGTTTTCTTACCCCAACCGTCCGCATCCTGGCTTTGCTGCAACATTTCGCCAACGTCCCAATACATCCGAAGCATCTCTTCATTGGCGGCATAAATCACCCTTTGCTGAGCGGTCAGTACTCTTTGCTTGATTTTTCGAAGTAGTGCTGCATAACCTCGAAAATTACCCATCAAGTTATCCAGCCATTTGTATATCTGTTTTTTTAGCCATACTCTTCTTTGATTTATATACAAACATACTCATTTTATTTTAATCCCGACCATCTCCTTTTATCAAAAAGACAGCACTATCCCATCAAAATCGGATTTGTACCCCATCTATTTGAAATTACCCGCAAGGGTAATATTTTTTAACATTCAGTTTGATAGTAAAGACCCTCTTTTCCCTATCTAAATGTCAAAAGAACAGGTCACATCGATTTGCCGAATCGGGAAGCATCCACCGCTTCATGTTGCTTTTTCTTATAACCGCCGAACTTCCAAACAAAAGAAACCGTTACACAACGTTGGTCGTCCAGTTTCCAGAGGCGGCTATATTGGCCGGACTGGTTGATTTCCATCGTATGAGGCATATTACTGCGGAAAATGTTGTTACATTTCAGAATCAGAGTAGCACGATCGTCGGCAAACTGCCATTTCAATGCAGAAGACACATCATAGAGATGACCGAGATCATAGATTCCCTGTACAGCTCCGGTAACGAAATAGCCATTCAAATCCAGCTTCAAATTCGGACGAGACTTGGAAAGGGTAAACGTATTATCCATCTTGAACTGCCCGGTGTATTTTTCATTATGGAAAGACAGATCATGAAAATGGTCTAACTTCTCCTGCATACGCTGACCGGACAAAGTCACCTGGCTGTTCCAGAACTCGCCGACCCGGAAAGGAACGATCACCCCTACACCGAATTGCAACTGGTAGTCCATGTTCTCATACCGGAAAACGTTTTTCAGTTCCGAGGTATTCTGATAAGGTAACTGGGCGAAATAATCGGGCACATAGTCGCAAAAAGCCAGAATCGTATATTTCTGCTTCAGGATATAAATCAACTGCCCGCTATAAGAACGGTAAGGTTTCAGGGAAGGATTGCCCAAGATAACGGAATAAGAGTTGATCGGGCTTTCCTGCGGCGTCACATCCCAATAGGACGGATAGGTTTTGTCGCTGCTTATGTCCAATTGGATGATGTGCATCGGATTGACCGTATAGCTGAGTGTCGCATTCGGGAATAAAGTCCAATCATTCCAAAGTGTGGATTTCATCCCGTTAGAGGTATAATCCGATTTAAAGTATTCAACTTTCAGAGAAGCTGTTGCAGAGAAATGCGAACCGAAATCCTTGGACACCTCCAAAAATGCATTTCCACTATACTCTTTCTGGCGGTTATTTTCAAGTTCATCAAGAGCCGATTCATAGCCGTTACCTTTATTATATAGATAATCGATATAAGTCTTCGAAGAGGTGAAACCGCCATGGACACCGTAATTCAGTGCCCACCCGGTTTCAAAAGTGTGGCTATGGTTAATAAATAGTGCTCCTTGTGAAATATCCTGCTTGGAATTATTCTGCATATCCGTCACTGTCGTTTCATGGCTTTGATCGACAAATGTCTGGAAACCGGGTGAATGATAACGCGTAAAATCCGCACCCGCCATCAGTCCGGAGTTACCGTCATATTGAATACGGACATTGTGCAACGCACTGTTTCCCTCTATGTATGTACGGCTCAGGCGTTCTTCCACCGGCTGTCCGGATTCCAATACCTGGAAGGTTGTGGCAGCCGTCCGTTCAAGATCGGATTTGCCGGCCGTAAGATAGTAGGCGGCAGAGAGCCTGTCGTCATTTTTGAAAGTATAGTCCATACCTAAACGCATCGTTCCATCTATACCTCTCCGGGTGCCACGTCCCGATTGGTTGACCTCCGTTACCTGATCTTTCAAGGTATGGAGGGCCTGGATCTCCTCTCCCATATAGTTCCGTCCCTTAGCCCCATTGGCTAAGAAATCTATATTGAAACGGGATGTGGAGTAAAGCAAGTTGCCATGAACTTTCCCCTCCGCGTAATGGCGCTGCAAATAATCGACACCGGTTTCTCCTTGCAGAGCATTCTTTTCGACAGTTTCCTTATCTAATACGACATTGATCATAGCTCCTTTGATATTATACTTGGCTGGTGCATTATACATGATCTCTACGTTACATACCCGCGAAGCAGGAATGGTCTTCAGCAAACCGACTAACTGATCGACCGACATCGTGGTCAACTGCCCATTGATCACAATGCTCGGACTGCCGGCACCCAACAGTTGGACGGCATCGTCCGTACTGATCACACCGGGTATCTGCTTCACCACCTCGAACGCATTACTGACCGCCTTATCTTTCATCAATTGGGGCACGTCGTATTTCAAAGCGCCGTTTTCCACCTTGACCTGCGGACGTTCGGCTTTTACTACAACGCCTTCCAGTTCATAATCTTTTTCAGTCAGGCTTATCGTACCGGCATCAGCAGTCGATATTTTTTTACAAACCGGCTCGTATAACAGATGTTGGAACAACAAACGATAGTTCGGACCAGCTTCCTGGTTCAACATGAATGCCCCGAGACTATCCGTAACGACTGCATCTATATAAGTAGAATCCAATGTTTGCAACACGACAGCCACCCCGTCTACCGGTCGTTCTTCTTTATCGACCACTTTTCCATGAATCCAATTCTGCGCTTGTAACATCCCATTACCGGCAGCCAATAAAACCAGAGAGTAATAAAGTATTCGTTTCATTTTCGTTCGTTTTTCAATTGACACTGCAAAGGAAAAGCCTTCCGAGGAGAAACTGTGTTATCACTCGCTTACGGAGTGTTATTTAGTCTTACCGGATTCGTGATAAATTGAATCGGAACCTGTATTTTTGTCGCAAATACAAACACATAGATATGAAGACACGTCTCCGATTTAAGATAATAGCTGCACTTATTTGCCTTTCGCTTGCCGGGCTCTTGATATCACAAGGGTACTGGCTGAAAGGTTTATATGTGTCCAGTAAGAAAAGTACGTGGGATAATATAGAGGAAGCCATGCGGATGGCCGACTATATGGAACTGTTCCTGCGTATGGACTCGCTGACCGCAAAAAAATTTCACGCCGAAATAAATCCTCAATTCAAATTTAGCCGGGACACGACTACTGTTTTGGCGGATTCGGCCATCCAGTATACGGAGACTGCTCAAGAGCTGGATGACTACTTGCAGATAATCGGTACGATGGAGAGGAACGTGCAGATTTTCATGCATCAAAAGATAGACACATTACTTCCTGTCGACTATTCCCGATTCTGCACCTTACTAAAGAACGGGCTACAGGAACGGGGCATTATGGTCCCATTCCGTCTGCAAGTGATCCGGCAGGGAGTCAGAGACTCTGTGCTATATACCTATACGGATGCATCCGGAAAAGATGAAGCCTGGAAAAATTCGGTTCGCTTCACCCACGCGATCGAACCGGGACAATGCTACTACGATCTGGAACTCCAATCTCCCGATTGGGTCGTGTTCCGGAATATGGCAGGCATATTGATTTCATCTTTCCTGCTTTTTGTGGTTATCTTGGTTGCTTTCATCTATTTGCTTTATACGATCCTGCGGCAAAAGACGATAGAGGAACTTAAAACGGATTTCACCAACAATATGACACATGAGTTGAAAACCCCGATCTCCGTTGCTTATGCTGCCAACGATGTATTGCTGAACTACGATGAGACGACAAATGACAAACAAAAGAAATATCTGAATATCGTGCGGGAGCAACTGAACCATCTATCCGGTTTGGTCGAACAAATCCTCACGCTTTCTGTCGAGAACAGAAGTACTTTCCGCCTTCAGCCCGAAACGATACAGGTGGCAGGATTGCTGGCTCCGCTTATCGAACAGTTCAAACTAAAGTCAGACAAACCGGTCGAGATTACGACAGAAGTACCGGAACATATGACCGTAACGGCCGACCGTACCCATCTGTATAACATGCTCAGCAATCTGATCGGGAATGCAATCAAATATTCCGGAGAAAAAGCCTGCCGCATCACCCTCAAAGGGACGGTATCATCTAAGGAAACGACCCTCTCGGTCACAGACGAAGGGATCGGCATCAGCGAAGCCAACCAAAAGAGGGTGTTCGACAAGTTCTACCGCGTGCCCAACGGCAACCTGCATGACGTGAAAGGCTTCGGCCTCGGATTGTACTACGTCAGCGACATGATGTCCAAACATAACGGGAACGTGACGGTCAAGAGCCAGCCGGGAAAAGGCTCCACATTCACCCTTCATTTTAAAAATTGACGACAATGGATAAGATCAGAGTATTATTGGTAGAAGACGAGCCGACGCTCGCCATGATCATAAAAGACACCCTGGACGGTGAAGAATTCGAAGTGATTCTCGCCGCAAACGGAGAAGAAGGGTTGTCACGATATAAAGAAACAAAGCCGGACATCATCGTCACAGACATCATGATGCCGAAAATAGACGGCTTCACGATGATACGGCATATACGGAAAACGGATCAGCAAATACCGGTCCTTTTCCTTTCCGCCCGTTCCGCAGCCAATGATGTGGTTGAAGGCTTCGAGCTGGGAGGAAACGATTACCTGAAAAAGCCGTTCGGCATGGCGGAACTTATCATCCGTATCAAAGCATTATTGAATAAAATAAGTGTCCGTAAGGAAGAAAGCAGCCACTTCACACTCGGACAGTATACATTCGACTCCATCACACAAACGCTTCAGTACTGCGGAGAAAAGCAATTGCTGAGCAACCGCGAATCCGAAATACTGAAGCGTTTGTGTGAAAACAAAGATCATGTGCTGCCCATGAAAGATGTCCTCTTGGAACTTTGGGGAGACGATTCGTTCTTCAATGCCCGCAGCCTGCATGTATTCATAACCAAGTTGAGGCATAAACTATCGAAAGACGGATCGATCAAAATACTGAACGTACGCGGGATCGGTTACAAGCTTATCATCGACTGATCTGCTTCAATGGCTGTGCCGACTGGTCCGGGCACGACGTCCCATGTTTGCGGTCAATCCTTAAGTATTGGCCTAATTTCACAAAAGAAACAAATTATTCAATATATATCGGGAAGTATAGTGCTTTATCCAAAAAGAATGCTTTCCTTTGTATCAACAAACAATGAGAGATTATATCGATTTGATTTTTCACATGTATCTTCTCAATTATATATTGAGCATTTTCATCTCTGATAAATAACTTCCTTACATTCGATTGTTGAATTATTAATTTTTTTATTTTTATATTTTATGAACATGTATATTGGTAACCTTAGCTATAACGTTAGGGAATCAGATTTAAGAGATGTAATGGAAGAGTTCGGAACAGTTGATTCAGTAAAACTTATCATCGATCGCGACACAAGAAGATCTAAAGGTTTTGCATTCGTCGAAATGCCGGAAGATTCCGAAGCACAAAACGCAATCAGAGATTTGAACGGAGCCACTTACGAAGGCCGTCAGATGGTTGTAAAAGAAGCACTCCCAAGAAATTAATTCTACAGAATTATAAAAGTTAAATTGAAAAGGATATCCGGTTTCGGGTATCCTTTTCTTGTTTATTCCACCTATCTTTTAACCAATTCCTTTTTTCCTAAAAGATTTGTACCTAACTTTGCGAAATATAAAAAATAACAGCATGACATACGAAGAGACGCTACACTATCTATACACCAGTATTCCAGTTTTTCAGAATGCCGGACCTTCAGCCTACAAACCCGGATTAGGAACCAGTATCGCACTGGACGACCATTTAGGCAACCCGCATAAAGCCTACAAAACGATACACGTTGCAGGAACCAACGGCAAAGGCTCCGTCAGCCACCTGTTAGCCGCGATCCTGCGCCAGTCGGGATATAAAGTCGGGCTTTACACCTCCCCGCACCTGGTCGACTTCCGCGAACGAATCCGGGTAAACGGGCAAAAGATCCCCAAAGAATATGTGGTAGATTTTGTAGAACGCAACCGTTCCTTCTTCGAACCTCTCCAACCCTCCTTCTTCGAACTGACTTCCAGTATGGCATTCGACTATTTCCGTGCCGAAAAGGTGGATTATGCCGTTATCGAAGTAGGCATGGGCGGCCGCCTGGACAGTACCAACATCATCACTCCTATCCTAAGTATCATTACGAATATAAGCTTGGACCATACCCAGTTCTTAGGAGATACGGTCGAAAAGATCGCTTTTGAGAAAGCCGGAATCATCAAAAAGGACGTTCCGGCATTAGTCGGCGAAGTAGACCGCCACAGCGTGGCACAAGTTTTTGCAGACGCAGCCGCCAAAGCCGGTACATTAGTATATTTCGCCCAGGACGAAGGGTTACTGAAAGAATCTTATCTGATGGATACGGGCGAATGGTATCTGGACTCTGCGGAATACGGACAGTTGTTCGGTGAATTAGGGGGTGTCGTGCAGTTCAGGAATGCGATTACCGTATTGGGAGCGATCAACTTATTGAGCGCAGCCGGCGTAAATATTCCGGTCGAAGCGATACGGGAAGGTTTCGAACATGTGGTCGAATTGACCGGACTGATGGGGCGCTGGCAGGTTTTGCAGGAGAACCCGAAAGTCGTATGCGACACCGGGCACAACGCCGGAGGCTGGCAATATCTGCAAATCCAACTGGAAGAAGAACTGAAACGGCATAAGCACCTCTTTATGATTGTCGGCATGGTCAACGACAAAGATATCGACGGCGTATTGGACCTGATGCCTGAAAAAGCCTTTTACTTCTTTACGCAAGCATCCGTGCAACGGGCAATGCCTGCGGAAGATTTTGCGACAAAAGCAATCTTCCACGGTTTGTCGGGCACGATCTGCGATTCCGTGCCGGAAGCTGTAGAAAAAGCATTGGCACGTGCCGGACAGGACGACATCATCTTTATCGGTGGAAGCACTTTTGTTGTGGCGGACGCCTTGCCCCTGTTCTTGAAAAAAGACAAATAACATAATTCAAAAACAAATATCATGACAGAACAAATTCAGAGAAAACTGAGCGAATCAAAAACGGCGAGATGGTCCGTACTGGCGCTCGTCGCATTCACAATGCTCTGCGGATACTTCATCACGGATATGATGGCTCCGCTACAGGACTTACTACAAACCCCCGTCGAAGGTGGCGGACTGGGATGGACAGCCAATGAATACGGCAAATTCACCAGCGCCTACGGTTGGTTCAACGTATTTTTCCTGATGCTTATCTTCGGAGGCATGATCTTAGACAAGATGGGGGTCCGCTTCACCGGTTTGATGGCAACCAGCATCATGCTCATCGGTGTTTTCATCAAGTGGTTCGGTATTTCACATAATTTTGACGGTGCAACCGTTACCGTTTTCGGTTCAGAATACGGATATCCATTGGTAGTCGCTTCATTAGGATATGCTTTGTTCGGCGTCGGCGTCGAGATTGCCGGTATCACCGTTTCGAAGATCATCGTAAAATGGTTCAAAGGCAAAGAGATGGCATTGGCAATGGGCTTGGAAATGGCTTGTGCCCGTATCGGTACAGGTTTGGCAATCGGCGTTACGCCTTTGTTGAGCCGTGCGTTCGGCAACTCCATCAGTATGCCGATCTTCATCGGTTTGATTTTGCTTTGCATCGGTTTGTTATCCTTCATCGTATTTGTTGTTATGGACAAGAGACGTGATGCGGAAGATGCCGCCGGCGCTACCGGGGAAGAAGATGCGGAAGAACCGTTCCGTTTCGGTGATATCCTGGATATCATCACGTTAAAGGGTTTCTGGTACATGGCGCTCCTTTGTGTTTTGTTCTATTCGGCTGTTTTCCCCTTCTTGAAATATGCTCCGAACCTGATGATTAACAAATTCGGCATCGATCCCGAATGGTCCGGTGTCATTCCGGCTTTGCTGCCATTCGGCAATATCCTATTAACTCCGTTCTTCGGAAACTTGTACGACCGCAAAGGAAAGGGAGCAACCATCATGATTATCGGTTCCATCATGCTGATATTCATCCACTTCACATTCTCCATTCCGATGCTGGACAACTGGCTGGTCGCTCTGATACTGATCTTGCTGCTGGGCATCGCATTCTCGCTGGTCCCTTCCGCCATGTGGCCTTCCGTTCCGAAAATCATCCCGGAAAACAAATTGGGGACAGCCTATGCACTGATATTCTGGGTACAGAACTGGGGACTGATGGGAGTTCCGTATATGATCGGTATCGTACTGGATCAATATTGCATTTCCGGAGAGATCAACGGTAAACCGACCTACGACTATACGATCCCGATGTTGATCTTCACCTGCTTCGGTGTTCTGGCACTCGTGATCTCCTTGTTGTTGAAACGTGAAGACCGTATCAAAGGCTACGGTCTGGAACTTCCGAACATCAAAAAGGACGCAGATATCGTTCTGGCTGAAGAGATGATCGGCGAAGGACAAAGATAAGCACCGAAAGGCGGTGGCAAAACACCTCCTTCATGATTTTACAGGCACGGAATTCACGGAATTGAAATCCGTGCCTAAATTATATCAATTAACTTACATTTGTCAATCATTAAAAAGAGACTATATATGATCTGTTTTCCTAATGCCAAAATAAATCTGGGGCTGAATGTCGTGAGCAAACGTCCCGATGGCTACCATAATATTGAAACTATCTTCTATCCGATCCCGGTGAAAGATGCGCTGGAAATAGTCGGAGCCGATACATTCTCTTTCACACAGACGGGAATACCGGTAGATACTCCAACCCAGAAGAACTTAGTTGTCAAAGCACTGAATCTGCTGAAGTCACGGTATGAAATCCCGGAACTGGAAGTCCATCTGCTGAAAGCTATTCCCTTCGGGGCCGGACTTGGCGGAGGCTCGGCTGATGCCGCCTTTATGCTGAAGTTATTGAACGACTATTGCGGACTTCAGATCCCGGAAGACGGATTGGAAGAACTTGCTTCCTCCATCGGGGCGGATTGCCCGTTCTTTATCCGCAATACGCCGGTATTCGCATCCGGTACGGGAAATATCTTCGAAGCGGTGGAATTGTCGCTGGCAGGTTACCATCTCTGTCTTGTCAAGCCGGATGTCGCCGTCTCGACACCGGAAGCCTACTCGATGGTGACACCTGCTGCTCCGGCCATCTCTTTGAAAGAAATCATCCGGAGACCGGTCGAGAAATGGAAAAAACTGATGGTCAACGATTTTGAAAAAAGTGTTTTCCCAAAATATCCGGTCATTGTCGGGATTAAAGAGACATTGTATGAAAAGGGAGCCGTATATGCCTCCATGTCCGGTTCCGGTTCTTCCGTGTTCGGCCTGTTCAGAGAGGCGACAGATCTCAAAAGTTTGTTTGCCGATTGTTTTGTCTGGGAGGGACAACTACCATGAACAAGATAGCAGACTTCTTCGACACTCTTGCCGACAGATGGGACGAACTTTGCTATCATGATCCGGAAAAACTGAACGACATCCTGCAACGGACCGGCCTTCGAAAAGGGCTTCGCATCCTGGACATCGGATGCGGAACCGGCGTATTGGAGAGTTATCTCCTACCTTATTCTCCCCGGCAGATTGTCGGAGTAGACCTTTCGCCTGCAATGATCGAGAAGGCACGGAGCAAATATGCGACCCCGGTCGTCGACTTCCGTTGCCAGAACGTATGGGATATACAGGGAGAATCTTTCGACTATATCATTGCCTATAGTGTTTTCCCTCATTTCCAGGAACCGGAGAAGCTGGTCTCCCATTTAGCCGGAATACTACCGGCAGGCGGCGAACTGGTGATCTGTCACAGCGAAAGTCGCGACAAGATCAACGGACACCATGACAAGCATGCCGGAAAACTGTCGGAAGGATTGCCTCCCGTGGAAGAGCTGGCCCGCATGCTATCTCCTTTTTTCACTGTCAACACGATGGAAGACAGTGACCGGCTTTATATGATTAGCGCCACTCGCAAATAGATATTCTAAATATACACGATACATGAATCAAAAGATTAAACTTATCCCGTTACTCCTCTTTTCGGCTTTCGCCACCCAAGCGGCAGAAGACGTAAAAGTGATGCAGTACCTTCATGCCGGGCCGATAGCGGTCAACAAGCCCATCCTGGCAGACAGCCTGAACGTCAATGGCAAGCCTTTCGAGGCAAAGAACCTGGTCAAATCGACTATTCCTTTCGGCCGCGCCCTCGGCAATGCGGTCGTTATCGATGCGGATACCGCCGGACTGATTACCGTCCCGACACCCGAAAAAGGATATGCCTTGCATCTCTATTCGTTCTACCTGAACAGCGACCGCTACACAAAAGGCTCGCTGGAAGTTTCCGGACCGGGAACATTCGAAGTGTTCGTCAACAATAAACCGGTCGGCGCCACTTCTGAATTGACCCTGGAACCACACCGCTATGAAGTGGTCATCAAATATCTGACAGCCGACACCGATACCTGTCCGTCCACGCTGACAGCCAAATTCAAAAGTGAAGAGGAAGCAGAGGTCATAGCTTCCCTTAACCCTGAAAAGCGATACACATCACGCGACATCCTGGAAGGAACGCAATTCCGGGGAACGAGCATCTCGCCTAACGGAAAATATGTGCTGGTAAAATACTACACCCGCATGGAAGGTGGAAAAAGCGAACAATATGCTCAACTGCGGGATGCTGCGACCGGACAGATCCTATTGCAGGACAAAGGGTTTATCTTAACTGCCGACTGGATGCCGACGAGCAACAAGATGTATTTCACCCGTACCGGAATGAACGGAAAAGAGCTGGTAACCGTTGATCCGGCAACCATGCAGGAAGAAATCCTGGCGGAAAACCTCCCGGAAGGCAGTTTCAGTTTTACCCCGGATGAAAAGACTTTGCTTTATACCATCCAGGAAGAAGGCCCTAAAGATGGGCCGGATATGCTTCGTATCCTGGAACCGAACGATCGTCTGCCGGGATTCCGTAACCGTTACTTCATCTGGCGCTACGATCTTCAGACCGGTTTATACGAGCAGTTGACATACGGGCATAACAATACCTTTATCAATGATGTCAGTGCCGACAGCCGTTATCTGCTGTTCAGCACCAGCGAGCAGGATTACACTTCACTGCCTCACTCAAGCAACTCCATGTATAAGTTGGATTTGCAGACCATGACGGTCGACACCTTATGGGAAAAAGCCCAATACATCAATGGGGCGACTTTCTCACCGGACGGCAAGCAGTTGATGGTATTCGGTTCCGGCAATGCTTTCGACAATATCGGTCTGAACATCAAAGAGGGGCAAATATCCAACACTTACGACGGACAGCTTTTCCTGTACGATCCGGCAACGAGAAAAGCGAAAGCGCTTACCAAAGATTTCAACCCGAACGTCACGAGTGCACAATGGAGCAAATTCGACGGACAGATTTATATGTTGACGGAAGACCAGGATTACCAGCGTATCTATACCTGCAATCCGGTCAACGGAAAAATCCGCCGTCTTGACCTGCCGGAAGACGTCATTTACAATTATTCGCTGGCCGAAACCGCTCCGGTCATGTATTACTACGGACAAAGCGTATCCAATGCCAACCGTCTGTACAGCTACAACACCAAGAACAACAAGACGCAACTGATCTACGACTTATCGGCCGACAAGCTGAAAGACATCAAGTTCGGAGAAGTCCACGACTGGAATTTCACCTCTACCGACGGGACTGTCATTCAGGGGCGCTATTATCTCCCGCCCAACTTCGATGCATCCCGGAAATATCCGATGATCGTCTATTACTACGGCGGAACCTCTCCCACTAACCGTGCGTTGGAGTTCAGTTACTCCATGCATATGTATGCAGCCCTCGGCTACGTGGTCTACACTTTGAACCCAAGCGGTACGACCGGCTTCGGACAAGAATTCGCCGCCCGTCACGTAAATGCCTGGGGAGATAAGACCGCCGATGAAATTATCCAGGGGACAGAACAGTTCTGCAAAGAGCATCCGTTCGTCAACCCGAAGAAAATCGGTTGTGCCGGCGCCAGCTACGGTGGCTTCATGACACAATATCTGCAAACAAAAACCGACCTGTTTGCTGCCGCAGTCAGTCATGCGGGCATCAGTGCCCTGAGTAGCTATTGGGGTGAAGGTTATTGGGGATATGGATATTGCTCGGTTGCCAATACGGGCACATACCCGTGGAATAATCCGGAATTCTATACTAAGCATAGTCCGCTGTTCAATGCTGACAAAATCAATACCCCTCTCCTCTTGCTTCATGGAAATGCTGACACGAACGTGCCTGTCGGAGAAAGTATCCAAATGTTCTTGGCTTTGAAACTACTTGGAAAAACAGTCGAGTTTGTACAGGTAGACGGAGAGAACCACGGTGTTGCGGATTATAAAAAACGTCTCGAATGGCAAAACACCATCTTTGCCTGGTTCGCCAAATACCTGAAAGACGAACCACAATGGTGGGATGCACTTTATCCGGAAAGACATTTATAAAAGAAGACAAGATGAAGCAAGTTATCGATTTAGACAATTGGAACAGAAAAGAACATTTTGCTTTCTTTTCCGCATTCGACGACCCCTTTTTCGGGATTACAACTCTTGTGGATTTCACCGATATCTACAGACAAAGTAAAGAACTGAATGTTTCTTTTTTCCTTTATTCCCTTCATTTCTTATTGAAGTGTGCAAACGAAACCGATGCATTCAAATTACGAATAGAAAAAGACTCGGTAGTCCGTTATGATACGATCCATATCTCCCCGACTATCGGACGTGAAGACGGGACTTTCGGTTTCGGCTTTTTTGAATACAATACAAATATCAACCGATTTATTCAAACAGCGACACAGGAAATAGAAAGGGTTAAAAACGGAACAGGATTGTCATTTTCCGAAAACACAGACAGACAGGATGTCATTCACTATTCGGCATTACCCTGGTTCGCTTTTTCCGAAATGAAGCATGCTACATCTTTTAAAAACGGAGACTCCGTACCCCGCATTTCCACAGGGAAATTAATGCAGGAAGGTGAAAAGCATTTATTACCCATTTCGATTTGCGTACATCACGGGCTTATGGACGGAAGAGACGTGGCCGACCTGATACAGAAATTATCAAACAGCCAAACAGCATCCTGACTATAAAAAAGGAGTATGTCAGGGCCGAAAAGCCCTTTTGACATACTCCTTAAAATAAATATCTACGATCTACTTTCTGGTAACCTAAATCTTTCTACCCGTCTTTTTGACTTTTCATTTAATATTCGGATTCAATGCATGCCATTCGGAGATCGGAGGCAAAACACCCATTGCGATCACTTCGTCACGCAACGCGCAAAGATGCTTGTAGCTCTTTTCCAAAGCGGCTTCTTCTTCCGGGGTACCTTTTATCTCTTTCAAAGCTACGCCATCTTTTGTAATGGAAGTTTCCCAAGCCATCATGATGTGGTCGAACTTACCGTTGGAGACATAAGCACCTGCCGGCCAGCGGAACGGTTTACCTCCCATAGCGGCTGCAATCATCTCGATAGAGACATAAGACGGACTCTGGAAAGAAGAGCGGCCACGCAAAGCGATGATGTTGGCACCACCTTTCGTCACCTTCGTCTGAATTTCCGCCCATTGTTCCTTAGTCAAAGCATCCGTGCCGATCATGCCGGCCAACGGCTTGCCATCCACTTTAGCGGTAGAAGCGTAAACAGCCATTTGCTCGCCATGACCGCCGTATGTACGACAGTTCTCCACAACATCCATAGAAACACCGAAATGCTTGGCCAATTCGCTACGCAGGCGAGTAGAATCCAAAGCTGCCAAAGTCGTCACCTGCGAAGGTTTCAAACCTGAATACAACAGTGTGATCAAACCTGTGATGTCAGCCGGATTGAAAATAACTACGATATGCTTGACATCCGGACAATAGGCCTTTACGTTTTTTCCGAATTCTTCGGCGATAGCGGCATTTCCTTTCAGCAAGTCTTCACGGGTCATACCCGCCTTACGGGCGGCCCCACCGGAGTTCACGATATATTTGGCTCCAGTCAGTGCATCTTTGATATCGGAAGTGAAAGTGATATTAACACCTTCGAAGCCACAATGGAACAACTCTTCGGCAACCCCTTCCAAGCCCGGAGCGTACGGATCATACAAACAGATATTAGAAGTAAGTCCCATCATGATGGCTGTCTGAGCCATATTCGAACCAATCATACCTGCCGCTCCTACGATCGTGAGCTTTTCGTCTGTCAATGTTTTCATATTGTATTGTTTTTTTAATGATATGTCTTCTATTAAAACATTCCCTGCAACCATAAAGTTTTCTTGAAAACCTTATTTTTCTTTCGTTTGCAAAGGTAAGAGATTTCGATCTCCTCTGTACATCATTAATACCTATCTCCCATAAGCAAAAGTTATAACTTTAGGGCAACCGCACCAAATTCATTTCTATATAGGCATAAAAAAACATCGGAGTACCTATTAATTCTGTAATCGGTGCCAGTGATTATAAAATCAGTGCCAGCAATTATATAATCACAACCACTGATTATATAATTGCTGGCACCGATTACAGAATTAGCAGGCACTTAAGAAAGAATTATTCGGGACAAAAACGTTTTTTTCTCTCCATAGAAATAAAGAATTGTTGCTGCTGGATTTGGTACGGTTGCCCTATTATACAGACAGAATATAATTCGTACCTTTGCAGCCATGAGAACATTCAGACCGGAGGCATGGTTGCCTACAACAAAGAAAGAAGTTGAAGCCCGCGGATGGGACTATATAGATGTGATACTTTTCAGCGGAGATGCCTATGTGGACCATCCTTCATTCGGAGCGGCCGTCATCGGGCGGACACTCGAAGCAATGGGACTGCGCGTAGCGATTGTCCCGCAACCGGACTGGCGCGGTGATTACCGGGATTTCAAGAAGTTGGGAGCCCCCCGCCTGTTCTTCGGTGTTTCTGCCGGAGCGATGGATTCGATGATCAACCACTATACGGCCAACAAGCGCCTGCGTAGCGACGATGCTTATACACCGGACCGCCGTGCCGGTATGCGCCCCGATTATCCCAGCATCGTTTACACGAAAATAATAAAGGAAATCTATCCGGATGTCCCTGTCGTATTAGGAGGTATAGAGGCATCCTTGCGCCGGGTTACCCATTACGATTACTGGCAAGACAAGCTGCTCCCCGGAATCCTGAAAGACAGCCCGGCGGATTTGTTGATATACGGCATGGGGGAACTTCCCTTGAAAGAACTGGTCAGCCGGTTACAGGCAGGCATTCCCTTCCATGAGATCAAAGATATACGGCAAACGGCCTATTTGGCAGACGAGGTAAAGCCGCTACCGGACGACATCAATCTCTTTTCCCATGAAGAATGCCTGCGCGACAAGCTGAAACAGGCTAAAAATTTCAAACACATAGAAGAAGAATCCAACAAACAGCAGGCATCCCGCATCCTGCAAAAGGTCGGCCGGCAAACAATCGTCGTTAATCCCCCTTTCCCGCCTATGACGGAAGAAGAGATCGATGCGTCATTCGACCTACCCTACACCCGCCTGCCCCATCCCAAGTACAAAGGGAAGACGATACCGGCTTTCGAAATGATCAAGTTCTCGGTAAACATCCACCGGGGATGTTTCGGAGGCTGTGCTTTCTGTACCATCTCGGCCCATCAGGGAAAGTTTATCGCCTCACGAAGTAAAGAGTCCATATTGAAAGAAGTGAAAGAGATCACCCGGATGCCGGACTTCAAAGGATACCTGAGCGACCTCGGTGGCCCTTCGGCCAATATGTACCGGATGAAAGGGAAGAATCCGGATATCTGCTCCCAGTGCAAGAAACCGTCTTGCATCTCTCCTGTCGTCTGCAAGAATCTGAATGCAGATCACACACCGCTGTTGGATATATACAAAGAAGTGGACAGAATGCCGGAAATCAAGCGTTCGTTTATCGGTAGCGGTGTCCGCTACGACCTGCTCCTGCACCGGTATACAGACGACAATCTGAACAAGGCTGCCCATACCTATATGGAGGAACTGATAGCCCGTCATGTCTCCGGCCGTCTCAAAGTCGCCCCCGAACATACAGAGGACAATGTCCTGAAAATGATGCGCAAACCTTCATTCGAGCTTTTCGGACAATTCAAAAAAATATTCGACCGCATAAACAAGCAATACGGATTGAACCAGCAACTAATCCCTTATTTCATATCCAGCCATCCCGGCTGTACCGAGGCAGATATGGCAAACTTGGCTATCCAGACCAAGAAACTGCATTTCCAACTCGAACAGGTACAGGATTTCACGCCTACTCCCATGACACTGGCAACGGAGATGTACTACACAGGTTATCATCCCTACACATTGGAAAAGATATATACAGCCCATACGAAAGAACAAAAACTGGCACAGCGTCAGTTCTTTTTCTGGTATAAACCGGAATTTCGCCGCCAGATCACACAGGCGTTGCAACGAATCGGGAAAAAGGATTTGATAGGAAGGTTGTTCGGGAAATTGTAGGGAGGTGTGTCGAAACTATCCTGTTCCCGCGCCCCTCGCGGGATCGCATTAAAACCAGCCCTATAAAAATCTGATTGATAAGGTCTGTCCTTTTGCGTCCCCGTATCCAGTGCAGGGACAAGGAGATTTTGACACATTTACATTTGCAGTATTAAATATCACAATAAAATATAAGTGTATATTTGAAAAGAAGAGTTGCAGTGAACTAACTTTGACACTAGTCTTAAATGACTATAGGCTGAATCAGACTGCAACTCTCTTAATAGGAGAACCTAGCCAGTTAGAATTGTAGGTTCACGACCTAATAAATGTATTAGCTGTTTCTCCTTCATGTTTAATACTGTAAAATACAAAATTATGAATTATTCTCATTTTGTAGGTCTTGATGTAGGAAAAAAAACTTTCGATGCATCATTAATGTCTGCGGCCGAAAAAGAGTTGTCTCACAAGTCTTTTGATAACACTCCAGAAGGGATCCAATCTTTATTGGATTGGATAGCAGGTTATCATCTCTCTTTATCCAAACTCTTGTTCTGTGCTGAAAACATGGGAAGCTATGTCACAGAGTTATCTGTTTCCAGTGTCTCCATGGGATTTTCCCTGGCTTTGGTTTGCCCGTTGACCATCAAGAAGTCCATGGGCCTACAACGAGGCAAAAATGACCGCATTGACGCCAAAAGGATAGCGAACTATGCGGTATTACATTATCGAAAACTAGAGTTATACAAATTACCTAACAAAGACTTGGTGAGACTGCGGGGATGGATTATTATACGTGACAATTTGGTCAAGCAAAAAGTATCAAGCATAAAGTTATTGGAAACATTCTCCCAGATGGCTAAGTTGGCTGATGTGACAGAATCCATTTCTTTTTTGGAAGAGCAGCTCAAGTCGATAAAAGAAAAGATCCTGGAAGTGGAAGAAGATATGGAGCAACTAATAGCCGCCAGTACATCGCTTTACACAAACTACTTGCTATTAAGAAGTATAAAAGGAATAGGAATTATCAATGCCATTGTATTACTGTGTGTTACTGACAATTTTCAAAGATTTGACACCCCGAGGAAATTTGCCTGCTATTGTGGGGTTGCCCCATTTGAACATACTTCAGGTATTTCCATACGGGGAAAAACGCAGACTTCTTCATTGGCTAACAAAGAAGTAAAAGTATACCTTACCCGAGCAGCTATTACTGCCATATCTTGGGATCCGCAGATGAAAGCATATTATAAAAGGAAAATAGCGGAGGGGAAACATAAAGCATCTGTAATCAATGCAGTAAGAGCCAAAATCATAGCAAGATCTTTTGCTGTGATACGAAGGCAGACTCCATTTGTAACATTAGCCGTATAATAAAAAAGGTCCTTAACTTCGAAAACATCTTAGGTTTAGGAAGTAGCTATACACTTCTGAAGAGTTGTTATGTCTATATACGAACTTACCCAAGGATACGTTAATGTTCGTAAACTTGGGTAAGATTTGAGAGATATTGTTTGGAAAGGACTTAGAATTCACCCCCTTTCGGACATTTTTTTGGGAGGGCAGAGCAGAGCCCTGCCCCTACGGGTTTCGGGGTATCTTTATTCCTTTACGGCAATCACTTCAATCTCCACTAAGCCGTTCTTCGGCAATGTCTTGACAGCGACAGCAGAACGGGCCGGGAAAGTTTCTTCGAACTGAGAAGCATACACTTCGTTCATAGCAGCGAAATCACTCATATCAGCCAGGAATACCGTTGTCTTTACGACATCGTTAATGCTAAGACCGGCTTCTTCCAGAATTGCATGTACATTCTTGAATGCCTGTACGGTCTGCTCTTTCACTCCGCCTTCTACGAAATTGCCTGTTGCGGGATCAAGTCCCAACTGTCCGGAAGCAAACAGCATATTACCTACTTGTACAGCCTGACTATACGGACCGATAGCGGCCGGTGCATTTTTTGTTGCGATCACTTTTTTCATTGTTCCTTTTATTTTAATAACGTTATTGTGCTTGTTCGTTCATCCGCTGACGAACCACTTCATAGACAAGGATGGAAGAGGCGACCGATACGTTCAGCGAACCGATCGTACCAAACTGCGGGATCTTCACCATACTGTCGCAGATACGAAGATTATCCATCGAAACTCCCGTATCTTCGGCTCCCATTACGATAGCCACAGGTCCGTCATATTTGATAGCAGTATAATTCTCAAAGGCTTTTTCACTGGCTGCATAGACTTTTACTCCGGACGCCTGTAAAAAACGGATAGCCTCCGTAATGCTTTTTTCCTTACAGACAGGCAATACATGGAGCGCACCAGCCGAGGTCTTAATCGCATCGGCATTCACCGTCACGCTTCCCCTTGAAGGAATCACGATCGCATCCACACCGGCACATTCGCAGGTACGGGCAATCGCACCGAAATTACGGACATCCGTAACCCCGTCCAACAACACAATAAACGGATTCTTTCCCTGTTCATATACAAACGGAATAATATTTTCCAGCCGCTCGTACGTGACAGCTGGGATAAAGGCTATTACCCCCTGATGATTCTTGCGTGTCAAACGGTCGAGACGTTCGGCAGGCACACGCTGTACAGGTATGTCACGTCCTTTCAGAACTTCAAACAGTTCACGAGACAAGTCTCCCTGCAGTTCACGTTTTACCAATATTTTATCAATCTCCTTATCGGCCTGGATTGCCTCGATCACGGCACGGATGCCGAACACCATTTCGTTTTCTTTCATTATTCTATATCTTTTCCGTTTTATCGCCGGGCTATTCGACTATTCCCGGCTTTATGTGGACAAAGATACAAAGATTTACGCTTTTATTATATACCTTTGTATTGTATAAAAACAAACACTACAATCTATCAAAATTGAAAGAACATGGCAAAGGAAAAGAAATTTACTCTTGAAGGAGTACAAGGAGAGCTGACACTGGTATACGGTCCTTTTAAATTACGTTTATTTCAGGATGGAAGAGAAATCAAACGATCCGGAACATTCAAACCCAAATACTACATCACCAACACATCCGGCGAGCAGGAAGAACTAAGAATACAATATGGATTGGATTTCGTTTACATGGCGATATTCAGAGGAAAGAAAATAGCATTGGACGAGAGGCTGACCACTGCCGAATATATAATAGGCGGCCTCCCTATCCTGCTTATCTTTTTAGGAGGAGCTATAGGAGGCGTGTTCGGTATCTTTGGTGCCACATTTAATTATGATTATATGCGGAAAGAAAAACGTATGCCGATGCAGATATTGGTCTCACTCGGGGCTTCCATCGTATGTTACCTGGCCTACTTCATCTTGGCTGTCGCTTTTCAACTTCTGTTAAAAGTATGAGAATAAGCCCGGATCAGGAATAAGATACCGGTAATAATCAAGGCTGACGAAAGTCCGGTATAAAATACCGAAATAAAAGAGTTGGGAAGCAATTGGAAATGACGGATCGTAATACCGAAAGTAATCATAAAGATCATCACAATCCAACCTTTCACATCAAAAAATGAAAAAGGACAGTTCTTTTCCCCTTTCTGTGAGATCCGCTCGGAATGCTTAATAAACAAGCGGCGAAAGACAAACTGGAAGAAAAGCAGGAAAACAACAATTGCCTCCCCGACTTTAAACAACCAATAATGGGCATCGTTCAACCACGTGACGATGCCGATCCTTAAGATATTGATACCTGCTATTATCCAAACGCACCCGGCTATCAGAAGCAGGGTGCGCCGGTTTACTCTAAATCCCATTATCAGATACTTTTCTCTATGC
Source organism: Parabacteroides johnsonii DSM 18315 (assembly GCF_025151045.1). Lineage (NCBI taxonomy): Bacteria > Pseudomonadati > Bacteroidota > Bacteroidia > Bacteroidales > Tannerellaceae > Parabacteroides > Parabacteroides johnsonii. The sequence goes on from NZ_CP102285.1 coordinate 1,690,566, forward strand.
TCCGCCTGTCACTCGTACGTTGGCGGCTATTCGTGCGATCCTTGTCAGACCGCTTGTCTTCTTTTTTGTTCTTATCGTAATGTCTGTCTTTATCCCGATCCGGACGTTTCTTGTCATATTTGTCCTTATCGTGCTTATTCTTGTGATGATCGGAACCGGGACGGCCTCCCTGATGGTGCGGACGATCGTATTTGTCAGGTTTCCACTGTCCATTGTCATGGTGAGGACGGCCATTGTTATGACTCGGTTGAGGACGATCATATTTGTCCGGCCTCCACTGCCCGTTATCATGACCGGGACGGTCATACTTACCGGGATACCATTTGCCATCGTCGAAACGGTCGAACCATCTATTGTTCGTATACTCCCACTGGCAATGCCAGTAATGATCTTCATAACGATGGCAGGAGCTGGACGGACGATAGTCCGGATAATGCGGATTATTATACCAACCTCTCCAATCATGGATGCGTGTCGGTGTTTCACGGACAAAACGCACATATAAACGGAATTGCGAAGGTGAAAGGATACGCTGCAACTTCCGGTCCCGCTCCATACGTAGCTTATATATCTTCTGGGCAGACTGGTCCCAATAGCGATAATGTTTGCGTGCTTCACGCTCGATCTTCTCCCCGTATCGATGAATGATCTTATGATACTCGGCAGCCTGACGGTTCGTCATGCGGATTGCCTGTTCCATCCAGAGGCAGTTCTGGCAATGGGGTTCATTCCATCCGAAGCTGATCCAAAACTGTGCATATCCCTGCAAACTGCAAAAAAGGACTGCCAACAATATACTACTCAATCTCTTCATGTCACTCAATTTTTAATTAGCACTTACACTCTGTTGCTATTATGACCAGAGAGCGGTGAAAAGGTTTAATTTTTCGCTTTCAACAGTTCTTTTGCATTTGCAATGGAAGCACTGGTCAACGAAGCACCGCTCAGCATACGCGCAATCTCTTTCACACGCTCCTCCTTATTCATTTTCCGGATACGGGTAACGGTCCGTTCATCCGTATCCTCCTTATAAACAAAATAATGGTCTTTTCCTTTTGCTGCGATCTGAGGGAGATGGGTAATGGCAAAAACCTGCATCTTCGTACCTAATTCCTGCATGATATCCCCCATTTTATCGGCAATATCTCCGGAAACCCCCGTATCCACTTCATCAAAGATGATGGCAGGCAACGCCGTAAATCCGGCAATCATCGCCTTGATACATAACATCAGGCGGGAGATCTCGCCACCGGATGCCGTCTGAGCCACCGGTTGTAGTTCCGCACTCTTATTGGCAGAAAACATAAACCGGATTTCGTCCATTCCATCGCTTTCCGGCTCCTGTTTAGGAACAAAATCGATTGCAAAGCGCGTATTCGGCATACCCAGCGGGACAATCATTTCCACCAATTGGGAAGCAATAGCTTTCGAGGCGATCTTACGCTGCTCGCTCAATACGGCTGCCTGTTGAAGCAATTCCTGGTGAGAGATTTCCAACTGCTTTTTCAGCGATTCGATCTGTTCATCAAAAGAATCGATCTCCTTCAGCTGCTCAGTATATTTATCCTGCAACTCCATCAGTTCTTCAACTTTGGAAACCCGGTGTTTCTGCTCCAGGGTGTATAACGTATTAAGACGTTCGTTCACCCAATCCAAGCGTTCAGGATTAAATTCTATATCCTCCTTGAGCACTTCCGTCTCGGAAGCCAAGTCGTTCATATCGATATAGGCAGAACGCAGGCGCTCGGCTATTTCTTTCGCTTTCGGATAATAACGTTCCAGGCTGTCTGCGGTGGAAAGGGCCTCTTTTATCAGTTGGACGGCTCCCTGTTCTTCCCCGTCCAGCAGTTGGGTTATCTTATAAAGAGAACCTTTTATCTCTTCGGCATGAGAAAGGGTTTCCAATTCCTGTTCCAGTTCTTCCTGTTCGCCGGCAACCAAACCGGCATCGGTTAACTGCTCCAACTGAAAACGCACATAGTCTTCCTCCTGTTTAGTCTGGAGAGCCTTTTCGGTCAGCTCTTTCAGCTCCTTTTTCAAAAACAAATAACGGCTGTATTCCTTCCGGTAAAGGATCAGCAGAATATCATTTTCAGCCATTACATCGATTACTTTCAACTGAAACCGGTTATCTCCCAACAAAAGATTCTGGTGTTGCGAATGGATATCGATCAACCGGCTTCCCAACTCCTTCACCACGGAAAGCGGGACAGGAGAATCGTTTACAAAAGCACGGGACTTTCCCGATGCAAACAATTCCCGGCGAAGAATACAAACCTCCGCATCATACTCCAGGTCATTCGTGAGAAAAAATTCTTCCAGCTTATAGCGGGAGACATCAAAGACTGCTTCTATCACACATTTTTCAGAACCGTTTTTAATGCTCTTTCCATCCGCACGCTGTCCTAAGACCAGGGATAGAGCCCCCAATATAATAGACTTTCCTGCACCCGTCTCGCCGGTTATCACAGAAAAACCTTTATCGAACTTAATGTCCAGGCTGTCAATCAGAACAAAGTTCCGTATGAATAAAGATTTCAGCATAGCTATTCCAGATTACTTTTTAAGCGATTCCATACGTGTCGTGAGGGCTGGATACAGATTGGACAACATTTTATAACCTTCCTGCTTCTCCGGTGTAGTAGCTTTCGAATAAATCAAAACGACCTCATCCAACTTGGAATCGGCGAACATCTGAAGCAACGGTGATGTCGGCCGGGCACTTTTCACCTGTTCCAAAACCGGAAGCAAACCGATTATAGTCGTACGTCCACGATCCGGATTTGCAGCCATTTCATCGAGCCCCTTACGATGATAGTTATACCACATATCCCGAAACAGTTCCGAAGTATTGTCCGTCAGGGCCGTTGCCAAAGCATGGCGGTTACGGTCGTTTTCAAAAGCTTTCCAACCCGTCCACGTAGGTTGTGCCTGAGCCAGACTCACGATCTGCATGGCCTGTCCGAAGAAAGCAGTACCTCCCTTCGGAGAAAAGCTGTCGAAATCCAGTCCGAGGATCGTATAAATATAGAAAACAACAGTCGCGATCAGGTTACTGTTCAACGTATTTTCCGTATATTCCAACGGTTCGAATTCGGTATAGTCAAAAGAAAGTTCCGTATCACGATAATTCAGCAACGTAGTCGTATAGCTGGAATTATATACCGGACGGCGAGCCTGCACCTGTATCTCTCCTTTAAAACTATTGTCCGATACCATCTCGTTGATGATGAGAGTCATGGAACAGTCGATACGTTCATTCATGGCAAAAGTGGCATCCGTCCACTTTTTGTTATTGACGAAATCATTCAATGCATCCTGCAAGGTTTTGAATACCTGTTTATTCGTACTCTGCACCTTATCACTGTTTATCGTGATGCGGGCATTCAACTCCTGTGCCTTACCTATAAAAGGAGCGGCTCCCAACAGACATATGCATAATAATTTCTTAATCATTCTCATTTTAATAATGTTGCCAATTTATTTACAATATCAACGGCTACCCCCTGTTTGCTCTTCAACGGATAAGCGATCGTTCCGCCTTCCTTGTCGATGATCGTGATCTTATTCGTGTCGCAACGGAAACCGGCACCTGCATCCCTCAAAGAATTCAACACGATGAAATCGAGGTTTTTCCGCTTCAGCTTTCCTTCCGCATGAGCTGTTTCATCATTTGTTTCCAATGCGAAACCCACCAGAACCTGGTTTTCACGTTTGATCATCCCTAACGAGGCTGCGATATCCTTATTCGGAACCAGGCGGAGCGTCATTTCCCCTTTCGTCTCCCTCTTGATCTTTTCGCTTACCTGCTCACCCGGACGATAATCCGCCACAGCGGCACAAAGGATACCGGCATCCGCCTGCGGAAAAGCCGTCATGGCCGCCTGATACATTTCTTCGGCCGACTCGACATCGATCCGCTTGATATTCGGATGAACCGCTGCCAAAGACACCGGTCCTGCGATCAATGTCACTTCGGCCCCCTGCTCTGCACACGCTTCCGCCAATGCAAAGCCCATCTTTCCGGAAGAATAGTTACCTATAAAACGTACGGGATCTATCTTTTCATATGTCGGACCGGCAGTTATTACAATCTTTTTTTTTTCAAGCTGGGTTTGAGAAGCAAAGAAATCTTCCAGGACCGCCACGATCTTATCCGGTTCTTCCATACGCCCCTTACCCACCAGATGACTGGCAAGTTCCCCTTCGGCAGGTTCGATGATGCGATTACCGAACGAACGCAGACGCTCCAAATTCTGCTGTGTCGATGGATGCGCGAACATATCCAAATCCATTGCCGGTGCGATGAAAACCGGTGCTTTACATGACAGGTATGTCGTGACCAGCATATTGTCGGCAATGCCATTCGCCATCTTTCCGATTGTCGAAGCAGTGGCCGGCGCGACCAGCATGGCATCGGCCCAGAGGCCAAGATCGACATGACTGTTCCACGTACCGTCGCGATTCGAGAAAAATTCGCTGATCACCGGATGGCTGCTCAAGGTGGATAGCGTGAGCGGCGTTATGAATTCTTTTCCCGCAGGGGTAATAACAACTTGAACTTCCGCCCCTTTCTTCACAAGGGCACGGATGATATAGGCGGCTTTATAGGCAGCGATGCTCCCTGTTATCCCCAATATGATATGTTTACCTTTCAGCATTTTATTCGATATGCGGTCCCGAGGGTGTGCCCGACACACCCCTCAAGTCCCTTATTCCATTTTTATTACAAACGCAACGCCATTATCTCACGGGCCACACGGCTGTCGATATTATGATGTTCACCCAATTTCCAGCCCTGTTTGTCCACAGGAGCAGCAAGGGCATCCAAATCCTTTTCCGTAATGCCACATTCACCGAGGCGCGTTTTCAGTCCCATCCGGCGGAAGAAATCCTCACAGGCCGCAATTGTCTTTCGTGCCCTCTCCTCTTCCGTTCCATCTGTAATGCCAAAAACGACTTCCCCCATACGAGCTAACTTGGCCTGCTTCTCTTTAAACATATACGTCATCACGCCCGGCAAGAGGATCGCCAGTGTTTGTGCATGATCCAGACCGAACTGTGCCGTCAGCGAATAGCCCATACGGTGAGAAGACCAGTCCTGCGGAACTCCCTGTCCGATCCAGACATTCAACGCATTGGTTGCCGCCCACATCAGGTTGGCACGGATATCGTAGTCATTCGGATGATCCAGAACTTTCAGTCCCTCTTCATGGATGACGCGCATCAAGCCTTCCGAAAAGGCATCCTGTACCTTCGCATTGACCGGATATGTCAGATATTGTTCCACTACATGAATAAAAGAGTCGACCACTCCGTTCGCCACCTGTCGAGCAGGAAGTGAATAAGTCACTTCCGGGTCCAGCACAGAGAATTTAGGGAAAATCAGCGGACTGGCGAAATTCAATTTCTCACGAGTCGATACACGGGAGATAACCGAACGTTCGTTCATCTCCGAACCAGTCGCAGCCAATGTAAGCACCGTTCCCAAAGGCAGAGCACTCTTCACCTGCCCGCCTTTCGAAAGGATATCCCACGGATCACCTTCGAAACCGACAGATACTGCGATGAACTTTGTTGCATCGATCACCGAACCACCGCCTACGGCCAACAGAAAATCGATCTTCTTCTCTCTGACGATCTCCACGGCCTTCATACAGGTTTCGTAATGCGGATTTGCTTCGATACCTGGAAATTCGGTCACTTCAAAACTTTCCAACGCCTTCGTCACCTGATCGTAGATACCGTTTTTCTTTATGCTTCCGCCACCATATACCATGAGTACCCTGCTTCCTTCCGGAATCAAAGCGGACAAGCGGGCGATGGAACCTTTACCGAAAACGACCTTTACCGGGTTACAAAACTCAAAATTATTCATACCGCTTATTTCGAATTCATATTAAAACCTGCCATCCTTAATTTGATCTCCGTCAATTTCTTCTTAGTATTCAACGGGAAATCCCCTTTCATCATCCACTCATAGTACCCCAAATCAGTCTTCAGGACCTCTTCTACCAGACGCCCCTTATGCTTGCCGAAGTTGATTATCTCTTCGCCCTTGTCGTTATAGACCATCCTTCCGGCAAAGTCCACATTGTTCGTATAGCTTGAATACTTGGAAAGGAAATCAATGTCGTTCTGCAACTCCGGATAACGGTCCAGCTGCGCTTTCAACACTTCATAAGTCGCCATCGTATCGGCTTCCGCCGTATGGGCGTTTTCAAGGCTCTTGTCACAGTAGAACTTATAAGCGGCCGAAAGCGTACGCTGTTCCATCTTATGAAAAATAGTCTGTACGTCTATGAACTTGCGTCTGTTCAAATCGATATCGACACCAGCACGCAAAAACTCTTCCGCCAGCAAAGGGATATCGAAACGATTGGAATTATATCCGGCCAGATCACACCCTTCTATCTGGGTTGCCAGCGATTTGGCTATTTCTTTAAAAGTAGGACAGTCTTTTACATCTTCGTCAGTGATGCCGTGAATGGCGGTCGACTCCGGTGGAATGGGCATTTCCGGATTGATCCGTCTCGTTTTAGATTCTTCTTTTCCATTCGGGTAAACCTTCACAAAAGAGATTTCCACGATACGGTCTTTAACAATATTAATACCCGTAGTCTCCAAGTCGAAGAAGACTAACGGGTTTTTCAGGTTTAACTGCATTTTTTCGTATTTTAATCATTCAACATCATAGGCATCAGCAGCATCAGCAGATCCTCGTTCTCTTCGTTTTCAGAAGGAACGATCAGACCGGCACGTGAAGGATCAGCCAATTCGAGTATCACCTCTTCCGAATTGATGTTGCTCAGTATTTCAATCAGATAAGTAGCCTTGAAACCGATGCTTAATTCAGTTCCGTCAAAGCTGCAAACAATCTTCTCTTCTGCGGAAGTAGAGAAATCGATATCCTGTGCGGAAACAAGCATTTCACTTTCCTTCAACTGCAATTTGACAAGGCTGCTGGCCGGATTGGAGAAAACGGAAACACGCTTCAAGGCATTCAGGAAAGAGACACGGTCGATTGTCACCTTGAAAGGATTTTCCTGCGGGATCACGCTGTTGTAGTTCGGATAACGGCCTTCGATCAGGCGACAAACCATTTCGAAATTAGCACAGTTCACATAGGCGTTGTTATCATCGAACTTGATGCTGATCATCCCCTCCTCCTTTGACAAAAGGCCTTTTAACAGGTTAGCGGGCTTCTTCGGCAAAATGAAAGAAGCTCTTTCCGGTGATTTTACCGAAAGATTACGCAGGCGCACCAGTTTATGACCGTCGGAAGCCACAAATGTCAAATCGTCCGTATGAATATCGAAATAGATACCATTCATTACCGGACGAAGTTCGTCGTCAGCCGTTGCAAACAACGCGCGGCTGATACCGTTCAGCAACATCTGCGCGTCCATCATGATGGAGATCGCGTTATCATTCAACGGTTTCTGCTGCGGATATGTGTCTCCCTTCTGTCCGATAAAATTATATTTACCATTCTGGAAATGGATAAAAATTTCCAAGTTATCATCGTTAATATCAAAAGTCAGCGGTTGTTCGGGCAACTCCTTCAATGGATCGAGCAGGATTTTTGCCGAGACAGCGAAAAGCCCGCTTCCCTGTGCATTCATCACGTCAACGGATGTAACCAGACGTGTTTCAGCATCCGAAGCTGTTATGGTAAGTTTATTACCTTCCAGGTTGAAAAGGAAACTGTCCAGGATCGGTAATGAATTCTTAGAAGCAATAACTTTGCTAATAGATTGCAAACGTGATAACAGCGCTGTGCTGGATACATCAAATCTCATGGTTCTTAATTATTAATTTGTTTCTATTTATTATTTATCAACGTGTTGTAGGTTCGACTCACCGGCAGCCCCCAATCGGACAGCCGCAGATTCGCCCACACAAAATTATGAAAATATTCCATATAACCACCCGAATGGAGACAAAAAAAGAGGTCCTTCCCGCTATGGGGAAGAACCTCTCTTTGTATCTTGATATTACGCTCTGTTATTTAGCGAAATAATCTTTAACAGCTTCGTTAGGAATCATTTCTTCCTGGAAGATGTAAGCACCGGTCTTCGGGGACTTAACCATCTTGATTACTTTAGAATAGGTACGACCGTCACCTTTCTTAAATGTTGCAACCGCTTTTTTTGCCATTGTTTAATCTCCTCTTACTTAATTTCTTTGTGTAATGTCATCTTCTTCAGGATAGGATTGTACTTCATCAGCTCCAATCTCTGAGTTGTATTCTTTCTGTTCTTTGTTGTAATATAACGAGATGTACCCGGCATACCACTTTCTTTGTGCTCAGTGCATTCAAGAATTACCTGAACTCTGTTACCTTTTGCTTTCTTTGCCATTTCTTATTTCCTCCTCAAATTAAGCGTTTAAATAACCTTTTTCAGCAGCTTTCTTAATTGCTGCATCCAAACCAAGTTTATTGATAGTACGCAAGCCAGCGGCTGAAATATTCAGGCTAACCCAACAATCCTGTTCTACCCAGTAGAACTTTTTAGTAAACAGGTTCACATCAAACTTACGTTTCGTTCTTCTCTTAGAGTGAGAAACGTTGTTGCCAACCATTGCTTTCTTTCCGGTAATTTGACAAATTTTAGACATCGCTAATCTTTCTTTTTAATATTACGAAATTTAAGTCAACTCCTGCTATCTGTCTTCCCTTTTTGAACTGCATCTTGAACAAAAACAAAGATTCTAATAGAGTTTCTCTTCTTTTACGGGGCACAAAGGTACAAATTATTTTCATTCACACACAAGAAATCAACAAATAAATCAGCACTTTCTGCTATTTTTCCTTAATTTATTCTGTATGAGAGTATCAAGTCCCGCTGCCGCATAGATTGTTATCGCAAACAGATATGGATAATGATAGCGGGAAGTAATCACGAACAAAACCGTTACAGCCGTGCCTAAAGCTGGGATCAGGAGATAGACATTCCGTTCCCGTAACAGGTCGCGCCGGTTCGTCCAAATGTAATAAAGGAATAGCAAAAGCACGGTGTAATAGGCAATGCTCTTCAAGGCCAAAGAGACTATCAACTCCGTCAATTTCAGCCTATTGCCCTGTACTTTCGAAAGTACTACTCTAAATCCCATATCAGGCTTTACACGCTCCGTCCAGGTATCTTCGCAATATAAAGCGGCCAACTTGAAGGGCATTTGAGCAATATATTTAAACGGATGTTCCGATATCCAACGGACCGACGCACGCTTCAACAGGCTGTCCCGCTCCATATAGGTATATTCTCCGGGAGGAAGGCAAATATAATTGTCCGGATCACTGAAGCCGTTAAAATTGACTAAACCGTTTGCTTCATCAAAAGAGCTCATCGCTAAATTATAGCCTCCGGATACCGCTTGATAGACAAAATGACCGGTTCTCTTCTTCGCACTCTGTCCGATCAGGAAAACAGTCAAGACAAGCGGCAGGGTCAAAGCGGCATAAAACTGCCATCGACGCTTTTGCACGATGAAAAGGAGCAAAATCACGAATAAAAAGACAACTGCCAGAGGACGGAACCAGTTAGCCAAAGCGATCAACACGCCGGCGACAGCCACAGGAAACAGCCGGCGGACGTTGCATAGCAGCAGGGCTGTCAACAGCAGGAAAGTAAAAGGCAAATCAGTCAATACGGCTATCGGAGCATATAGGTTCGAAAAAATCAACATATATAAAATAGCAGCGTAATACCCCGTTTTATCCGAAAACATCCGCCCGGCCAACTTCCGTATTTCAAATACCATTGCAATATTCATCAATAAATTCAGTAACCGGACAAAAGAGAAAGATCCGAAAAGATGATGGATTCCGATCAAAAGGTTTACATAACCCGGACCGAAAATAAAATCCTCATATTGGTTATGCATGTCCGGATACCAAGTACCTCTCGCGATACATTCCGAAGCCAGTTTCACATAAGCCAGGGCATCATCGTGGTTAGGCATATCCCAGTATTTTACTACCAGGAAAACCTGCAGGATCACCCATATGGCAAACACGATCCGAAAAACGGCCGGTAATTTTTTCCCAATCATTCCTTTAGCTCTTTTTGGGAGACAAAGATACAGCCTTTTCACCACTAATCCGCCCGTGATAGATTAATTCTATCGGTTCATTCGGGGAACAACGGGACGTTTTTGCAACAAAATCAAACTCCGGATGGTTTTATTTTCAAAGAAGCATAAAATAAAAACGTATTAATTATGGCACGAGATTTTAAAGAAGCATTGAGACATCGCAGAACTTATTATCACATCACAAACAGTTCCCCGATATCAGACGAACAGATCAAAGAAATAATAGACTTCGCAGTCATGAACGTCCCTTCTGCTTTCAACTCGCAATCGACCCGTATCGTATTGCTGTTAGGCAAGAACCATAAAAGACTTTGGGAGATCACGAAAGAGACATTGAAGAGACTTGTTTCTGCGGAAGTCTTCAAAGGAACGGAGGCTAAAATAGACGGAAGCCTGGCTGCCGGCTACGGAACGATCCTGTTTTTCGAAGACAAAGCGGTAGTCGAACAGTTGCAAGACTCCTTCCCTACCTACTACGACAAATTTCCGGTTTGGGCACAGCAAACATCCGCCATGCACCAGCTGGCTATCTGGACAATGCTCGAAGATGCCGGCTTAGGCGCGTCCCTTCAACACTATAACCCGCTGATCGACGAAACGGTATGTGCAGAATGGAAACTCGACCCGAAATGGGAACTGGTGGCACAAATGCCTTTCGGAACACCGACGGAAGAGCCCGGACCGAAAGAGATAAAACCATTAGATAAAAGAGTCCTGGTTTTCAAATAAAAGACCAGAAGCCGTTTTAAGCACCGATATCACTATTTACAATCGAGAAAAGAGAAAGTTGCTCCATTACCAAAATGTCACTACGACCCCATGTAAATCGGATTAGTAGTGCATATAAATAGAATTAGTAGCAAGGGTAATATTTTTTAACATTTCTATTTGAAAGCGATAGCCTCCTTTTACTGTCGAAATGGTAACGGAGTATCCTGATACGGTCCTTGCTAAAGGCACCGAAAAATGTCAAACTAAATTAAGCACAAACATGAATTACGATATTGCAATTATAGGGGGAGGACCGGCAGGCTACACCGCCGCCGAACGGGCAGCCGAAGGGGGCCTGAAGACCGTCCTCTTCGAAAAGAACGCCATCGGGGGTGTCTGCCTGAACGAAGGCTGTATTCCCACAAAAACATTATTATACTCTGCCAAGATATTAGACAGTTTCAAAACATCCTCCAAATATGGCATTTCATCGGAAGGGACGCCGTCTTTCGACATGGATAAGATCATCGGGCGTAAGAACCGGACGGTCAAAAAACTGACATCCGGTGTAAAGATGCGACTCACTTCGAGCGGGATCACGATCGTCGAGGGCACTGCCGTGTTGAACGGGGAAACCGACGGAATGATCCGCATACAGTGCGGAAACGACCTTTTCACCGTCAAAAACATACTCCTCTGCACCGGTTCCGAAACGGTAATTCCCCCAATCAAGGGACTTTCAGAAACAGACTACTGGACTTCGCGGGAAGCACTCGACAGTAAAGAACTCCCCAAAGAACTTGCCATCATAGGCGGCGGTGTCATCGGGATCGAGTTCGCCTCTTTTTTCACCAGCATGGGAGTAAAAGTGAAGGTGATCGAGATGATGCCGGAAATACTCGGCGCAATGGACAAAGAGGCGTCCGCCATGCTCCGGAACGAATACGCCAAGAAAGGGGTGGAATTTCATCTGAACACAAAAGTGATCGAGGTGAACCCGAAAGAGGTCATTGTCGAAAAAGACGGCAAGGTGAATGCGATCCCGGCGGACAGAATCCTGGTCAGCGTAGGACGCCGGGCGATCACCAAAGATTTAGGCCTGGAAAGCCTTTCCATCGAGACGGACCGCCGGGGAGTCCGGGTGAACGAATATATGCAGACCTCCCATCCGCACGTTTATGCAGCCGGCGATATCACAGGATTCTCGCAACTGGCCCATACGGCCTATCGGGAAGGTGAGGTCGCCGTCAACCATATCTTAGGGCATGAGGACCGGATGGACTACAGGGCTATTCCCGCCGTTGTCTACACCAACCCTGAAGTGGCCGGTGTCGGCAAGACGGAGGAAGAACTGAAGGCAAACGGAGAATATTACAACCTTGTCAAGATACCGATGACCTACTCCGGCCGTTTTGTCGCTGAAAACGAAACCGGCAACGGGCTCTGCAAGCTCCTGACGAACGTGAACGGCCAGATCATCGGTTGCCATCTGTTGGGAAATCCGGCATCGGAGATCATCGTCATTGCCGGTATCGCCGTCGAGCACGGCTATACGGTCGATGAATTCAAGAAAACCGTATTCCCCCATCCGACCGTCGGAGAGGTAATACACGAAAGCCTGTACCTCTGATGATGCTTTATATCGACAATCCATACACCGATGCCTGGTTCAACCTGGCGGCCGAGGAGTATCTGCTCAAGAACTTTTCGGACGACATCTTCATGTTGTGGCAGAACGAACCGTCCGTCATCATCGGCAAGCACCAGAACGTATGGGACGAGATAAACCGGAACTATATACAGGAGAAGCACATCAAAGTCGTACGCCGTTATTCCGGTGGCGGGGCCGTCTATCATGATTCCGGTAACCTGAATATTACTTTTATACAAAACAGCAAGGAACTTGCATCCGGCACATTCACAGCCCGGCTGATCGACTTCCTTGCCACATTCGGCATCCGGGCAGAGACAGACGAACGGCAGGCACTCACGATCGACGGGCTGAAAATATCGGGCAGTGCGCAATCCATCCATAAAGGCAGGATCTTGCATCATGCCACCCTCCTTTTCTCCACCGACCTGTATCACCTGACGACCGCCCTCAAAAGCACAGGGCAGAGGCCGGAGGAAAAGGAGGTGAACCCTGCTCCTTTTTATGTCAAGTCCGTAAGAAGCCCGGTCACCAACATATGCACCTATACCCGTAAAGCGGTATCTATCGGAGAATTCAGAGATGCACTTCTGAACTATTTTACTGAAAACAAGACGGCTACCCGTCCCTATTCATTCACTGAAGACGATTTGAACGCCATCTGGTCCCTGCGTGACAACAAATATGCGACACCGGCCTGGAACTTCAATATCAAAACATAAAATACACATTTAAAATAATATGTCGACATTTGAAATAAAAATGCCCAAACTGGGCGAAAGCATTACGGAAGGGACGATTGTCTCCTGGTCCGTCAAAGTAGGCGACGCCGTTCAGGAGGACGATGTCCTTTTTGAGGTGAGCACAGCCAAAGTCAGTGCGGAAATTCCCTCTCCGGTAGCCGGAAAGGTTCTCGAACTTCTGTTTGCCGAAGGCGACACGGTAGCTGTCGGTACAGCCGTCGCCCTGATCCAGTTGGAGGGCGAAGAAGGAGAAACTCAGGAAAGCTCCGCTTCCGCAGCAGCCAAAAGCGACGAAAGCACCACGGTACGGTCCACCCCGGCAGAACCCGCCCAGCCGGTCAAATCATCCAAAGAAGAAGACGGAAGGTGGTATTCGCCCATCGTGTTGCAACTGGCACAGGAAGCCAAAATATCGCAGGCCGAACTGGATGCCATTCCGGGAACCGGCTACGAAGGACGGCTCAGCAAAAAAGATATCAAAGACTATATAACGACGAAGAAAAGCGGAGTTGCTCCCCAGGCGGTCACCGTCACCGGACAGTCCCTCACCTCGTTACCAGACAGTGGCGAACAGTCGCACCGGACAACAGCGACAACCGCTACCGGACAGGCTCCGGCATCAACAACGGGTAGTAACGACAAACGTAACAATCCGGTCAGTCCGGTAGCTTCGGCCAACGGCGACGAGATTGTCGAGATGGATCGCATAGCCCGCATCCTATCCGACCATATGGTGATGTCGAAAAAAGTGTCTCCTCACGTCACGACCGTTGTCGAAGCCGACGTTACCCGCCTCGTCAAATGGCGCAGCCGCGTGAAAGAGGCTTTCTTCAAACGCGAGGGCGTGCCACTCACCTATATGCCCGCCATTGCCGAAGCTACGGCCAAAGCATTGGCTGAATTCCCATACGTGAACGCATCGGTAGATGGCTATAAAGTCATTCTGAAAAAGCATATCAACCTGGGTATCGCCGTGTCGCTACCGGACGGGAACCTGATCGTTCCGGTCATACATGATGCAGATAAATTGAATCTGAACGGTCTTGCCGGCAGTATCGACAGCCTTGCCGCCAAAGCACGCAGTAATAAGCTGATGCCGGACGATATACAAGGCGGAACTTTTACGATCACCAACTTCGGTTCGTTCAAAAGCCTGTTCGGTACTCCGATCATCAACCAGCCCCAGGTCGCCATCTTAGGTGTCGGCTTCATCGAAAAGAAACCGGCTGTAGTGGAGACACCCGAAGGAGATACGATTGCAATACGGCACAAGATGTACCTATCCCTGTCGTACGACCATCGGATCATCAACGGTGCTCTCGGCGGTGAATTCCTGCGGAGGGTTGCGGACTACCTTGAGAATTGGGATAAATAATGATTTATCTGTTACTTTTGGCTTGATCCAAAAGTAACTAATACAACACATAAAATAATCAAATATGAAACGATACGATATAAAAACAACCGATACCGAGACTCTTCGCAAATGGTATTACCTGATGAGTCTCGGCAGGGCGCTCGATGAAAAGGCGCCTTCTTACCTGCTCCAGTCCTTAGGATGGTCTTATCATGCCCCTTATGCCGGGCATGACGGCATCCAACTTGCCATCGGACAGGTATTCCGCCGGGGAGAGGATTATCTCTTTCCTTATTACCGCGATATGCTGACGGTCCTCTCTGCCGGAATGACGGCGGAAGAAGTTATCCTGAACGGTATCTCGAAAGCGACCGACCCGTCCAGCGGCGGACGGCATATGTCCAACCACTTCGCCAAGCCGGAGTGGCACATCGAGAACATATCCTCGGCAACCGGGACACACGACCTGCATGCCGTAGGTGTCGCCCGTGCAATGGTTTATTACGACCATAAAGGTGTCGCGATCACTTCGCATGGCGAGTCCGCCACTTCCGAAGGTTACGTCTATGAAGCCATCAACGGGGCGAGCAACGAACAGCTCCCCGTTATCTTCGTCTTGCAGGATAACGGCTACGGCATCTCCGTCCCCAAAAAGGACCAGACGGCCAACCGCAAGGTAGCCGACAACTTCTCCGGCTTCAAGAACCTGCGTATCATCCACTGTAACGGGAAAGACGTTTTTGACTCGATGAACGCCATGACCGAAGCCCGCGAACATGCGATCAATACGCATAATCCGGTGATCGTCCATGCAAACTGCGTACGCATCGGCTCCCATTCGAACTCTGACAAGCAGACTTTGTATCGCGATGAAAACGAACTTGCCTACGTGAAAGCAGCCGATCCGCTGCAAAAATTCCGCCGTATGCTGCTCCGTTACAACCGCTTGACCGAAGATGAGCTGAAGCAGATAGAAGCACAGGCAAAAAAAGACCTGAGTGCGGCCAACCGCAAAGCGTTGGCGGCTCCCGAACCCGATCCTGCGACGATCTTTGATTATGTCCTGCCCGAACCTTACCAGCCACAGAAATATACAGACGGCACGCATAAAGAAGAAAATGGCGAAAAAAGAACACTGGTAACCGCAATCAACGAAACACTAAAAGCAGAATTCCGCCATAACCCGAATACATTCCTGTGGGGACAGGATGTGGCTAACAAAGACAAAGGCGGCGTGTTCAACGTCACCAAAGGCATGCAACAGGAGTTCGGGCCAAAACGTATCTTCAACGCTCCCATCGCCGAAGACTACATCGTGGGTACGGCCAACGGCATGTGCCGCTTCGATCCGAAAATACACGTCGTGGTGGAAGGAGCCGAATTTGCCGATTATTTCTGGCCGGCCATCGAGCAGTATGTCGAATGTACGCACGAATACTGGCGAAGCAACGGACAGTTCACCCCTAACCTGACGCTCCGCCTGGCATCGGGCGGTTATATCGGCGGCGGACTCTACCATTCGCAAACGATCGAAGGTGCGCTGACTTCCATTCCGGGAGCCCGCATCGTCTATCCTTCTTTTGCCGACGATGCGGCAGGACTGTTGCGCACCAGCCTACGTTCGAAAGGCTTTACTGTCTTTCTCGAACCGAAAGCACAGTATAACTCGGTCGAAGCAGCCAGTTTTGTGCCGGAAGACTTCGAGGTTCCTTTCGGGAAAGCCCGTATCCGCCGGCCGGGTAGTGACCTGAGCGTGATCACGTATGGCAATACCACGCATTTCTGCCTCAGTGTCGCCGAGAAGTTGAAGAAAGAGCATAACTGGGACGTGGAAGTCATCGACATCCGCTCGCTGATCCCGCTCGATACGGAAACAATCTTCGCCTCCGTGAAAAAGACCAGCAAGGTGCTGATCGTACATGAAGATAAAGTGTTCTCCGGTTTCGGTGCGGAAATAGCCGGTATCGTCGGCACGGAAATGTTCCGGTACCTGGATGCTCCGATCCAGCGCGTCGGCTCCACCTTTACCCCTGTCGGTTTCCATCCGGTCCTCGAAAAGGCGATCCTGCCCGGAGAAGAACGGATCTACAACGCAGCAAAAGCATTATTGGAATATTAATGAAGAGGGTATGTCAAAATCTCCTTGTCCCCGCACTTGATGCGGGGCTGCAAAAGGACAGACCTTATCAATCAGATTTTTATAGGGCCGGTTTTAATGCGATCCCGCGAGGGGCGCGGGAACAGGATAGTTTCGACACACTTTCTATAAACAACATACAAAATGAAGAAAATAGGTTTATTCTATGGTGGCACAACCGCTAAAACAGCCGTAGTCGCTTTGAAAATACAAGAAGCATTCGCAGAAAACGAAGTCGTCCTGATCCCGATAGAAGGGGCGACACGCGAGGAGTTCGAATCGTTCGACAATATTATCGCCGGAACTTCCACCTGGTTCGACGGAGAACTGCCGACTTACTGGGACGAGTTCATGCCGGAAATAAAATCCATCGACATGACGGGCAAGAAAGTCGCCCTATTCGGGCTCGGAGACCAAGAACGCTATCCCGACAATTTCGTCGATGGGATCGGCATTCTGGCGGAAGCCTTTACCCAAAGCAATGCGGAACTGGTCGGTTTCATGCCTGTCAACGACTACCATTTCACCCAATCACGGGCCGTTAAGGAAGGACATTTCCTGGGACTTCCCCTCGATATCGAGAACCAGTCCGAACAGACGGAGGAACGGATACTGAAATGGGTGGAGAAACTGAAAAAGGAGTTTCAATAATATTTGCATTTGTTTCTGCTCTTGGCAAGGAGCTGTGTCGAAGCAAAATTTAGCTTACTAATAGATATAATTTAGGCACGGATTTCACGGAAAACACGGAAAAAATAAATTCATCCGTGTAAATCAGTGAAATCCGTGCCTAAAAAGATTGTGATAAAGGTGTTTTCCGATTACTGCAGGCGACGAATACCCACCGCTTTATTATATTGGGCGAGGGACGCTTTCTGCTGATACCAGGTCTGGATCAGGCTGCTATAGGACTGAATCCAGGAAAGCTGGGCGGAAAGGACGTCGAGGATCGGAAGTTTTCCCTCATTATAGCTGAACGTATTCAGGTCGAGATTTTCTTCAGCAATCTTGCAGGCCTCTTCAGCGACATTGATTTGCTTCGTGTTTTCCGTCAGGCTGGTCCAAGAGTTGGCGACTTCCTGAGAAATCTGATCGCGTGTATAATCCATCGCATATTCCTTACTGCGTAAGATAGCTTTCTGAGAATTCACTTCTTTGAAACGGGCTCCCCAACGAAACAAAGGTATCTTCAGGGAGGCGAACACGGCAGGTGTCCAAAGCTGGTCGGACCCTTTCACGTTCAACATCGGAGTGCCCCAGGTTCCCTGGAAACCGATAGCCAGTGTCGGATTATACTTTGCTTTTGACAGGTTGATCTGCCGTTTCTGGTATTCGATATTCAATTTAGAGATCGTGAAATCCGGCCGGTTCTGCAAAGCAGCCTCTTCCCCTATGTGCATGGGCAACGGCTGAACCATCGTGATGGCATCGGCAATCTCTACCGGTGTCATAGGAGGAACTCCCATCAGCACGTTCAGGTTTTGCAAGGCAATCTGATAGTCTTTGTACGCAGCGCTTTTGTTCAATTCC
Organism: Parabacteroides johnsonii DSM 18315; assembly: GCF_025151045.1. Taxonomy (NCBI): domain Bacteria; kingdom Pseudomonadati; phylum Bacteroidota; class Bacteroidia; order Bacteroidales; family Tannerellaceae; genus Parabacteroides; species Parabacteroides johnsonii. The sequence continues at coordinate 1,708,793 of NZ_CP102285.1, forward strand.
GCTTCTTTCAAACGCGACTGTACCTGCAAGAGGTCTGTCTTACTGATCTGCCCGTCATTGAAACGGGTAGTCAGCACGTTTGCCAATTCCTGCACGATATCGACATACTGGCACATGACATCGTACATACCTTTGCGGGCAGCCGCAGACCAATAGTTCAGGTCGGCGGCATACACGATATTATCCGTCGTCAGGTCTTCTGCTTCGGAAGCGATCTGTCCCTGTATCTGGGCGGCCTTGTAATTGTTGTAGATTTGTCCGCCGGCATAAACAGGTTGACTTACGGTAGCTCCCAAACTATAAGTATTGTGATCCATTTCGACAGACATACCCGGACCGAAATCCAAATCGTACTTATTGATACGGTACTGGTAACTGCCGGAGAAGTCGAGAGCCGGGAAGAAAGCGGTCTTGGCCGCCTTGATAGCATGCTGCATCGCGATACGCTCTTCCGCACTCTGTTTGATCTGACGGCTATATTCAAGCACTTTCTGCTTGTAGTCTGCAGCCGTGACGGGCTTTTCCTGTGCTCCCACAGATAAAGCCCCCAACAGCATACAACCGATAATTATTTTATTTCTCATATTATTATACCGATTTAATCTTAAAGAATATACAATAGGTCACCGGAAGCACGAAGATCGTCAGGATGGTCGAAACGAACAGACCTCCCATAATCGTCGCCGCCATACCGGCAAACATGGCATCACCCAACAATGGCAACATGCCCAGGATCGTTGTGCCCGATGCCATCGTTACCGGAACGATACGCGTCTTGGTTGCCTCGATCACCGCATTGACCGGCGACAGGCCACTGTCAAGCTGCAATCCAATTTCGTCCACCAGCACGATCGCATTCTTGATATTCATACCGATCAGGCCTAACAGACCTAACATGGCAAAGAAATCGAGCGACTTGCCGAACACCAGCAATCCCAATACCACACCGATGAAGATCAGAGGCAACATACACATGATCAAGACCGGCTTCCGGTAGTATTTCGGGAAAAGGAACAACAAGGTGAGATAAATCAAACCGAACATCAACGGGATATTGGCGGCAATCGCCTTGTTACCTTTATCCTGTTCGGACTGTTCGCCGAAGTATTGCAGTTTATATCCTTCGGGAACCTGCACCTCCTGCTGGATCTCCTGCCACAACTGGCTGAAAGCTGCCATTGTATTGGCGCCACGTTTCGGTTCACACTGCATCATCATATAACGCTGGCGATTATAACGCTTCACGACGCTGTACTCGTAATCGAGCGAGAAGTCGTCGATCACCTGCTCCACTTTGACCGAACGGCCTTTGGCGCTGTAGACCGGCAAGGTCTTGATATCGTTCAAGTTCATGGAATCCCGGTCAGCATCTTTCAGCAGGATCGGCATGAACACATCCCCCTCGCGATATTCTCCTAAAGGCACGCCATTGGTTGCCGAACGAAGCGAATAGGCCATCTGCTGGCGGGTAATACCCAAGCGAAGACCTTTTTCCTGCGAGTACAACGGCTTCCATACCGGAACCTTGTTTCCCCAACTGTTGCGCACTTCCATCACCATGTCATTCTTGCGGGCGATCTCTTGTGCACGCTGCGTCAGAGCCACCAGCGTATCGATATTATCACCAACAAACCCGATTTCAATTGCAGCATCGGGCACAGGAGACAAAGCAAACAAAGCTGAACGGGTCAAAATATCCGGATAGTTAGCGACCATATATTCATAGAACTTATTTTCTTCGCTCTGCGCATCTTTTGCATCCTTGGTTTCGATCAAGACATTAGCAAAGTTCGGTTTCGGGCCGATAGAAGAACTTGCCAGGTAATAACGCACCGGCGAGCCTCCCAACGTGAACGAATAGGATTTGATCTTCTCGTTATTCTTCAGATAGTCCTCGATCTTGATCACATTCCTTTCCACATCGTCGATACCATACCCTTCCGGGAAGATCAGGTCGGCACGGAAATAGGGCTTATTCATGATCGGGAAGAAACTCTGCGGCATGATCGCCATGATAAACAAGGATAAGAACAAAGTCGCCACTACCGAAGTAAGTGTCAGATAACGACGCTTAATCAGACGGGCCAGGACTTTCTCAAACTGATGATACAACTTCGTGTCATACGGATCTTTTGACTCACCCGGCTTGGCTTCTTTCAGGATAAAGCTACCGAAAGTCGTTGTCTGTGTCAAAGCCAATATCCAACTCAGTCCGAGAGACACGGCAAGCACGATAAACAACGGCTTGACAATCTCGGCCACAGAAGCCGGCGCCAAATACATCGGTAAGAAAGAACAAACAGCGATAAAGGTCGCACCCAACAACGCCCACTGCGGTTTGGTAGCTCCATCGACCAACGCTTGGTAACGCGATAAGCCTCGCTTGATACCGACCTGCGCATTATCAGTCACCACAATCGCGTTATCCACCAGCATACCCATCGCAATGATGAAAGCGGCAAGGGACGTACGGTTCAGCCCGACACCCCAGATCAGCATAATCAGCAACGTACCGCCTACCGAGAAAAGCAGCGAACTGCCCACCAGCATACCGGCACGCGATCCCATCACAAGGAAGATAATCACAATTACGATCAGCAACGATTCGATCAGGTTCAGGATAAACCCGTTATTCGCTTCGTTGGCAATCTGGTTTTCCGGATAAATGGTTTTCAGTTCCATACCGATCGGGAAAAGCTGCTCCATCTCTTTCAAATGTTCGGCAACAGCATCGCCGACAGCCACCACGTCGTCTTTCGCACCCGTAGCCACACCGATACCGATGGCCCGTTTGCCATCCACACGCATCAGGTTGGAAGGTGGGTCCATATAGCCACGTTCGATGATAGCGATATCGCCCAGGCGCACTTCGCCTCCTCCCTTTGTCACGATCAGCTGGTCGCGTATATCCTCTATGCTTTTATAAGTACCTTCGGCACGTACACGAAGCTGGTAAGTCCCGGTCATGATCTCGCCTGTATTGACCAGCAGGTTCTGGGTCTGCAGGACTTGCTGGATCGAGTTCGGGTCGATCCCCAGGTTTGCCAGCTTGGGAACGGAGATACGCACATTCACAACCTGCGTTTGTTCCGCAAACAGATAGACCTTCTGCACTCCTTGGATAGGAGTCAGCTCGGTCTTGATCTTCTGCGCCCAATCGCGCATATCGTCATAAGTAAAGCCTTCGTCGGCAGTCAAGGCATAATAGATACCGAACACGTCCCCGAAGTCATCGCTCACGTTAATGGCGGAAGCACCGCTCGGAAGGCGGGGTTGTATGTTAGCCACCTTACGGCGCAATTCATCCCACTTGACCGGCATATAATCCGGAGCCAAAGTCGGTTGCAATTCGATCGAGATCTTCGACATGCCGAAATAAGATTCAGACTTGATCTGAAAAACATCCGACATGGACTGAATTTCCCGTTCGATAGGTTCCGTTATCAATTTTTCTACCTCCAGAGGAGTAGCACCCGGATATTGCGTAACCAGAACAGCCTGTTTGATTACGAAAGGCGAGTCCTCCTTTTTCGGCAATTTAAAGAAAGAATATATACCCCCGATCAGCATCACTGCCAAAAAGAAATATATAATCTTCTTATTCTCTAAGGAATATACTGGAAGATTCATTATTTATCAGCTTAATCTGTTAATACTTTTACCTGTTGTCCTTCAACCAGACGGGTAGCTCCGGCCGAAACGACCTGGTCACCGGCATTCAGTCCTTTGGTTATCACAACATTGTCTTTTCCAACCAGTCCTGATTCTTCGATCTGGCGACGTTCCACCTTTTGTGACTGGGCATTATAGACAAAGACAAATTTGTCGTTATTTTCTTCACTGGCTACAATGGCGGAAAGAGGCGCCAGCACCGCTCCCTCGTTAAAGCTTGCACTCTCGATATGCAACACCACACGGCAGGAGAATCCGACAGCCACTTTGTATTTGTTCAGATTAAATTCGGGATCGTCGATATACAGGAAGACAGGAACACCGGAACCATCGGGAGACGCTTCCACATATTCCTTCACCTTCGCTTTGAAACGGATTCCCTTATAGTTGTCAAACTCCACATAGATCTGATAAGGAGTGGAGAAATAGGTAATGTTCGTTTCAGGCATCGTGTACTGAATCTGCAACTTGTTCGGGTTGATCAGGCAAACGATCCCCTGCCCGGCCTGTACCTTCTGATAGTTCTCTACATACTTCTTCTGGATAAATCCATCGAACGGAGCACGCAGTTTCGTTTGTTCCAGCTGGTTCTGTGCATATTCGAATGCAGCCTTTGCGTTGGAATAAGAGGCTTCGGTCGTCTCATACTCCTGCTTCGAGATAGCCTGTTTGGATAACAGCTTCTTCGCACGTTGCAACTGTGCTTCGGCTGTTTGAAAAGAAGCCTTCTTCGCTTCATATTCCCATTTGAAATCCTGTGGGTCGATCTCTGCTACAACCTGTCCCGTACGGACTTTTTGCCCTTCATCCACATTCAGCGAAATCAGCGGTCCAGACATTTTAAAGGCCAGATCACTGAACTGGTCCGGCGATACGACACCGCTAAACGACTTTTCCACAAGGTTCAATGAGGTCACTTCCGTCAATTTCACCGGGCGGGGACCTTGCTCCTTCACCGGTGGCTGACTACACGACATCAATGCTGCCAATACAAAAACGGGGATTAATTTACCATTCATGATAACTTGCATTTAGTTATTTGTTATTATTATATTCTGATTATAAATTGCATACCCAGGCTTTTATACCATAAGAATACAACATTCTTTTAAAATCTATTGTTCCGGTTCCGACCGGATTTCAAAGTGTAGCCTCCAAAATTTTTCGGATATATGCATTAAAACGACCAGCTGCTCCAATCGACCGTCGCCTCCATTTCTTTTTCCTGATCGTCGGGGATAGACGGGAAGAAGTCAATGCCTGTTACCTTTTCCACGCTATCGATAGGTATCACCATCGATTTCAGCGAATTATCTTTATAGTCCCTATTTTCGAAAAGAAATCCGATACCTTTATAACCCTTCTCTGTATGGTAACATAATACCTTATAAAAAGATTTGGGTATCGCCACCTTGTTTTTTCCTAACCGTTTCATATCGCCTGTAATGACAGGACCCGTAACGATCAAAAGCGAACCGTTATCCAACGCCCACAAACGGCACTGTTCCTCCAGGTCTTTCCAGATACCCCGGTTTAATTTCGGTTTTTGCGGGCAGATATTACTCAGATAAAAAGACTCGCGCATGGCTTTTGCAGACCATTTCATATCGCCTGCCGGAGCTAAATGGCCACGGTCGTAGCCAGAACGCGTATAATCCTCGTTCATTGCCGTTGCGCCTTTCACCTGCGGGTCGGATACAAACTTATTAGAGCGTTCCGTCTTTTTGCTTTTGGCTTCCGTCGCCGTCAATTCATACGCAACCCAGTTGGCTATACGGTACTCGGAATTATAAGAAACCGTATATCCTTCATGTTTGATAACCTGCTCTTGGCGTTTCTCTTTTAAGCGGGGTATCTCTGTATTTGCGGGGATTTTAAATGTCTTTGTGGAAGGTTTGGCAGGAGCTTTATTGGCGGATGTTTTGTCCTGCACCTTTTGTTTCGGAGCGGTTACAGCCTTTTTAGAAGAAACAGTCTCCTGCCCCTTTTTCTCCAAAGCCACCGGTTCATGTCCGGCCATCGGAGCAAAGAAATCATATATAAACAGAAATCCTATAAAACAAGCCACTACGATAAAGGCGCCAATAAACATTCGCTTCACTGTGGAAAGGAAGGACGAAGTCTTTTGAACTTTTTTCCGCGGTTTCCTTACGCTTTTTCTCTTTGCCATCTCTCTTGATAAAACCTATTCCTACTCAGGCGCAAAAGTAGACAATATAAAGATGCTATACAACACATGCGAAGGGAATGTATTGGTTTGGATTGTTAGAAAAAAGTGCCCCAATGCACACCAGTTGGTCCAAATCCGTATAACCAATACCTTACAAAATCCGCCACGAACCTTCCAGTGGGATCACTTTTTCCGGTTGGGGAAGACATAAAGTGTATGTACGCAGGAAAGAGGCGTGAAGGTATAAACAGGCATATAGCAAAAAAGGCCGGGGGTTCCTATTCGGAGACCTCGGCCTTTTCATTATTTATCCGGATATGGCAAGCTCTATTTCGCCAGGTGACGCCCCGGAGCGAAATTCTTTCGGGAACCGTCGGGCCAGATGACTTCGGCGGTCGTTCCTTCGGGGACGGAAAGGGCGACTTGTATCTTTTTTCCCTTCCGTTTCAGCGACACCTCGATCTTGCCGAAATGCGTGTCGATCGCGGCAGAAGCTTCGGTCAAAGTACCCATTTGAGGGCAAACTTTGAAGGAACGGAAACCAGGAGAGGTTGGTTCGATGCCACACACTTTCTGGCTCAACAGTGTCAGCGGTCCACCACTCCATGCATGGTTGATCGTACCGCCGCCGAACCCGTCCGGGCCGATCCCCCATCCTTCGAACAAAGTCGTATATTCGGGATAATTCATCATTTTCGTATAGCGCTGCTTCATCCTCTCCAAAGCAAAGGACGGTTCATTCATTCGGAACAAGGCTTCAAGCACATACTTTTCCATATAAGGGCTGGCATGATATTCCTTTTTCAGCACTTTAACCAAGGCGGGATATTTATCAGCGGAAGCTAAGCCGGAAACGACAGCCATCGCTTGTGCGCGGTCGTCCGTTTCTCCCTTATAGCCGGGAGAACGATAGGATGATCCTGTCCAGAACTTCGTATCGAAACATTTCCCGATGCTGTACATCATACGGCTGATCTCGTCGGCATCGGCCGTTTTTCCGAGTTGGAGGGCAAAAGCCTTCTCAGCTTTCAAGGCCAAGTAATACCAGCAGTTGGCCAACACGCCCATATCGATGTTTTCTCCCCAATCACCCCAACTCCAGTCACCGTCGCGCTCAATGACCAGGCCACTCTTGTCCACTTGCCATACTTCGTGCAAGTAACGGTGCATACGGTCGTAAATACCGGCGACAAAGCTACTGTCGCCACTATAATAATACTGGGTGTAGAAACCGTACCAGCCCACCGAAGCCAGCATTTGCAACGGCAGTTCCTTCCGCCAGTTGCCAGCCGGGGCCGGAGCGAAAATCACACCGTCTTCGCGTTGCCAGTTCATCAGCTCGTGAATCCCTTTCAGCGCCAATTTATGACTGGAGGGAGAAAGGGCATAGAAAGCCTCACCCAATTCGTTCACTTCGTCACCCCACCATTGCGCCCGTTCACGATCCGGACAATCCATATAGCTGTCGCGCATCGTTATATATAAGGTACGGGCCGAACGTTTCCAAAGTTCGTTCATAAACGGATCGTTGCAACTGAAAGAACCCGTAAATTCGGTATTGTAACCGGTCTCCCGGAATTTCACGTCCAACACCTTCACGCCTTCCGGCAGGATATATAGCATCTCGTGACCGTTCATCCAGCCTAAACTCTCGTATTCCTGCACACCGTCGCGCGTGACATATTCGGCGCGGACGTTATATTGTGAACCACCCTCATAATTGTCCGTCCGGATATGGATCACCTTACCGGCAGGAGCTTCCACTTTCAGGTAAGGAGTCACCTGGCTATTATAAGGCAGGCGGCAATAAAGCGTATCGCCGGCAGCCGACCGGCGGACACTGACATACGGCTTCAAGCCATAGTCTTTCCACAAGGGTATCGGACGCTCGACCAACTTGCCTAAAGGTGCGCCCCCGACAGGAGAAATAACTTCGGCATTCGGCATCTTGCCCGTATAGCCGGGCTGGTTCCATCCGGACATTTCCATCCGGGCATCAAAACGGATATTGCTCTCCGGCAAGCGATAATTGGGATAGGGAGCACCCGTATTCTGATAAGCATCATATACAGTGCATTGCCAGCTCTTGTCGGAAACGATCTCGATTCCGGGAGCGACCGCTTCAAACAGCAAGGCAGCCAGCCCGCTGTTCACATGGCTGAACCCGCTTTTGCCGAAATGCCAGACCAGCACAGCAATGGTATTCTCACCGTTTTGCAGATAAGGCGCGATCTCGACCGGATCGTAATAAGTATCATCAGGAGAAGGTCCCCGTTTCAATCCCCCTTCAAAGACGACCAAGCGGCCGTTTATCCACAACCAATATTTGCTATCGGCAGCGATACGGGCGGTAAGTGTTTGCGGGACCTTGTCTATATGAACGGTTTTACGGAAAGCCAGCCAGGTATTCGTCGCGCTCTGGCAACGTTCCGTATTGATCCAATGCGCTTTCCAGCCGGATTCGGCCCGGCCGGAAGCGATACATCCGATCAACAGCAGCAACAGGAAATAGTGTTTCATGGTATTCTCGTTTAATAAGTATTCACATATGTACCTGATCCGACCGTCTCCGTCTTATCGCCGACACGGATATCGGCCGTACAGCCGGACGGGATCGTCACGGTAAGGGTGACTTTGTCTCCCTCCCGTTTCCACTGGCTCGAGATCAATCCGCGTACGGAATGGTACTCACCTTTCGCCCAATCCATTCCTTCCACAAAATGAGGAGTAATCAGAATGTGGCGGAAACCAGGTCCGGCAGCATCATAATTGATACCGGCAAGCTGGTTCATCATCCAAGCAGAGACATCTCCCATAAAGACATGGTTCAGAGAGGCATCCCGGAACTGCGGACTCAAGGTCCAGGTTTCAGGCAGCGTCGTATATCCCATTGTTTCCACCCAATACCCCCAGGAGGGAGCTTCCGTCTTCGTAATCATCTTCATCGCGTCCTCGACATAGCCGTAGCGGGTCAGCATAGCCGGAACAGACTTGCTTCCCAACAGGCCGAAATCGAGGAAATGATTGTTGGCACGCACGACCTCGCAAAGTTTATCGGCCACCAACTGCTCTTTCCCTTCCGGTACAATTCCCAAATAGAGGGCGATCGCCTGTGCTGTCTGGGTTCCTTCCGCATAGACTCCCGTTTCGGGATTGAAGAATTTACGATTGACCAAGTCTTTCAGTTCATCGGCTTTTTGCCGGTAAGGAGCGGCATCTTTGCCCAACAATTCGGCGAAACGGGCCATCAAGGTATAATCCAGATAATAATAGGCGGTAGAGGTATAGGTATTGTTGGTCGTAGACTTCCAGTACACCCAATCCCCTAAACCGAAGGTCAGGTAGCCACCGTCCTTCTCTTTCGTTTTCAGATAATCCAGATAACGCAACATCGTAGGATAAAGATTCTCGATGCTGCGCGTTTCACCGTAATAATCATACAAGGCGTTCGGAATGATAAACATGGCGGCATCCCATACCGGGCCAGGCCATTCGCCATATCCCCAACCGCTGGAGGGGATAATGCCGGAGATTTCACCGGCTTCACGTTGGTTGTCGATGAAGTCATTCATCCATTTCTCATACAATGTGATACCGTCGAACCCTAACAGGGCGAGATCGATCGCGACATGTGCATCGGCCGTCCAGCCGTTCTTTTCACGCTGCGGACAGTCGGTCGGAATACTGTGCAGGTTGCTGCGGTAGGCTTCCATTGTCGCCTTCCATATCTTGTTCAACAACGGATTGGAGCAGGAGAAAGAACCGACGGGCTCTACCGCCGTATGCATAAACAATCCGGTCAAACTCTCCTTTGTCAAGGTTACGGGAGCCGAACTTTCGACCTCCACATGCTGAAAACCGTGATAGGCGAATGAAGGCATAAAGACTTCCTCTTCGCCCGTTCCTTTCAGCGTGAACACGTCCATCTGGAAAACCTCCCCCGGTTTCACAGGGTGATAATAGACATCGATATTTCCCGGTTCCAGACGGCCATCCGTTTTCAGCAGCTCTCCATGCTTCAGGGTAACCCTCGTACCGGGAGCGCCTTTCACTTTTAAGCGGGACAGGCCGGCAAAGTTCTTTTCGAAGGAGAATACATAGAGTTTGTCGCTGAACTTCTTCATCGAGACAGGCGACAATTCTTCCGTAATCCGGATACCCGGCATCTGCTGGGCAACCAACAAGGGGGCCGGAGCTTCCGTTACTTGTACCGGAGCCCACTTGCTGTCGTCAAACTCGTTCGTGTTCCAACCGTTCTCTTCCAATGTGGCATCGTATTTGTCACCGCTATAAATATTATTATAAGTATAAGGGCCAGTCGCCGTACGCCAACTCTCATCGGTAGCGATAACCTCGGTCGTACCGTCGGTATAGCGGAGGCGCAGTTCGCAGAGCATCCGGGGACGGTTACGCCAACGGGCAGTCTCGAAATCCCAGACAGCCTTGGACTGTATGTTGTGCCAGCCGTTGCCCAACACCGAAGCGACTGCATTTTCACCTTTCTTCAACAAAGGAGTCACATCGTGCGTCACATACAGGATACGTTTGTCGAAATGCGTATAGCCCGGATCGAGGTAGTTCTCTCCTACCCGCTTACCGTTGATAAACAGATCGTAATAACCGGCAGCAGCCACATACACGCGAGCTTCTTCGATCTCTTTTCCCAAGGTGAAGGTTTTTCGGAACATGGGTGCCGGCTCGAATTCCTTATCATGGCTGTCGGTTATCCATTTTCCCGACCAGTCGGACGGATCGAGCTTGGCCGTCTCGAAAGTAGCCGTCTCCGAAGTCTCGCAAATTTCTCCGTCCTGATCCCATACCGTCACGTTCCAATAGTAACGAGTATGCGGTTTCAATATCATATTGCCGGTGTACGGTTGCAGGTTATCCGGCGAGGTCCCGATACGGATTTCCGAACGGGAGGCTAAGAAGTTCTTCTCACCTCCTTTGTATTCCCAGGTGAAACGGGGACTTTTAGTATCCAACCCGATCGGTTCGCGCAGGTATTCGGTTCTAAGGTTCACTGGAACTGTAAGCTCGTTTTTACCTTTACATCCCATCAAGGAGAGGAAAGCAAGCGAGCAGATCAACAGCGTGTTTTTCTTTCCCATATCTTTATATCATTTAATTATCGTACTATTTCTACTTCGGACGGCGCATCGATCTGGCTCCGTACTTTCCCGTCGGCACCTTTTTCGTGACGGATGGTGATCACGCCATAAGGAGTCGGGAATGTTCCTTCCACCCAATCCAGATCTCCCAAATACGGTGTGATCCGGACAACGCGGCAGCCCGGTTCCACCACCTGGACACCCAATACATATTCGCTCAACCAAGAGGTAGGACCGGAAGCCCAGCCATGACAGAGACTATGGCGGAAACCTTTATAGCAATAAGCCCCGTAACCACCATGAATATCTTTCTTACCTGCCGGCACCAGCTCGTCGATACGGGAAGCACCGGGCAACCAGTCTAAATTGAAATCTTCCCAGAAAGTGGTTGCACCCAAATCAAGCATCGCTCCCCAAAATTGACGTATCACGTCGATCGCCCCTTGATAATTGCCGGCGGCTGCCATCGCACGAAGCATATAATAGCCATAAAAAGTAGAAAATCCATGCCCTCCATTAACTGCGAGATATTTCCGATCAGCCTCTTCCGGCTTCATCAGTCCGGCTAATGCCAACAAGGAAGCCGCCTGTTTCGATCCCGGCGCGTCCGGTGCGACACCGGATTTCAGGAAAGGTTTTATCACCTTCGAAGCGGCTTTGGTCATCCTGTTTCTTACAACGTCGCATTCAGCTGCCAGTGCATCTTCGCCCAACACCTTACAAAGTTCGCCGCCCGCTTTCATAGCCTGTAACATCAAGGCCTGCAAGCCGGCATCGATGGCTACCGGATTTTCACTGGACGGCCAATCGAGGAAACGGCCTCCTCCGTCGAGCTTCTCCACACCGTCTTCACCGACTTTAGAGATCAGAAGGCGAAGCAAACCGGTCAAATAATTCCTTTGCTCCTTCAAGTAAGCCAAATCACCCTGATAGTAATACCAGTCACGCTGGATCAGCACCCACCAGATGGAGTAACTGCACATCCCATTCATCCACCCAGGTAACGGTGTGATATCACGAATCAGGTCAAGGCTTTTCGGAACGACTTCATTATAACCGAAAACGGTATTTACGGCCATCACTTCCGGATGCAGGTCGCCCACCCAGACCAGGCGGTCGCGTTTGATCCCGTCCCAAAGGTATTCCTGCATATTCAGATGCACGGTGTAGGCTCCGGTCTGCCAGATATTGTTCAAACGTTCGTCGTTGCAGCGGAAAGATCCTTTATAGGGAATATCACGGAAAGTAGAGATGGCACGGACCTCTTTCAACTGCAATTCGACGGAATCATCCAAGAGGTCGATACGCACAAAACGGAAACCGGAATTACCGACTTCCATGACTCCCAACCAGGGCAGGCGAATGGTAAAATCGCGCATGGCATGATCGTTGGTAGCTCCGTTTGCTCCGTCGATATCGCACATCGCTTCACTGACAGACTCGCCAAAACGGATGCGGACGGTAATCGGCTCGTGCGAAGATGGCATTCCGGTTACTATCTGAAGACCGCCTTGTAGTTCTTTTCCGAAATCGAAGAGGATGGCCGGGTGTTGCCGGTCGGTACTTGTCAGGCGGCAGATCGAGCGGTTGGCAAGATCGGATTGTCCGTTTCCGGGAAGAAGCAAATGGTCTGCGCCTTGTATTAATTGGCTTTCCTGTTGCCATACGATACGCGTAGGAGGAAGATATTCACGAACACGGCTATCCCGTTGCTGGGCAAACAACGAGACGGAGGAGAAAAGGAATAGGAGAATAAATAATTGTTTCATGGTACATGGTATTTATATGGATGATGATTTATCGGACGTTATTTTCATTGGGCGGAGTAGAACCCCGCCCCTACGGGACACCATTTTTTTATTGCGCACCGATAAATCATCATATACAATCACAATCGATTACAATCCGAACGCCGGAACCAAATCATCCAACTGTTTGTCGGTCATGCCGGCGGGTTCGTATCCAGCCATGCGTGCACTGAAATAGATTTGGGCGGATTTGCTCAATGTGTCGATTGCGTCGAAGCATTCGATCAGGTCTTCACCGACTGCCAAAATTCCATGCTTTTCCCAGAATACGACATCATGTTTTTCCAATTGCTTGATGGTGGCACGTGCCAAATCCAACGTTCCGGGGATTTCATACGGAACGATACCGACACCTTTCGGGACAATGATACGGCATTCGGGAATCATGCTCCACAACGTGCGGGTGATGACCTCCGAATCCAGGAAGGGTTTGCAATGCGTCATGCCGATCAGATCGGTCGGGTGCGTATGCAGAACGACTTTATTGTCACGGCCCATTGCACGCAGATAATTATGCATCATCAGATGAGAAGGCAGTTCGGAGGTCGGCAAAATCAATTGCTCGGCTATGATATCATAACTTTTACCATCCCCGGCGATACGGATCAGGGAACCGTTGGCAAACGGGTTCTGTGCGACATAGCGCATCCGCTTTCCGGTACCGGTGACATAGAAAATATGCCCGGCGAGGGCGGTCATTGCTTCCTGCAACGGAATAGCCGGCCCCAGTGCGGGGAGCGCTTTTTCGACGTCGCTCATCAGGTCGGTCAGGTTTACGGAAATGTTACCGCCGTTACGTTCCGCCCATCCTTTTGTCCAGAGATAACCGGCCACTTCGGCGATACGGCCGATCTCGGCCATCAATTTTTCATTGTTTCTGATTGTTTCCATTTTACTTATTATATCTTTTTTTATGAGGGACACGCCCCCAACTTAAAACCGTCATCTTAAATCAAATTAGGCAGCAAAAGCGAGAATATCAGGAGACACATGCCGCATATCAGAACGATGATCGTCTGCCGGCTCACCCCTTTCCATTCTTTCAGGATAATGCCCCACACATTGCTGAAGATCACATTCAGCGACATCAGGATACTCCATGAAAAAGCCAACATCACCGGAGAATCGGCAAAATAGCTCTTTCCCATTCCCAGCCCGAAGAATTGCGAATACCACAAAACACCTGCCAACGCGCAAAATAAGACATTATTCAGCAAAGTACCGCCCGATACGGAAAAATAATCTTTCCCCGTCCCGTTCTTTACATTCTGGAAGAGACAATAAGAAGCGTTCGTGATAAAGCCTCCGATCGTCACTAACAGGATGACCGGGTTCAGTGCGAACAATTCGCTTGCACCGGACTGTTTCGCCTTCTCAAGAATCGGAGCACCGGACTCCAGGCCCAGATTGAAGCAGGCACTCATCACACCGGCCAAAAGAGCGACAAGCAAGCCTTTCGTCAACGCAAAATCCTTTACAGCCGCTTTCTTCTCTTCCTCAGTCATATTACGGGATCGAAGACTTCCGGCATATCCGATCACAGCGATACCGGCAAGCGTGATACATACACCGATCAGCAAGACCAGTCCATCGCCATGAAACAAATCCGTTCCGCCAAAAACTGCCGGGAAAAGCGTTCCGAAACCGGCACACGTTCCAAGCGCGATGCTCTGGCCGAGCGCCACCCCCAAATAACGCATGCTCAACCCGAAGGTCAGGCCGCCGATTCCCCACAGGACTCCGTAGATAACAGCTCCCGCAGCTCCGCCGGCACTCCACAGTTCCGAAAGGCTGCTACCGTCGGGAATGGCCAGTTGCGCCCCTAAGAACGGAAAGACGAGCCAGGCAAAAATGCCCTGCACCAGCCAGAAACTTTCCCAACTCCAATCCTTGACTTTATTGATCGGAACATAGGAACTACTCTGTCCGAAGCTGCCGATTGCAATTATAATTAATCCAATGATTATTTCCATATTATCGTTTGCTTGTCACTTCGGCTTCATATTTCTCTATCTCTGCAATATAATCCTCACCTACCGGCACATCGTTTTGCAGGCAGAACATATCCCAGACAGCCGTCCACGGAAGACTCTTCATTTCCTCCTGCAAAGCCAAACGCTGGAAAAACTTGCCTTCAGCTTCGTATTGTTGCAAGGTTGCAGAGGGTTCAAGAAGAGCTTGCATAAAGGCTTTTTGTGTCGCACGGCAACCGATCACGTACGCCCCGATACGGTTGATCGTCGCATCGAAATAGTCCAAACCGATATGCACCCGATCCAATGCCTTGCAACGGATGATTTCACGTGCCAAATCGAGCAAGTCGTCACTCAGGATCACCACATGGTCGCTGTCCCAACGAATCGGACGGCTCACGTGCAACATGATCTCCGGTGTAAAGAGAAGCAAGGCCGAAACCTTGTCGGCAATACTTTCCGTCAGATGGAAATGGCCTGTGTCGAGTGTCACGATCTTATTCTTCTTCGCACCGTAGCCTAAGTAGAAATCATAGGAACCGACCGTATAACTTTCCAGGCCGATACCGAACAGTTTTGCTTCGATACAGTCCTTCATATTTTTATACTCGGTTGCAAAAATCTCGTCCAATGACTGTTCCAATATCTGACGGTATTTGAGACGGCTGGCGGGGACTTCCTTGCTGCCGTCATGAATCCAAAGGTTCATGATACAGGGATCATCCTGATATTTACCCATCTCCTCGCTGATCCAGCGGCAGCGCTTCGTATGTTCGATCCAGAAATTACGGATCGCGTCGTCCGGATTCGCCAACGTCAGGTCGCCACTCTTCGGATGCGAGAAAGAAGTGCTGTTGAAATCCAGTTTCATCCCGTTTTCTTTCGCCCACTGCATCCAACTTTCAAAATGAGCAGGTTCCACTTCATCACGATCGACCTTCTTGCCTTGGAAGTCACCATATATTTCATGCAGGTTCAAGCGATGTTTACCAGCGATCAGCGAAGCCGCTTTCAGGACATCGGCACGAACTTCGTCGATCGTGCGGGCACGTCCCGGATAGTTGCCTGTCACCTGGATTCCGCCCGTCAGCGAACCACCCTGGTTCTCGAAGCCGCTCACGTCGTCCGCCTGCCAACAATGCATGGAGAGAGAAATTTTCTGCAATTTGTCCATTGCCTCTTTTACATCTACACCGACAGCTGCATAGCGTTCAACAGCTGCTTCATACGCTTGTCTGATAATGTTTTCTTTTGTCATGGTCTTATTTTTTTGAGGTTATAGATTGATATTTCTTAAAAGCCTCTTCCCACTCGCCGTTACCTTCCGGCAGAAAGACAGCCGGCGAGAGGAAAGAGTTGATCAAACGGCGCATCTCCCAGCGGTCGGCCACTAATCCTGCCGCCCTCGCCTGCACCATACAGTTGCCGATTGCCGTCGCCTCGGAAGGTCCTGCCACAACCGGCATATTGATTACATTTGCCGTAAATTGATTGAGAAGATTATTCATCGAACCACCCCCGATCACATGCAATCTACGGATCGGGAAAGGAGCTATTCCGGATAATAACGCCAGCACCTCCTTGTAGCGGAATGCCAGACTTTCAAAGATACAACGGATAAACTCGTCATCTTCCTTAGGCTCCGGCTGCCCCGTCTCGCGGCAATAGGCCCTGATCGCCTCCGTCATGCTGGGCGGATTGGCAAAACGCGGATCGTCGGGATTCACAAAACAGCGGAAAGGTGTCGCCCGCTCCGCCATCTTGACAATCGCAGGATAAGAATAATCGCGCCCGGCCTTCTCCCACTCTTTCCGGCACTGTTCGAGCAGCCACATTCCTGTGATATTTTTCAGGAAACGGGTCGTCCCGTCTATACCACCTTCGTTCGTAAAATTATGCAGGAAAGATTCTTCCGAGATAATCGGTTCCTCCGTTTCGATCCCCATAAGGCTCCACGTGCCGCTGCTAAGGTAGGCAAACTCCCGGTCCGAAGCCGGGACAGCCGCGACGGCCGAAGCCGTGTCGTGACCGGCGACCGCTATGACCGGTACTTTGCCGATCCCCGTTTCCCGGGCAAGCGCGTCGGTCAACTCCCCTACCACTGTTCCCGGCATCACTACCGGGCGCATGATAGAGGGGGCTACACCGGCCGCTTCCAACAAGGACGCCTCGAACTCCTTCGTCGCCGGATTCAGCAGTCCCGAAGTGGAAGCATCCGTATATTCGCAAACCTTTTTGCCCGTCAACAGGTAGGAAAGCAAATCGGGCATAAAGAGGATCTCCTCGGCAGCCTTCAACGGTCCGAAGTCTTCCTGCCCGGCCCGGAACAACTGGAAAACACTATTAAAATTCATGATCTGTATGCCGGTAAGCCGGTAGACTTCCGACCGGGGAATCCGCTGGAAATATTCTTCCGGCGCCCCTTCCGTATAAGGATCGCGATACGCACGCGGCAGTCCCAACAGCGTACCGTCTTTCGACAGATATCCGAAATCGACACCCCAGGTATCGATCCCGATAGAGTCCGGCACCACGTTCCGGCGTGCACAAATCGTAAGGCTTTCTTTCAAGGCATCATACAACTGATAGATGTTCCAGTAATATTTTCCATGCAACTCCATGATCGCATTCGGGAAGCGGTGGAGCTCCTGCATTTCAAATTTGTCACCAACCAAAGTCCCTAATACGGCACGTCCGCTGGTCGCTCCTATGTCAAAGGCTAAAAAGTTATATTTCTTCATGGTACAACAAAGTTGTTTGTTTTATGATTGCAAAAGTAAACGGTAAATTACTATCTTTGCTTTTGAAAATGATTTTAAACCTTTCAAATCTGACAGAGGAGATGGAGAAACAACTAAGCGATCAATTAAGATACCTGACGATAAGCGCGATAGACGAAGAGTGGGGAATTGTCGTCACGACTGTAGGCTACCAGTTTATTCCCCCGAAAGGGAACTATCCTCTTTCGAAGCATCCGGACAATTATAACTTCAAGCCGCAGACCGGACGAATCCTGAACGAATATCAACTGGTCTATATCACGAAGGGAAGCGGTTACTTCTCCTCACAATCCTGCAAGATGCAAAAGATAAACGCAGGCACGATGATCTTGCTTTTTCCGGGAGAATGGCACAGCTACTACCCTGACAGCGAGACAGGCTGGGACGAATACTGGGTAGGCTTTCGCGGCATTCACATCGACCGACGCGTGGAGAAACGCTTTTTTACCCGCGAGGAGCCGTTACAGCACATCGGACTCAGCGCGACGATCGTCGGACTGTATGAAGATATCCTGAAATTCGCCTCCGAGGAAAAAACGGGTTACCAGGAGATGATTTCGAGTATCGTTCTCCACATATTAGGTACCGTCTATTACAAAAGAAGAAACAACTCCTTTACGAATACCTATGTAGTGGATAAGATCAACGAAGCGCGCATCCTGATGAAAGAGCAAGTGGAAAACCCGTTGACGCCTGAAGAAATAGCCTCCCGCCTGGGGCTCGGTTACTCCTGGTTCCGCCGTATGTTCAAAGAATATACAGGCGTATCGCCCGCCCAGTACCAACTGCAACAAAAACTCCTGAAGGCAAAGGAACTGCTTACCAGCAGCAGTATGAATATCTCGGAAATAGCCTACAGCCTCAAATTCGAGAATGCCGGGCAGTTTTCCACCTTTTTCAAGAAGAAAGAGGGAGTGACACCGTCGGAGTTCCGCGAAAGGGCGCATTGAGGGAGAATTAAAGAATTAAAGAGTTAAAGGGCTAAGGGGGGAATTGGAAGGTGATTTTCTTGTTCATCATATAGTTGACTGCGCCATAGATGAAGAGTCCTAAGAATTGGGCGAGGTATTCGTTCAGGTCGAAGATTTCCACCATGATCAGCAAAGCGAGGAATTGGGAACAATAAGCGCACCCGAAAGCGATCAGGAAAAGGGGAATCTCGCGGCGGAACTTACCGGTACGGGAAGAGAATATCCAATATTTGCTCCAGAAGAAGTTATTGATCTGCGCAATCACATAGGCGGTGATATTAGTAGCGATATAGTTGCAATCGAGCTTGTCCATCATCAGCCAGACAATCAAGACTGTAATCAACGCATTCAGCGTGCCGATCAGTATAAACCGCATCACGCGCACCATATTTTTCGATTGTGAGACCAAGCCTGCTTCTTGCTATTTTGTTCTTTGATATTTGAAATTCCGGGACAAATATACAGGATAATATGCAAATAGCCATACAATAAGTCACAAAGTATGGCGATCAACCCGTATCTTTGCCGACATGAAATATTTATTGTTTTACATAATCAGCCTGTTATCCCTCACTGCCTGTATCCGCGAAGATTTGCCTGCGGGTAGTTTTGCTCTGGAAAAAGGCGACCTGCTCCCCGAATTCAGCATCTCTAATCCGGATGGCACGGTCTCGAATAAGGATTTAGAAAATAAGTTCGCACTAATTATTTTCTTCAGCACGACCTGTTCCGACTGCCGGGAGGCTTTCCCGGATATTTCCACTTTATATAATACGTATAAAGATAACCCGTCCGTCCGCATACTCCTGATCGCCCGCAACGAAACCGAAGAGCAGGTAACGGCCTACTTCCGGGAACATCAGTACGATATGGAGTTTTTCGCCGATCCGGACCGGAACGTCTACTCCCTCTTTGCCGACAGCACCATCCCCCGCGTATTCCTTGCCGACAAAAGCGGTACGATCATCCTGACACAAACGGAAAAGGTGGATGCGGAGGAAATTATGAAAATTACCACTTAGAATACCGCAACAATCCGTTTGACACTTTCTAACTTTTTCAGGAAAGATTTGTCCCGCTTAGTTGTTTGCATATCATAATCGGCTTGCAATCCTATCAATATATGAGCCGGCAATCCCAAGGCTGCCTCACAAAGCAAAGCAAACTTTGTATTTACGGAGCGTTTGCCGTTTACAATGTCATTGAGTACCGTATATGAGACACCCATGTCAGCGGCAAGTTGCCGTTGAGATATGCCTCGACATTCTATTTCGTCTTTAAGCAATTCCCCCGGATGTGTCGGTTCAAACGGTTCCAAATTATTAGCTATCATATCCCGTTTCACGCCTTTTACTTCTATCATGGATCTGTTCATTTATAATGGTTGGACAATTCCAATATGTTGCAAATGGTGATCCTCGGCTCACCTTTCTCCACCACAGCAAACTCCACTCGATATTGGTCATTCACTCGTATGGAAGAAATACCAGCCTTATCACCCTCTAAAACTTCATAACGCAAAAGGGTATAAGGAAGAGTTCTTCAATTTTCTTGACTTGTTTCAAGTAATCAACACATCGTTTGTAACGACTCACGATGCTTGGCTGGAAACGATGTTTTTTGTCATCCTTACCCTGTTCATACAGCACTTTCAAATATTCTTTATCGAATGTTACTATCATTTTGCTTTACTTATCAACAAAGATAGTTTTTTTCCTCTAAACATCAACAAAATTGAGGATATTTTTATTGATATCAACTCCATTACAGCAAACAAAGAGCGCAGTCCCCTTTCGTGACCTGCGCTCTCCTTGCCTATTCGTATGATGCTTCCCTTACAATTCACCGGGGCGGTCATCTTCACCCCCGCCACTGCCGTTTCCGGAGTCAACAGGGACAAAAGCGAACCGTTCGAACTTGGCATCCTGTTTTGCCTTACGGAGCAACGAACCCGGGCTGAACACGATACGCGGAGTCTTGATCATCTCCGGATCGAAATCTTCGTCCGTCGTACTTCCAATCGAACCGACACCGTAGCGGAAGTTCCCGAACTCACCGAACTGCACGCGCCGGCCGGCAGACAGATGCTTGCGGATCAGATAATTCATACGGTCGATCACCCCTTTCACCTGGTTGGTCGGAATACCCGCCTCGACGATCTCGTCCAAAAGGGATTCGAAACTGACCAGTTCCATATAGACCGGCTGTGCATACACTTTCTCAGGAACCGCTTCCTGATCTTTACCCAAATTCTTCTTCTTTACCAAACGATACTTTACTGACATAACTGTTTCTGTTTTTTAATTGTGAATAACTTTTGAAATGCTTTGTTCTCGAAAACATGACAAAGATACTCCCACTAAAAACAGCCCAGTCGCCATCTGTCGGCGTGTGTCGGCATTTGTGGGGATGTGTGGGCGGATGTAGGCAAACCGAAACAAAATATGCAACTTAATTGTGTGTGATTACTCCGTCAATGTTTTGTCTCACCTTCTTTACTCTTTGTAAGTAATGGTAAGCCAAGTTCTGCGAGAAATTTATTATGTCTTTCGGAGGCATCAGCTATTTTACCTTCCAGCTCGATCAACTTCTTATTGACTTGCAACAAATCAATTTTCACATCCTCTTTGGCAATGCTAACATAGCGTGAAATATTCAGATTATAACCGTTTCTTTCGATTTCGTCCATCGAGACAGGACGAGAGTAACGTTCTTCTTCTTTCCGCTGCTTATAGGTGTCTATGATTTTGTCAATGTCTTTAGTCCGTAGTTTATTCTGCTTCTTGCCTTTCTCGAAATTTTCTTTGTCGCTGGCGTTGATAAAGAGTACGTCGTCGGACTTCTTACATTTCTTGAGTACCAAGATACATACAGGAATACCTGTTGAAAAGAAAAGATTTGCAGGCAATCCGATTACTGCGTCTATATTGCCGTCTTTGAGCAATTTTGTGCGAATACGTTCTTCTGCTCCCCCTCTGAAAAGCACACCGTGAGGCAAAATAATCGCCATCGTGCCGTCTTGTTTCAAAAAATGGAAACCATGAAGTAAGAAAGCGAAATCTGCGGCTGATTTGGGAGCAAGCCCATAGTTCTTAAAGCGGAAATCTTTCCCCATCTCTTCCGTAGGTTCCCAGCGGTAGCTGAATGGAGGGTTTGCAACAATAGCATCGAACTCTACTTTTTTGGCCGGGTTCATTTCATTCAGCATATCCCAATCATTCAAAAGTGAGTCACCGTGATGGATTTCGAACTCCGAATCTTTGACTCCGTGCAGGAGCATATTCATACGAGCTAAGTTGTAGGTCGTGATGTTCTTCTCTTGTCCGTATATCTTACCAATACTTCCCCCATTGGCTTTCATCCTGTGGCGCACATTGAGCAACAAAGAACCAGAACCACAAGCAAAGTCCAAGACGTTTTCAAGTTTTTTCTTCGGTCCGGACTTAGGGTCGTGGGTATCCAATGTGACGATACCCGACAGAATGCTCGACAATTGTTGTGGCGTATAGAACTCGCCAGCCTTTTGTCCTGAACCTGCGGCAAACTCACCGATCAGGTATTCATAAGCATCCCCTAATATATCCGTATCGGTAGAAAACTGAGCGATTCCTTCGGCAATCTTTGTTATCACTTTACAAAGTAGTGCGTTACGTTCGTCATAATTCTTACCTAACTTGTCCGAGTTCAAATTTATTTCGGAGAAAAGTCCTTGAAACGCCCTGTCGAAAGATTCGTTTTCGATATATTTAAACCCTTTCTCAAGTGTTTTCAGAAGATCATCATTTTGCGTCCGTGCAAGTTCGTAAATATTAGTCCATAGATAGTCCGGTTCAATCACATAATGCACTTTACGGCGCATCTGTTTTTCAAAATCCAATACATCTGCCGGGTTCTCTCCGTACCATAATTGCAACGGTGTCGAAACACCATGCTCTTTCAATTCTTCCGGTGCTTTATCTGGATAATCCCTTCCGAGTTCTTTTCTTGCAGCCTCTATATAGTTATCTGAAATATAACGCAGGAATAGGAAAGACAGCATATAATCGCGAAAATCATCTGCCATCATTGAACCACGAAGGTCATCTGCTATTCTCCACAGGGTTTTACCCAGTTCGTGCTGTTCTTTTATTGTCATATTTTTATCTGTTTTCTTGTTCTGTTTCTATTAATATCTCAGGCAGGTAAAATTCATACTTTCTCAAAAAGGCATCAAGGATTCGGACAAATAGTTGTTTCGTATCTCTTCCCATGAATACAGGTTCGTATATCGAATATTTACCATGACTAAGTAAATCCAAAGCTCGTCCAAATAACACTTCATCTTCTATACCATGAATACATTTCGAAAAATGGCTATAACCGAAAAACACCGCTGTTTTTTCAACAACACTGCGCAACATATTAAAATGATACGTGTTTATCTGCACATCGTCTATCGTCTGCCCCTCTTTAGGTAAGAGCCGTTTTAATTCGCATAGAGTTGCAACATGATGAAAGAACGGTGTCTCGTCGGTCGCCCTCAATGTATAGCCGTTTGCCCCGTTTTTGTGAAAGAAATAACTTTTACGTCCATTCCTTTTTAAATCGTTATACATCACATTAAAGAATAAATGGTGATGAGAGGAAATAACGATTTTTCTTTTTCCGGAATCCTTTTTCAGCAGATTGCCCAAATCATTGGCAATTGCGATAACGTTATTATCATCAAGCGAAGACACAGGATCATCGATATAAATATATTTAACCCATGAATATGCCTCGGCTCCATCAATGACCAGTTCGCAAATGGCAAGGAACACACACCATATAAATATGTTTTCTTCACCACGAGAAATCTTTATTTTATCTTCTTCCCCTTTAGAAAAAGAGATATGCCACTCTTCATAATCGATCTTGAAATCGAACTCTGCATATCGTTGCAAATAACCGAATATCTTCTCTTCTAATGCTAATTCTTTAAACCCGTTAAAGAAGTTTGAATCTGCATTGATCTTGAGAACCCTCTCCGTATCATTTTCAAGGTCGTTGTCCCAATAGAAAAGATCTTCGGTAAAAGCATTGAAGTATAGTGTATCTCTGGTATTAGCTTCCGTATCTCTACCTCTGTTCTTAAATTCCATAGAAAGACGAGTTTTTCCCGTCCCATTATAGGCATATACTAAAACATAGTTGAAATCGTTTAAATCAGAACGAAATCTGACGGCAACATCCGACAATGTGTTGTATTTGAATATTTTTGCTTCGTTACTCATTGTAATTTAGGAAATAGTTGTTGCATTAATCCTTTTTTATGGGCTTTTAGTTGGTCGAGTTTTGCGATCTCGGTGGATATGAGTTCGTCTACTGATGATAGGCAATTCGTAACCATCCTAAATTCTTTGTCATTACGTGTTGTCCATATCTTAAAATCTTCAATTTGCTTTAAGCTAATATGGGGAATACCACTACTTGTATTTATTCGATCAATATATTTTTTAAATCGATCTGATCCTATTTGTTGATAAATAAACATGATGAAATCAATATTATCAGCTCTTAGTCTTGCCACACGTTGAACTAATAATGAACCTTCATCTTGCTTATTAATCAATGCAAAATTACGTCCAACTTTTGAACCGTCCATTGCTATAACAAGATCATTACATAATAATCTGTATTTAGATAATGTATGATCTTCTCCGCTGTAAAATCGATCTATATCATTATTATGACGCACTACACCTTCTGTAATATTTATCCCTCTCATTAATGGAATACCGTCGTTATCTTCTAAAATTTCAGTCCCTTTAAACGCATAACCTGTAAGTATATCAATATTACATTTTTTTATTGGCAAAAGCATCCATTCTCCTGCATTCTGGAATTCGGGGAAACGAATAGCCGGAATTGTTTTGCCTTCGGCAGGAAATAGTTGCTGCATCAATCCCTTTTTATACTCCTTCAATGTTTCTATCTTATCTGCTACTGCGCTTATCAAATCATCCAAACTACTCAAACAGTCAGCTATCCTTTGCTGTTCTTCAATTTCTGGCAATGGCACATGAAGGTTTTTAATTTCAGCAGATGCAATGCCCTTAATAGAGGTACCTTGTGTTTCTTGAACCTTTTGTTTCATTATGATTGAAAGCAAATAAGACAGAAAAATATAGTTGCAGTTTATATTACACAGATTAGTAAAATCTTGGCTGGTACATATATCTACTCTGCTAAAAGCTACTTTTCCTACACCTACACGGGATACGATGTGAATACTTGGAGCTTTACAAAGTTTGGTCGCAGAGTTTTTAATCGCATCTTTTGTTATATGTCTTGTAGGAGTTATTTCAGATATGTTATTTTCGTTAATGTCTGATGAGGATATCCAAGGAATGTCACCATTCCAATATACGTCATTAGATGATGTTGGAGTTCCTCCACCTATAATTTCACATATTTCCAATAATGGTGTTCTCTTCCACCCTTCACCATCCCGAAACTCCGGAAACCGCAAAGCAGGCACAACCGTTTTTGTATCCTTATCTTTTGTCATAACATCAATCTTCATAAGCAGACAATCCTGAAATTTCACGGCCAGCAGCCAAACGTTTCAATAATGGAATGAGATCATCCATCAGGGCTAATTCGGCCTTGATACGCGCTTTCCATCCTAATTCCAACGGAGCTAACAAATCACTCAGTTTTTCACCATCGAAGATCATTCGTTCCATTATCTGTTCAACAAATTCGCGCAACGAATCTGCTGTGATACCGTGTTTGTCGGCAATGGATGCCAATTGTTTAGCATATTTCTCCGCCTTAAATGTTTCGTACCCCTCTTTTATCTCTTGTTCCGTCTTACCGTTCACTTCGTCGAGACTATCGATATATTCCCGAATATCGTCTCGTTCATCAATCAGGTTGGCGCTCGATGCCACAAGACTGATCAACTGCTCTTTGGTTACTCGTTGTTTGCTGTTTCTGCTATTTGTGTAGCGGGCGATCAATCCCATTATATAATCGTAGTCGATGACAGCTGAAGCAAAAAGCACAAATTCAAAATCAAGGTCTTCAACCTGTTGGCTGACCTCTTGACCTTTACCTTTCTCCCGCAGTTTGCGTAATTGCTGTGCTGTTTCAAGATAAGCCCCACGGAACGAGCGCAAAGCCTCTTCCGAAAACAGTTCTTCTATTTTCGCTCTCTCCTGCTCGTCAATATCCGTATATTGTTCCAACTGAGTCTTGTATCGTTGTACCTCTTTGAAACAATTGATAAAGCCGGCACGGGCTTCATCGCCTTGCAGATTATAAACATCCTCTGCCCGGCATTCCAATTCCTGCGATTGCATATATTCACTCAACTTCCGAACGGCATCCTGAAACTTCTCGATCACTTTCGGAGCGGAATCCACAAGCCATATCTCTTTCGGATTATCGGTCTTTTCCCCGGAGAATAATGCGATCGCTTCATCGACGGCATCTTGCTGACCTCTGAAATCCAGAATATTACCGTACGGCTTAGTATCGTTCAGAATACGATTGGTACGTGAGAACGCCTGTATCAAACCGTGATACTTCAAATTCTTATCCACATACAAAGTATTGAGATACTTGGAGTCAAAGCCTGTCAGCAACATATCCACGACAATCGTTATATCGATCTTATTCTTATGTGGATAGTCTTTATTGCTATATTGTTGATCTTTGATGCGTTTCTGCACATCCTGATAGTAGGCATCAAACTCTGCAATCGTATGGTTGGTCTTATACTGCCGGTTATAGTCGTCAATAATCGTCTTCAACGCCTTTTTCTTTTCTTCAGGCTCTTCACGGTTATCATCCTGCTCTTGCGGCAGATCTTCCTGTATTTGCTGAATATCTTTATTTCCTTCGGCAGGAGGCGAGAATACACAAGCGATGTTAAGCGGTTCGTAATTTTCATCCTGTTGCTTTAGGCTTTCTTGTGCGCTGCGGAACAGTTCGTAATACTCGATAGCTTCATTGATAGAAGCTGTGGCAAGTATGGCATTAAACCTACGGGAATGGGTGGCAGCATCATGTTTCGATAATATCGCATCTACCACCGCTTGCTTCTTGAGCGTACCATCTGCCCGGCGGTCACCTGTCTCTTTGGGCTTAAAGTAATCGACATGGAAACGTAAGACGTTTTTGTCCTCGATAGCATGTGTTATGGTATAGGCGTGCAGCCGGCTTGGGAAAATATCTTCCGTGATCTTGTACGAGGCTTGCTCTCCGCTTATTTTTGTATAGGTTGCATTCTGTTCAAATATAGGTGTTCCGGTGAAGCCGAAGAGTTGGGCGTTCGGAAAGAACTCTTTGATTGCCTTGTGATTGTATCCGAACTGGGAACGGTGACATTCATCGAAAATAAATACAATACGTTTATCCTTTAGATGGATTAAACGGTCCTTATAGTTGTTTTTATTGGACGAATCGAGAGCGACACTCAATTTTTGAATGGTAGTTACAATCACTTTGTCGGCATAGTCGTCCGACAACATGCGTCTAACAAGAGTCCCTGTATTGGTATTCTCTTCTACGCAATTTTCCTGAAATTTATTAAACTCCTCACGGGTTTGTCTATCCAAATCTTTACGATCTACCACAAACAAGCATTTATCAATGTCGGGATTATCTTTTAGCAGAGTAGATGCTTTGAATGATGTAAGCGTCTTGCCACTTCCTGTCGTGTGCCAAATATAACCGTTACCTCTGTTTTGATGAATACAATCTATGATTGCTTTTACCGCATATATCTGATAGGGACGCATTATGAGCAACTTTTGTTCACTGACAACCAAAACCATATAGCGGTTAATCATCTCCCCCAATGTACATTTCGACAAAAATGCCGTAGAAAACGCATCAAGGTGTGTTATTTTTCTGTTTGACTCTGTCGCATATTGATAGACTGGCAAAAACTGCTCATCTGTATTGAAACTGAAATATTGATCGTTATTATTGGTGAAATAGTAAGTATTTGCCTGATTGCTTACGATAAAAAGTTGCATAAAACAGAGTAATGTGTTCGTGTAACCGTTACCCGTATCACTTTTATAATCAACAATTTGTTGCATTGCCCGGCGAGGACTTACATCCGAAGCCTTCAACTCTACCTGAACTACAGGAATGCCATTGATCAATAAAATCACGTCATACCGATGATAGCTGTTATTGGTATTTATACGCAACTGATTTATCACCTCATAATCATTCTTACACCAATCTTTGATATTGACCAGCATATATTGTAACGGCGTCCCGTCTTCACGCATAAACGTATTGATTCCTCGCAGCCTTTTAGAAGAAGCAAAAACATCAGCGTCAATGATCTCTTCAAGTAGACGACTAAATTCAGAATCGGTCAAATGAACTCTGTTCAATGTTTCGAACTTTGTTCTAAAATTCCTCTCTAATGAATTCCTATCACGGATATCGTCACGATAGGTATATTTTAAATCTATTAATTTATTAATAAAATGATCTTCTATTTGTTTTTCCTTAGATATCATACTTATCCACTCTTTAGCGATCTATTGAATCCTTTATTTCAATACCTAACATATTTGCAATCTCGAAAAGTCGCACCTATTCTCGATATTTTTTATTTGGGCATAAAGATATGAAATATCCCCTTTATTTAAGCCTAATTTTTTCATTTCATATCATGGCACACCGATTTTGTAGGGTGGATTATGCGAAATTATATCTCCTTTTGATATTTCCAGCTTATCCCCCATCTCCTCCCCTTATTGTATCATTCTCCCAAATACCCGTTGGTCCAAATCGAAATTCCCTTGCGTCTATTTCGATTTTATACCCCATATTTTTCAAATTTCCCGCAGGGGTAATATTTTTTAACAAACATCATTTTCAGCAAACACCTAATAATCAATCCAGTATAAAACAAGTTCATTTCCAGAGGGATATTGTATTATTTAACATATACAAACATATCAATTCTATCTCCTCTCCATCCGCCGGAAGAAAGACGTAGATAAAATCAATAAACTTTGATTTACAAACCTTTTATAATCATAAAAAATCAAGTTATATTTGCGACATAGAACCAGGAAGTCGAATCTTTAATGGAAATTCCGGAGTTCGACTTTTTGGTTTGCGCTACGACTAAATCCATCAATTCATTCTCCCCCTTTTTCATATACCGGGAAAGTTAACCAGCGGTTTTTAACAACATTCAAAAAAACACTATTAAAATGGCAAGACCAAGAAGAAAAGGGCTCGGCTATTTTCCGTTAGACACGCATTTCATGTCCGACAGGAAAATACAGCGCCTTGCACAACGATACGGATGCAACGGCATCTGCATTTATATAGCCGTCCTGTGTGAAGCGTACGGCGAGAACGGCTATTATGCCTGCTACGATGGCGATTTTTGCTTCGACATCGGTTTCACGACCGGGCAGGACGAGAAGTTAGTGAAGGAAATCATCGAATTTTGCGTGCAAATACGCCTCTTCGACAGCGAATTGATGGAATACCGGCAGATACTCTCGTCCGTCGGCATCCAGCAGCGTTTCGAAGAGATCAGCCGCCGGACGGCAATGCAAATCGATGCGGAACTCAACCTGCTGGCACCCAAAATGCCGCAAACGCCGCCCGTTATCGTCACCGAAACCGGCGGACAGACGGCTCCCGTCGGAGTTATTGCTACGGAAACGGGGGTTTCTGCTACGGAAACGACCGTTTGTGCAGCAAAAATCCCGGAAAATAGAAATGGAAATACAAATAAAAACACAACCACTCAAAAAACAGGATTTTATGGATATCAATCATCAAACGATCATGGGGAAGCAGCCCGAAGGGCAGAAATCCTCCTCATGGCTCAAGAGGCAACAAGAGGTCGCTGACATGCGAGGGCGCTACGGCTCGGCCGAACAATTTCTGAAGCTCTTCACGCCGGACCTGCAGATCGCCACCGCGCGCAACGAGGTGCGGGCCTATCTCGGCTCGGCCCCTTCGCTGGCAGTACTGGCGGAGGGTTACGGCTGGCAGACCGTCATCGTATGGCTCTGCATCATGATCGAGAATCTGAATAACTTCACCGGAGTCAGAGAAAAGATGCCGGTCGCACGGCAGAGGGACTTGGCTACGTTGATACTGGCCGAATATCCCAGTCTGAAAGCATCGGAGATACTGCTGTTTTTCCACCGCCTCAAATGCGGGCGTTACGGGCGTTTCTACGGGATGGTGGACGCGCTGTTCATCACTTCCTCGCTCCTGCAATTCAGCGAGCAGAGACGCACGGACATCATCCGATATAAAGAAGAGCAATCGCGTGCCGAAAAATCGGCTTTACCGCCTCCCGACACGGGAAACTACATCACACGTGAAGAATATCTCGAACAAAAACGACTCAAAGAAAACAAAAATGGATAAAGATCGCATTTACGGCCATGCCGAACTGGCCTTACTGTATTTCAAGAACATACAGCCGAAATCGGCATCCACGCAACTGGCCCGATGGATCAGACGTGACGAAGAACTGTGGGAAGAACTCCTGCTCGCGGGCTACCGCAAGGGGCAGAAGGTCTTCACACCGCTGCAAGTAACCATCCTCGTCGACCATCTGGGCGACCCGGAGACTTGGACTATTAAATAACAACGGCTGCCGGCAGATTTTCCCGTAGGTCCGGCTGCCGGGTTCTTTTTTCCTTTCAGAACAAGGCAATGCGGTTTATGACGACAAATACCGACACTCCCCGACAGAAGCCGATTCCTCATCCCGCCCTTCCTCTACCTTCGCTTTCGGAAGTTGAAAATTGGAAATTAAAAATTGAAAAATTATGAGAAAGATTGATCTGATCGTTTTGCATTGTTCCGCCACGAGGGAGACACAGGAATACACGCCCGAACAGTTGGAACGCGACCACAAAGCACGCGGGTTCGTCCGCGCCGGTTACAATTACTACATCCGCCGCAGTGGTGAGATCGTGCCCATGCGCCCCATCGAGCAGGTGCCGGCACACGTGAGGGGACACAACCGTAGCAGCATCGGGATTTGTTACGAGGGCGGGCTGGACGCCGCAGGCGGTTTCCGTGATACCCGTACGGAGGGGCAGAAAGAATCGATCCTGATCTTGTTGAAGCTCCTGATCATCCGCTTTCCCGGCAGCCGGATATGCGGCCACCGGGATTTAGGGGCCCGGAAAGCCTGCCCTTGTTTTAATGCGGAGGAAGAATATGCGGGACTGTAAGAAAATGCACCATCCGTTCACCTGCCAACTGACTGTGGCTGTCGCGCTGGCGCTGGCAGGGATCGCGTTGCTGTTCATGGGATTCTGGTGCACGCCGGCAGGCGAGATACATAATTCCGTACTGGTCGGATTCGGCGAGATATCCACTTTTTCCGGTGCGCTGTTCGGAGTCGACTATACTTATAAATACAGATACAGGAAACAGGATGAAAAAGAATAAAGGATGCCGCTTTACGATCGGATGCCTGCTCATAGGGCAGATAGTGTTCCTGCCGGCTTGCTCGGTACGGAAACAACGGGAAAAATCGGTGTGGCGGCAGGAAGAAACGTACCGCCTGCAAACGGACAGCCTCTTTTCGGGAGGCAAGCGCAGGAGGGAGAGCGAGAGCATCCGCCAGTGGGAAATGATCTGCCTTTCTCCCCCCGACAGCACTGGCAGGCAACACGTATCGGCTGTCGTCCGGAGCCGGGACACCCGGAGCAGCCGTTCCTTCTCGGAGGACAGCCTGCGGCGAAACGTCACCGGAACCGTCCGGCAAAAGGAGAACAACCGTTCGCGAGACAAGGCAGAAAAACAGCAGACCCCGACCGCCTTATGGAAATGGGCGGCCGGGGTCATTGCCGTCGTCGGGGGAATCGCGGGACTCCGCAGGATCGGCAGGCATTAGCGTTCGGCAACAGGGACGTACTTCTGTTCTTCGAGGACGTTCTTGTAGGCCGGGCGGATGATGCGTTTGCCGTCGAAGTTCAACTCTTCGATTCGGTGGGCGGTCCATCCGACGATACGTGCCATCGCGAACAGAGGCGTATAGATTTCCTGCGGCAATCCGATCATTTCATACACGAAGCCGGAATAGAAATCGACGTTCGAGGAAACGCGTTTCTTCGTCCCTTTATGCTTGGCGAAACATTCGATGGCACGTGATTCGAGCAATTCGAGGAAGGCAAACTCTTCTTCACGCCCTTTTTCTTTTGCCAGGTCGCGTGCCAGCTCTTTCAAGACGACGGCACGGGGATCGGAAATCGTATAGACGGCGTGTCCGATACCGTAGATCAGGCCGGTCTTGTTATAGGCTTCCTTGTTCAGCATCCGCATGAAATAGGTGTCTATCTCGTCCACATTCTTCCAGTCGGCGATATTCTCTTTCAGATGATGGAACATATCGACAACCTGTATATTGGCTCCCCCGTGCAACGGGCCTTTCAGCGAACCGATACCGGCGGCAATGGAAGAATAGGTATCCGTGCGGGTCGAGCTGGTCACGCGGACGGTGAACGTCGAGTTGTTACCTCCGCCATGTTCGGCCTGCAGGACAAGCAGCAAGTCGAGCGTACGGGCTTCCAGATCGGTGAAATCTTTTTTCAGCATATGAAGGAAGTTCTCGGCGATCGAAAGGTTTTCATGCGGGTGGCGGATATGCAGCGAACGGCCTTGCTGGCTATGCCGGTAAATGTTGTAAGCATAGGCGATGATGGTCGGGAAACGCGAGATCAGCTCGATCGACTGGCGCATCAGGTTGTCGCGCGAGGTATCGTCGGGGTTCGGGTCGAACGTGTACATTTCGAGGACGCTACGGGCCAGGATGTTCATGATGTTCTGTCCCTCCAGGTCCAGGATGTTCATCTTCGTCTTCTGTTCGAGCGGCATATTGTCGCAGATCAGCTCCTTGAAGCCTGCCAGTTCTTCCTTGTCGGGCAATTTGCCGGACAGAAGCAGGTAGGCGACTTCTTCGAAGCCGAAACGTTTTTCCTTGATCAGCCCGTGTGCGATGTCTTCCACATCGTATCCGCGGTAAAACAGTTTTCCGGGGATCGCTTTCAGTCCGCCTTCAGGCAGACGCTCGTAACCCACCACATTACCGACCTTCGTCAGTCCTACCAGCACACCTGTACCGTCTTCATTACGAAGCCCGCGCTTCACATTATACATCGGGAACAGTTCGTTGTCGATCTTGCATGCTTCTTTGGATGCATCGGACAATTTATAAATGATATATTCTTTTTTCATGACAGTAAATTTTAATTTATTCAACTCCTATGCCGTTACAAGACCGACATGATATATTCTCCAAACTCCTTAGTGCCGAGAGGCTGTCCGTTCGGCATGAAGCGGGCCAGGTCACGGGTGGCCTTCCCTTCGGAGAAAGCGTGTTCGAGTGCGGCGGTTATCAGCCGGCCGGCCTCATTCCATCCCATATATTCGAGCATCATGACGGAAGAGAGCAAAAGCGAGCAGGGATTCACGACGTTTTTACCGGCGATGTTAGGTGCCGTCCCATGTGTCGCTTCGAAGATCGCATAGCCGCTGTCGTAGTTGATGTTGGCTCCCGGTGCGATACCGATACCGCCAACCATAGCTGCCAACTGGTCGGAGACATAATCGCCGTTCAGGTTCAGCGTTGCGATCACCGAATATTCTTCCGGCACGAGGAGGGTGTTCTGGAGAAAAGCGTCGGCAATCACATCTTTGACGACGACTTTTCCGGCTGCTTCGGCATCCAGCAGGGCGGCAGCGGCGGCCTCCTCTCCTTTTTCCTTTTTGATCTTCTCATACTGAGGCCATGTAAAGGTCTTGTCGGGGAATTCGCGTTCCGCAAGCGCATATCCCCATAGTTTGAATCCGCCTTCCGTAAACTTCATGATGTTTCCCTTATGCACCAACGTGACGCTGGGCAGGCGGTTGGCCAGAGCAAATTCGATGGCGGCGCGTACGAGACGTTCCGTACCTTCGACCGAAACAGGTTTCACGCCGAAAGAGGAGGTTTCGGGAAAACGCACCTTCGTCACCCCCATCTCTTCCGTCAGGAATTTGAGGAATTTGCGGGCTTCTGGCGTCCCTTGCTGCCATTCGATGCCGGCATAGATATCTTCGGTATTCTCGCGGAAGATATACATATCGACTTTTTCCGGTTCTTTGACAGGTGTCACGACTCCGCGGAACCAACGTACCGGACGGAGGCAGACATAAAGGTCGAGGGTTTGCCTGAGGGCGACGTTCAGCGAACGGATACCGCCGCCGATAGGGGTTGTCAACGGGCCTTTGATCCCGATCATATATTCTCGGAAAGCCTCCATCGTCTCGTCGGGTAGCCAACTGCCGGTCTGCTTGAAAGCTTTCTCGCCTGCCAACACTTCTTTCCATTCGATCGCCCGTCGGCCGCCATACGCCCTGCCGACCGCTTCGTTGACGATGCGCTGGCAGACCGGCGTGATCTCCGCACCTACTCCATCTCCCTCTATAAACGGAATCACCACTTTATCGGGAACAAGGAGGTTTCCGTTTTCTTTTGTAATCTTGTTCATAATACTGATTATTTATTTTTATGGATGATGATTTATGGGTATGAATTGATAATGGCGACTCGTAGGGGCGGGGTTCTACTCCGCCCAATGAAAACAACGTCTGCCTTGCTGGATTCAAAGGGCAGAGCAGAGCCCTGCCCCTACGGAATGATAATCATTTGTATAACCATGTCCTCCATGTTCCACGCCCATAAATCAATAATTTATCACCGGGCTGCATTCAACGCGGCCCCCGCCTTAAACCACTTTATCTGCAACTCATTATAGGTATGATTCACCGCGAATGATTCTTCCGTGCCGTCGGCATGGTACAGAATGGCCGTCAGCGGTTTTCCGGGTGCGAACTCTTTCAGACCGATGATCGAGATTTTGTCCTCTTCGCGTACTTTCTTATAATCATCCTTATCGGCGAAAGTGAGAGCAAGCATACCCTGTTTTTTCAGATTCGTTTCATGGATGCGGGCAAAACTCTTGGCCAGGATCACTTTTACATTCAGGAAACGAGGTTCCATAGCGGCATGTTCGCGGGACGATCCCTCGCCATAATTTTCTTCTGCTACGACGATAGATGAAATTCCCTTTGCCTTATACTGCTTGGCGACGGCCGACACAGCCTCATACTTGCCGTTCAGTTGGTTCAATACGCTGTTGGTCTTGCCGTTGAAAGCATTCACAGCCCCCATCAACATATTGTCCGAGATATTCTCCAAATGACCACGGAAGCGAAGCCACGGACCAGCCATCGAGATATGGTCGGTCGTACACTTGCCTTCGGCCTTCAGCAACAGAGGCATTTCGATCAGGTCTTTGCCATCCCAGGCTGCGAAAGGCTTCAAGGCCTGCAAACGGTTGGATTCGGGACTGATCACCACTCCGGCTTCCTTACCTGTCGGGGCTACATAACCGTTGTCTTTCACTTCGAACCCTTTCGGCGGAAAGTCGGTGCCTTCCGGTTCTTTCAGTTTCACTTCGCGGCCGTCGGAGGTTTTCAGCGTATCGGTCAGCGGATTGAAGCAGAGGTCTCCAGCGATGGTCAGCGCCAGCGTGAGTTCCGGGGAGGCGACAAAAGCATGTGTGTTCGGATTGCCGTCCGCCCGTTTGGCGAAATTACGGTTAAAGGAGGTGACGATGGAATTTTTGCGCGTATTATCGTCGGTATGCCGTTTCCATTGCCCGATACACGGGCCACAGGCGTTGGCCATAATCGTCGCGCCGATCCGCTCGAAATCTCCGAGGATACCGTCCCGTTCAGCCGTATAACGGATCTGCTCGGAACCGGGGTTGATAATCAGCGGAGCTTCTACCGGTATCTTGTCTTCGGCTGCTTGGCGGGCAATCGAAGCAGCACGGCTCAAATCCTGGTAGGACGAGTTCGTGCAGGAACCGATCAGTCCGACTTCCATCTTACGGGGCCAACCATTCTCCTTCACTTTAGCGGCAAATTCGGAAATAGGCGTTGCCGCATCCGGCGTGAACGGGCCGTTGATATGCGGTTCCAGTTCGGACAAATTGATTACGATCACACGATCATAGAAAGAATCCGGCTGTGCCCGCACGTCCATATCGGCTTCCAAATAATCGGAAACGGCTGTTGCCCACTCGGCCACATCATCGCGTCCCGTTGCGCGCAAATAAGTGGCCATGTTCGTATCGAACGGGAAAAGAGAAGTCGTGGCGCCCACCTCGGCTCCCATATTACAGATTGTCGCCTTCCCTGTCGCCGACAAGGATGCGGCGCCGGGACCGAAATATTCGATGATGGCATTCGTTCCTCCCTTCACAGTCAGGATTCCTGCTAATTTTAGGATCACATCTTTCGGAGAGGCCCATCCGCTCAGGCTACCGGTCAGTTTTACACCGATCAGTTTCGGCATTTTCAACTCCCATTCCATGCCGGTCATCACATCCACAGCGTCAGCGCCGCCCACGCCGATAGCGATCATACCCAAACCGCCCGCATTCGGCGTATGCGAGTCCGTACCGACCATCATACCGCCGGGAAAAGCATAGTTCTCAAGCACTACCTGATGGATAATGCCGGCTCCCGGTTTCCAAAAGCCGATACCGTACTTGTCGGAAACGGATTTCAGGAAATCGTAGACCTCGCTGTTGCTCTGCGTAGCCGTTGCAATATCTGTCTTAGCCCCCATATTCGCCTGGATCAGGTGATCGCAGTGCACGGTGGCGGGAACGGCCGATTCGGATTTTCCTGCGTTCATAAACTGAAGCAACGCCATCTGTGCGGTCGCATCCTGCATCGCGACACGATCGGGACGGAAATTCACATAATCTTCACCACGGCGGAAAGGATGGATGTCCGATTCGTTGTACAAATGTGCATATAAGATTTTCTCGGCCAGGGTCAACGGACGGCCAACGTGTTTGCGGGCTGCATCCACCCGCTTCGGGAAATTAGAATAAAAGCTTCTCAGCATGTCAATGTCGTACACCATATCTATTCTTTTTATTAGTTAGCAATGTAGGCTGGGATAAAAATAGTATTTATATAAATACCTTTTATTCAATAATTTCTATCGATCGATAAAGGGTATCTATGAGGGAGAGTGTGTCAAATATCGGTATTCATGGGACGCAGATAACGCAGAAGAGCGCAGATTAACGCAGATATTATTAATTATCAGCAAAATAAATCTGCGTCCCTCTGCGTATTCTGCGTCATCCGCGTCCAGTAATATCAATTTGACACCCTCTTTGTTCAAAGGCTTTATTTATTTCTTCTTATTTCTTCAACGATTCTTTCCATTTATCCGCATAGCTGTGCAGGATAGAGGCGATCCCTTCCCCAATACGGACATAATCTTCACGTTTCAGATTAGCAAGCGAACAACGGATAGACCACTCCGGTGCATCGAACCCGCCACCGTTGAGCAATACCAGTGAAGTTTCTTGTGCCAGGCGGAACACGACGTCTACCGGCTCGTAATTTTCCTGTAAGTAGACAACGAAATCATCCCCGTAAAACTTCTTTGCCCAGACCAACATATCGATCTCGCTATAGTAGCCGGCACGCAACGGATCGTCGAGCAATGTGAAACCGGTGCTTTCCCAAAGCGTATGGAGGCGATCGTGAATGATCTGCTGCATTTTCGTCTTATAAGCATTCTCGCGATCCAGCAGGGAGAAGGAGGCAAAGAGCGCCATTTGCGTCTGTTGCGGCAGCGAAAGCCCGGCGGTATGGTTCAAGGCGACCTGGCGACTGTCGGCCACCATACGGTCGATGAAACGGATTTCCTCCGGATGGAGCGAAATACTGCTATAACGTTTATTCAACTGTTCTTTCCGCTCTGCCGGCAGTTCCTTCAGCATCCGGTCGTATATATTCTCTTCATGCAACGCGACAACGGCCAGGCGCCAACCTGTCGCTCCGAAATATTTGGAGAAAGAATAGACGCAGAGAGTGTTCTCCGGCAATTCCACCATGATCGAACGAAAATGGGGAATGTAGGTCGCATAGACATCATCGGTAATGATCATCAGGTTCGGATTGTCATTGCGCACGATATCAACAATACGTTTCATCAGACCATCCGTCAAACCGTATGAAGGCGGATTGCTCGGGTTGACGATAAAGGCGGCCTTGACAGACGGGTCTTTCAGGATGTCCAGGTCTTCTTCCTTGTACTGCCAGGTATGGTAGCCGTCTTTTGTCATTTTACAAGCGTGGATTTCGGTTACATCGAATAAGTAGCGGGCTTGTTCCGGTATCTCTATATAAGGAGTGAATACCGGGGCAAACAGGACGATCTTGTCGCCTTTGTCGAGAAGGAAATTTTGTTGCAGGGAATCGAATATATAGCACATCGCGGCAGTTCCCCCTTCGGTGGCGAAAAGGTCGAACTTCCCTTTGGGCGGGCGGTTGTCGCACAACTCCTGCTTCAGGTAGTCTTCGACCAGCACTTCCGTATATTTCAGGATACGGTCGGGAACGGGATATTGGTCGCCGATGACGCCTTCCGTCCATTCATGTACGAGGTCGTTCTCATCTACTCCTTTCTCGTTCACCAGATAATCATAGGTATCTTTCAGCAGTGCCATGCCGGGCGAGCCGGCGTGCTTCATCAGGAATTGCGTGAAACGGGTGGCGATACGTCTCTTTTCAGGAATACCGGCCAACCCGACCATTTCCTCGCCATATTCGGAGGAACGGGCACATTCTTCCAGTCCGAACTGGCCGAGCAGGAAAAAGGCTTCGCGGGGCACGGTACTGATCCAGTTCGGATTGCCGCGCCCTGCGTTCAGCATGATATGCGTACTCTTACGGGCGCTTTCGTCCGCAAGGTCTATCAGGATATTTTTCAGTTCGAAGGGACTGATTTCCGACATTTTCTTTTCGTATTCACGAGTGATTTTGTGTGTCATAAAGAAATAACTTAATTGAATATAATGAGTATATAAAAAACAATGCTTCCAACACCTTTCAGGTCATCAAGAGGACGATCACGACTCCCCAAATGATCAACAGGGTATTACCGACCGCGTATGTTACCGTATAGCCTAATGCTGGTGTCTGGCTCTCAACGGCATCCTCCACAGCCCCTAAAGCTGCTGTGGTAGTACGTGCTCCGGATGTACAGCCTAACGTAATGGCCGGATGGAACTTAAAGACATATCTTCCCAACAGCACACCGACAATCAACGGGATAGCGGTAGCCAACGCACCGATAAAGAAGAGACTGATACCGACTTCCTTCAGCCCGGTGACAAAGCTCGGTCCGGCCGTAATACCGACAACAGCGATGAACATATTCAACCCGACATTATTCAGTACCCAAAGGGAAGGTTCCGGGATTCGTCCGAAAGTCGGATGCTTGGAACGCAACCATCCGAAGACCAATCCGGCGATCAACGCCCCACCACTCGTACTCAAGCTGATGGGAACACCTCCGAAATGGATCGTCAAAGCCCCCACGACACCTCCGAGAAAAATCCCGAGGCCGACGAAAATCATATCCGTCTGGTTTGTCGGGCGATCGGCATAGCCTAATGTATCGGCAGCCGCATTCACCTCCAATTTTGTGCCGACCAACTCCAGCATATCGCCGGGATCGATCGTCGTGGCAGCCAAAACCGGTATGTTGATGCCGGCACGTTTGATGCTCTTGATGCTGACACCGTGCATGACCGGCAGTTTGCGCAGTTTGGCAACTGTCATGCCTGCATATTTCTTGCGGGAGATCAATACGGGTAGCGTTTCGGCCGGGAAGTCTAACAACTCGATATCATTGACTTCATCGCCGATCCAGTCCTCCTCTCCGATCACAAATTCACGACGTCCACTGAGCACGACTTCGTTTCCTTTCAAAAGCATCTGATCGGCCTTCGCATCCCGGATCACACCATCGATACGAACCCGTTCGACGAAAAGGCGTCTTCCTTCTCCTTCCAAATAATCTTCCAGTTCTTTCACGGTCTTCCCCGCCCCGAACCAGTCGTTGCTGATCTTGTAGGCGCGAAACGTGATCGGACGGGCGGCAGGCATGAAGCCGGGTTGCTCGCTTTCGTCATCCGCCCCCATTTTGGCTTCCAGTTCGCGACAGGCTTTCTTGACCGATTCGATCCCGCCCAACAGACGAGGAGCGATATCGCTCATGATCCAGGCGGAACCGGCCGTACCGAAAATATAAGAAACGGCATAGGCTACCGGCATGACATTGATCATATCCGTTTTATCTGCCGCCGGTATTCCTAATTGGTTAATCGTATCTTCGGCCACACCGAGCACAGCGGATATCGTCTGCGAACCAGCCAACAGACCGGCAGCCTCTCCGGCAGAATAGCCCATGATCTTTGCCAGCATAAACGGGGCCAGCAGGCAGAACAGGCACATCACGACGGCAAACAAGACCTGTGGCAATCCTTCCTTTTTCAATCCCCGGAAGAATTGCGGACCGACACTATACCCTACGGCAAACAAGAACATCAGGAAAAACACCGATTTCAGCGGGGCCCCGATATCGATATGCAATTGCCCGATCAACACACCGACCAGCAAGACGCTGGTAACCGTCCCTAACGTGAACTTTTTAATCTTGAATTTACCGATCCAGAAGCCGAAAGCCAGCGTGAGAAAGATGGCAAGCTCCGGGTAATGCCGGAGCAAATTGGCAAACCATTCCATATATCTATTTTTTTTGGCGTTAATAAAATTGATAATGAAACACGACAAAGGAAAGAGTTGTTGTGTTAAACCAAACGAAAGCAGAGTTAAATTTATAGTTGGCATTTCTAAATAAATCTCTATCTTTGCCTCCGCTTAGGTGATATAACTGCCATCCGACAGTTGTATAAAAGGGAATCCGGTGGAAATCCGGAACAGTGCCCGCTACTGTAAAGCCATATTAAAAAAAGAAGAAAGCATTCTCCATGCCACTATCCGCAAGGATGGGAAGGCCGCTTTCCGAAAAGGCTAAGTCAGGAAACCTGCCAAGCAAGACAATAATAACTCTCCCGGGGCCAGGAAAGCTATTGACACATACATAATAAAACTCTTTTTTCCATGAAAAAGAAATGTTGGCTGACAGCCCTTCTTGCGGGTTGTTCTCTTTGCGCGTCACACGCACAAACCGTGTTGCGCACGGATACGAATGATCTGAGAGAGATCCGCCTGGACGAGGTCGTCGTGACAGGTACCGGAACGGAACATTATTTGAAAGACGCTCCCGTACAGACGGAAGTGATCACAGGGAAAGCGTTGGAACAATACAACGGACGCAGCCTCGACGAGATTCTGAGCGCCCTCTCCCCTTCCATCACGTTCAGTCCGGGAGACATGGGTAGCAATATCCAGCTAAACGGATTGAAGAACGACTATATCCTGATCATGGTGAACGGGAAACGGATGAACGGCGACATCGGCGGACAAAACGACCTGAGTATCATCAACCCGGCAACCATCGAACGCATCGAGATTGTAAAAGGAGCCTCCTCTTCCTTGTATGGAAGCGATGCTATCGCGGGTGTCATCAACATCATCACGAAAAAGAACCGCGATAAAGTCAGTGTCTCCAACACGACACGCGTCGGCAATTACGACGACCTGCTCCAGAGCGAAATAATAGGGTTCAGCAACGGAAAGCTGAACTCCACCACTTCCGCAAGCATGAAACATACCGGAGGTTGGCAAAACACGACTCAAGAATGGTATCACCACGATCTGCAAGAAGGAAGCGTGAGCAAAACAGTGAGCCGCTCCACCAACTTCACGCTTTCCCAGAATTTCACTTATAAAGCGAGCGACAGACTCAGCTTGTCGGCCGATGCCTCTTATTACCAGAAATGGATTTTCCGTCCTGTCGGTCCCTGGAAATATTATTTATACGACTATTTCTACCGGAACCAGGATTACGCCTTAGGCTTAAAATATAGGCTGAACGACAAACGGAGCTATCTGACCGCCGATGCTTCTTTCGGACAGTACAACTACTATTTCGATTATACGGGCCAAGAAGTGACCAACTTTTTCCATCCCGACGGAACGCGGGTTGTCAATTACCCCGGCGACCGCGTATTACAGACCATGCAGCGCAGATGGTTGAACCATGTCAAAGGGGTATTCTATTTAGGAGACAATCATATTTTAAGTGCCGGAATCGAGCACCAACACGACTATCTGAAATCTCCTTACCGCCTGAAACAGGGGAAGGCATCTGTCTATACTTTAGCCTCTTATGCACAAGACGAATGGTCGATAACAAACCGGCTAAACCTGACTCTCGGTTATCGTTTTGTCCATCATAAAGAATTCGGTCAAAAGTTCACCCCAAAAATATCAGCCAAGTACAGCCTTGGCGATTTCAACCTGCGTGCCACTTACTCGTATGGTTTCAAAGCCCCCACCTTGAAAGAGCTTTATCAGAATTATATCACCGTTATCATGGGACCGCTGAAAGCCTATTACGGCAACGAGAACCTAAAGCCCCAAAGTTCGAACTACGGTTCGGCAAGCGTAGAATACAGCAACGGGAAATTCCAGGCAACCGTGACCGGGTACTATAACCGGATACACAACATGATCGCCCTGACCGTCGTCCCGACTTCGTCAGAAGACAAATTCCTGGAAGTAGAAGAAACGATGAAATACAACAACCTCGCCAAAGCCCGTTCATTCGGAGCCGACTTCACCTTCAACTATCAGGTGCTTCCGTCACTGGCTATCGGAGGAGGCTACAGTTATACGGATGCAAAAGCCCAGTACACGGAAGACCAGAACGATCCCAACTACATGAAATATCTGCCGATCAACGCGACTTCCTACCACAATGCCAACTGGAAAATAGCCTGGACACACAAAGATGTCGGCGTCAGCCTTTTCGGCAGATACCAGTCCACACGCTATTACATCACGGATGGAAATGGAAAAGCCTATCAGCTCTGGCGCCTGAATGTAAGAAGCTCACTGCTGAAAACGAAGAAATGGAACCTGGGGATGAATGCCGGCATCGATAATATATTCAATTATATCGACCGCACACCTTTCGGCAAGAACCGGGGGACAACCAGTCCCGGACGGACTTTATACCTCTCGCTGAACGTTAAATTTCAGAATAAACAAAAATAATCACTTTTAAAAATCAGTAAAAATGAAGAAGTTTAAACATTTATGGCTGGCAGGCTTATTACTTGCAGCCACAGTAGGGTTCACATCCTGTGACGACGATGACGACAATGCAACATCTGCCAACCCGGCAGAAGAATTCGTGACAAAGAACAAAAAGCACGAGACAGCCATTCTGCTATGTACTTTCGGAAGTACTTTCAAAGAATCTATCAAGACCTACGATCAGACGTTGGCAGATTTCGAAACGGCATTTCCTGATGCAGACATCTATCTGGCTTTTACATCTTACACCTGTGTGAATCGTGTCTTCGCCGAAACAGGTATCGAGCGTTATCAACCGGATCTTTGGTTAAAAGCAATTGGTAAAGCCGGTTATAAAAAAGTAGCCGTACAATCTTTACACATCATTCCCGGCGAAGAGTATCTGAACTTAATGAACAAAACGGTCAAGAAAGACTTCATGATCGAACAATACCCGAATGTCCAAGTGACAAAAGGTACCTGTCTGGTTTACGATGAAGACGATGTGCAAGCTGTTTCTGCCGCCTTATACGATCATTACAAGAGCAACCTGGCCGACAAAAAACATTTGCTCCTGTTGATGGGACACGGCAACCCGGACAAGAACTACAATGCCAACAGCAAATACGCCGAAGTGGAAGAAGCCATGCAAGCATTGTCTCCTAACAAAAACGTATTCGTCGGGACTGTCGACTATGGCGACATGCTGTTCTGGCCGTTGGACAAGGATGAAAAACCTTTACCTGCGCCTAATGCCGAAAGCGTTTATTCCAAACTGACAAAATACTGCGAAGACAACAACCTGCAACCGTCAGATATCACGATCTCGTTGGCTCCCTTCATGTCTATCGCTGGCGACCATGCCCACAACGACCTGTGGGGCATCGAAGACGGTGACGACTTTAGCGAAGCTACTCCGGGCGCCGATGCTTGCTGGAGATTGAAATTGCTGAAGATGGGCTTCAAGATCGCCACAGACGAAAGTCACAACGGGGATGTCGATAAATGTACGATCAACGGTTTGGGCGACTATGCCTCCATACGCAAAGTATGGGTAGATCATTTGAAAGCCATCTACAATAATGCCGACG
The DNA here is from genome assembly GCF_025151045.1 of Parabacteroides johnsonii DSM 18315. Classification (NCBI taxonomy): domain Bacteria; kingdom Pseudomonadati; phylum Bacteroidota; class Bacteroidia; order Bacteroidales; family Tannerellaceae; genus Parabacteroides; species Parabacteroides johnsonii. The sequence continues at coordinate 1,752,486 of NZ_CP102285.1, forward strand.
AGTGGCAAACTGGCGAGGATTACCAATAATCATATAAAATAGCTACTCTCTTGCGGAGAGGATAAATTTCCGGCAAGAGAGTAGTATCAAAATGACACCCCTATCCCATCTAATTTGAATTAGTAGGGCATATTTTGGAAATTACCCGCAAGGGTAATATTTTTTAACATTCTATTTGATAGCAAATACCCCTATTAGATTATCAAAATGACAACAAGCAAATTTATCTACATTTTCTTTTGCATGTTCTACATCCTGACACAATCTGCGAGAGCGGAAGGGAATTTTGTCGAATCCGATCTATTCGGTTCTCTGAAAGAAGGCGAAAAGGCTGCCGTACTTGTCGTCCATTTCGGAACTACACACGAAGATACGCGGGCCAAGACAATAGACGCCGTCAACAACAAGATAGCGGAAGCATTTCCCGGCATCGAAGTCCGCGAGGCCTGGACATCCCGCATCATCATGCACCGCATGAAAACCCGCGGCTTGAAGAGACTGAGTCCGGAAGAAGCTCTCCGACAACTGAAAACGGATGGTTATACTCATATCCTGATCCAATCCAGCAACATCATAGAAGGGATTGAAATGGAATCACTCCGCAAAGACGTCGCCGCACAGGAAAAAGATTTCAAAGAGATCCGCATCAGCACTCCCCTTTTGTTCAGCCCCGGCGACTACGAAGCAGTGATAGCAGCCATCACCCCAAAAGGGATCAAAGACGGAGCGGTCCTATTAGTCGGACACGGCACCTACACACCGAACACGGCTCAATACGCCATGTTGGACTATATGCTCAAAGCAAAAGGGTTCAGCCGGTGGTCCGTCGGCACTATAGAAGGGTATCCTTCCTTCGACGATGCTTTGTTACAAATCGAAAGTGGAAGTCAGAAGACCATCCAATTAATACCGTTCATGTTCGTTGCCGGCGAGCACGCGAAAAACGATATTGCCGGAGACTGGAAAGAAAATTTGGAGAAACAAGGATATCGCGTTGATGTCCTGATGGAAGGGCTCGGACAAAACCCTGCCATCCAAGACATTATCGTACAGCATGCACGTTTCTGTGCCACCCACAAATATCTTGATATCGTCAAAAAGAAAAAAGAATATGCTCAGGGTAAGGAAAAATATGAATAATCATCCTCCGATGGTCGTTTCGATCCCATAGTCGGCAAATATCTCCCGGCAACGTCCGACCGTCTCGTCCGAAGGGGCAGCGAAAGCATATCGATCCGGATTGTAGACCGTACCCAATTTTTCATGCTTGCCCTTGCCAATGTCATGATATAAAAGCAGGTTTACAGTCCGGTGCTCCCACGGCAACGAAGCCAGGAAAGCGGCACTGCGTGTTATATTTTCTTCATCGGCATTCACACCTTCGATCAAAGGAATACGAAGATAGAAATCGTGTCCGGCTTCTGCAACCATCCGAAGATTGGACAGGATCAATTCGTTCGGGACACCGCAATATTTCGCATGCTTGGCCGAATCCATCTGCTTCAAATCGACAAGGAGAAGCTCGCAATTATCCATCACGTCGCGTACGATCTCCGGCCGGGCGAACAGCGTCGTGTCGACAGCCCGATGGATCCCCTGTTCCCCGCAACGGCGCAACAAGTCCAATAACGGTTCGGGATGCAACAACGGCTCTCCTCCGCAAAACGTCACGCCCCCCTCCGAACGGTCCATGAAAACGGTCTCCTTCTCAATCTCCTTCATCAAGGCTTCGGCCGAATACTCCGTACCCGATATCTCCATCGCCAAAGCCGGACACACCTCGGCACAGATTCCGCACAGGGTACAACGCGCCCCGTCCGTCACGATCCCCTCCGGCGTGAGTGTCAATGCCTGCTGCGGACAAGCCTCGACGCATGTCCGGCAACCGATGCATTTCTTTTTCGTATAGAGTTTTTGCTTCCGGCTGGAGATTCCTTCCGGATTATGACACCATACGCACGACAGGGGGCATCCTTTCATAAAGATCGTAATCCGGATACCCGGCCCGTCGTTGATGGCATATCGTTTTATATCGAAAACAAACATCTTTTTTCAATTGCTAAAACGTTTCCTGTTCCGTCCGCATGATCACATCCGCCTGCAGATCGGCATTCATGTCATTGAAATAATCGCTGTAACCGGCTACGCGGACCAGAAGGTCGCGATAATCTTCCGGACATTTCTGGGCAGCATAAAGCGTCTCCGTATCGACGATATTGAACTGGATGTGATGTCCGCCCAAAGCGAAATAGCTGCGGATCAACGAAGACAACTTGGAGATATCCTCCTCACGCTTCAGCAGGCTCGGCAGGAAACGCTGGTTCAGCAACGTTCCTCCACTCTTCACCTGGTCAAGCTTGCCGAGCGACTTGATGACGGCAGACGGCCCGTGCGTATCGGCGCCATGAGACGGAGATGTGCCGTCCGAGATGGCACGCCCGGCCAAGCGTCCGTTAGGAGTCGCCCCCATCACCTTGCCGAAATATACGTGACAGGTGGTAGACAGCATATTCAGATGGAAACATTCGCCTTTCGTATTCGGCTTTCCTTCGATCGTATCATAGAGATCGTCAAACACCTTCACAGCAATACTGTCGGCATATTCGTCATCGTTTCCGAAGAATGGCGTGCGGTTCAGAATCGTCTGTCTCATCGCCTCGGCCCCTTCGAAATTATCGGCCATCGCTTTCAGCAGTTCGTCCATCGACCAGCGTTTATCTTCGAATATATGTTTTTTCAGCGTCGCCAGGCTGTCGGTAATCGTACCGAGTCCCGTACACTGGATATAGGTCGTATTATAGCGCGGGCCGCAGTTGTAATAGTCCCGTCCTTTCGCTATGCAATCGTCGATGAAGAGAGACAGGAAGGTAGCCGGTGCATACTTGGCAAACATACGGTCGATATAGTTGCTGACACGCACCTTCATATCCACAAAGTAGCGGACCTGCTTCATAAAGGCGGCATATAGTTCGTCATAGCTGCCGAAACCGCGCGGATCGCCCGTCTCCAATCCGACCTTACGCCCGGAAACCGGATCGACACCGTTGTGGAGCGTCACTTCCAAAATCTTCGGCACATTCAGGTAACCGGTCAGCACATACGCCTCCTTGCCGAACGCCCCGACCTCGATACAACCGCTGCAACCACCTTCGCGTGCATCCTGCAACGATTTTCCCTGGCGCATCAACTCCTGGATATACACATCCGGATTGAACACGGACGGATAGCCATGTCCCTGGCGGATCACCTTGCAACCGGCACGCAGAAAACGTTCCGGTGTGCGGGCACTGATATGGATCGCACTGCCGGGTTGCAGGATATGCAGTTCTTCGATCGTTTCGAGCATGATATAGGAAACCTCGCTCACCCCGTCGCTACCATCGGCTTTCACACCGCCGATATTCAGGTTCGTAAAATCATTATACGTACCGCTTTCCTTAGCCGTGATGCCGACTTTGGGAGGAGCCGTGTGGTTGTTCACCTTGATGAAGAAACAGGACATCAATTCTTTTGCCTCGTCGCGTGTCAACGTACCGTCGGCAATCCCCTTTTCGTAGAAAGGAGCCAGATGCTGGTCGAAATGACCGGGATTCATCGCGTCCCAACCGTTCAGTTCGGTGATCGTCCCTAAGTGGACGAACCAATACATCTGGATCGCCTCCCAATAGTTGCGGGGAGCATGGGCCGGAACCTGGCGGCAAACTTCGGCAATACGGCGTAACTCGGCCGCCCGTTTCGGGTCTTTCTCCGTCAGCGACATTTCATCGGCGAGGTCCGCATGCCGTTCGGCAAACAAGATGGCGGCGTCGCACGAGATGGACATGGCAGTCAGTTCCTCCTGCTTGTCGGTCGCTTCGGGATCGTTCATGAAATCGAGCCCGTCCAGTTCTTTCCGGATACGTTCTTTCAAATCCAGCAATCCGTACTTATACACCTTTCCGTCCAAAGCGGTATGTCCCGGAGCGCGTTGTTCCATAAATTCGGTAAACATCCCCACCTCATAGGCATCCTTCCACTCCTGAGGCACATGGCTGAAGATACGTTCTCGCTGGGTACGCCCTTTCCAGTAAGGGATCACTTCGCGTTCATACGTGTCGATGTCTTCCTGGCTGATCGTATAACGCTGCAATTCACGTGTGTTCAAGACATGCAGATCCTCCACACTATGGCAGGTCAGTTCCGGGAAAGTCGGCACACATTTCGGTTTCGGTCCGCGTTCGCCCACGATCAGTTCGTCCTTGCCGATATAGATCGTCTTCTGCTTGCAGATCTCATAAAAATTCATGGCCCGAAGAATCGGAATCGGATATTTTCCGTAGTTTTCCTTGTAGAAACGGGTTTCTATCAAAGCGCGTTCAATAGACAGGGAGGGCTCGGCTTCGAACGTCTCTTGTCGAAGACGTTTGATCCGGTCATTCATTCCATAGGCATTTGCCTCTACTGCGGGAGCGAAATTAGATGCACTGTGCGGTGCACGCTGAGCTGTGATTGTAGTCATATTATATAAAAGGCTATTTTTATTCAATTATTTTAATCTGATAAATTCCGGACAGATACAGAGATAAAACCACCGGCATAGAGGCCAATGACTTCAGATACTAATACAAACCGAAAGAACTCTTACCCGAGAACGGTAAAAGAGAAAGGGGGAAAAACGCCTGTCAAGAAATCAGGCAATTGAATAGTCGTCTATAAGATTTAACGAACATATTGTAATAATTTAAAATCAACACTCGGTATTAAGTGTATGATTGCAGCAAATATAGACATTTTTCCATAAAAACAAAAGAAATCATATTTATTTAATAAAACCCGGTGCACCCCATCCTGTAAAAAGATCAATCAAGCAATCCCATACGCTTTCAACTTATTATAAAGCGTTTTGCGGTCAATACCCAACAGCTGGGCTGCTCTGGTCTTATTGTTGCCGGCTTCTTGCAGGGCACGTTTGATCATTTCGCATTCATGCGATTCGTTTTTCAACTGGATATTGACCGGAGCGGAAACCGGACCGGCAGTCAGCTCTTCCGGGAGTTCGTTACAGGTAATATAGCGGCCGGTCGCCAACAGGGTAGCATACTTGATGGCGTTCTTCATCTGGCGCAAGTTGCCCGGCCACGAATAAGACTGGAAAATCCGGATCACTTCATTATCAAAGCCAATAATATCTTTCTGCAATTCCATATTGGCTTGATCCAGGAAGTTGTTGGCAAACAGCAAAAGATCTTCTTTCCGTTCCTTCAGATCAGGGATACGGACGGTAAACTCGTTGATACGATGATACAAATCTTCGCGGAAATCCCCCTTATCAATCGCAGAACGCAGGTTCTCGTTTGTCGCGGAGATAAGACGGACATTGATCGCGATCTCCTGATTGCTACCGATCGGTTTTACTTTCCGCTCCTGCAAGGCACGAAGAAGCTGCACCTGTACCTCATAGGACAAGTTGCCGATCTCATCCAGAAAAATCGTACCACCTTGGGCGGCAACAAAGGCACCTTCTTTATTATCGATAGCTCCGGTAAACGAACCTTTCACATGCCCGAAAAATTCAGACGCGGCCAAGTCTTTCGGGATCGCTCCGCAGTCAACAGCAATAAAAGGGGCTTTCTTACGGTTGCTCTGTTCGTGAATACGGCGGGCAACATACTCTTTCCCCGTACCGCTCGAACCGGTAATCAATACAGACATATCTGTCGGAGCAACCAGACGTACATGCTCGTAGAGCTGGCGGGCAGCTTGGCTCTGTCCCTCCACATACTGGCTATGCGTTCCTCCCGGCAGTTCGGGACGTTTAGCTGAACGCGCAGGACGTTCCGGCTCGGTGGCAGAAGCGACCGGGCCTGTTTCCGTCTTTATCACATCCTTGATTTTGCCTAAAAGTTCTTCCGGGTTCAACGGTTTGGCGATATAATCGGACGCCCCTAACTTGATGGCTTGCACGGCGGTTTGTATCTCCGCATAGCTGGTCATCATAATCAGGGGAATTACAAAATTATTTTCTTTTATCCATTTCAACAGATCGATTCCATCCCCGTCCGGCAAACGCAAATCAGACAGGATCAAATCGAACGAGGCATCCTCTATCCGGCTTCGCGCATCCGAAACCGATGATACCGAACTGACCTCGAAGCCTTTCCTCCCCAGCCAGGTTTTCAGCATCAACGAGAATGTTATATCATCTTCTAAAATCAGAATAGACGGCATATTGTTTTTATTTTATTTCCTACGCAAATATAACGGATAATTGTCAATTCAAAAAGCCCAAGTCGCCTTTTTCCACGCCCCTTCGAACGGACCTTGCTTGAATCTCTTCAACCACCAATGGCAGAAACCTAACTGGAGGACGAACAGCAGGACACCGACTCCGAAACTGGCTGTCGTACCTAAAACATTATAAAGTGACAAACCATAGCCGAAATAGACAAACGATCCTATAATAGACTGTGTCAAATAGTTAGTCAAACTCATCTTTCCGTATGGCACCAAACTGTGCAACACTTTATGGGTCGAAACTTGTTGCCACAGGAAGACGAAACAAGCGACCAACACACACATGAAAGAGAAATTGCGGAAAGAGGAAACCACCGTATTCATCGGAGTCAGCATCGCCTTGTTGGAGATCATATCCGGCAGGGAAGCCGTAATGAAATACAACGGGACAAAGCAGACCGCGCCGATAACCAGCGTCCGCATCCAGAAAACCCGATGTTCGGACAGTTTGGCAAACAACTGTCTGCGTCCGATCAGCATACCCAACAGGAACAAAGAGGCAGTCTGGAAGAAACGTCCGTACCCCCATGCCCACAACAGACTGAACAACTGGCCGTCCCAAAGGTTGGACTTGACCATCGCCCAGAAATCCGGCTGCGAAAGGAACGGATACATACGTTGGCTATGCACACGCCAAACGCCGGCTGCCGGCACATAGTCAGGATTCATCATCGCATAGAAAAACTTGCCGAGTTCGAGCGGTTGGAGCATCAGGATAATAGCGGCAATGAGGACCGCCCGGTCGCTCCATTTGCAGACTAACACGAGCACCACGCCAATTATAGAATAAAGGACTAATATGTCGCCGGGGAAAAACGCCCCGTTGAAACAGCCGATAATGAACAAAAGGAAAAGCCGCCACAGGAAACGCAGGCGAAAGTCTTTGCCTTTCTTCGCCTGGTTGTTATATTGAATAAAGAAACTGAATCCGAACAGCAGAGAGAAAATCGCGTAAGCTTTCCCGGAAAAGAGGAAAAACAATGTTTCCCATATCCCTTTATCCATCGCCTCCATAAAAGCCGAAGAAGCTGCCGGGAAGTCATAGAAATTAAAATGTTCGATGTTGTGTAGTAACATAATAGCCATAACGGCAAAACCGCGTAGTGCATCCACCACCTCGATACGAGGCGACTTAGCTAAAAGTCCGTGCTCCATTGATAATGATTTATGATTTATGATTTTTAATTTATGATTTATGATTTACAATTTTACGAAAGGCAAAAGTAGATAAAGAAGTCATATAAAACAAAAAAAGCACCCTTTTAGGCGCTCTTTTTGTTTGCAGACTTAAAATAGATACTCGAACATAGTAACTTTAAAACGGTTTTTAATGTAGAAACGTCCACTTCCGCTTCTCGTTATAAAAGAAGCGAATACCGTGCCAAACTCGGCCCGGCACACGACCTGTTTTTGTAAACTCTTCTATTTTAACAGATAAGTCACCCGGAATGTTTTACAGGAGCTAATTATTACAACGTTACAAATGGGGAATTGTGGACATACATGGGGAATTTTTCTACAAATACCGCTCCACAGCCTGGCCCACAACAACACCCGCCTGCCGGATCACTTCAGATAAAAGCCGCTTCCAACCTTCGTCTGTCAGTGCTTCGTCGTTCTTCTCAAGGATTCTCAGTTGGGCTACCAAGTCGGAAGCTCCCAACATGGTGAAAAGCGGGATCAGCTTATGGGAGATTTTGGCAGCCGGAACACGTTCGGTCTTCTCCAAAGCTTGTTGCAGCAACGAAACGCTCTTGTTCGTCTCCTCGGCAAAAGTCCGAATAATGGACGCAGAGGCTTCTTTGTCTTCACCGGCAAAAGCGGTAAGCGAATCAAAATTGAATTCGGGCGACACCTCGGCTTGTATATCCGCCTGCAACAGGTTATTCAACAAAGCGATCAACTGCTTAGCCGTGAAAGGCTTGTTCAGGAATCCGGTAAAGCCGACTTCCAAATAATGGGTATGCTCGTTTTCCACACTGGCCGAAAGCGCGATGACAGGCACGGTATCTGTACCGGGGACACCCGACGAACGAATGACGTTGAGCAGGCCGTAACCATCCATTCCCGGCATCTGTATATCGGTTATGATCGCGTCGAAAGAACTATTACGCAAAATATCGACCACGGCAAACGGATTTGAACAACTGGCGACCTCCACATGGTTCCGTTTCAAAAACTCTTCCGTCAGTGCCAACTGCAACGGATCGTCGTCGACCAGCAAACAAAAGATTTCGCGTCCTCCGAAGCTCCCGGTTTCCGTTTCGTCTTCCTCCTCTATGGCAGGCGTGGCAGGTAGTGTCTGCACTTCCGACTCCTGCAAAGGCAGGACAATCGTAAAATCACTTCCTTTTCCCGGAACACTCTTTAGCGACAAGGTTCCTCCCATCAGTTCGATCAGCTTGCGGGTAATGGAAAGTCCGAGACCGAAACCTTCTTCCTTTTCAGTTCCCGACAGACGGGCAAACTCGCCGAAAATCTTTTCCTGTTCTTCTTCCGGAATCCCGACACCGGAGTCGGAGACGGTAATTGACAATTGAGGATGGACAATGGACAATTGACAATTTAATTTGACTATTAAGACGATGCGCCCTTCGTGGGTAAACTTGACAGCGTTGGACAACAAGTTGCTGACTACCTGGCGGAGACGTATCGGATCACCGGAATAGATGCGATCCATCCCTTCCTCTTTCATATTCAGAACAAAAGCCAGTCCTTTCGCCTCGGCTATCGGACGGAAGCTCCCGTATATTTCGTTAAAAAGCGTACGCACGCTGAAGGGCACGTTCTGTATCTCCATCTGCCCCGATTCCAACCGATGAAAATCAAGCAAGCCGTTCACCAGCGAAAGGATATGATCGGCCGATCCGGTCATATTTTCCAAATAATAACGTTGCCTTTCGTCCGGACGACGGCGCAGCAACAGTTCGATATAACCGATTATGGACGAGAGCGGCGCACGGATATCGTGGCTGATCGTCAGCATCAGCTTCTCCCGGCTATGGAGCAGGTCTTCGGCATATTGCTTGGCTTTCTCCAATTGCTGCCGGTAATACTGGCTCCTGGAGATATCACGCGTGATCAGAATGATAAAGACCACCACGATAATCAGCGACAGGATAGCGATGCCGCCAATGAGATAAGAGGTTTCGCGCAGCACCTCCTGTTTCTTCACGACACGCTCCATCGACGCGTTCATCTCCTCTTCTTCTATATCGCGCAACATCTGGTTGATCCGGCTTGTGATGATACTGTTATTATAACGTAAATTAGCGGCACGCTCCAAAAGCTGGTCGACAAGCTGTTTACGCTGGTCGGCCACACTGTCCTGCAAATTTTTCAGGACTGTCACGATCGTGTCTGCCGGGTTGAAGGAGTTCACCAACGTATCAGTCACGATCTGCCGGGTCGTATTCACGATAACAGTCGAATCCTCTTTAGGCGGTGAGAATGCATCGGCAAGGCGGCGGAAAAAGCCGCGGTGCTTATGGGGCTGGGGAGTTTTCACGGAATCCTGGTGCACGATCACGCGCTCCTGTATTTCGACCTGCCGGATCATCGTATCTTGCCGGGCGATCACCTTCTCGATGTTTTGGGTGTACAGATGTTCCGCGTTCGTCTCGCGCCAGGTTTCCAACAGGCGGCGCGTGTTCCAACGCTTCTGCTCGATCAGCATATCGATCGTGTCGATCTTGGGATATAGTGCGGGATTCGACACTAACGTACGCAAGGAATCCATATTCTGCAAAGCCTTGTTCAGCGTGCGGTTGAAATGCTTGATTTCCCCCTGCGGAAGCCCGACCATTTGTCCGAGTGCTTCGCTTTCGTAGAGCAACGACAAGGTGTTGGTCACGAGATAGACCTTCTCGCTCGATTTGTTGTTCGGGTCGTCTTCGCCGGCAAACTGTTCGATGATGTTATAGATATAAACGACCGAACACACGGCTATCAGGATCAATAACAAGTATCCCAATATGACTTTACTTGTAATATGCCCGTTCTGTGCGCTCATCAGTCTTTCTTATAGGCCATTTTCCATTTGTCCAACATAACGAAATCCGCTTTCTTCAATCCAACCTTCCAGAACGGGACCGGTTCGTCGTGATCACCGAGAAACATACGGTCACGAACGGCAAAAGCAGGGTTGGTCAGGGCCAATGTGGAATCGGATACCGAAGTCCGGACACCGGCAATATCCAATACCGTATGGAACACGCTGTTCGTGCTGACCGGATACGCCCCGTGAGACATCGCCGTCCGGTATTTCTCCGGGAAAACGGTCCGATAATCGTCCGAAAACCAAATAATATACGGGATATGGAGCTGATAATAAGTCGGTATAGGCGAAGCATGCAGGTAACGGGCACGCGCATCATCGAAAATATCTTCTCCATGATCGCTCAGATAGAGCATCGACGCACAAACCTCCTTCTTTTTCAACATGTCGACAATCTCTCCCAAGACATAATCCGTATAACGGATCGAATTGTCATAAGCATTGCGCAGTTCCTTCTTATAAGACTGGCGGATGCCTTCGGCCTTATCCGGCGTATAAATCCGGAACTCGGCCGGATACCGCTCATGATAATTGAAATGCGACCCGTATGTATGGAGGACGATAAACATATCCTCGTCCGATTTATCCAGTTCTTTTTCCAAATACGGCAAAAGGGCGGCATCGTGCAACGAGGTCAGATACGATCCGGTGTTGAACGTGCTCATATCAATAAACGTATCGGCCTCCCGGTAGAAAGCCCCGATCATCGAAGTGGTCAGTTTCTGGTTGGCGATGACAAGCGTACGGAAACCGGCTTCCTTGAAAGCGGTGACAATGCTTTTCTCGTCATATATCACGCCATAGTTTTCCGCGCTGGCGGCAGACAGGATGATCGGTACGCTTTTGTGCGTATTGTTGGATTGCGTCACGACATCCGTAAAATGCACCAGGCCATCGAGCCCCTTCATCCGCGGAGTCGTATTGCGTTCATATCCATACAAGCTCCATTCCATAGCCCGCGAAGTCTCTCCCACCACAAGCACGTAAATCTCGCGCTTGCCATCCGCCTGTCCCGTCCGGACCGAGTTGAACTTGAAATCGGCGGAAGAGATCGAATAGTTGGCGTTTTTGTTCGATTTGGTAATCGCAAAATAGAGATTATAAAGCGCATTGACCGGATAGACATCGTTCTTGAGCGAGAAACTGTGCTTTTGCCAAGAAGGCAGAAAGCAAAGCAGCACCCCTACCCCGAAAAGTCCTAAGCTTCTGAACGCCCACCGCTTGCGAAACACGGCGGTCAACCTGTCTTTCATGAGGACCGAACGCGTAGCCAGCCACAAGGTAGGAAGCGTATAAAAGAAAAAGACGCAAACGATGACAAGAAAAATATTCCCTAATAATTCGCTTGCCTCGGAAGCATTCGAACTTGTCAGGTTCAGGAACATGTCCACCGCTATCACCGACTCGCCGAAAAGATACAACAGGACCAATTGCCCTCCGTCCAATATGATTTTCGGCAACAGACACCAGACCACCACTCCGGGTTTACGCGCCAGCAGCAAAACTCCCATCCAGAACGCCAGCGGCATGACGATAGAAGCAAGGCCCACCGGAACAGGCAAAGGCTCTGTGAACAGAAAAACACAGTTCGGAATGATGAAAAGCAAGCCGAACAAGAAATATAAGTGTTCCTGTGAAGATATCCAACGCAAAATATTAGTAAAGTACCTCATCGATTTTTGCCTAAAAAGCCTAATTTTATCAACTATTCTTATCACTATTCCACAACAGTACTGCTGTAATCGGCAAAAATAAGCGTTATCCATCACATACACATACAGAAGAAGCACAAAAAAAGTTATTTCAACGTCTGCCTTGCCCGATATCATTTCGTCAGCAAAACAGCCACTCCCCAGTCCAAATAGAAATGTTAAAAAATATTACCCGCTATAGTAATTCCAAATATATGGGGTACTAATCCGATTTACATGGGGTCGTAATGACATTTTGATATTTTAAAAATCATGCAAATGCTTTCAATAATCTTGCAATATGCCGGTAGCAGAACTTTGTTGCTTCCGACTGTCGCTTTTTATTTTTAATTTCGGGCAACCGAAAAAGGGGAAGATTATTTAAAATCATCAATAATAATTAAGGTAAAGACAAAATGAAAAGACAAATCATGCTGCTATCGGCTTGTACGGTCGCTTTGCTGAGTGCTTGTTCGTCGAACACGCGCATCACAAACGAAGTATATGCCCCTGCTGCCAAAAACGAATTACGGGCGCCGGCAACACCGCTGGTAACGATCGACCCGTACACCAGCGCCTGGTCGTTTGCCGACCGCCTGAACGAAGAAAGCGTGCGCCACTGGACCGGCCGTAACTTCCCGCTGTTGGGAAGCCTGCGTGTAGACGGCGTTTCATACCGGTTCATGGGAGCGGACAAAGTAGAGGTGACGCCGGTTATCGGTACGGCGGCTTCCGGCTTATGGGAGGCGACCTACACATTCGGGCAGCCGGAGGGAGAATGGACCGCCGTCGATTACGAGGCAAAAGGCTGGAAAACAGGCAAGGCGGCATTCGGGACAGACGATAATCCGTATCGCTCCACTCCCTGGCAAGACGGCGACATCTGGGTACGCCGCTCGTTCGACTGGCCTGAGGGGACGGATAAGGAAGATCTGTTCCTGCAATATTCGCACGACGACAACATCGAGTTGTACATCAACGGCAAGCAGGTGGCCGTAACCGGCAACGGGTTGGATTACGACCTGCTGAAGGAAATCCCGCAGGAAGTGGCCAACACGCTCAAACCGACGGGCAACATCCTGGCTGCCCACTGCCGCAACAACGGAGGAGGAGCCTACGTGGACATGGGAATCATGAAGAAGGTAAAACGGGGAGACACATTTGACAATAAAGCGGTCCAGACGGCGACCACCGTCATGCCGACACAGACGTACTATACGTTCGAATGCGGCCCTGTCGAACTGGATTTGATCTTCACTGCTCCGATGCTGATGGACGACCTGGAGGCCATGACCGCCCCGTACAATTATATCACGTATCAGGCCCGTTCGTTAGATGGCCGGACACACGAAGTCCAGTTATACCTCGAAGCGACCCCTCAATGGGCTGTAAACACGACAGATCAACCTGTCACCTTCGAAAAGATCGAAAAAGACGGGTATGTCTATCTGAAGACCGGCTCTGTCGACCAAGAAGTTTTGGGCAAGAAAGGTGACGATGTCCGCATCGACTGGGGTTATTTCTATCTCTCGGCTGCACAATCTCCGGATGTGACAGTCGCTATCGACGAATATTATGCAGCCAAGAAAGCATTTATGTCCGACGGCAGGCTGTCCGGCAAAGCGGACAACGTATCTCCGGATATGGAAAAACAGATGACGGTCCTCGCCTACTCCGACAACTTAGGCAAGGTAAACGGAAAGACCGTATCAGGACATCTGTTGATCGGATATGACGATCTGTATGCGATCCAGTATTTCAATGATAACCGGATGGCCTACTGGAAGCACGACGGACAGACGGATATTTTCGATGCCTTCGCCAAAGGTCAGAAAGAGTATGCCGGAATGATGAAACGGTGTGCGGATTTCGACAGGCAACTAATGCAGGAAACAACGGCTGCCGGCGGACAAAAATATGCCGAGCTGTGCGCCCTGGCCTATCGTCAGGCTATCTCCGCCCACAAGTTGGTAACAGATAAGGAAGGCAACTTGCTATTCCTGTCGAAAGAGAATTTCAGCAACGGCTCGATCGGAACGGTCGATATCACCTATCCTTCGGCCCCGATGTTCTTATGCTATAACCCCGAACTCCTGAAGGGAATGATGAACCCGATCTTCTACTACAGTGAAAGTGGCAGATGGAACAAGCCTTTCCCCTCACACGATGTCGGCACGTATCCGCAGGCTAACGGACAGACCTACGGCGGCGATATGCCGGTCGAAGAATCCGGCAATATGCTGATCCTCGCGACAGCCATTGCGACAATCGAAGGAAATGCGGATTATGCGGCCAAACATTGGGATGTTTTGACAACCTGGGCCGATTACCTGAAAAAAGAGGGGCTTGACCCGGACAACCAGTTATGTACAGACGATTTCGCCGGTCATTTCGCTCACAACACCAACCTGTCCATCAAGGCCATCATGGGTGTGGCAGGCTACGGCAAGATGGCCGGAATGTTGGGAAAGAAGGAAATAGCGGATTCTTATCTGGCGACAGCTCGTGAAATGGCTGGCAAATGGATTGCGATGGCAAAAGACGGGGATCACTATAAGCTGACCTTCGATAAGTCCGGTACATGGAGCCAGAAATATAATTTGGTTTGGGACCGCTTGTTAGATCTGAATATATTCCCTTCGGAAATAGCTGAAACGGAAACAGCTTACTACAAGACCAGACAAAACAAATATGGTCTGCCGCTGGACAACCGCGAAGATTATACCAAATCCGACTGGATTCTGTGGAGTGCCTGCCTGACCGGCAATACGGCCGATTTTGAAACGTTCATGCTTCCGGTCTGGAAATACGCCAACGAAACGACCTCACGCGTCCCGTTGAGCGACTGGCATTACACTTCCGACGGAACACAACGTGGATTCCAGGCCCGTTCAGTCGTCGGCGGCTACTATATGCGATTGCTGGAAAAACGGCTGAAGAGAAAGTAAAAGATTTATGATTTATGATTTATGCCTTGTATAGTATCGTACACACAAACCATAAATCATAAATCATAAATCACAAATCACAAATTCCCCCTCGCCACCTTCTGTATGATACCGAGAAACTCTTCATTCGTCATCCGGATATCCGGTTCCTTATAATTCACGTAATCTTCAAAATAATCGCTGGCGATATCTGCCACGATCTCAGAGCCGTCCAACCCGAAAGAACTCACCAACTTCTCCACCTTGCCACGAATCTGGCGGATCACCTGCAAGCGGTCTTCATAACGGTCCGGTTTTTCCAGCTCCGTCACATGCTCGTTTCGGGCAATCAGATAAACGGTCGTATAAAACTTGTCCACATCTCCGAAAGCCGGGATAAACAGAGCTTTCTTTTCCTCTGGCAACGCAGCCAGTGTTTCCTGAATTTTTGTCATTATTGTGTTTATTTTAATTGGTTGGCGAAGATAGTACATTCCGTTCATAGATAAAGTCTATCCCGCGATAAATAATATGTATTTCATTCTATGAACAAATTTCGAGCAGGGAATGTTAGAATAGTAGAAACAACATAAAACAGATTGATCATGCTTACATTATGTCTCAGTTTATTATTGTTGATAACAAATAATAGTAATAATAGTCAAATAACAGATAAAAAAGAAAAAGTTATGAAATTTGAATTAATCCAGTTACCCTATGCAGCCAACGCGCTGGAACCGGTTATAAGTAAAGAAACGATTGAGTTCCATCATGGCAAACATTTACAGACTTATGTAAATAACCTGAACAACCTCATTCAGGGAACCAAGTTCGAAAACGCTACTTTAGAACAGATCGTGGCAGAATCCGACGGTGCTATCTTTAACAATGCCGGACAGACGCTTAATCATAATTTGTACTTCACCCAGTTCTCCCCCTATGGTGGTGGCAGACCGACCGGCGCCCTCGCCAAAGCGATCGACGCGACTTGGGGATCGTTCGAGAACTTCCAGAAGGAATTCGTAGCTGCCGGAACCGGTCTATTCGGCTCAGGATGGGTATGGCTGGCTAAAGATAAAGACGGAAAACTCTCAATTACCAAAGAAGCTAACGGTAGTAACCCGGTTGCTCACGGATTGAAACCGATCCTGGGATTCGACGTGTGGGAACATGCCTACTATTTGGATTACCGGAACCGCCGTCCCGATCATTTGAACGCCTTATGGAAGATCATCGATTGGGATACCGTTGGCAAAAGATATTAAAGCTCTTTAAACTACAGATAAAAGCCGCCCGGCAACATACCGGACGGCTTTTTTTATTTGTAATATGACTGGAACTCAAGCAATATAGTAATATTGACAATTATAAGGGAAAAATGTCCAATAACGGAATGGAATAAATAGCGTACCTTTGTTATATAATCAATAAACAAGAATATAAACCTCAATTAATAAGGAGAATAAACATGAAAGTACAAGAATTGACAAAAGCGGAATTTTTGAAAAAAGTAGCAAACTACGAAGCCAGCCCCAACAAGTGGGTGTACGAAGGAGACAAACCTTGTATCGTGGATTTTTATGCCACTTGGTGCGGACCTTGTAAGATGGTCGCTCCTATCTTAGAAGAATTAGCAGAAGAATATGCCGGAAAAATCGACATCTATAAGGTAGATACGGAAAAAGAAGAGGGATTAGCCGCCTCTTTCGGTATCAGAAGCATTCCCTCCCTCCTTTTCTGCCCGATGGACGGGCAACCGCAGATGGCAAAAGGTGCAATGGGAAAGGCTGATTTCAAAAAAGCTATAAATGAGGTACTTTTGAAGAAAGAATAACAATATCCCAACATAAACAGGAAGCCCTCTCCGAGTTCCGAACAGAGCTCGGAGAGTTTTTTTTCAAAAAATATTACACATTATGCCATCCAACTATTGCATATTTAAAAATAATGCGTACCTTTGCACCCGCAATCGAGAGAGATTGATACTGATAAAAAATGAATGCCTCTTTAGCTCAGTTGGCCAGAGCACGTGATTTGTAATCTCGGGGTCGTTGGTTCGAATCCGACAAGAGGCTCAAAATAGTTGATAGTGGAAAGTTGGCAGTTGACAGTTTATGTCACTTTCCTGTTTTATCTGTCAACTTATTGGGCAGTTACCAGAGTGGCCAAATGGGGCTGACTGTAACTCAGCTGGCTTTCGCCTTCGGTGGTTCGAATCCATCACTGCCCACAAAAAAGACTTGAAAGATTTTCTTTCAGGTCTTTTTTGTTTTAGATTCACTTCACAGCCTCATAACCGTCATTCCGTCTTACCCACCATCCGGAAGCCTTACCCCCATTTTCAACCGGATCTCAGCTTCTCGGATTAAAAATAAAAAAGCCTTTGATTCGCAATGAACCAAAGGCTTTTATTTCTGGCGGTCCGGACGGGACTCGAACCCGCGACCCCATGCGTGACAGGCATGTATTCTAACCAACTGAACTACCGAACCAGAATTCTTGTCTTGCAATCTCTCTCGATTGCGGTGCAAAGGTAGATATTATTTTGAATCTTGCAATAGTTTCGCGGCAAAAATTTACGTCGGATAGATTATTTTTCTACTTTTGCCCTTCATATAAACAATAACAATCATGAAGAATACTCCGGTAGATTATCAGACAGCCAGAAAGATTATAGATGGCTACGGACTTCCCGATTTCGGGAAAGCGACGATCCGCGAAGTCGTTGCTATATCCACACAACTCGAACAAGAGACTAAAACAGAATTTATCCATATGGAAATGGGGGTTCCCGGACTGAAAGCGGCCCAAGTCGGTGTCGATGCCGAGATCAAAGCCCTTCAAGATGGCGTTGCCTCCATCTATCCGAATATCAATGGTACACCCGATGTAAAAGCGGAAGCATCCCGTTTTATCAAAGCATTTATCAATATCGATGTAGCGCCGGAAGGCTGCGTTCCCGTAACTGGCTCCATGCAGGGAACATACGCTTCATTCCTCGTCTGCGGACAATGTACGCCGGGAAAGGACACGATTCTCTTTATCGATCCGGGATTCCCTGTCCAGAAACAGCAGATCACAGTCATGGGCTATAGATACGAATCGTTCGACGTGTACGAATACCGAGGCGAAAAACTCCGGGACATACTGGAACAATATCTCTCGAAAGGCAACATCGCAGCCATGATCTACTCCAACCCCAACAATCCGGCCTGGTTCTGCCTGACGGAAGAAGAGCTGAGGATCATCGGAGACATGGCAAACAAATATGACACGATCGTGATTGAAGACCTGGCATATTTCGCTATGGATTTCCGGAAACCGTTGGGCAAGCCGTTTGAAGCGCCTTTCCAGGCAACCGTTGCCCGCTATACAGATAATTACATTTTACAAATTTCAGGTTCAAAAGCATTCAGCTATGCCGGCCAGCGCATCGGCGTCACGGCAATCTCCGACAAACTGTATCACCGAGCCTATCCCGGACTGACACAGCGCTACGGAGGAGGGACGTTCGGAACTGTATACATTCACCGCGTATTGTATGCCCTATCGTCGGGCACAAGCCACTCGGCACAGTTCGCATTAGCAGCCATGTTCAAAGCAGCGGCAGACGGAACGTTCGATTTTATTTCGGAAGTAAAAGAATACGGACGCCGGGCAGAAAGATTAAAAAAGATCTTTACCGATTATGGTTTCCGGATCGTCTACGACCATGACCTGGACGAACCGATCGCAGACGGATTTTATTTCACGATCGCTTATCCGGGAATGACAGGAGGGGAACTGATGGAAGAGCTGATTTATTACGGCGTAAGTGCCATTTCATTAAGCACGACAGGCAGTAACCAAGAAGGCTTACGCGCTTGTACTTCTTTTATCAAACCACATCAATATGCCCTTCTCGAAGAACGCCTGAAACTGTTCAAAGAGAATCACACTGCATAATTAACATAAGCCGGACTTTTATTTATGGTTCATTAACATGAAAGTCCGGCTTTTCGTTTGTTTCTTTAAACCAAAAGTTATATATTGTCGCTGTTTTATTAACCAGCAAGTACCACTCCATCATGGCAATGTATAACAACATATTCAAAATAACTCATAACGACGTGCTTCCGGCCCAGGGAAGCATCCTGATATCAGAACCTTTTTTACAAGACGCCTACTTCCAACGTTCCGTCGTACTATTGGTAGAACATACGCAAGAAGGTTCGATGGGGTTCGTATTAAACAAGAAAACAGAGTTATCGGTCAATACTTTTTTTGCGGATTTACAAGAATTTCCGGAAATGCCGATCTATTTAGGCGGTCCGGTCAGTGCCAACCGCCTGTTCTTCATTCATTCCTTAGGAGACCTGATCATCCCTAACTCTGTTAAGATAAACGATCACCTCTATTTCGACGGCGATTTCAGCGCACTGATACGCTATATCCAAAACGGGCACCCTATCGACGGGAAAGTAAAATTTTTCTTAGGTTATTCCGGCTGGCAGAAAGGACAACTGCACAATGAAATAGCTAAAAACTCATGGGTCGTAAGTCATACTTCCAACCGGAATATGCTTCTTGCCGAAGGTGAAGACTTCTGGAAAAAATCGCTCGAATCGCTCGGCAGCCAATATGAAACATGGACCAAATATCCGAAAGAACCCTCGCTCAATTGATTCTCTGCATAATCAAGACATCCGAATAACCATCCTTAGTCGTTATCCAGTCTGTCAATATGCCTGTCACGGTAAAGCCGCAACGGGTAAAGAGACTTTTGCTCGGTTCGTTCCCTACCGGGATATGAACAAAGAGTTGATGTAACTTTAAATAAGAAAAAGCATATCCTACCAACAGGTTCAACGCTTCTGTCGCCAGTCCGTTCTTCTGGTAAAGCGGATCGACCAATATGCCGACACCTGCCCTGCGATGATGCGGATCGAAATCATACAAATCCAACATGCCGACCGTCTGTCCCGTAGAACAAAGATCGATCATCAGGCGCAATTGCTTCAAATCGAATATATCCCGGTGAGATTCTGCTATATATTCTTTCAACAGATAGCGGGAATAAGGTGCCAACGTATTCCCAAGCTCCCACCATTCGGGATTG
The DNA here is from genome assembly GCF_025151045.1 of Parabacteroides johnsonii DSM 18315. Classification (NCBI taxonomy): domain Bacteria; kingdom Pseudomonadati; phylum Bacteroidota; class Bacteroidia; order Bacteroidales; family Tannerellaceae; genus Parabacteroides; species Parabacteroides johnsonii. The sequence continues at coordinate 1,772,532 of NZ_CP102285.1, forward strand.
TTTTCCCAAGAATAGAGCAGTTCCAAATCTTCCGGTTCCGGAGCGCGAAGGCGGACGACATTGTTTTGAAGTAGGTTCATTTTTTAATTGACAATTGACAATTGACAATTGACAATGAGAAATCGCTTGATGCAATTTTCAATTGTCAATTATCAATTCTCCATTAATGACTATATGATAGTTGATCTTTTTATCGACCATCTTGTCCATCAATAAGAGCATCTGCTCGAAACGGACATCCGGGTAGCAGAATGCCAAATCGGTAAAACGTTTCATCTGGTTGCGACGGCAGATAGCATCCATCACGCGTTCTTCATCCAGATTCCAAAGATTGACATATTCCAGATCCGGCATCCGTCTCACACAGGCCGCTTTCACCTTTTCAAACTCTTCTTCCCGGCAAAGTACCAGCAGGCGGCGATGTTTCGTCCGGGGTTTCCGTTTCAGCCCCAACATACCGGCGACAGCGGAAAGGGATGCTTTCAGCAGAACAGCCAAACGGATAAGCAGGCTCATCAGCCAACCGGAATGCGGATAATATTTCCGGTAGAATATCAACATGGCCCCATAAAAGGCTTTTACATATTTGATATCACCATGCTTCGTACTTTCTCCTTTATAATGAAGGATACGTTCGGGGATATAATAATTCACATACCCCCCCTGCACAATCCGGTAAGACAAATCGATGTCTTCGCCATACATAAAGAAAGACTCGTCCAGCAGCCCCACTTTATCCAGCGCTTCACGACGAAGGAACATGAAAGCACCCGCCAAAACCTCTACCCTATGCTGCTTCTCCTTATTCAAATACGGCAGGCTGTAACGGGCAAACAGAGGTGAAGAAGGAAACAACTTAGACAACCCGAATATCTTGCAGAAAGACACCCAAGGGGAAGGAAAACTCCGCTTGCTCTCCGCCAAGAAAGCACCATGCCCGTCCAACATCTTCACACCGATTCCTCCCGCCTCCGGGTGTTCGTCCATAAAGAAACAAAGGGAACGCATGCTTTCCTCGCCTATCACGGTGTCGGGATTCAATAAGAGGACATATTCTCCGCTACTGATCCGGATTGCCTGATTATTCGCTTTTGCAAATCCGGGATTATCTTTATTCTCGATAAAAGTGACTTCCGGAAAACGCGGGCGAAGGTATTCGACCGAACCGTCGGCCGAATGATTATCGACAACCAGCACTTCCGCCTCCATCCCTCGGGTAGCAGCCCGGACGGAACAGAGGCACTGTTCGAGAAAATACTTTACATTGTAGTTGACTATTATGATGGACAGTTTCATAAGATTTATGATTTATGATTTATGATTTATGATTTATGATTTATGCGTCATTGATAAATCATAAATCATAAATCATAAATCGTTCACACCTTGATGGAGTCATTAAAGCTGGTACGGTTCACGATGGAACGCCCCAACGTTATTTCATCGGCATATTCGATTTCGTCGCCAATAGAGACGCCACGCGCGATGACCGAAATCTTCACATCATAGGAAGAAAGCTTGCGGTAGATGAAAAAATTCGTCGTGTCGCCCTCCATTGTCGTACTGAGTGCCAAGACAACTTCCTTCACTTCTCCTTCGGCTACCCGCTGTACCAGGCTGTCGATCTGCAAATCCCCCGGGCCTATTCCGTCCATCGGCGAAATAATACCGCCCAAGACATGATAAACGCCACGGAACTGCCCTGTGTTTTCGATCGCCATCACTTCCTTAATATTCTCGACCACACAGACCATCGAATGGTCACGCTGGTGGTCGGCACAGATAGAGCACATGTTATCGTCGCATATATTATGGCAGACCTTACAATATTTGACATCCCGGCGAAGTGCCAACAGCGCGGACGCAAACCCTTCCGTATAGCCGACATCCCGACGAAGCATATGAAGCGCCAGCCTGAGCGCCGTCTTCCGTCCCACTCCCGGCAACGACGACAATTCGTTCACCGCATTTTCCAATAAGACTGATGGATATTTTTGATTCATTTTGTAACCTGATCTTCCAAAGAGGCAAAGATAATATTTTTATTGCAGAACAGAATTCCGCATCAGCCAAATAGTTTCTCTCTTCGGAATGGTCCAACTCAAAAAAAAGACATATCCGGCTGATTTAACGGAAACCGGGTGCTGATTTATAACATGTATGTTTTAGGAACCCCTATATACTCCAAAACCTCATCCTCATTTTGCAGGATTTCGTATTGGTCGTATTGGCCGTCTTTCCATACTTTCCATTCCGAATTCCAATGGCAGATAGAGAAGCCTTTAATATCGATGTGCGAATCTTCTTCCTGAGATTTCACAGAAACATATTCGGGTGAACAATGGGATTGTTTGCAAAGGCATTCATAAAGAAGACGTGATTTTAACTCCGCATGATAATGGTTCCTTTGGCTGGAACCATAGATAAGGACATTCTCGCCATCAAATGCAATGAATCCTTGCTTGGCATATTCCATCAACTTGACTCCACATTCACCAAGAAACGCTTTTCTCCAAAATTCAGTTGGTTCCCCCTGAGACATGATAGTCGTTAGGGACCGGCAAATATCAGACTCGGAGAAACACGTATTATCCAATATCCCTTTCAGGCATTTCAATGCTGGGCCATTGGTACTTGAAGTGGTAATTCGGAATAAACTCTTCCATGAATAATCTCTATGGTTGGGCCGGTTATACAGATTTTTCCTATAACTTGATGCCCAAGGCATATAATCACCTTGGGCTAACATAGCCCGCACCATAAGAAAGTTTTTAACTTCTTCAGATGCAGCGTTCCCCAGTTTCTCAAATAACGGGTAGGCTTTTGTGATATATGATTGATAAAGTCCGATGGGCGGAATCTCTGTCAGATCTACAAAAGGAGTGGCGGGTGGAATTACCCCTGCCAACCATAAAGTCACACCTATTTGCCCCCTGAGATAAGGGTGATGTTCCGCTTTATATATCAGCTCTTTCCATTCTTCATTTCGGCGAAGTTGTGCCTTGACCACTTCCTCCTGCCATTGGTCATTATTCATGAACAACGGTTTGAAAGACATCGATTTGGCCACCCATTCATTAATAGAAACATCGGAACCTTGGCTGTCGCCCAACATTTTATCCCTCCATTTGCCATATGAGGCGAGCATGTTCTCAATGCCTCTAAGCGCCCTGGCCATATCTGAAGAACTGTCAATAGGAGTAGCCTCCAAAAGATTATGGACAACGCGCATCCATTCTGAAAATTCCTCATTTGAAGAATCAGCAAAAGCCTTACGGTATTTAAGAAAAGCATGGAGCTTGAGCCTCGTTGAGTAAGACAAATTTGCCTCGTTGTCTACATCCCACCCTTTCAAGATCCACCTACGGACAGCTTCGGAGACATCAAACCAGAATGTATCATATCCATCTATCGAGTTTGTCAATGGAGAAACTTCAGGATCCAAAAGCAGGTGCAAGTCGGAGTTCAGACGTGCCAACAAAGCAGAGTTGAAAATGACCCCTTTCCGCTCATACCAATTGTGGGCAAAGGTCACTTTTTTATCATTCGCTTCAAACAGACAATCCAAACTTGCAGGATCGATTGTTTTACCATCGCCAGCCACAGTTCCCTCATTGGCTAAAAGGACTATCATAATCCTCTGCAGGAACTTGTCTATGCTCTTGTCCGCATCACGAAAAGCCCAAAGAGTATCTGACCAGTTGACATCAATATTGGCTTTGAACAACTTTTCTTCATTAGGCAAATAGCGCTCTACATCTTCTATAAGTTTGCTTTTGAAGATCTCGAAACTGGTCAATGGCAACCCTCTGGCATTCATCTTGATATACAGGTCATCAATATCATGGAAGCCATTGAGCGGGAGAAATTCAAATACAATAGGATAGGAACCGGCACTGAAAAGCCTTTCGTAAGCTTCATCGACCACATCAAAGAAAACCTTATCAATTTCATCGAGCATATTGAGCATCCCATATACGGTAGGATCGTCATCCCAAGCAATAAACCACCAACCTTCGTTTCTTATCAGTTCGGAAGGCCGGACTTTTCTCGATGCCAGAGATTTGTGGTTCAAAACGTTTTTTGCCGATAAAAGCAGAGCGTGGCAAAACCTTTTCGAACTATCTCTGGTCTGATAAGTAAATTTGAAATCATCCAAACTATCCTCTTGGTTCTTATTGTTTACACAAAGCACATAAATATGTAAAAGCCAAAGTGTCGTAAGACGTTGCTGGCCATCCAAAGGGACAAAAGAACCATTCTCCCCGCTCCCGTAAATAAAATCAAGGCTATGGGATTCTCCGCTAAGAATATATTCCTTGAGTTGCCGTACAAAATTCTCACGGATTTTCTTAGCCTCAACGGTATTGCGGCCTTGAGCGTAATCACGTTGTATGGAGGGAATTGATATTTCAAACCCATATTTGTGGAAGATATCCACAAAGGACATCTCTTTTGCTTCAAATCTATCATTCATAATTAATCAAAAGGTAATACAAGTTCTACATAGGGTTTCAGCGTGGCTCTTATGTCATCCCAATAGGCCATCGCATCTGTTTTCGACCAATAGAAGATTTGGTCTATTTTTTTCGAATATGCTTTTTCAAAAACATTCCTTGTGCCAACCGGAGTATAAATATTAAATTCGTCTTGAAGTATCCGCCGACGCTTCACCGGATAAATGCTATTGCCATAACTCCTGTTGGTTGAAGAGTTCAGCAAAGCAAAATTCCAAATAAAATCTTTTTCTTCTTTGTCACGCCCTTTCACTTTGCGTATCCCGAAACCATCTTTCGATGTTTCAAAAAATCCGGAAACAGAAGCAAAGAACTGCCTGGGTTCATTTTCCTGGCTCATGGAGACATTTGCTTCCGTTCGGTCAATGTTTTTTAAAATGCCTATAGCTTTTTCACACAGACGTTTTTCCTTTTCATCCAAAACATCCTCATTGGCAAAAGAGAAACAACCGCCGGCTATTCCGATAGTTTTTTGCCCTGTCAGCAATTCGATGACGTCCTCTGCCAACTCTTTCTGCTTATTGGCATCCGGGGTATAATCAGTATGCGACGCTATATGCTCCTGGTCCCAGCCTTTGTTTTTACGGACAACTTTATAGTCCGCAAAAGAGAAACGCGCATTCTCGGCTGCCCTTCTGTCTTCAAGAAGAATATTGTAGATGAATAATATTTTCGACAGTTCAGGGTTGCCATGAAAAAGTTTGGCTGCATCAATGGTAGAAAAGTCTTGCTTGATAATGCCATCAAGAATTGCTATACGCTCGGAATGCTTTTTATTTTTGAGTTTGTTCTTTAAGGCCAAGACAGTTTCGCCATCGACATATTCTAATATAAAACCAATCCGATGGTACATCTTTTTATTCCTATACCATTCTTTTAAAAGATCGTACATCTCTTTAACTTCCTGCCAAACCTGCTCCGCCCATAATGCCCTTGCTTTTGGAGCCGTTTTTCCTTCCCTCTCCATCATTTTTCGATAATCATCAAGGTAACAGTTAAAAGTATAGAAGCGTTTATCCCGATGTTCTACATTTTTCTCTTTCAAAAGATCAAGGATATACTCAATATGGGAATCATATTTATATGGATGCTGGGAACTATATATAAAGCCCCAAAATTCTTTCTGTTGCAGTGCCGTCTCCATTTCGCTCCATTCAAATGCAAGAGACTCTGGCTTTGAAGGCTCAGACTCTTTCCAATTGTTCCTTTGCAAAAGGAGAGCCTTTACAAGTTCGGCGTTATTAAGGCCGATTTTACCTGCATTAAGCCTATCGAAAATATCCGCATTGCTCCCGGATGAAACGGCAGGGTTATACCATATAAACCTTGTCCCTATCCGGAGTACCTCCACAAAATGGTTGCGGTCTGTAAGGGATAAGTTTTTTAACTTATTATATGCAGTAAAAAATACTTCTGCAAAATGGCTGTAGTCGCAATTCCTTTGATCAAACAGCCTATAGGACTCATCAGAATGGACAACCGCACTCACCTCGTCCAACCAAACATTGCTTTCAGCCCTGGTTTCATATTTGATGGTGTAGAGACCGGGAGCGACACTTGCTTGAGATACATCCAAGTGAAGTTTCGTATTGCTTACAAAACTTTCATAGGCCAATAAATGAAGAGCCTGAAGGATGAGCAGTATGGTGGTCAACCTTTGCTGGCCGTCGATCACTTCGAGGTATTCTTCATTTCCAGTTTTCTCATCCTTTCTCAATTTTACAACCAAAGGCTGCAAGCAATAGAACGTCTCCTTATTCCGGAAGGCTGAATAATGAAAAGCGTAAAATTCCAGCAAATCATCTATAAGCTGTTCGGCTTGATCGGCAGTCCAGCGATACCCTCTCTGGTAAGCTGGCACAAAGAACTTATACTCCTCGTCCAGCAAGTCGGCAACCGATACCAAATCCAATGAATTGAATAGTTTCATAACGTTTTCTATTTATTGCGTAAAGTTAGCTATTATCTAATGCACTTTTTCCTATACAGGCTAAAAATTCATTCCATATACCCGACCGGTGAATGCAGAAAAAATTTTCACCTATTCGTTTTGCGTGAAAATTTATTTTCACTTGCAGGAAAATTTATTTTCATGCGGGAGACAAAAAATGGCAAACAACAGGCAGGTTCTCACCTGAGTTTGCTTCTTAGCAAGAAAAGACGTAGTTTTGCAGAATCACAAGATATCAAATTACAAATCTCATACATCATGGAAGACGAAGAAAAGGTGAGCGGGCTACCGGAAAACGCCTACAGAGAACTGAAAGAAGGTGAGGTATATAAACCTATCCTGTCGCCCGACAAACAATATCGGGAAGTAACCCCCTGGTCCGTATTCTGGGGACTTGTCATGGCCGTCATATTCAGTGCGGCGGCAGCTTTCCTCGGGCTGAAAGTCGGACAAGTATTCGAGGCCGCCATCCCGATTGCGATCATAGCAGTCGGACTATCCAGCGGGTTCAAACGTAAAAACGCACTGGGCGAAAACGTCATTATCCAGTCCATCGGGGCAAACAGCGGTGTTATCGTGGCAGGAGCCATATTTACGCTGCCCGCCCTTTACATCTTGCAGGACAAGTATCCGGAGATCACGATCAATTTCTTCGAAGTATTCATGAGTTCGCTTTTGGGTGGTATCCTCGGTATCCTGCTCCTGATCCCGTTCCGGAAATATTTCGTATCGACCATGCATGGTAAATATCCGTTCCCGGAAGCGACTGCCACCACACAGGTATTGGTGTCCGGAGAAAAGGGAGGTAACCAGGCGAAACCGCTTATCTATGCAGGCCTGGTCGGAGGTCTGTACGACTTCATCATTGCGACCTTCGGTTGGTGGAGCGAGACAGTCAGCACACGCATCATCGGTGTCGGCGAAATGCTGGCCGACAAGGTGAAAGTAGTATTCAAAGTAAATACTGGTGCCGCAGTGTTGGGTTTGGGATATATTATCGGATTGAAATATTCGGCCATCATCTGTGCCGGGTCATTCTTGGTATGGTTGGTAATCATACCGTTGATGTCTGCCATTTTCGGAGCCGAAGTGCTGACATTCGGCAATGATGCCATTACGCAGACGGTAGGCAGCATGAGTGCGGAAGAGATCTTCACCACCTACGCCCGCCACATCGGTATTGGAGGTATTGCAACTGCCGGAGTAATCGGTATCTTTAATTCATGGGGCATCATCAAAGGGGCCGTAGGGTTGGCTGCCAAAGAACTGAAAGGAAAAACAGACGCCGGACAGGCGAAAGAGTTGCGCACTCAGAAAGACATTTCAATGAAGGTGATTGCCATCGGTATCTTCGTCACGCTGATCGTGACCTACCTGTTTTTCCATTTCGGCGTGTTAGACAATTGGTATTATGCGCTGATCGGGTTACTGCTCGTCGGTATCATTGCGTTCCTGTTCACAACTGTTGCCGCCAATGCGATTGCCATCGTCGGGACCAATCCCGTATCCGGCATGACGCTGATGACCTTGATCCTGGCATCCATCATCCTGGTAGCCGTCGGACTGAAAGGAACGGCCGGCATGGTGTCGGCACTGATTATCGGAGGCGTGGTTTGTACGGCGCTTTCAATGGCAGGCGGTTTCATCACCGACTTGAAAATCGGATACTGGATAGGTAGTACACCTATCAAGCAAGAAGGATGGAAATTCCTCGGCACACTGGTTTCGGCTGCTACCGTAGGCGGCGTGATCCTGATCTTGCATCAGACATTCGGTTTCACAAGCGGGCAACTCGCCGCTCCGCAAGCCAATGCGATGGCGGCGGTTATCGAGCCGTTGATGAGTGGTTCGAGCGCTCCCTGGGCATTGTATGCCATCGGGGCGGTACTGGCTATCATCCTGAACTTCTGCAAAATTCCGGCGCTGGCGTTTGCGCTGGGTATGTTTATCCCGCTGGAGCTGAACACGCCGTTGCTCATCGGTGGCGCTATCAGCTGGTATGTTGGCAGTCGCAGTACAGATCAGGCGTTGAATAGTACACGTCTGGAGAGAGGGACTTTGTTGGCATCCGGTTTCATCGCGGGCGGAGCCTTGATGGGAGTTGTCAGTGCGGCCATGCGTTTTGCCGGCATCAACTTGCTTAATACGGAATGGATGGAAAGCAATGCAGCCGGAGGACTGGCCGTTGTGATGTATGTCATTTTGATTACATATTTAGCAATCAGTTCATTGAAAACAAAGAAATAATAAGCCAAATGGAAGCACCTGTAGTGAATGTCGGCATTATGACGGAAAAGGCCGTTTCGTTTGTATTCCATGGGGAGTATGTACATACGGAAACCGGAAAGTTCCTGACGGGGGAACAGCGCGCATTATTTGTAAACGGCAACATCGTATTCAACGGGAAGTTGTTTAAAGAGATATTCTTTGAACCGGCCTCCCCTACCTCGTCCTTCGAATTGAAGGCAGTCACCATAGGCCGTAACTTCCACTGGCAACGGCAAGAAGACCAATGCTTCAAAGGGGCTTTCAACCTGGTGGCCGGCGAAAACGGAATTGTGGTCATCAACCAGGTAGATGTGGAAGAATACCTGACCAGCGTCATCTCTTCGGAAATGAGTGCGGAGGCATCGAAGGAACTGTTAAAGGCACATGCCGTCATCTCCCGCAGTTGGCTGCTCGCGCAAATCGAAAAGAATTTCCGCCTGGTCGGGAAAGAGGAGAAACAGCAGAGCTATTACCGGGACAACGAACAACTCATACGCTGGTACGACCGCGAAGACCATGATATTTTCGATGTCTGTGCCGACGACCATTGTCAGCGTTATCAGGGAATTACCCGTGCCTCCAACCCGGTCGTCCAAAAGGTGGTCCACGAAACAAGGGGAGAAATATTGACGGATGGTGAAACGATCTGCGATACCCGCTTTTCCAAATGCTGCGGAGGCGTTACGGAACAGTTCGAACATTGTTGGGAACCGGTCCCCCATTCCTACCTGACAGCATTGAGAGACAGCCGGGAAACAACTTTTCCGGACCTCACTCAGGAAGAAGAGGCCCAGAAATGGATTCGCTCCGCTCCCGATGCTTTTTGCAACACATCCGACAAAGCAATCCTTCGCCAGGTGCTAAACAACTACGATCAGGAGACAACTGACTTCTATCGCTGGAAAGTATCTTACAAGCAAGAAGAATTAGCCGAGTTGATCCATCGCAAAAGCGGTATCGATTTCGGCCAGATCCTCGACTTGGTTCCGGTCAGTCGCGGAACTTCCGGCCGTATCGAAATGCTGAAGATTGTCGGAACGCACCGGACCTTTACCATCGGCAAGGAGTTGGAGATACGCCGGACCTTGTCCGAAACACATTTGTACAGCTCAGCTTTTGTCGTGGACAAAGAAGATATGCAATTCGATATCCCCGGACGGTTCGTCCTGACCGGCGCCGGTTGGGGACACGGCGTAGGGTTGTGCCAGATCGGGGCCGCCATGATGGCAGGCGAGGGATACGATTATCGGCAGATTCTCTCCCACTACTTCCCCGGAGCTTTTGTTGAGAAACGGTATTGAGGGATTTATGATTTCAGATTTATGATTTATGTGTCGATGATAAATCATAAATCTGAAATCATAAATCAAAAAGGCTGCGTATCCGAAGATCGCAGCCTTTTCTTTATTGTGTTTACCTATTTGTCTCCGGTCTTGTAAACCGGTCGCCTTGACTCTCCCGAGCTCCAGCTGATACAAAGGAACAAGAAATTAATAACATACGCAAAACAAAATAGACAAAAAGCCCAAATTTTCCTGCGAAAACGAAAATTTCACCGATGAATCGAGAGATATTACGGATAGTTTTCATTTTTTATCCGCATCTTTGCCAAAAATTAAGAACAAGTCATGAATAGCTATATCATCCTCTTTATTATAGCCGCCTACTTCGGAATCCTTCTGCTGATTGCCTGGATCACAGGGCGAAAAAGCTCAAGCAATGAAGCGTTTTTCCTCGGCAACCGTAAATCTCCCTGGTACATCGTATCGATAGGAATGATCGGGACATCGCTTTCAGGTGTCACATTCGTCTCTGTTCCGGGGATGGTACGCAGCATAGATATGACTTATATGCAGACGGTCCTAGGGTTCTTTTTCGGATATATCCTGATTGCCAAAGTGCTGTTACCGCTTTATTACAAGTTGCAGCTAACTTCCATCTATTCGTATTTAGATGACCGGATCGGGCGGCATAGCTATAAAACAGGGGCTTCCTTTTTCCTTCTGTCCAAGATCGTAGGGGCGGCAGCACGGCTCTATTTAGTTGTGCTGATCCTGCAACATTATGTATTCAGCACTTGGAACATACCGTTCGCCGTAACAGTCGTTATCAGTATTTTCCTGGTCTGGCTCTACACCTATCGGAGCGGTATCAAAACAATCATCTGGACAGACACGCTGCAAGCATTATGCCTGATCGCCATGCTGATCGTGATTATCTGGCAGGTGAAAGACAAGATGCAACTGGATTTTGCAGGCATGGTACAGACTTTGCAGGCCAGCCCGCATTTCCGCATCTTCGAGTTCGGCGATTGGCACAGCACACAACATTTCGTGAAACAGTTTTTTAGCGGAATTTTTATCACCATCGTAATGACAGGTCTCGATCAGGATATGATGCAGAAAAACCTTTCCTGCAAAAGCTTGAAAGACGCACAGAAGAATATGTACACCTATGGCTTTGCCTTCACACCGGTTAATTTCCTGTTCCTTTCGCTTGGTGTCCTTCTGCTGACGCTCGCATCGCAGCAACAGATCGAACTGCCCGCATTGAGCGACGATATTCTCCCGATGTTCTGTACCTCCGGCATATTGGGACATTCGATTCTGATCTTCTTCACGATCGGTATCATCGCAGCGGCATTCAGCAGTGCCGACTCTGCCTTGACAGCTCTTACAACTTCTTTCTGCATCGACATTTTAGGGGTTGAAAAAGAAAAGGCACAAACCGCCAAACGTACTCGCCTGGCAGTCCATTTAATGATCTCTGTCCTATTTGCCATCATCATACTCGCGTTTAAGGCGATCAATAGCCGGAGCGTGATTGATGCCATCTACATGATCGCATCCTATACATACGGTCCGCTACTCGGCCTTTTTATGTTCGGGTTATTTACGAAAAAACATCCTCGTGACAAATTTGTTCCTTATATTTGCATCGCCTCTCCTCTGATCTGTTTCCTGACGGATTATTTAGTGAAACGACATACGGGATATGTCTTCGGCTACGAGATGTTGATGCTGAACGGGGCTATCACTTTCTGGGGACTATGGCTTTGTTCAATTGACAATGGACAATTGGCAATGGAGAATTTTGAGAAAAGAGTATTAACACGTGACGAGCGACGATAAGGGTGTGTCACTCGTCAATTTAAAACACCGTTTCAATGGAAATCAAAAGTGCAGAATTTGTTATCAGTAACACAAACGTAAAGAAATGTCCCGCAGGTAATCTGCCGGAATACGCTTTTATCGGACGAAGCAATGTTGGCAAATCCTCCCTTATCAATATGCTGACTGGTAAAAAGGGGCTTGCCATGACCTCTCAGAAACCGGGAAAGACGATGCTTATCAATCATTTCCTCATCAACGGACAATGGTATCTGGTCGATCTCCCCGGCTATGGTTTTGCCCAGCGGGGAAAAGAAGGACGCGAAAATATCCAGCGTATCATCGAAGATTATATTCTGGAACGTGAACAGCTCACGAATCTGTTTGTCCTGATCGACTGCCGTCACGAGCCTCAAAAGATCGACTTGGAATTTATGGAATGGCTTGGAGAAAACGGAATACCCTTTTCCCTCATCTTCACAAAGATCGACAAAATCAGTAAAGGCCGTTTGCAGGAAAACCTGAAAGCCTACCAGACAAAGTTATTAGAATCATGGGAAGAACTTCCTCCCATCCTCCTCTCCTCCTCCGAGAAGAAAGAAGGAAGGGATGAGATCCTTGATTACATCGACGAGATCAATAAAAGTCTATAGAATCCATGCAATAATTTCTTTCTTGCTGAAAAAGAGCTACATTTGTGAATATTACAAAACCAAAATAAGTAAAGGTATGAATACATTGAATTTACAAGGAGAACAGCTCGAACTGTTCAACCAGATAGCCAGTCTTGACAACGAAAGTTTTGCCAAGGTAAAAAGGTATGTCAAAAGGGTTATCCACGACCACCAGCGAGGAAAAGCAGAAAAAAAGATCGATACCATCAGTGATGAAGAAATCGAAGATGCAATGCGCCCTTATTCATATGAGGAGAAATTGGAAAGATTGAAAGTATCCGAAGCCGACCCTGTTGTTTATATGCATGAAGATGTCAAAAAAATGTCATTAGAATGGCTCAAATGAAAACATATTGGAAACGCAAAGCCTTAGCAAAATATAAAAGCATCACACTTTGGTACAAAAAGAAAATGGGCTTATCCGCCGCAAATAAATTTGTGCAAGGTATTAATGATGTAGTTGTTTTATTGGAGCAAAATCCCCATTTGGGAAAAGAAGAACCAGAACTTAAGGCATACAAAAGAAACTATCGTTCCTTTGTCGAACACCGCAATCATAAGATCATCTATTATATAGAAAAAGACACCATCAACATTGCCGATATCTGGCCAAACAGCCAAAACCCCAAAGACATTGACAAACGATTGAAATAAAAAGGAGGTGTGTCGAAACTATCCTATTCCCGCGCCCCTCGCGGGATCGCATTAAAACCGACCCTATAAAAATCTGATTGATAAGGTCTGTCCTTTTGCGGCCCCGCATCAAGTGCGGGGACAAGGAGATTTTGACACACCTCCTTTCGTTTTTCACTGCTTAATAGCTGATTTTACACCCCACAAAGTAACTGCGCGGCATTCCGGGACCGTAGATATATTTGGAGTCACGGTCCTTGTCTTGATCGAAATCACTCTGATAGGCCTCGAATATGTTTTGCACTCCGGCATTCAACTGCAAAGTCACCGACTTATACAGAGGGAAATCGTAAGCGACTTTCATATTCAAATCAAAGAAATCAGGTGTTTTCTCTTCCCTATCCTCCGGAATGTAACCGGCCAAATGTTGTACCAGCATGGTTCCCGTATAAGTACCGGTCAAAGAAACAGCCAGACGTTTGACCGGTGTAAAGGTGGAAGTGAAATAACCGTACACATCCGGCGTACGGAACATTTTTTTCTGCGCCGGCAAGTCCGGATTCGTCTCACTCCAAGTCACAGCCTCTTTGTAACGGCTGCGCTGGATAGTGGCACCCGCCTGAAGTTGCAGCCAGGCATACGCCATCTTTCCTTCCAAATTGACTCCCATCACGCGGGCGCCGTCCTTATTGCGACGTTCCATAATCAGATTGCCCTGATCGTCATGTCCTTTCTCTTGCAAGAAGAACACATCACTCAGATCCGTATAAAAACCTTCCACCAACAGGTTCAACTGAACCGGCCCGAAACGATGATAGAAGTCTGCCGAGGCACTGACACTCTTGGACTTCTCCTCTTTCAGGTCCTCGGCAAGCTGGATAATCGCCACTTCGCCACCGACAGCCGCCACATGCAAATCCTCGTCAAACGCCTGCGGGGCACGGAAACCGCTCGAATAAGACAAACGAAGATTGATGTCCTCGGTCGGATTGAAACGGACATTCGCACGCGGACTGAAGATCAGATGATCGATCAGATTATGTTTGTCGAAACGGCCGCCGATCAGAAAGCTCCATTTCTCATTCTTCCACTCGTTCTGCAAAAACAGGCTACCGATATGAACCGTCTGGTCCACGATACGATTATACCCCAACATCTCATCCTTCAACTCGTCGAAGTTATATTCCAGGCCACCGGTAAATTCCGCCGGCATAAACAAGCATTTATCAGCCGAATAGGAATACTGCGAACCGGCGACAACCGTCATGTCCGTCGTATGCCCGTAAGCATCAAGATTACGGTTGGTTCCGTAATAACTCTTCCGGTTCGTATGCTGCGCGGAAGTATATACGTTCAAGCGATGTTTATAATCTTTAGAGAACAAATCAAACTTCAGGCCACCACCATTGATACTGTGATCCGTCTGTTCCGCCACCCACGCTTCATGAGGCGGCCGGTTAATCTGGTCACCACCACGACGATACTCGCTTATATTATGATACTCAAAACCTAATTTGGAATAGGTACTTGTCTTCAGATAGGAACGAAAACCGACCGTCCGGGCTTCCAACTGGCCAAGTTCGGAGAAACCGTCTCCGTCATGATCATAAGCCGAACGATGGCGGCTCTGCCCGAAGAGATAGATGCCGGCTTTGTGGTCGTCCGTCACCAAGGAAGCATTCAAAGTCGTATTGTTGTCCGGGCGGCTTCCCCCGATCATCGTCAACGAGTGAGCGATCTGGGCCGAGTTGCGCAAAGGCTCTTTCGTAATGATATTGATCGTGCCCGCAATTGCCGAAGAACCGAAAAGAGCGGAACCGCCGCCACGCATGATCTCGACACGCTCGATCATATTAGCCGGAATCTGTTCGAGACCATACACACCCGTCAACGCACTGAATATGGGACGGCTATCCACCAATATCTGCGTGTAAGGACCTTCCAGCCCATTGATACGCACCTGCTGGAAACCGCAGTTCTGACAATTGTTTTCCACCCGTACGCCCGGCTGGAAGTTCAGTCCGTCGGCAAGCGAAGTGGCATGCGTCGTCTCGAACATTTTCGAATCCAATACGTTTACAAGCGACGGAGCCATACGGCGGGTCGTCTCGTTCCTGTTAGCCGAAACCACGACTCCATCCAAAGACAAAGCTTCTTCTTCCGCCTCGAAATTGATTTCCAGCGTTTTTCCCTTTTTCAATGTCACGGGTGTTTCGACCGTTTTATAACCCATCGTCTTCATCACGACCGTGAACGCTCCTTCCGGCAGGTTCTTCAGATAATAATGCCCTGTGGCGTCGGTCGCAGTCCCGATCGTCGTCCCTTTCAAAAAGATCGTAATAAAAGACAAATGCTCTCCGGTTTTCCGATCCACCACATGGCCGACAATATTCGCGTCCGATGGATTCAAAGCCGGATCTCCCTCCGCCCGCGCAACCATAAAGGCACAGCACAAGCATACTATAAATGTAATAATCTTATTCATTCTCGTTTGTTCTGATAATATAAAAACTTAAACATAAACGCATATTGCCAGACCTCCGTCATCGGAAAGCCTTATATGCAACAATTGTTTCCTTTGCCTGAAAATTTATTTTCACCCGGGAGAAAATTTATTTTCCCGCAAGTGAAAATTTATTTTCACACAATGAAAGCAACTGAAAATAAATTTCCACACAATAAAGAACAAGTGAAAATTTATTTTCAATATTTTCCGGAAGATGAAACTTTTTTTATCCTCCTACCGACAGCCAGATGCCATCTTGATCAGACAAAAGGAGGAGGAGCGCGGAGAGACAGTTTCCCCAAAACAGGGAGCAGATGATCCAGACAGGCCGGATTTTCAATTATCTTATAGTTTGGTGTAGCATAAAATTGCAGAAGCAACGAACAGATCGCTCCGTCCTGCACGTCGACAGTCGTCAACAAATGGAACAACTGGATTTCCGAAAGAGACGAGTGATGGTGGCAGGTGCCGTCTGCCGTCTTCTTGAACGGGTGCGAATGGACAATCGTCGTGCCGTCCTCGACATGGACGTGCATGAACAAAGAAATGCTGCTGTAGTACACTATAAAAAGTGCCGGCAGCAGCCATTTCATATATTTTACTATTGTCTGTTTCACATTCCGTCCTTGCTGAATTGAGGGTGCAAAGATAAGACAAATGCTCGAAAACTACAAATACACAAAATTCGAGCAACTAAATGTAAGCAACCGACACCATATTCATAATAATTTGTTACTTTTGTGCGCAATTTTCGAAAGACAAACAATAAATTAAAAACTATAAAGTCTATGGCTAAGATCACTAAAGAAGAAGCACTCCGCTACCATGCGGAAGGCAAGCCGGGAAAGATAGAAGTCGTTCCCACCAAGCCCTATAGTACCCAGATGGATTTGTCGCTGGCTTATTCGCCCGGCGTTGCCGAACCCTGTCTGGAAATCGAAAAGAATCCGTTGGATGCTTACAAATATACGTCTAAAGGAAACCTGGTTGCCGTTATTTCGAATGGTACCGCCGTATTGGGATTAGGAGATATCGGTCCGTTGGCAGGCAAGCCGGTGATGGAAGGAAAAGGACTGTTGTTCAAGATCTTTGCAGGTATCGACGTGTTCGATATCGAAGTGAACGAGAAAGACCCTGACAAATTTATCGAAACGGTAAAGGCCATCGCCCCCACTTTCGGAGGCATCAACCTTGAAGATATCAAAGCTCCCGAATGTTTCAAGATCGAAACACGCCTGAAAGAAGAACTGGATATTCCGGTCATGCACGACGACCAGCACGGGACAGCTATCATCTCCGGCGCAGGCTTGATCAACGCGCTGGAGATCGCAGGGAAGAAGATCGAGGACGTGAAGATCGTGGTGAACGGCGCCGGAGCCGCTTCCATCTCTTGCACGAAACTATATATAATGTTGGGGGCAAGGAAGGAAAACATCATCATGTGCGACAGCAAAGGGGTTATCTCCACACATCGCACGGACTTGAACGAATCCAAGAAATTCTTCGCTACCGACCGCGACATCAAGACATTGACGGAAGCCGTCGTCGGAGCTGACGTGTTCTTAGGATTATCGGTCGCCAATGTGTTGACTCAAGACATGGTCCGCTCCATGAATACGAACCCGATTGTGTTCGCTTTGGCCAACCCGAATCCGGAAATCTCGTATGCCGATGCAATGGCCTCACGCGACGATATTATTTTTGCCACAGGCCGTTCCGACTATCCGAACCAGATCAATAATGTATTAGGATTCCCTTATATCTTCCGCGGCGCATTGGACACACACGCCAAAGCAATCAACGAAGAGATGAAATTAGCAGCCGTTTACGCAATCGCCGGACTTGCCAAAGAACCGGTTCCCGACGTCGTAAATGCTGCCTACAAACTGAAACGGACGACTTTCGGACGCGATTACATCCTGCCGAAAGCGCTCGACCCGCGACTCCTGACTCGTGTTTCCTGTGCCGTTGCCAAAGCAGCCATCGACTCGGGCGTATCCCGCCGGACGATCACCGACTGGGAAGGATATGCCAACCACTTGCGCGAAATGATGGGATATGACAACAAGCTGCTCCGTTCGTTCACCGATATGGCTAAAGCCAATCCGAAACGGGTGGTATTTGCAGAAGCCAACCACGGCAATATGCTGAAAGCCGCTGCCGAAGCGAAAGCCGAAGGTATCTGCATCCCTATCCTTTTAGGCAACGAAGAACGCCTGCAAAAGATCGCAGCCGAAGAAAATATCAGCCTCGAAGGGATCGAAATCGTCAACCTTCGTCACGACCGCGAGACGGAACGCCGCCATCGTTATGCCAAGATCCTGTCTGAGAAGAAAGCCCGCGAAGGTGTCACGTATGCGGAAGCCTGCGAAAAGATGGTCGACCGCAACGCATTCGGTATGATGATGGTTGCGACAGGCGATGCCGATGCTTTCGTGACAGGCGTTTACAGCCGCTATTCCGAAGTGACCAAAATGGCAGAGCAGATCATCGGTATCCGTCCGTCTTACACACATTTCGGTGCTTTGAATATCCTGACTTGCAAGAAAGGTACGTTCTTTATTGCCGACACGCTGATCAACCGCCATCCGTCGACAGAAGTATTGATCGATATCGCCCGCCTGACTCAAGATGCTGTGAAATTCTTCGCGCACGAACCGGTTATGGCGATGTTGTCCTACTCCAACTTCGGTTCCGACAAGCAGGGCAGCCCGCTGAAGGTCCACGACGCGATCGACTATCTGCACAAGAACTATCCGGACATGATGGTAGATGGAGAAATGCAGGTCAACTTCGCTCTGGACAAGAAACTGCGCGACGACATGTATCCGTTCAACAAGCTGAAAGGCAAAGATGTCAACACGCTGATCTTCCCGAACCTGAGTTCTGCCAACAGTGCTTACAAGTTGCTCGACACACTCGGCATCAGCGAAACGATCGGCCCGATCCAGATGGGTTTGAACAAACCGATCCACTTCACCGACGTAGAAAGCTCTACGCGTGACATCCTGAACCTGACGACTGTCGCTGTCGTAGATGCGATCGTACAGGAACAGATCGAAAAAGGAGAATAACTCAATTAAGCTTAATAAAAAAATAGCGATGAGGCATTGAAGTTTCATCGCTATTTTTTTGCTATCTGTATACGCTTATCGGAACAACTTCCCATCCTTTTCTCTATCTTTGTCCCCCAAAATTGTTTAGGTATCACATTTATGGCAACTACTACTAAAGAAATGACGGAGGGTGCTCCCCTGCCGCTTATTCTCAATTTCACCTTCCCCCTGTTGCTTGGAAATATATTGCAACAAACCTACTCGCTTGTGGATGCCGCTATCGTTGGAAAATTCTTAGGGATCAATGATCTGGCAGCAATCGGGGCAAGCACTTCGGTCGTATTCCTGATTTTAGGATTTTGCAACGGGTGTTGTTGCGGGTTCGGGATTCCGGTAGCACAGAAATTCGGGGCGAGAGACTACAAGACAATGCGACGGTACGTGACGGTCAGTTTACAACTGGCAGCCCTGATGTCGATCGTCATTGCGGTTCTGACAAGCGTATACTGTGCAGATATCCTGAGAAGTATGCAGACTCCGGAAAATATTTTTCACGGAGCTTACTATTATCTGCTCGTAACGTTTATCGGAGTACCTTGTACGTTCTTCTACAACTTGCTGTCCAGCATCATACGTGCACTCGGCGATAGTAAAACACCATTTTGGTTCCTGCTGTTCTCTACCGTATTGAACATCGTGCTCGACCTGTTCTGTATCCTCGTGTTGGGATGGGGCGTGTTAGGAGCTGGTATCGCCACCGTCGTGTCACAAGGTGTGTCGGCACTTCTCTGTTATTTTTATATGTACAAGCATTTTCCAGTCCTGAAAGGGACGGCTGACGACCGTAAATTCCGCTTTCCACTGGCTAAAAATCTTTTATATATCGGAGTACCGATGGGACTTCAATTCTCCATTACGGCAATCGGCAGCATCCTGCTCCAAAGTGCCAATAACGCTTTGGGAACAGCTTGTGTAGCCGCATTCACAGCAGCAATGAGAATCAAGATGTTCTTTATCTGTGCCTTTGAAAGCTTAGGTATAGCGATGGCTACCTATACGGGGCAAAACTACGGAGCCGGAAAACCCGAACGCATCTGGCAGGGGATCAAAGCCAGCTCGCTGCTGATGATGATCTATGCCGTCTTCACTTTTACAATACTGATGTCGGCCTCCGACAAGATATCATTGCTGTTCGTAGACGCTTCGGAAACGGAAATACTTAAAAACACGGTACTCTTCCTACACGTTTCTTGCTATTTCTTTCCGATCTTAGGGCTGCTCTGTATCCTGCGCTACACCATACAAGGCGCAGGATACACCAATCTGGCGATGCTTTCCGGAGTTTCCGAAATGATCGCACGCACGCTGGTCAGTATCTATGCCGTACCGATATTCGGATTCTTAGCTGTTTGCTTTGGCGATCCGACCGCCTGGATAGCCGCAGACCTCTTCCTCGTCCCGGCATTCATATATGTCTATCGGAAACTGAAAAAGAGCCTTAAGGAAAATTATGCAATCCCCAACAGTTCGACTTCGAACAGCAGTGTGGAATAACCGGGGATCGGACCGGATGTACGTGTCCCGTAACCTAATGTATACGGGATATAAATCATCCAACGGTCTCCCACATGCATCCGCCGGAGCGCTTCCTGCCATCCTTCGATCACCTGATTGAGGCGGAATGCCTCCGGACATCCCCGTTTCCAGGAATTATCAAACTCGCGTCCGTTGGCCAGCGTTCCACGGTAATGGACAGAGACGACATCCGTCAGTTCCGGTGAAACCACACCGGTCCCTTTCTCTATCTCCTTATACAACACACCACAAGGGAGCTTGACGACTCCCTCGCCGGTAGCCACTTCTTCTAAAAACCGTAGATTCTTTTCTTTATATTCTTCTTTCTTTCCCATTGTTATTCTCATTTCATTTCGTGGCAAAGATACAAAGCATCCCACGTATAAAATAAACAGAAAGAAATAAAAAGAGGCAAACAATTATACGGCAAGTCTGTTCTTTAATGGCTAAATCTAAACAAAAAAATTATGCACATACGTACATGGTGTTATGCTGTGCTCTGCCTGTTCCTGCCGATAACGCTGCCGGCGCAGAAAGAACACAAATACCTGGATCACGCATTACCGGAAGCGTGGCAGGAAAACGACAGTGATTTTCAACAGACATTACCGGTAGACGACCAGTGGTGGAAAAACTTCAATGATCCCACCCTGGACTCGCTGATTGAAGTAGCCGTAAAGCAGAACTACTCCATACTGATGGCGGCAGACCGTATCGCTATGGCAAAAGCCAATCTGCGTATACAACAAGGTAGCTATTCGCCAACCCTGGGACTCGCTGCCGGCTGGACCCGGCAACAAAGTAGCGGGCATACAAGCAACCTGCCGCAGACGATAACCCAATACAGCGATGCCGCCCTGTCTATGAACTGGGAAATCGATGTATTCGGAAGCATCCGCAACCGTGTAAAGGCCCAAAAGGAGAACTTTGCAGCCTCCAAAGAAGACTACAACGCCGTGATGGTCTCCCTTTGCGCCCAAGTGGCATCCGCCTACATCAACTTGCGGGAACTGCAACAGGAAGTGGAAGTGGTCAAAAAGAACTGCCTGTCGCAACAGGCGGTCGTCAAGATCACTGAAAAAAGGTACGAAACAGGGCTTGTCTCAAAATTAGATGTCGCACAGGCCTTATCCGTCTACTACGACACAAAAGCCTCTCTCCCCATGCTGGAAGCCGGAATCATCCAGTACACAAACGCTTTGGGCGTACTGATGGGACTTTATCCCTGGGACGTCCGGGAAATCATGGAAACACGGAAGCCATTGCCGGAATACATCGAGACAATCGGCATCGGCATTCCCGCAAACCTGCTACTACGCCGGCCGGACATCCGGGCGGCTGAACGCCTGGTAAACGCACGGGCGGCATCGCTCGGCGCCTCCAAATCAGACTGGTGGCCGAAAGTTTTCGTCAAAGGGTCGGTGGGATTCGCTTCGCATGATTTGGACAAACTGGTAAATCATAACAGCTTCACCTACGAGATCGCTCCCGCCATCTCCTGGAATTTCTTTCAGGGAACAAAGTTGGCGCAGGCGACACGGCTGGCAAAAGCCCAGCTCGACGAGTCGATCCGACAATTCAACCAGGATGTACTGACAGCTGTCCAGGAAGTGGACAATGCCATGAATTCCTACAAGAACTCGATCAAACAAATTGTCGCGCTCCGGGAAGTCGTCAATCAGGGGAAGCAGACATTGGAGCTTTCGCTCGACCTCTATAAACAGGGACTTACTCCTTTCCAGAATGTCCTGGACGCACAACGCTCCCTCCTTTCCTATGAAAATGAGCTGACACAAGCCAGAGGCTCCTCCCTGCTAAGCCTGATCCAACTTTATCAGGCGTTAGGCGGCGGTTGGGAAAATGAAAATTGATAATTAAGAATTAAAAAATAAAAGAGATGAAGACTACTATTAAAATAGGGATTGTAGGACTGTCCATTGTCCTGTTGACAGGATGTAAAGAGAAAAGTCTCCAGACGGAAATGCCAGCCCCTTCCATCAGTGTTGCAACGCCTGTCGTACAAGATATCACGCTGACAAAGGACTATCCGGGCTATTTGAGCTCCGACCGTATGGTCAACCTGGTAGCACGCGTGAACGGATACCTGCAATCCTCACAACTTGTGCCGGGTGCAAAAGTAAAAAAGGGCGACCTGATATTTGTAATCGAACCGGAAGTCTACCAGAACAATGTCACCCAAGCGGAAGCCGCGCTGAACACGGCAAAAGCTCAGACCGAATATGCCCGCAGCAACTACGAACGCATGAAAGAAGCAGCTAAAAGCGGGGCTGTCAGCCAAATACAAGTCTTGCAAGCCGAATCGACCGCAGCGGAAATGGAGGCATCTGTAAACAATGCCGAAGCAGCTTTGAAAACAGCCCGGACCAACCTGAGCTATTGCTATATCCGGGCCCCTTATGATGGACGTGTCACCCGTGCAAGCTATGACGTGGGCAATTATATCAACGGTGCCGTCCAACCCGTCACTTTGGCTACCTTATACAAAGATGACATCATGTACGCCAACTTCAATATCGAAGATAACCAGTTCATGCGGATGAAAATGATTGCCGCCCAGAACGATCCGAACGTCAAGATGCCTACCCACGTTTCCGTACGTCTCGGACAGGACGGACGGCAAAGGTATACCGGGACATTGGACTACCTCTCCCCTAACGTCGATCTGTCAACCGGTACGCTAAACGTCCGTGCCAATCTCGAAAATAAAGACGGCGAACTGAAAAGTGGGTTATACGTAACGATCACATTGCCCTACAGCGAACAGAAAAACGCTGTCCTCGTACGCGATGCCTCCATTGGAACCGACCAGTTAGGAAAATTCCTGTACATAGTAAACGACTCGAATATCGTACGATACCGTCATATCGAACCCGGACAGTTGGTAAACGATACACTTCGTCAAGTCATCAGCGGTATCCGCCCTAACGAACGGTACGTGACAACCGCCCTGTTGAAAGTTAGAGACGGTATGAGTATTAAGCCTATAAAATAAAAAGCTATGGTAAAATTTTTCATAAACAGACCGATATTCGCTACCGTCCTCGCACTGATCCTGGTGGTAGCCGGATTAGTCACGCTACATATACTTCCCATTGCGCAATATCCGGAAATCACACCGCCGACCGTACAGGTTTCAGCTTTCTACCCGGGTGCAGATGCGGAAACAGTGGCACAGACCGTAGGATTACCCATTGAACAACAGGTAAACGGTGTGGACGGAATGCTTTACATGAGTTCCAATTCATCCAGCTCCGGAGCCTATTCACTCACCATCACATTCGCAGTCGGAACCGATATCGACATGGCGACCGTCATGGTGCAGAACCGTGTCAGCATTGCACAAAGTAGTCTGCCGGAAGCCGTGATCGTACAAGGCATCACCACCAAGAAGCAATCATCCAACATTGTTATGATGCTGACACTAAGCTCCCGTGACTCCACATACAGCGGTCTATACCTGAGCAACTACGCCAGCCTCAACATGACGGACGAACTGACGCGTTTGCCGGGTGTTGGCTCCGTCAGTGTCATGGGAGCCGGAAGCTACAGTATGCGTATATGGCTCGACCCGAACGCCATGCGTATCCGTAACCTCACTCCGGATATGATCTTCCAGGCAATCTCGACACAGAACACACAGGTTTCAGCCGGTTACGTCGGGCAGCCAATAGCCAAAGCGGACAATCCGTTCCAGTACACACTGACGGTAAAAGGCCGTTTGACGACTCCGGAAGAATTCGGAGATATCATCCTCCGTACGGAAGAGGGAGGAAAAATTCTCCGGTTGAAAGATGTCGCCCGTATCGAATTAGGCAGTTCTTCTTATAATGTCACCTCCAAGTTGAAAGGCCAGCCGAGTGCCGCCATAGCCATTTACCAACTCCCCGGTTCCAACTCACTGGAAGTGGCCAAAGGGGTACGGGAGAAAATGGAGCAGCTGGCAGCAAACCTACCGGAAGGAGTCGTTTATGATGTGACACTGGACACAACACAAGTAATCAATGCCTCCATCGACGAAGTGCTCGTCACCTTCCTGGAAACAACAGCTCTCGTCATACTGGTAATCTTCCTGTTCCTCCAGAATTTCCGTGCCGTCATTATCCCCTGTATCACCATCCCCGTCTCCCTGATCGGGACACTGGCGGTCATGTCGGCCTTGGGGTTTTCGATCAATACGTTGACTTTGTTCGGGTTGATCCTGGCTATCGCGATCGTGGTGGATGATGCGATCGTGGTGGTAGAAAACTCGTCGCGGCTCATGGATACGGGGAAATATACTGCCCGTGAAGCCGTGACAGAAGCTATGGGTGAAATTGTCGGTCCGATCGTAGGTGTCGTGTTGGTATTACTGGCTGTCTTTATCCCGACCACCTTCATCAGCGGTATCTCCGGGCAATTATACAAACAATTTGCCCTGACAATCGCTGCTGCCACCGTTTTAAGCGGTTTCAACTCACTGACGCTCACGCCGGCCTTGTGTGCCCTGTTCCTGCAAGCAAACAAAGAACCGAAATTTTTTGTGTTCAAGGCCTTCAACAAGGTGTTCGGCAAAACTCAGAAAATATATGACGACATTGTCGGCCGCATGCTGAAAAGCCCGCTTGTCACAATGGTGATATTCGGGATCATAACGATCATTGCCATTGTCATGTTCATGCGCTGGCCTACCACTTTCATTCCGGAAGAGGATGACGGTTATTTCCTGGTATCTACCCAGCTCCCGCCGGCAGCCAGCCTGAACCGTACGGAAGCAGTCGGAAAGCAGATCGACAAGATCCTCGACAGCTATCCTGAAGTCAAGACCTATATCGGAGTAAACGGTTTTTCTATCATGGGCGGCGGTGAACTCTCGAACGCAGGAACCTATTTCGTGATCCTGAAAAACTGGAACGAACGAAGAGGTAAAGAGCATACCGCTTCGGCCGTCGTAAACCGTTTCAACCGAGAAGCCTACGGTATCCAGGAGGCACAGATATTCGCAATGGTTCCCCCTGCAATTCCCGGATTGGGAGCTTCAGGAGGCCTGCAACTCCAGTTGGAGGACCGTAAAAACCTGGGACCTACAGAAATGCAACATGCCATCGAAACACTGCAAGCCACGTATCGAAGCAAACCGCAATTGCTCAGCCTTTCCAGTATGTACCAAGCCAACGTACCGCAATACAATCTGGAAATAGACCGTGACAAAGTACAATTGCTCGGCCTTCAGCTTAACCAGGTTTTCTCGACTTTAAGCTACTATATGGGGGCTGCTTATGTAAACGACTTCGTCGAATTCGGGCGTATCTACCAGGTAAAGATCGAGGCCAACGACCAAGCTCAAAAAGTTATAGACGATGTGTTGCACCTGAGTCTCGAAAACAATTCCGGCAAAATGGTTCCTTTCTCCGCTTTTACAGAGGTGAAGGAGCAGTTGGGACTGGATCAGATCAACCTGTATAATATGTATAAGTCGACATCCATCACCTGCATAGCCAATCCGAAATATAGCTCCGGTGAAGCGATCCAGGCTATGGAAGAGCTCGTACAAGAGCAGTTAGGCAATAATTTCGGATATGAATGGACATCCGTCGCCTATCAGGAAACGAAAGCAGGCTCCACCACCATGCTCGTTTTTGCAATGGCTCTTTTGGTCGCTTTCCTGGTTCTTTCCGCACAGTATGAAAGCTGGACAAGCCCGATCGCTGCCATTATGGGACTTCCGATCGCCTTGTTAGGAGCCATTTTGGGATGTTTCGTCATGGGCGTGCCGGTCAGTATTTATACACAAATCGGTATCATCCTGTTGATCGCCCTTTCTGCCAAGAACGGTATCCTGATTGTAGAATTTGCCCGTGACTACCATAAGGCCGGTAATCCGATACGCGAATCCGCACTCGAAGCCGGTCATGTCCGTCTGCGTCCGATCTTGATGACTTCATTCGCATTCGTATTAGGGGTTATGCCTTTACTGTTTGCAACAGGAGCCGGAGCCGGAAGCCGTCTATCCTTAGGAGCGGCAGTCGTATTCGGCATGGCGATAAACACCATTTTTGCAACGATGTTTATCCCCAGTTTTTACGAGTTGCTGCAATTATTCCAGGAAAAAGTATTGGACAAATTCAATCGGAAACAGAAATAAGCCGGCCAATATAGAATAGGTTTATACAAGCATTGATATTACCTATTTGACAGGCATTTAATAACAGCTTACTTTTACAGCACATTTAAAAACAAAATCTGTATGAAAGCAGTTTTATATAATAAAGGCAAGATATAATCTGACGAATTACAGGCTAAAAAAACATCCGTATGAATGACAGAAAACTAACGACAGCCAACGGTCGTCCCGTTGCAGACAATCAGAACACGCAGACAGTGGGTCCGCGTGGGCAGGTCTTATTACAAGACCCATGGTTAATTGAAAAGCTCGCCCATTTCGACAGGGAAGTAATCCCCGAAAGACGTATGCATGCTAAAGGTTCAGGTGCCTATGGTACTTTTACCGTTACAAATGACATCACAAAATACACAAAAGCCGCGATATTCAGCGAAGTAGGTAAAAAAACAGACTGTTTTGTCCGCTTCTCGACCGTTGCCGGCGAACGTGGTGCTGCCGATGCGGAACGTGACATACGCGGTTTCGCTATTAAGTTCTATACCGAAGAAGGTAACTGGGACCTGGTGGGAAACAACACACCCGTATTCTTCCTGCGCGACCCGTTGAAGTTTCCAGACCTTAACCACGCCGTCAAACGGGATCCGAAAACAAACATGCGCAGTGCCAACAACAACTGGGACTTCTGGACCTTGCTTCCCGAAGCCTTACACCAAGTAACGATCACGATGAGCCCTCGCGGCATTCCCTATTCCTACCGTCACATGCATGGATTCGGAAGCCACACGTACAGCTTCATCAATGCCGATAACGAACGCATCTGGGTGAAATTCCATCTTAAGACATTACAGGGCATTAAGAACCTGACCGACCAGGAAGCCGAAGCGATCATTGCGAAAGACCGCGAATCACACCAGCGTGACCTTTTCGAAAGCATCGAGAAAGGCGATTTCCCGAAATGGAAGTTCCAAATCCAGTTGATGACAGTCGAAGAGGCAAACAACTATCACATCAACCCCTTCGATTTGACGAAGGTATGGCCGCACGGAGACTTCCCGTTGATGGATGTAGGTATCCTGGAACTGAACCGCAATCCGGAAAACTATTTCGCCGAGGTCGAACAAGCCGCCTTCAATCCGATAAATATCGTGGATGGTATCGGATTTTCTCCTGACAAGATGCTGCAAGGCCGCCTCTTCTCATACGGAGATGCACAACGTTACCGTTTAGGAGTCAACTTGGAGCAGATTCCGGTAAACAAACCGCGTTGTCCGTTCCATGCTTACCATCGCGACGGAGCCATGCGTGTAGACGGCAACTACGGTGCAGCCAAAGGATACGAGCCTAACAGTTACGGTGAATGGAAGGACACACCCGAAAACAAGGAACCGCCCTATCCTGCCAACGGTCCTATCTACAACTATAACGAGCGTGAATACGACGACGATTACTACAGCCAGCCCGGTGCACTATTCCGTCTGATGCCGGCCGACGAACAACAACTCCTGTTCGAAAACACTGCCCGTCAGATCGGAGGAGCCGAACTGTTCATCCAGCAACGTCACGTGCGCAATTGTTATAAGGCAGATCCCGCTTATGGCAAAGGTGTAGCCGATGCATTAGGAATCAGTCTGGAAGATGCATTACAAGAAACCAGATAAATAAAAATATCTATCAAGTAAAAGGAGGTCAAAACTATCCTGTTCCCGCGCTTGACGCGGGATCGCATAAAAACCGACCCTATAAAAATCGGATTGATAAGGTCTGTCCTTTTGCGGCCCCGCGAGGGGCGCGGGGACAAGGATAGTTTGACACACCTCCTTTTTTATTAATCAACTTTATATTCTCCTATCTGTTTGAACCCGTTCAGGAAGTCCGCCACCGGCAAACGTTTCTTACCGGCCAATTGAATGGATAGCAAACGCAGGTATCCATCTTCCACTGCCACATCGATATAACTTTTACGATCGGTCCGGACGGTTCCGACGGGAAGTTCATGTGCGACAAAAAGCTTCTCTGCCTGATAGATTTTCAGTGTGGTACGCACACCTTCCGGAGAAACGATTTCAGTCCAGGCCGCCGGATAGGGAGACAGACCACGAATAAAGTCATAAATCCTTTTCACCGGCTGATGCCAATCAATACGGCAAGTCTCTTTGAAAATCTTCGGAGCGGGCCGGAGTTCGGAAGGATCTTTATAAAATTCTTCCTGAGGAACGGCATCTGCTTTTCCTTCCAGCAGCAAATCGACGGTTTCCAACACCAACCCGGCCCCCATTGTCATCAGAGAATCATGGACAATGCCCACATCATCCGTATCGGCAATAGGCAAATGCTTCTGGCGGATAATCTTCCCCGTGTCGATCTCGTGAGTCAGGAAAAAGGTTGTCGCACCGGTTTCTGTATCTCCGTTGATCACCGCCCAGTTGATAGGCGCAGCTCCCCTGTATTGAGGAAGCAAAGAGGCATGAAGGTTAAACGTTCCCAAGCGAGGCATATTCCAGACAACCTCCGGCAACATACGGAAAGCGACGACGATCTGCAAGTCCGCTTTCAAAGCCCGCAGCTCGGAAAGAAAAGCCTCATCTTTCAGTTTTTCCGGCTGGAGTACCGGCAATTCCTTCGATACGGCATATTGCTTCACAGGACTTGCCTGCAAGACACTCCCATGACGGCCGACCGGCTTGTCCGGCATCGTAATCACCCCTACTATATTATATCCGCCCTCAACCAAGGCACGCAGGCTCTCCACCGCAAAATCGGGAGTGCCCATATAAACGATTCGTAAATCTTCTTTCTTCATTTTTTAATCTCCTGAAAAGTTTTCAACCAGCACTTCGCGGTATGAATTAAATATCTTCGATTTGGACATAAAACCGATATACCGTCCTTCCTCATCTACAACCGGCAGGTTCCAGGCCTTCGTATCGTCAAAGATACGCATGATCTGCTCCATCGGCGTCCCTACCTGGATCTTGGCAGGTGCCGAAACCATGAACTTGGAGACGTGAAACCGGTTATATAACTCAGGGCGGAACATAATGTTCCGGATATTATCCAACAGAACGAGTCCTAACAGGATTCCCCGCTCGTCGATAACCGGGAACGTGTTTCGTCCGCTCTTGGCAATCACCTTCACCATATCTCCCAAAGACATTTCGGGAGAGACGGTCAGGAAGTCGCGTTCGATCACACTGTCGGTATTCAGCAACGTCAACACGGCACGGTCTTTATGATGGGTAAGCAACTCTCCTTTCTGAGCCAGACGCATTGAATAGATACTGTGCGGAAGAAACATCTTGATCGTGATATAAGAACTCACGGATACGATCATCAGCGGAAGGAAAAGAGCGTATCCTCCGGTCAGCTCCGCAATCAGGAAGACACCGGTCAGCGGCGCGTGCATGACACCGGACATGATTCCCGCCATTCCCAATAAGGCGAAATTCTTCTCCGACAGATACATCGTAAAAGGGAAATAGTTGGACGCATGAGCAAACACGAATCCGGCAATACATCCCAAATACAAGCTGGGAGCAAATATACCACCGCAACCGCCTCCTGCATTCGTCGCACTCGAAGCAAAGACCTTAAACAACAGGATCAGCGTAAGGAATATCTGCAATCCCCAATAGGTATCGTTCAAGCTATAGAACATACTCTTATCCATTATATGGGAAAACTGCCCGTTCAACAAAGACGAAATCGTATCGTAACCTT
Organism: Parabacteroides johnsonii DSM 18315; assembly: GCF_025151045.1. NCBI lineage: Bacteria > Pseudomonadati > Bacteroidota > Bacteroidia > Bacteroidales > Tannerellaceae > Parabacteroides > Parabacteroides johnsonii. The sequence continues at coordinate 1,802,660 of NZ_CP102285.1, forward strand.
CACCGTAGAGCGGAGGAAATATGAAGATCAACACACTCAACATGATCCCCCCGACGACGAATTTCTTCCAGTAATTATTCAAGTTGCGATACATTCCCTCAACCCGGTTCATGACCTTGGTAAAATAGAGAGACACCAGACCGCAGAAAACCCCGAGCAGCAGCACATAAGGGATACGCTCGATCACAAACGCTTCAGTCTGCGAAAACGGAAACATCGCTTCCGTACCCGTAAAGATATAGGAAACGGTCGCAGCCGTCACCGAAGTGATAAGCAAAGGCAGTACCGACGTCATCGTCAAGTCCAGCAACAGCACTTCCACCACAAACACCACCCCTGCAATCGGAGCTTTGAAAATACCGGCAATCGCACCGGCAGCCCCACAACCGACCAGCAACATCAGCGTCTTTTGCTCCATGCGGAACAAGCGGCCCAAATTGGAACCGATCGCCGCCCCCGTCAACACGATAGGCGCCTCCGCCCCGACCGATCCACCAAAGCCGATGGTAACGGAACTGGCAACAATGGAAGTCCAAGTATTATGAGGCTTGATACGGCTCTTTCGTTGGGAAATGGCATAGAGTATCTTCGTCACCCCATGGCTGATATCATCCCGTACGATATATTTTACAAACAAACCGGCCAGCAGGATACCGATCACCGGATAGAGCAGATACAAGTAATTCGCCCCGTCCTGATTGAAATTGCCGGTCAGAAGATGTTGTATAAAATGGATGATCGACTTCAGGATAATAGCTGCTGCCGCCGTACAGATACCGACCAGGAAACTGACGATCAGTATGAAATGCTTCTCTTGTATATGCTTGTCCCGCCATAGCAGGAAGCGATAGAAAAGTTGAAAGTTGAAAGTTGAAAGTTGAAAGTTATCCTTCTTCATTCCTTAATTCTTTAATTCCTTCATTCTTTAATTCTTTAATTCCTCAAATCCCTTTTCCGGTAACGACAGTCTTAACCGTATAGATCAGAATCGTCAGATCCAACGTCAACGACATATTTTCGTAATACAATATATCATATTCCATACGCTCCACCATTTTGTCCACGCTTGCCGCATAGCCGTACTTCACCATCCCCAACGAGGTAATGCCCGGACGGACATTGTGCAACAGATAATAATAAGGAGCCGTCTTCACAATCTCGTCGATAAAATATTTCCGTTCGGGGCGCGGTCCGACCAGTGACATATCCCCTTTCAGTACGTTCCAGAACTGTGGCAATTCGTCCAGCCGGTATTTTCGCATGACACGTCCGAACGGCGTTACACGCGGGTCGTCTTCCGACGAAAGCGACGGCCCGTTCTCTTCAGCATTGACATACATGGTACGGAACTTATACATCCAAAACGGCTGTCCAAGATAACCAATCCGCTCCTGACGGAAAAACACGGGTCCCGGAGAATCCCTCTTCACCCGCCATGCAATATAGACGAATAAAGGAGAAAGCAGTAACAATGCAACAGCAGAAGAAACCTTATCCAGAAAAAACTTTATGTTCTGCCCGGCCGGTGAAAAGTTGTTATCCGTCACATCGACCAACGGGATTCCCCGTATCGTTCGAAGCTGGATTTTCGAAAGCATATTGAACCGGTCCGCCAGCACTTTTATCGGACGTTTATAGCGGTAGAGCGAATAAAGGATTCCCAAGAGCATCTTATTGTTCTTCGACTCGACAGCCAAAACGATTTCATCCACATTCTTCTTTTCCATCAAAACCGGAATATCTTCCACCGTCCCTAACACCTGATTCCGGTCAGCCTTGACCGGAATCCTCTCGTCTTCCGAAACAAACCCGCAAATATCATAGCCCAAGCGATACAAATCGTGAGCGATACGGACCGCCTTCTCTCCCGCACCGACAATCAGCACGTTCATCGCCCATTCCCGGTTCTTTATTTTTCTTACCCCGCTCTGCGTAATCAGCAAACGTGGAATGTAGGTAATGAAAAACTGCAATCCGAACATTCCGAAGAATAATCTATAATAGATATTGATCGAACGGGGAATATCGTCGAGCAGCAAAGCAAAGAAGACGAAAATCGTCCCGATCAGCACAGTAATGAATGTCGAAAAAAGTTCGGTGAGGCGAGACTTTCCAAACGGCTTGTTGTAATATCCCGAAAAATAATAAAGCACCAACCAGAAGAAAGGAATGACGATCTGGCCGGTGAGTACACCCGGATATTGCAAATAATCAAGCAGACTATCAGTTCCCTCATTAATAATGAACAAGATTTCATAACGAAGGATATTGAATAGCAACCACGCAACCGAAGCCGATACGAAATCCGATAATATGTATTTTCCTGCCTGCTTGCTCCTCTTCATTCTTACCTGATTACCTGGACAACGCCACCGTCTCCTAACTTAATGATATTGGAAGGCCCCGCCTTGCTCATATCATCTTGGCGATATTTCACAATATAATCGACTCCGTTCTTAATACTGTCCGACACCTCGCTGAAATTACCCGGAGAAGGTTCGCCGCTCACGTTCGCAGAGGTAGATACCAACGGTCTGCGGAAACGCTCGCACAGTTTACGGGAAAACTCTTCGTTCGTCACCCGGATACCGACACTTCCGTCTTCCCCCAAGAGATTATTCGCCAGATTCTTCGCATGAGGATAGATAATCGTAAGCGGTTTATCGGCCACCTCGATCAGGTCCCAGGCTATATCGGGCATATCCGACACGTACATGCTCAGCTTTGCCGAACTGTCGGTCAATACCAGCATAGCCTTATTGTCCATTCTCTTCTTCAACTCGTACACTTTTTGTACGGCTTTCTCATTGGTCGCATCGCAACCAATTCCCCAGATCGTATCTGTAGGATAGAGTATTATGCCTCCCGCCTGCATGATCTCGCAAGCTTTTTGAATATCTTCTGTCATTGTTTTTTAAATAATGTCACAAATGTACAAATCATTCGCGGACTTGGAAACAAAAGAGATAAAATGTTTTGCCGCCACAGCCGACAAACAAGAAAAGCCATAAGAATTTATTTTCACCCCGGAGAAAATAAATTTTCCCGCAAGTGAAAATAAATTTTCAGCCACACGAAACAAAGTGAAAATAAATTTTCACCATAAAAAGCAAGGTGAAAATTTTTCCGAAATTATAATTTAATTAAAAAGCAAGCCGCCAAACAGAAATATCCATTTATATTATCTAACTTTACGGATTCAAATGAAGAGAGTATGTCAAATATCGGTATTCATGGGACGCAGATGACGCAGACGAGCGCAGATTAACGCTGATATATTAATTATCAACAAAATAAATCTGCGTCCGTCTGCATTGTCTGCGTCATCCGCGTCCGGCAATGTCAATTTGAAACACCCTCCTCATCTCAGAGACGAAAAAAAGAAAAAACAATATATAATGATTACAAAATGGAACTTTCAAACCCCAACAGAAGAAGAGTTACATAAGAGAGACAAGCTGGCAAGCGAAATGGGACTCAGTCCGTTCGTATGTCTTTTGCTCGTTCAACGAGGACTCTCCACTGTTGAAGAGGTGAAGAAATTCTTTAAACCCAGCTTGAACGACTTGCATGATCCATTCCTCATGCCGGATATGGAAAAAGCTGTCAAGCGCTTGAATAAAGCATTGGGAAACAAAGAAAAGATTTTGATTTACGGAGACTACGATGTAGACGGCACAACTGCCGTTTCACTGGTCTACAAGTATTTGCGTCCTTATTCATCGACGCTGGATTTCTATATTCCGGACCGGTATGACGAAGGATACGGGATTTCGTATAAAGGGATCGACTACGCCCGGGAAAACGGAATCACGCTGGTGATCTCGCTCGACTGCGGTATCAAAGCCATCGAAAAGATCGAATATGCCAAGCAATTGGGAATCGATTTTATCATCTGCGACCATCATATGCCGGACGACACATTGCCGGATGCGGTCGCCGTGCTGGATGCCAAACGGGTGGACTCGGTCTATCCGTACGAACATCTGTCGGGGTGTGGCGTCGGCTTCAAGTTCATGCAGGCATTCGCCAAAAGCAACAACTTCCCGTTCGCCGACCTGGAAAAACTGCTGGAACTGACGGCTGTCAGCATCGCCTCGGACATCGTCCCTATCACTGGCGAAAACCGCATATTGGCTTATTACGGTCTAAAGCAGCTTAACAGCAATCCGAGCCTCGGCCTGAAAGGGATTATCGATATCTGCGGTCTGTCGGGCAAAGAGATCACGATCAGCGACATCGTCTTTAAGATCGGACCGCGCATCAACGCTTCCGGACGTATGATGAACGGAAAGGAGGCAGTCGAACTACTCTTGGCAAAGGATGTGGACGTGGCCCGCGAAAAGAGCGAAAGCATCAACCAGTATAACGAAGAACGCCGCGAACTGGACAAAAAGATCACAGACGAGGCGAACGCCATCATCGACGAATTCCAGAATATGGAAGACCGTAAGGCGATCATCGTCTACAATCCGGGATGGCATAAAGGGGTGATCGGGATCGTCGCTTCCCGCCTGACGGAAAAATACTACCGCCCGGCAGTCGTCCTGACGAAATCGTCCGAACTGATTACCGGTTCCGCCCGTTCGGTTACGGGATTCGACATATACAAAGCGATAGAAAGCTGCCGCGACCTGCTGGAAAACTTCGGGGGCCATACCTATGCCGCCGGCCTCTCCCTGAAAGAGGAAAACTTAGATGCTTTCACCCAGCGGTTCCTCAAACTGGCTGCCGACGAGATCATTCCCGAACAGATGACGCCGCAGATCGATATAGATGCCGTACTGGACCTGCAAGATATCAATTCAAAGTTCATGAGCGAACTGAAAAAAATGAACCCGTTCGGCCCGGACAACCAGAAGCCCGTATTCTGCTCTCTCGGAGTCAAAGACTACGGGACCAGCAAATTGGTAGGGAAAGACCTTGAACACATCAAATTGGAACTGATCGACGACAAGTCGAACACACCGATACATGGCATTGCTTTCGGTATGCGCCAACACAATACGCATATCAAGAACATGAAACCTTTCAATATCTGCTACACCATCGAGGAGAACACCTATAACGGCAACACGTCGTTGCAACTCATGGTGAAGGACATCAAGGAGAACGATATATGAAGGGATGCGGTGGATGTCTACCATAAGATTTTAGGGAAGTATTGGGGATACCCTGCTTTCCGTCCTTTACAGGAAGAGATCATTCGTTCTGTCTGTGCCGGAAAAGATACACTCGGGCTTATGCCTACGGGAGGTGGCAAATCGATCACCTTTCAGGTTCCGGCGCTGGCGATGGATGGAATTTGCCTTGTCATTACCCCGCTTATCGCTTTGATGCGCGACCAAGTCGACAATCTGCGCCGGGTCGGAATCAAAGCCACAGCAGTGTATTCGGGTATGAGCCGCCAGGAAATCGCCGGGGAGCTGGAAAATTGCGTTTCCGGACAAAATAAGTTCCTGTATGTTTCACCCGAACGGCTTGCCACCGGATTATTCAGGGAAAAGTTGCAGGCCATGAACGTCTGCCTGTTAGTGGTAGACGAGAGTCATTGTATCTCGCAATGGGGCTATGACTTCCGTCCTTCCTACCTCCACATCGCCGATATACGGGAGCAACTGCCCGGAGTGCCGGTACTGGCACTGACGGCAACCGCCACACCCGAAGTCGTGGACGACATACAGGGACGACTGCTTTTCCAGGAAAAAAATGTCTTCCGGAAAAGTTTTGTCCGCCCGAATCTCGCCTATATCGTGCGCCGTACGGAAGACAAGTTAGGCACACTGGCCTACATACTCGGAAAAGTGCCCGGTACGGCTATCGTCTACGCACGAAACCGCAAGCTGACCAAGGAGGTGGCAATCTTCCTGCAACAATCGGGAATATCGGCCGACTTTTTCCATGCCGGATTAAGCCGGGAGGAAAAGGTGATCCGGCAAAGCCGCTGGAAAAACAATGAATGCCGCGTAATAGTGGCCACGAACGCTTTCGGGATGGGGATCGACAAACCGGATGTACGACTGGTCATCCATCTGGATATGCCGGAGTCATTGGAGGAATATTTCCAGGAGGCAGGCCGTGCCGGACGGGACAGCCGGAAGGCCTTTGCGGTGGCTCTCTGCACAGATACGGATAGTTTTCATCTGAGAAAGCGGATAGACGATGAGTTTCCCGAAAAGAAGCTGATCGGGAAAGTGTATGAAGCGTTGGGCGATTATTTCCGGATTCAGGAAGGACAGGGAAAAGATATCGTTTATAACTTCGAACTGACGGATTTCTATTCCACCTGCCAATTTCCTCCGTTACAGGTGCATCATGCATTGAAGTTGCTGGAACTATCCGGCTACATCGAATATTGCGAAGGAATGGACGAATCTTCCTTCCAGACCGCTCCCCAAATCACTTATACGCATCCACGCGTGCGAAAAAATGCCCTTATTATCCCATCCTCCGCTTATGAGGAACGTCGGGAAAGAATGAAAAAGCGCATTTCGAAAGTGGTGGAATACATGGACGGGGAACATATCTGCCGGAGCCGTCTGCTACTCTCCTATTTCGGAGAAAAGAATACGGAAGATTGCGGGTGTTGCGACGTCTGCCTTTCCAAGAATGATTCCGGCTTGAACAATCGGGATTTCAATGCCATACGCGACCTGTTGCTCGAACTGCTATCTACCCGGCAACCGCTTCCTGTCACCGCTTTGCTCCCTTTATTGCCTTTTCCGGAGGAGAAAATCGTCACCACCATCCGCTTTTTGGCCGAGCATGACAAACGGTTTTATTTGAAGGAGGGAAAGGTCGGGATTTCCTGTTAAAAAAGAACCGAAATTCCATTATTTTCTTAGAGAATCATATAAATCAGAATAAATATTCTATTTTTGTAAAACTTGTTCTCGTGCTATCTGCTTATGGTCATTATGACGATAAGTGAGAGTTGAATTTGCTCTTATCTATTATTACTCTCGTTTTTTGTTGTTATCTTTGCCCCTAAATAATCCAAATCAGCAAATGAATAAGATTAACATATATGTACTGATGCTCTTTCTGAGTCTGGCTGGTGTATCTATCCATGCACAAAACAACCGATCACAAGTGGTTATTACAAGCGGACAAGACAATAATGTGTTTTTTCATACGATAGAAAGAGGACAAACAGTTTACGCAATCGCTACCATGTACGGGGTTACGCCTGATGATATTTACCGGCTGAATCCAGATAGCAAAGAGGGGATCAAAGCAGGCGCCACCCTTAAAATCCCGCAACGCGACATGGTTGGAGGTACTGCTAAGAAGCAGGATGGAAATTATATTTTCCATACCATACAGCCCAAAGAAACCCTGTATTCATTATCCATCCGGTACACAGTTCCCGCTACCGCTATCGTAAAAGCGAACCCCGGATTGTCTACTTCCACTTTTACGATCGGCAAGACAATCCGTATTCCGGCGACGCAAGTAGAAGATTTGCCGACAACGGAGCTCAAGACCATTACCAAAGAAATTGAATATACCGTCCAGAAAAAGGAAACCATGTACCGGATCTGCCGGAAATTCAATATTTCCAGCTACGAGCTGATCAAGCTTAACCCGAAATTGAAAGAAGGGGTGAAAGCCGGTATGGTCATTAAGATACCCGTACAAGCTGAAGAGAATGTGACGACCGAACCAGCAACCGCTATGCTTTCGGAAAGAGATGTCAATGCTTTACTCTCGGAGCCCAAAAGCATCGAGCGCGTCAACAGCGTTAAAGTAGCCTTGTTACTGCCGTTTATGACGAATGAAGCTACCCCGTCTACGGAGACACAACGCTTCATCGAATATTACGAAGGTTTCTTGCTGGCGGTGGACAGTCTTAAAAACACAGGCTGTTCTGTCGATCTGTCGGTTTATGATACGGGAAACGGAACGAAGAAACTGAAAGAGATCCTGAAAGAGGACGCCTTGAAGAATGCAAACCTCATCATCGGAGCCGTACAAAACGACCAGATCGGTCCGGTTGCGGAATTTGCCCAGAAGAACAACATCAAATATGTGATTCCTTTTACATCGAAGAACGACGATGTGTTGTCGAACGCGTATGTTTACCAGGTAAATACGCCCCACTCCTATCTGTATGCCAAAGCGGCTCAAGGCGGATGCGACCTATTTGCCGAAGACAATATAATCCTGCTGAACATCAGAGACGGCAAGGATAAAACCGAATTTATCAAAGCATTCAAAGCCGAGATGAAACAACGACAGATCCCATTTACCGAAATCAATTATAATGCCGAAACCCTGACTGCCGATGTCGACACGCTCCTCAGAACGGACAAACGGAATGTAGTCGTACCGACTTCGGGTACATTGGAGGCTCTAAACAAGATCAAGTCTCCGTTACGCATGCTGGCGGAGACAAAGCCCGAATGCGGACTGACCTTGTTCGGCTATCCCGAATGGCAGACGTACACACGTGACTGTTTGGAAGATTTCTATGCCCTGAACACGTATATATACAGTAACTTCTACGCAGACAACCTGTCGAAAGAGGTGGCTGATTTCTATACCAAATATAAAAACTGGTATAGTAAGAACCTGATCAATATATTCCCTAAATATGGTATTTTAGGATTCGACACCGGTATGTTTTTCATCGGAGCAATCAACAAATACGGTTCCAACTTCGAAAATAATCTGGATAAGATTCATTACCAGGGTGTACAGACCGGATTCGATTTCCATCGTGTGAATAACTGGGGAGGCTTCATCAACACGAACATCTTTATTGTTCATTATCAGAGTGATTTCAATGTAACACGAAATGAAGTAAGATGATCAAGAAAGTTATTGCAACAGCTATTATAGGCCTTGTCGCCTTGAACGGCATCCAGGCTCAGAATAAGTTCAAACGGGAATTATCTTTGGGAGCTTCTTTCGGTACAACCTTTTCCAAAGTCAGTTTTGCCCAGACAAAAGTGCAGCAGAAAATGAAATTGGGCTATACGGGAGGCCTTACACTCCGGTGGATCACAGAAAAGAATCTCGGATTGCAGGCCGAACTGAATTTCATCCAACATGGATGGGATGAAAAGTTCGAAGACCAGCCACAGTATAAATACAGCCGGACGATCAACTACTTTGAACTTCCGATTCTGACGCATATCTATTTCGGCAGTAAACGTTTCAGGGTATTCGTCAACCTGGGTCCCAAAATAGGATATGCTTTTGGCGAGAAGACAGACGAAAATCTGAACGGAGCCAAGCCGAACACCGAAAACGAACAGCACAATATGCCGGTCGAAAAGAAATTCGACTGGGGATTATGCGGTGGTCCAGGTATCGAACTTCGTACGGGAATCGGCTCTTTCCTGTTGGAAGGCCGTTACTACTATGCCCTTAGCGACATCTTCAACAGCCGTAAAGAAGATTATTTTTCCAAATCGTCTTCACAGGTGATCTCGGCCAAAATCACGTATATGATTCCGGGATTTTAAATCATAAGTCCTGTCTGTATTGTGAGGGTGTCACTCCATATATTTGTTTAAAGACTGTACTGAAATAGCGTTGATGGGAGAAACCTGTCTTCTCCGATACTTCCTGTATACTTAGATCCTTGTCGGCAAGAAGGCGAACGGCCTCGGCCATTCTGAACTTGTTGATATAATCGCCTATGCTAATGCCGGCAAGCAATTTCAATTTATTGTAAAGCGAAGCGCGACTCATGGCCATCTGTGCAGCGACAAACTGCACATCCAGGTCAGGATTGGTCAGATTGCTGCTGATCAGTTCATTCAGTCTGCGTATGAACTGTTCATCGGCATTGCTGATCGTATCGGTTTTAGGCGAAACGATCTGTTCTGCTTCTTTATAACGATTCCGGATGATCTCACGGCTCTTAAGCTGGTTGCGCAGGACTGCAAGCAGGAAACCAAGGTCGAACGGTTTCGGGACATACATATCGGCTCCTAACTTATATCCCTGTACGGTACTCTCATTATCGGTACGCGCCGTCAACAGGATAACCGGAATATGGCTGATCCCCACATCGCTCTTTATACGGCGGCACAATTCGAAACCGTTCATATAAGGCATCATCACGTCACTGACTACCAAGTCGGGAAGTTTCGCCTGAATCATTTCAAGCGCCTGCCGACCATCTTCCGCAACGTAAACTTCCTTGAAAGACCCACTCAATTCATCTTTCAGGTAGTTACGCAGTTCCGGTTCATCTTCTACGATCATAACTGTATATCCGGCAACCGGATAGTCATCGGCACCGGGTATCTCGACATCGGATGTCTGTAGCAATTGGGACATATAGGGCCTTGCCTCTATAGACACGGATGTATTCTCCAGGGGCAGTTCAAAAAAGAAGGTCGCCCCACGTCCTTCATTTGCCTGCGCACCGATATTTCCTCCGTGCATTTCAACTAGCATACGAGCATACGACAATCCGATACCGCTCCCTTTCCGGTCATGGTCACCTTGATAGAAACGGGTGAACAGACGATCGATCTCCACATGGTCCAACCCGATACCTTCATCCGAAAGAGATATGCGGACATAATCAGGTTTACGGCGCGTAGACAGGACAACGACTGTATTCGGTTTGCTGAACTTCAGGGCATTCATCAACAGGTTGGACAATACGATCTCACACTTGGAGGCGTCGAAAGGCACTTCTCCAAGCGATTCGTCGAAATCATATACCAACTGGATATTCCGGACCTGGAATTCAAGGTCAAAGTCACTGGAGATTTCCTGCAACCAGTCGTTGACTGGCTGCCTGGTCAGGCTCAACGATTCGCCTCCAACCTCCATCTTACGGACATCCAACACCATATTAATATTATCTTTGATCCGACGTGTCTGTCTGAAAATACCGGTCAATAAATGCAACAATTTGTCATCTTTCACCTCTCCCGACGCAAGCAACCGTTTCAATGGGGCGTATATCAGGGTGAGAGGCGTACGAAGTTCATGGCTGATATTGATCAGGAAGCGCACCTGGTCTTCATACGTCTTCCGTTCATGTTCCTTAATCGCCCAAACCATTTTACGTTCCTTTTTCAATACCACCAACCAGGCTGTCAGTACAGAGCCGAACAGGATCAGCAGGATCAACAAGATCAGGAATCCGGTCGTTTTCCACCAAGGAGGCGTAACCGTAATCGCCAGAAGCTGAACCGGAGTACTCCAGTCGCCATTCCTTTTATTGCAGGACACCCAAATATGGTATTCACCGACAGAAAGGGCATGGAAAGAAATCGTGTGGCTGGACCGTTCGATCATTTCATTCAGGCTACCTTTTATATAATAACGAAACAGTTTCTTCCGCATCAAATCTTTTTCCTTCACAATAATTCGGGCATTCAAGGATGTATAATCCCAGGGGATCGACAACTGGTTGTTATCTCTTATCACATCGGAACCGACAGAAATACCATCGAGTTCCACATCCAGTAAGTTGATCGAAGGATCTGCTTCCTCCGGAAAAGGCACACTATTACGTATATAGACCAACCCGTTCACTCCGGCCATATACAGATCGCCAGAAGCAGTCAACAAAGGAGGTTTGAACAAATATTCGTTGGCATAAACGCCGTCCGACTCTCCAAAAACAACGGTTTTTCCTTCTTCCGGAATATAAGCATATAGCCCGTTATGAGTTCCGATCCAAAGCCTTCCCTGCCTGTCAAAACCTAACGAACTCGTACCTGCAAAGCGGTTCTCTTCGATAGTCGAAGTCCGTTTTGTTACCGGATCATACCGGTATAGGCCGGAGGATGTCCCCAACCAGAAACAACCGGCCTTATCCCGACACGCTGCGCCAATCGTCCCGATAGAATCGGGTGGAGTATAAAAGACACCTATGGAGCGGTCTTTGTGGTCCAGCACCAACAGATTGGACAAACTGCGCAAATATGTATCCGGCTCGCCTCCGGACACCTCCATAAGAGCAGATAGTACCACTCCTTCCTCCTTACACCTTATTGCATCCAAATGCCCTGTCTGTTGGTTATACAAATAAACACTATCGGAATAAATATAAAAACTTGCATCATCCAGGCGGCCCAAATGTACAGCCAATCCAAGACGGAACAGGCGACGGGATTTTTCGGCATCAGCAACTATATATTCCTGAAGTTCTCCGGTCTTCTTATGAAACCGATATAATCCCTGGCTAAATATCGAAAGCAATAGCTCGTCTTCATCATATTCAACGATCGAAACCACCTTTTTATCGAATGTCGCAGGATAATGCCGGAACTGACTGGTCCGCGGATCAAACCGGTTGATACCGTCACCGTCGGTCCCCAACCACAAAATATGATCCCGATCCTCATACAGGCTCGTCACAGTCTTATAACTCAAACCACTGGTTGAATTCAATTGCGCATCACCATAGGTATAAAAATAAGTTCTTTTCAAACCGATCAGTCCCCCCCGGATACTACCGGCCCATATATTCTTTTCCTGATCATTGTAAAGGCAACCGAACGAATTGACCGGCAGCGAGTTATTATTTCCGGGGATATGCGAGATCACACGTATTTCCTGTGTATCGGGATCATATACATTCAGTCCTCCTCCATCTGTCGCCAGCCACAATTTACCATCTATCTCCTTAATATCCAGGACGACATCATTACTCAGCAGGTTCCCCGTATTCAAATGGCAGAACTCATCTCCCGCACTGGTATATCCATACACGCCGTCCGCATATACCGAAAGCCAAATATTTCCTGAAGAATCCAAGCATACGCTCGTAATTTCTTTTGCAGGAATAAAAGAAATCCGCTCCAACTTGCCCGTTGCAAGATGGTACCACCACAGTCCGTTACGCCGGCAGACAAGCAGTACGATCTGCTTTTGCTTATCATATATGTAGGCATGCGTGAAGGCAGAGGTAACTCTTTCCGGTCCATTCACAGGTAAAAACGTAATCCGATTATCAACATAAGAATACCTGAAAGCTGTTCCCGTCCCAAAGAACAGGACTCCATTATCCGTCACAACCGAACTGTGCACATGCAAAGGCAAACCGGCAAATGTGATACGCATAAACCTGTCTTTACTGCGGTCATACCGGGCCAGTCCTCTATCGGTTCCGATCCAGATATTATGCTGAATGTCTTCCGTTAAGAAAATAATATCGTTTCCAGGAATAGAAAAAAGATTATCCTTATCGTTATTATAAGACATGATCCTCTCTCGGTCGAAACGGTTTAACCCGAAACTCGTCCCTATCCAAATGACTCCCTGATGGTCGCTCAACACACAATTGACCGTCGACTGCGAAAGACCGTCTTTCAAGGATATTTGTTTAAAATAATAATTAGGAGATTCTGCTTGTGTAGAAAATATACATAAGAATAGGCTAAATAATATGGCAAGCAGCTTTTTCATGTAGCAAATATAATAAAAAAGATGATTCTTGAACAATCTTAGACAATATCAAACATAAAAATCAAGGCTTACATATAACTTTGCAACAAAGACAAGCTAAGAATGGGTAGCAGGCTCCTCCCAAAACAAAAACGCCGCCTTTCTTCCCATAAATAAAGTGAAGCTCAACTAAATGATTAGTTTTGCATCAGAAGTAGTAAGGATTTATCAATGCTAATAGAGTAATATAGTCTTTAGGCTATCAGATTTAGGCCAAAAAAAGGAGGATGTCCCAGTGATGAGACATCCTCTTCTTTTTATATAATCCGAAATAATTATCTCAGACGATCCAAAGAACGCACCAGCGCTTCATCCGCCCCGATATTGCGTATAGCCAGATAATCCAGAATCAGACTGACCAGCGGAAAAGAAAAGGCGATCTTCAGGCTTAATGAGAATATCTCCTTTTGATTACCCAGATTCCAGTAAAAAAATGCAAAAAGGCCGTAAAAGCCTAACATTAAAATCGCATTAAATATGCAGAGGCGTATTTGAAGGATTCTTTTCTTAAACAGGAAGATAGTCAAAAGAGCCAGCAAAGAGATCACGATTGCCAAAGCAAACAGTCCCCATGTGGGATAAATAAGTTCCGGCTGAGCAGCCATCGTACTGATACCGGTTGCATCAAAAGTAAACAACTGGTCACCCGACTGCAACACAGCAAGCGGTAAAAACAGAATGGCAATCGTCAATGCCACTATAATAAGCAAATAAACCGTTTGTATTCTCTGTAACATAATAAAACAATTGACAATTAATTGACAATTGACAATTATTAGATGATGCTCACCAACCGTCAATTATCAATTATCAATTGTCAATTCATTAAAGGTTATTCTTTTCTTTTGCAGGGTTCTTATAATATACCTTACCATCTTCATACTCCTTAGCTGCGATCAAGGTCGGTTTCGGGAGTTTTTCATAGTAACGTGAAATCTCAATCTGTTCTCTGTTTTCAAAAACTTCTTCCAAATTATCATTATAGGAAGCAAATTCCTGGAGTTTTTTTTCCAGATCCTGTTTCATCTCAACAGAAATCTGATTAGCACGTTTACCAATGATTGCAACAGTTTCATACACATTATCCGTGTCTGCCGACAGCTTCATCATGTCGCGGGTAACTGTATTCGACGGAGCGTTAGTCTTTCTGTAATCCATACTTACTTTATTGATTAGTTGTTTCGTTAATACGTATCTGTTATTCGCTTGCTGGCATAGTCGTAGAATTTCTGAACTTGTTTTACATACTTGCCTTCGGGATACTCATTCATGTAGTTGTAGTATTCATCCACGACTTCGCGGTAACGTCCCTGCAACTTTTCTTCCACACTCACTACAGCCAATTCATATTTGGCACGAATGGTATAGAACATGAACTCTTCTCTGTATTTTGAATACGGATAATTCTTAAGTGCATTTTGCGCGGTAATCACACATGAAAGATAGTTGTTTCCCATATAGGTACCCAGGTTGAAATACAACCGGACTGCTAACAGTTCTTTATAAGCGAGCTTTTCCTGCAATTCGAACATAATGTTCTGAGCTTCTTTAGCCCGTTCGCTTTGCGGATAATACTCCAAGTACAATTGCAACTGGTTAATAGCTTCATACGTTTGTGCCTGATCCAAGCGGGGATCCGGTGAATCCAAATACAATCCATAACCCGAATAATAACGGGCCAACTCGGTATACTCGCCTTTCGGATAAGTCGTATAATAGGTATTAAAGTATTGCGAAGCAGTCTGATAGTCTTTTTGGCCGTAATAGCTTTGCGCCAACAGATACAAAGATTCTTCAGCTTGAGCGGAACCTTTGAGTACAGGCACCAGTTCATCCAGCAAAGTGGCAGACTTCGAATATTGCTTTGCATTGAAATATTTCTTTGCATACGAATATTTCAGCTCGTAGTCTGTACTTTTCAGTATCTTGTTATACTCCCCGCAGGAAGACAACAGAACTGTAATCATCATCAATAAAAATACAACCTTTTTCATTCACATACTTTTAGCGCGCAAAGTTAAAGTTTTCCGACAAATAAACGAAGCGCTTAACGTTAATATTTACAACTTATATAAGTCACTGGCCGCAATAAGCTCCAGTTTATTGGCTTTCAGAACCTCCGCACACTTCTCCACATTATCGGGACGAATGATCACATTGGCCGCCTCACCCTGAGAAAAAGCATACATATATTCAATAAATATCCCAGCTGAAGTAATGATATCCATAGCTTTAGCCAATGCTCCCGGCTGATTGGGACAATGCAGACAAACAACATCGGCCACACTCACAGCATACAGACGATCGCGCAAGACCTTGATAGCAGTATCCGTATCCGACACAATCAAACGCAAGATACCGAAGTCTGAATTTTCAGCTACCGTGAAAGCGGACATATTTACGCCGGCTTCACCTAATATTTTTGCAACTTCCGTAAAACGGCCTTTCTTATTCTCCAGAAAGATAGATAACTGTTTAATTAACATGGGGATGAAATTTGATTTGTGATTTATAATTTATAAATTCTGATTTATGATTTATGATTTATGAACTACTGATAAATCATAAATCATAATTCTCTCCTATTCCAGTCTGCGATTATCGATCACATGTTTGGCTTTACCCATACTCCGCTCGATGCTGCGTGGCTCGACAATCTTTATATCGGGTTGCAAACCGATTACGCTTTGCATACGGTTTGCGATTTTCTTCTTCAAAGCGATCATCTTGTTCATTTCGTCTGAATAAAACTCCTGACGCACTTCCACTTGAATCTGGAATGTGTCCGTATTGTTCACACGGTCAACCACAATCAGATAATGCGGTTCGAATTCCGGCATCTCAAGAATAACCGATTCCACCTGCGACGGGAATACGTTCACACCCCGGATAATCAACATATCGTCACTACGCCCGAGAATACGTCCCATACGAACAGCCGTACGTCCACATTCGCATTTATCATAGATCAAATGCGTCAGGTCACGCGTACGGTAGCGGATCATAGGCATCCCCTCTTTTGTCAATGTCGTAAAAACCAGCTCTCCATGCTGTCCGGGTTCCACCGGTTCCAAAGTAACCGGATCGACAATTTCAGGAAAAAAATGATCTTCCCACAGATGCGTACCGTTCTGGCATTCGCACTCTCCTCCGACCCCCGGACCGCAAATTTCTGTCAGCCCATAGATATCGTATGCTTTGATATTCAACTTGCTTTCCAACTCTTTACGCATATTTTCCGTCCAAGGTTCAGCACCGAAAGCACCGACACGCAATTTGAATTCTTCCAACGGAATGCCGGACGAATGAATCGTTTCTGCCAGATATAACGCATACGAAGGAGTACAAGCCAATCCCTTAGCTCCGAAATCATGCATCAACTGAATCTGCTTCTGCGTATTACCACTACTCATCGGGATTACCGTTCCACCGATATTCTCAACTCCGGCATGTGCTCCCAAACCTCCTGTAAACAGACCGTAACCATATGAAACCTGTACGGAATCATTCTTTGTCAAACCATAAGCAGTCAGACATCGCGCCACAACTTCAGCCCAGATAGACAAGTCTTTCCGGGTATAGCCAACAACAATAGGCTTTCCCGTCGTTCCGGAAGAGGCGTGCAATCGGACAATTTCAGACATCGGCACAGCCATCAGTCCGAAAGGATAATTATCCCGCAAGTCCTGTTTGACGGTAAACGGGAGCTTCACTATATCATCAATAGAATGGATGTCTTCCGGGGTAATCCCCATTTCCTGCATTTTTTTACGATAGAAAGGAGAATTATGATAAGCATGTTCAACAACCCGCCTTAAGCGGATACTCTGTAATTTCCGCATTTCCTCGCGGTTCATACATTCGATAGTTTCGTTCCAAATCATGGTATCAGTTCGTTATCTTTTTAATGTTAGTAGTCTAAATCAGTTGCAAAGTAATAACTTTTTTGCAAAGAAACCTTCTTTTGCTCTCCTTTTTATATACATTACACCTGATTGCTTCTACTTTAAAATGAGAAAACTATCTATTTCCGGGACTTTTTGTCACATCTTGATGACAAAATGAGACATATTCGTGTATGAAACAATTGCATTCTGACCGCAACATTCGTTTCTTTGTGTATATATTCAAATGTAAGAAGAGAAACGTTGGGAGTAAAATCATACAAGAAGAGTACACATACCCTATTACTATAAATCATGTTATACGAAGAGAGCCAGCTTAACAGCCGGCTCCTCCGTACTAACATCCGCTTATCGGACTAATCGTTATTTATCAATCCCAATACAACAGATTACCATCCATAAACCGTTTCCTGCAAGGGGAACTACCGTTTCCTGCAAGGGGAACTACCGTTTCCTGCAAGGGGAACTACCGTTTCCTGCAAGGGGAACTACCGTTTCCTGCAAGGGGAACTACCGTTTCCTGCAAGGGGAACTGCCGTTTCCTGCAAGGGGAACGGTTATTTATACCAGACCGGTCCCGGTTGGTTCCCCATTTCAAATTTCAATGTGTCACCATTCATAATCTGTTCATGAGTTATATAGCTCTTATCATACGGCTGACCGTTCAACTTCACAGACTGGATATAAATATTCTCACGACTTACAGCCGGAGCCAGAACCGTAAAAACCTTGCCATTTGCCAGACGCATTTTCACCTCCGGGAATATCGGGGTTCCGATCTCATATTTGCCGCTGATCGGATCGACCGGATAGAAGCCCATGGAACTAAACACAAACCAGGCTGACATCTGTCCACAATCTTCATTCCCGCAGATTCCGTCCGGAGTATTCAAATACAGGTTATGCAGGACCTCTGCCACATATTTTTGCGTCTTCCAAGGCTGTCCTACCTTATTATATAAATAAATCACATGATGGCTCGGCTCGTTGCCATGAGCATATTGCCCGATCATACCGGTGCTGAAAATCGGCAGTTCCTCATCCGATTTCGGAACATAAGTAAACATACTATCCAATTTCTCTGCAAAACGCTCCTTGCTTCCAACCAGACCGATCAGGCCATCCAGATCCTGAGGAACAGACCAGAAATATTGCCAGCCATTGCTCTCACAAATATCTTCGGTATAATCGTCGGGACTGAAGTTTACGGCGAAATTCCCCTTCTCGTCACGCGGCTGCATAAAAGAAGTGGCCGGATTATAAACATTCCGATAGTTCTGAGCACGTTTATAGAATTCATCGGCAATATCTTTCTTACCCATCTTCTCTGCCATTGTTGCAATACAATAATCATCATAGGCATATTCCAATGTCTTGGATAACGACCAATTCTCCCATTTCTTCGGATCACTGTAAGCCGGGACATATCCTAACTTCTTGTAATCGCCAATCCCCCTGTAATCGTCACGATTAGCCGTAGCGATACAGGCCTCAAGTGCTTTTTCCGGATCGAAATTGCCGATACCTTTCAGATACGCATCCACAATGACTGGAACAGCATGATATCCGATCATCATATTAGTTTCCCAACCATACAAATTCCATAACGGTAAAGCTCCATTCTGCTCATAGAATTTCAAGAATCCTTTGATCATATCGTTTGCACGTTCCGGTTCGGTATAGGTAAATAGAGGATGAGAAGCACGATAGGTATCCCATAATGAAAAAGTGGAATAGTTCGTCCACCCGTCCGCTTTATGAATCTGCTGGTCCGGGCCGTAATAGGAACCGTCCACATCACTATAAACAGTCGGAGCAATCATGGAATGATACAAGGCAGTGTAGAACTTCACCAGGTCATCGGTATCCGGACTCTTCACCTCTATTTTAGAAAGCTGCTTGTTCCATGTCTTGGCAGCCTGCATCTGATAATAATCGAAATCATCTTTCGGAGCCTCCGCACGCAGATTCTTACCTGCTCCTTCCATACTGACACCGGATATACCTGTCGTCACCAAAATTTCCTCATCTTTCTCCGTATTGAAATCGAAACGGGCAATATAAGCCGTACCGATCCAGCCACGATCTTTCGTTACGATGGAAGTCGTGTCCATATGGCAAGCCACGAAAGGTTTTGAGAAACGAGTCTCAAAATAAACATGCTGTAAAGGAGACCAGCCCTGAGAGAAGCGATATCCCCGGATCGTCATCGAATCGACCACTTCTATGCGCGAATCCAGCGTAAAATCCCAGTTCATCGCCTTTTTGAGATTCAAAAATACGGACGCCTCTGCTTTGGGGAACGTATAACGTTGAACACCGCAACGTTCAGTTGCGGTCAATTCGACATTAATATTATAATCTTTCAGCAACACACGGTAATAGCCAGCCGAAGCCGCCTCATCATTGTGCGAAAAAGTCGAATAGATGCCTAAAGGAGCAGGCGCTTCCTTATACGGACGCGTCACCGGCATGAAGGAAATATCGTACAAATCACCCGCACCAGTCCCAGACAAATGAGTATGGCTGAAACCAGCGATAGTCGTGTCGGGATAGAAATACCCGGAAATACGATCCCAACCGGGAAGCCCGTTGTCAGGACTCAACTGCACCATTCCGAAAGGGACCTGCGCTCCCGGATAAGTATTACCGGTAAAATCCGTCCCGATAAAAGGATTTACATATTGTGTATAATCATCCGCCTCCTGTTGTTTTTCCGGCGTGCAGGCTGCCAGAGCCAGCAAGGAGACCGCCAATAAGGATATGTGCCTCATGTTTACATACTGTTTTAGTCTTGACAAAGATACAAAAAGAGACGCACAATGAAAACTGTACGTCTCTTCTATAACTATTTTACGATGTCCGTAGTTTTAGGCCGGTGCGATTTCCGTACTATTTTCATCCTCGTCATCTGTATCTTCATTCGTATCATTCTTCACAAAGAACGCACTCAATTCGAACAATCCATACAACGGGAAGAATACGATACCCAATGTGAACGGATCACTACTCGGGGTGATAAATGCAGCAGCAACCAGCAACCCTACGATAGCATGCCGTCTGTATTTGTGGAAGAACGAACGTTTCAACAAACCGATCTTCGACAACAACCACGACACCAGCGGCATTTCAAAAACGATTCCCATCACAAAGATCAGCATCAGGAAATTATCCATATACGAATCCAAAGAGACCTGTTCTTGTATATTAGCACTCAACTGATAAGTTGCCAAAAAGCGCAGCGTCATCGGGAATACCATAAAATATCCGACAGCACATCCGATAAAGAACATGATTGTTCCCAAAAGAAATACCCATTTGACATTTTTCTTCTCGTTCTCATACAAAGCCGGACTGATGAACTTCCAGATTTCCCACATCAGATAAGGGAAAGTAAGCACAAGTGCCAACCAGAACGAGGTGGTCATGTGAGTAAAGAACTGAGATGCTAATCTGATATTAAACACATCCACGTGAAAATTATCATTACAGAAATCCGGCAGGACATCAAACCACGGACTGACATTGACCAGCCATTGATTCAGATCGCACAACCATCTGTAAAAGATAAAATCGGAATAACAGGGTGCCAATACTACGCGGTCAAATATACCATCACTACCGCGCATAAAGGCAAAACTGCCTATCGCAAAGATAAAGAGCGCTAAAAAAGAACGGAACAGAGTCCAACGAAGTGCCTCCAGGTGGTCCCAGAAGGACATTTCTTCTTGTTCTAATTCTGCCATCTTTTACTTTTTATCGGTATCGTCTATCTTAATGTCGTCTTCTAATCCTTTTACACCGTCTTTGAAGTTTTTCACACCCTTACCGATACCTTTCATCAGTTCAGGTATTTTTTTACCACCGAAAAGTAACAAAACAATAATGGCAATGATGATAATCTCGCCAGTTCCTAAATTTCCAAGAAATAATAATTGATCCATGATATTGTATAAATTAGTCGTTAATATTCCTGTTATCGATGGGGCAAAGATACAATTTGTAATGAATAGTACCCCAATTATTCTAAATTTATTACCTTTGTGCCATCTTAAAAAACTGAAATTAGAAAAAGATTAGAAAAAATGAAAGCGTATGTATTTCCCGGTCAGGGTGCACAGTTTGTCGGAATGGGAAAAGACCTTTACGAAAACAATCCCCTTGCAAAAGAGATGTTTGAAAAGGCTAACGAAATCCTCGGTTTCCGCATCACGGACCTGATGTTTGCCGGAACAGACGAAGATCTGCGTCAGACAAAAGTAACACAGCCTGCCATTTTCTTACACTCAGTCATTCTTGCAAAAACATTAGGTGACCAGTTCCAACCGGATATGACAGCCGGACACTCTTTAGGAGAATTCTCCGCGCTTGTTGCAGCCGGAGCCTTATCTTTCGAAGACGGACTTACCTTGGTATCCAAACGTGCTATGGCGATGCAGAAAGCCTGCGAAGCCACTCCTTCAACCATGGCAGCCGTTCTGGCATTGCCGGATGAGAAAGTAGAAGAGATCTGCGCAAGCATCGAAGGCGAAGTGGTCGTATGTGCAAACTACAACTGTCCGGGACAACTCGTCATCTCCGGCTCCGTACCGGGTATCGATGCCACATGTGAAAAGATGCTGGCTGCCGGTGCAAAACGTGCACTGAAACTAAAAGTAGGCGGTGCATTCCACTCCCCTCTGATGGAACCGGCCCGTGCAGAATTGGCTGCCGCTATCGAAGCGACTCCGATCCACAAACCGTCTTGTCCTGTTTACCAGAACGTAAGTACGAAAGGTGAAACCTGCCCCGAAACAATCAAAGCGAACCTGATTGCCCAGCTAACAGCTCCGGTCCGTTGGACACAAAGCGTTCAGAACATGATTGCCGACGGTGCCGATCACTTCATCGAACTGGGTCCGGGAGCCGTACTTCAGGGATTGGTGAAAAAGATCAATAAAGAAGTGACAACAGAAGGCATGCAATAAGCAGTTTGCCTTATTCATAATAAAAAAGGTTGGCAGGTGTTCGATGAAGAACGTTCCTGCCAACCTTTTTATATTCCTACTTCAGATTCCACCACAAGGCAGTCCCCACCACATCCGGTCCTCCCAGCAGTTCAAGGGCTTTATTATAACCTTCGAGGTTGTTCGTCTGGATATTGGCCGGGTAGCGGTAACGCTTCGGATAAAATTCCAGACGGCATTCTTTTGAAGTGGCAACCGTCAACGGGACCTGGTTCAACGGATTGTAGTCTTTTTCGACAGCCTGGTTCTCGAAGAAAGGCAAACCGATACGGCGATGATCGCTCCAGGCCTCTTCCGGCAACCAGGGAACCTGGGCTATATATTTCTGCGTGAAAATCTTCGTCATCGCATCATTATTGTATGCACCTCCACGATAGATGGAGTTCTTCGGATATGTATAAGTCATCGTCTTATTCTCTTTCGTGTACGGATCGACATAGTTTACAATATAAGGCTTTGCCTCAGCCGTATGGTCGAAATTGACAGATGTCCCGATCCGGTTATACTCGGTAGAAGACAGATAAGCCCCTACTTCACTCAACAATCCATGATACTCGAAGCTGGCAGTCACTCCGTTCTCGTAGTTCGATTTGGGAGAGCCCGGAACATTCCAACCGCGCACACCGGCTTCAGCCAGCAGGAAATAACTTTCCCAAGGACCGAAATAGACACGTTTCTGAGTACTCATACGGTATTGCTTGGATATAGACGGATAGTTATAATTCTTTCCGGTCAATTCGGTAGCCAAACTACCTTTCACATCCCATTCGCCTGCCACCCATGTCCCCCAAGTATATTTAGGGTCAATTGTCAGCACCGGCTTCGTATTATCATTCGGATCAAACAGGGAGACCGGCTTCACCTCGCTCGCCGCCCCGATATAATCGGAATAAACCACGCCATCGTTCCATCCTACTACACTAAACAGTTTCGGCGCACGCGGATCGACATATTGAGGAATGCCGTCGAAATAGAATCCGGCGCACGGATCGTTTGTCGTCAACGGAAAATGCTTATCCAGATACAACCCCATGTAAGTATGCGGGTTCTTCAGATGCATCTTCAACGAATCGGGCAGCGGGAATTCGCTGTTTCCCAAACCGACCACAAGATTTTTGAATGTAACAGACATTGCCTGTGCATTCCAGGTACGAGACATGACGCTGGTCAAATCACTCCATCCGTCCTTTTCCTGTACACCGGCAAGTTCGGAGAGCGAAGATATATATCCTTTGGAGGCAGCATCTTCAAACTCACTTTCAGCCAGCTGCGGGTTAGCATTCACGATACGCATTGCCAGGCGCATACGCAAAGAATTGGCATATTTCTTCCACATATTCACATTTCCCGCATAGAAAGCATCTTCCGCCGACATCGGAGACATATCGATCGACGGATCGAGCGCAGCCTCCGCTTCCTTCAGTTCTTTTAGAATAAAGGTATAGATCGCTTCCACACTGTCATACTCCCCCGGTACACCGGAAAAAGCATCTAATGCCGGAATCGGACCGAACCCGTCAGAGACCTCTGAGTTCAGATACGCCCGCCAGATACGTGCCATCTGGATCACATTCTTATAATAAGGATAGAGTTCTGCTTCACCATCGGCCACTTTCTTCTCGCCCAATTGAACGGCTTTAGTCGCCTGGTTCAACCATTTCACAGCATAGTCATTACTCAGGTAACGCGTGATATAATCATTATTATCCGTACCGATCGTGAAACCGCTTCCCCGGTTGAAACGGGATGCCCGGTTCCAAGTCAGGATAAACATACGTTCGGCGATCTCCGGATTCATCTGGTCGCCGATGATCGAGGCGTTCAGGAACCATTCTGGCTTCACCTTACTTTCATCTACCTGGTTCGGATCTTCATTTATCTCCTGAAAATCGCTACAAGATGAAAACAATGCAACCACGGAAAACAGCCCTGTCAATATTTTATTCTTCGTATTCATATCTTCAATTCTCTATTTTTAATTTTTAATTTTTTAGAATCCGACCGTCACGTTAAACGTGAACGAACGACTCGTCGGAGCAGCCCCGTTTTCGAAACCGGTCGCATTCGTGTTGGTTGCCGAAACGGATTCAGGGTCGATACCCGGCAAATTGTAATGGATCATCCATACATTATTACAAGTAGCAGACAGGTTCAAACGCTGGAACGGCGTCTTTTTCAGCATCGCTCTGTTGAACGTATATCCTAAAGTAATGTTACGCAGACGAATATTGGTCGCATCATAGGTGAAGACTTCCGGCAAACCGTAATTACCAGTCGATCCGATCCGTTCCCAATAGTTTTGGTGAGTGACCGGGACATTATTTTCCACATATCCCCCATCTTTCTGAACAACCGTGTTAGGCACAACAAAATCCTGACGTTCACCGTTCACAACCGTTCCGGCCGCATTACCACGAACAAATAGGTTGGAAGCTGTTGCCGAATAGATATCACCACCGATACGGAAGTCGACCAGAAAGCTCAGGTTAAAACCTTTGTAAGAGAAACTATTCGTCAAACCCAGCATCCAGTCCGGACTTTGGTTACCCACTTTACTCTTTTCAGTCGAAATCAGCGGCAGACCGTCTTCACCGACGATTACTTTTCCATAATCCGGACTGTCCTTGTCTGTCACACGCAGAAAGGTCTGTCCGTAAATATCACCATAATAACTGCCTTGTGCCGCCACGATCTGAATCGCATCCAATGTCTTGATGTCATAAAGCGTCACTCCCGGATAAAGGTCGATGATCTTATTGCGGTTCAGGGAAAACTGAGCTGTAGCATTCCAGTTGAATCCTTGCGGATCATGGCTCTGGAAGATAGCACCGTTCAATGAGATTTCCAAACCTTCGTTCTGGATATTACCGGCGTTCACCTTACGGGAACTATACCCGGCAAACGGATCAAGCGGCAGATTCAGTAGCTGGCGAGTAGCATTTGTCTTATACCAGGCGAAATCCAAACCTAAACGGTTTTGGATGAAACGCACGTCGAAACCAGCTTCCCAAGATTTGATCAACTCGCTCCGCACGCTCGAATCAAACAAGATTTGGCCGGGAGCAGCCGTCGTGTTCCCGTTTTCGTCTTTTCCCACCGTGTAATTGTTGTACAGTTGATAGGGGTCGAGGTCATTCCCCACTTCCGCATAAGAAGCCCTCACCTTTGCAAAAGTGAACCATTCCGGCATGCTTCCGCCGATCTTAGGCAACATATCCGAAATCACACCGGAGAGGCTGACCGAAGGATAAAAATAAGAGCGGTTAGCTTTAGACATCGTAGACGACCAGTCGTTACGAGCTGTCACGTCCAAGAACAGATAGCCGTCCCAATTCAATTGCAACGAACCATAAAGAGAGTTCATCTTCCGACGGATCAACTCGGAAGTTACGGTCGGCTTATTAATGCCGTTGTTCAAGGAGAACAGGTTCGGAACCAGCAATTCACCGGCCGAAGCGTTCATTTTACTTCTTTGCTGCATCATCAAGTTGCCGCCGAACGTCACAAAACCGCCCAAGCGATCCAGCAAATTATCTTTGCGTGCAGTAGCCAGGAAACTGTAGTTATTCTCGTAGAATGTTTCGGAACCTTCATTATACAGGCCGCGTGGAGAAGTGTTACCGCCGGCATACACTTTCTCGTTTTTGGTTGTCGTATAATAATCGGTACCGCCACGCAGTTCGATATCAAACCAATCGGTCGGCGCATATTTCAACGATACATTCCCCAAAAGACGGTTACGAGTATCGTTGTTCTGGCGATATTTGGTTACCCAGTAAGGGTTTTCCTGCGGGTTCTTGGATGCGTCCCACCAGATCATATTGCCTTCTTCATCCACACTGTTCTTAAATTCCTTGACATTCAAGGAACGAGGCAGACCGTATATCGTATTGAACGCATTTGACGGGTTCACACCCTGGATCGGACGGTTATGGGCATTCATATTGATATAGTTCACCTTGGCATCCACTTTCCATTTTTCCTCCTTGTCAAGGAACGTGGTGGCACGCAACGTGATGTTCGTCTTATTCAGCTTCGCTTCCGGTGTGATACCGGCATCATCCGAACGGTTGATAGAAGCAAAGACGGAAGTTCCGTTAATATTCTGCTGGAAACTGACGCCTTCGTTAAAAGAGGTTCCTGTGTGGAAGAAGGCATCGATATTATCATATGTCCGGAGAGGCACCTGGCGTCCGAGCCAGTCCGTCACCATCTGCCCTTCCGCTTTCGGTCCCCAGCTCAAGCGAGACTGGTTATCATAGACTCCGACCGATCCTTGTCCGAAACTGTTTTGCATATCCGGTTTCAGGAAAATGGATTCAGCCGTAATACCGGCATTCACCGTAATCCCCAGCCCTTCGTTTTTCCGTCCCGATTTGGTCGTGATCAGGATCACGCCATTACCAGCCCTCGAACCGTAAAGAGCAGCAGCCGAGGCTCCTTTCAGGACCGTCATCGATTCGATGTCTTCAGGATTGATATCTGAGAGACCGTTACCCATATCGGCTCCGGAGTTACCCCAGACATCATCCACACCGCCAGTGAAGTTATCCATCGGCGTACCGTCCACCACGATCAATGGCTGATTGCTGCCGGTCAGCGAACTGTTACCACGGAGCACGATCTTCGAAGAACCTCCCACTCCGTTACTGGAACGGACAATTTGCAAACCGGAGACTTTACCGGACAACGAATTGGCCAGATTCGGTTCGCGGGAAGACAACAACTCGTCTCCCTTCAATTCCTGCATGGCGTAACCTAATGCTTTTTTATCACGTTTCATACCCAAAGCCGTCACGACTACTTCATCCAATTTCTGCGTGTCTTCTTCAAGATGTACGGACAAAGAGGCTTGTCCTGTATAAGGGATCTCCTGTGTGGCATAACCGATAAAGGATATTTGGATAATATCCCCCTTTTTCACACCATCCAGCGTGAAGTTACCATCCATATCGGTCATTGTCCCGTTGGTGGTTCCTTTGATAACGACGGATGCACCGGCAACTGGGCCTAAAGCATCTTCGACAACTCCCGTTACTTTTGTATTTTGCCCCAAAATGTCAGTGTCCGGATTACCTGCACTTGAAGCCGCGTATATATTCCCGGAGAAACATAACGTGCTCACAAGCAAAACCATGCTGACAGGCTTAATTCTTTTCAACATAACTAATGTTTTTTATTTAATTTATGATACATGTCTTGGCTGAAACCAACGTCTTTTTTGATATATGTAACACAAAAAAAGAGAAGTTGTTTTGTATTTAACTTTTCGGATAAAAGAAGATCATGCTGAAAAAGTATTCCGGAAACATATTGACAAATTGTTTCACAAGGACAGAGAAACGAGAAGAAAAGACAAATGGGAAAAGACAAAAAACTTTTTTTTCGATTTGGGAACAAAAAATAAAAAAGCCGCCAACCATCTCTCCCACAGAGACAGTCGGCAGCCCTTAAAGACTTATAATTATTAACAAATATTTATTGCAGAGCACCCTGGTTGGCAGCAGTAGGCCAATACGGATTCTGATAAATCGGAGAAGATGAAACATCTCCGCTACCGGAAGTTATGTCCAAATGCTGGATATTAATCGGCTTCAAGTAGTGAGCCATAGCCCATCTGTAGCCATCTTTTGCAATCGAATTGGACAACTTTTCATACGGACGATAGTATTTGCTGAGACTCGGAGCCGAAACATTCGCTTTCGGATTATCCATACCGTAAACCAAAAGGCTTTCACCGGTAGTCTCATCCTTATACCAGTTCTGCATTTCACCCCAGATCTTGATACCTTCAATATGGTACGGAGTTGCGATCATCTGGTCCATTGATCTCCAACGGCACAAATCCATATAACGCAACGCTTCGGCCATCAATTCGCAACGACGTTCACGACGGATGTTATACAAGGTCGGATCAACCAGTTGCCCAGCGGAATAAGCGCCCCAGTCATTCTTGGCCTCTTCGCTCATAACAGTAGCAGCGATTGTCTTATTATAATCCGTATCGACATGAGCACGTTCGCGCAAAGCTCTCCAATAGCCCTGTGCTTTGGCATCCAGATTTCCATTCTTTTCATAACATGCTTCCATATAGTTTAATAAGGCTTCTGATGCACGGAAAGTAATAGAACCTGTATAGTTTTCACCGTTTACGCACTGTGCCTGATCAAAACTACCACCCTTACGCAACGCATAACCGGTCGCATAACCTTTAGCAGCATCACCTGTCAGAATATTAGGGATAGGTTCTACCGGAACAGCATGATCACCTTCAACAGCCTCAATCAAAATATTTTTCTGTCCCGGCTCCTTCAAGAAGATCGTCAGACGGGAGTCACGATCCTTGCGGACATCCGCAATCGTTTCATCACCCAGATAACCACTTCCGGCCGCATAAATCGGCAGACCGTTTGCCATCAAGAAACCGTCGACCATACCACGAGTCACACCAACACCATAATCGCCGAATTGCGCTCCTACAACGACACAATGTATCTGGCCGAGACCTTTACTATACGGGCGCCACAACAGCACTTCGCTATAGGACGACATATCCACAGCCGAGAACATATCCATATATGGGTTAGCAGGTTCCGTGGCAGCCTGTTGTACCAATCCCGTATTTTCAACCAAGACAGCAGCATCGGCCACTTCCTGAGAAGTCTCCATTGCCAGTGTAAGGAAATAATTGATTTCGCTGTCGATATCGCCAGTCGGGTACTGGTAATTGGCATTGTAATCTTTTTCTTTTCCCGGCCATCCCGGACCATTCGGAACGAATGCTGTATTTTTGAAATACTTCAACCAGGTGCCTTCAAACAGGGCAACACGAGACTTCAACAGTAAAGCAGATTCCTTATTAATACGCGTCTTCGCCTTATCTGGATTAGACTCCATCAGCACGATAGCCGAATCCAAGTCGGAAATAATGAAACGGGCCACTTCGTTACGCGGCGAGCGTTTGCTAGCTTCTACCAGCGGATCCATTTGATCGGGCAATGTATTCCGCACGATAGGGAAATCACCGAACATCTGATAGCGTTTGAAATACTCATAAGCACGCAAGAAATACATTTCTCCGATATAATGGCGGATATTCGCATCCGAACCACTGATCTGCTTAGCTGTATAACGCGGCATCACATTTTCGAGGAAATAGTTACAGCTATAAATAAATTTGAAACGATATGGATCGTCGTCAGCCTTCTGTGACTGTATCGTCTTCCACTGTCCCGGAATATACTTATTGTCATAATTCATATAAGCCTGGTTATCGGTATGCTGGTCGGTACCGAACGTTCCGTAGCTCCAGTTGCCGTGCGAAGGCAAAATATCGGCATACAAACCGTTGGCATAAGAAGCCAACTGCGATTCTTCAGTCAAATAGTTTTCCGGAGAAATAGTCGACTTGGGAGTTTCATCCAAAAAGTCGTTGCAGGAACACAACAGTCCCAGCAGGGCTACTCCTGCAACATGTTTAAATATATTGATTTGTTTCATTGTTTCCTGTTATTATAAAGTTACACTAATACCGAACGATATCGTCTTTGACAGTGGATAAGCATTACCATTGTGATCATTACCACCGCTAACAGTTTCCGGGTCGAACATATTGGCCAGCGAAGTACCTGTCCACAAGTTTTCACCTGAAACGAATACACGCAACTTATTTACATAAAAACGGTTTGTCAATGTAGAAGGCAATGTATAACCCAGCTGAACGTTTTTCAGACGGATATAAGCAGCATTTTGCAAATAACGAGTCTGCTTTTGATTGTTCTTATTTTCATCAAAGATAGGGCGCGGATAATAAGCATTCAGGTTGGCGGACAGATCATTGGAAGCTTCAGCACGGAAATAGTCCGCATGTTCTACGAAACCTGTAGAATGCCAGATACCACTGTTGCCGATACCCCAGAAATAAGAGCTGCCCTGCCAATAATCACGCTTCATCACACCTTGGAAGAAAGCACGGAAATCAAAACCTTTCCAGTCGGCATTCAAATCCAGACCAAACTGGAAACGAGGAGTGTCGTTACCGATCACCTTCAAGTCGCCATGATCATCCAACTTATTACCACCATTATCGATCTTACCGTCGCCATTCAGATCCGCATACATGATATCACCAGCTGCCCAGTTCGTACCCAGTGCATCCTGTCCACCATTAGGCAATGAAGCCAAATGTTCGTCCATTTCGCTTTGCGATTTAGCAATACCGATTGTTTCATATCCCCAGATTTCCCCCATCTTGCGTCCGGCATTGTATTTCTCAAACGTACCGGTTGGGTTCGGGTAGCGGGTAATTTCAGTCTGTGCATCGGAAAGGATAAATGTCACACCATACCCCAATCCATTTTTCAAGCGGTCTTGCCAACTGATATTCAAATCAAAACCGTAAGTTCTCAAGTCAGTATTGTTCGTTTTCGGAACATCCAGCCCCAAGATAGCGGGAAGCTCAGGGGCCGGCCCAACCATATCCAGTGTCTTACGTTGATAGTAATCGAACGATCCGGTCAAACGGTTGTTCAAAGCACCAAAGTCCAAACCGACATTCCAGTTACGAACACGTTCCCAGCCTAAAGTAGAGCTGATCAATGCCGGCACATAAGCAGCATTCGGACGAATACCTCCCTGCAACCATTTACCGTCGCTCGCCTTTACAGACAAAGACTGGTAAGTCGGATACCATTCCGTTGTATTTTGGTTACCCAGTTCACCATACGAACCACGAAGTTTAAACGTTCCGACATATTCGGCCCAATCGCTCCAAAATTCCTCACGAGCCACATTCCAACCTACCGAGAAAGAGGGGAACCAGTTCCAACGCTGATCTTCACGGAAACGGGAAGTACCGTCATAACGCAGATTCACTTCCGCCAGATATTTACCTTCATAATCATAGTTCAAACGACCGAAGAAACCGGCTGTGCTCCAACGTGCACGTGAACCGTTCGTAGAAGGAGTCACCGGGTTACCTTGATAGTCCAGTCCGGTTGTAATATCAACTTCCGGCAATCCCGGCACGATAATGCCATTTCGCTGCAAACCAAATTTAGTCTGGCTCAAGCGTTCTGCCTGGAAACCAACCATCGCTTTGAAATTATGACCTGATTCCAAACTATGTGAATACTCTGTATAAGCATTGATATTCATATAATTTTCTTTCAGATAATCTTCATGTACATTGGAACTCTGATTATAAACATAGGGGTTACCATCCACATCATGATTATAAGTCAGCTGCTTATCCCAATGACGATTGGCCGATTTGATACGGTAGTTAAAGTCCACATGCGTAACCCAATTCTTGATCGGTTCAAGGATTAACGAAGCCTGTTGATACAGATTGTCCGTCTGTGTTCTATCACGACCGCCATCACGCAGCCCCAATGCAGGAGAAGGAGAAGAATATAGATAACCATTGTTATCATAAAGAGGCAAAGTCGGCCATCCCTGACGAGCCAAATTGTAGTACAAATCATCTGTCAAATCAGCAGGACGCCCATAATCTTCACGGGTGAAACGATTGCTGTAATTGAACTTAGCCCAATCTGTCAAAGTCACATTAATTTTAGCCGTTGTCGTATAACGGTTGTACTGATCTTGGTTGAATTCCATCAAGCCGTTCTGATCCAGATAATTCATAGACAGATAATAACTGATCTTTTCCGTTCCGCCGTTTACACTCAAGTTATGTTCTTGCGAGAAAGCCCAATTCCGGTACAAAGCATCATACCAATCCGTATTCGCATTACCGGCAGCATAACCATCCGCCCAATACTGGCCGTTTGCAATAATCGGATCTTTCAGTGTTCCGTTCTGATAAGCTTTGATACGCTCTAAATGCTCAGTAGTAAAGTGTGGAGTCTGGCCAGCATTAACCGCTGCATCGTTATAGAAAGTAGCGAAGGTATATGAATCCATCTGGTTAGGAGTCTTTACAGGATCATTCCATCGAAAGCTATTGTTGTAGTTTACAACCGGTTTCCCTGTTCTACCGCTTTTTGTGGTAATAAGAATTACACCGAAAGGAGCACGGGACCCGTAAATGGAAGAAGCGGCAGCATCCTTCAAAACAGAAATATTCTCAATATCCTGCGGGTTGATAGAGTTGATATCACCTTCCATACCATCGATCAAAACTAACGGACTGCCACTGGACCCTTCACCGATAGTAGCCGTACCACGGACCTGGATATCTGCCGTTTTCTCCAAACTACCACTAGACGAAGAAATCTGTAAACCAGGAACCATACCCTGCAAAGCCTGTGTGGCACTCATAACAGGACGGGATTCCAACGCTTCTGAATTGACTGTTCCGACAGAACCAGTCAAGTTTACTTTTTTCTGAGTACCGAAACCAACAACAACAACTTCGTCCAATTTCTGTGTATCTTCTACTAATTTGACTTGAAGAGATGATTGTCCGGTATATGGGATTTCCTGAGTTGTGTAACCAATGAAAGAAATCACGATGATATCCCCTTTCTTTACCCCTTCCAAAGTAAAATTACCATCCATATCCGTCATGATGCCGTTGGTGGTCCCTTTTACAATCACAGACGCTCCGGCAACAGGTCCGAAATCATCTTCTACAATACCTGAACATTTTCCACTCTGCTGGGAAATGTTCAGGCTTTCCCCGACTATAGTCGGTTCGGCCCAAGCGCTTTTAGGGAAAGAAAACGCTCCAGCCAACAAGATTAAGCTGATAGGTCTGATTCTTTTGAACATAATTTGTGTTTTATTAAATTGAAAGAATTATTTTGATTTTCATAATAACTTCTTATTCGATGAAACAGGCAGGTTCTACACGTCTTTGCGTTTTAGTGTTTAAAATGATATTAGTTCTAAAAGAACTCAGGTATTTTAGCTTTGATATATTTTTGACTAAATTTAGTAACATATTGGTTTTTAATCACTTGATATAAATGTAAAGATATTATGTAATAATTACTTAAAATACACAAATCGCTTTAAATTACTTCTGTTAACAAGTTAGCAGAAGTTCCGACTACATTTTTTATTAATCTATTTTTATGAAACCATATATTTTTATATATACATATCATATTGATAAACAGTAAAATATCTGCATATGCTAAAAAGAACAAAATGTTAAAAAAGAGACTTCTACGTATTTTTTTTAGAAAAATAACAGTGCAACAGAAAATTTTCATATCTTTGACACCGATATGAAATGTGCAGAGTTCTTTTAGAACTAATTACAAACACAGATAAACACTATACGCAAAAGCTAAAAAACTCTAACATTTTGTATACATGATGTAGAAAAGCGATAACAAGCGCCATCATTTTAATTAAAAGAGCATTCTTTCAATTAAATATAAGACACAAATTATGTTGAAAAATTTTAAACCTATCAGCTTAATCTTGCTGGCAGGTGCCACTTGTTTCCCTGCAAGTATATTTGCAGAAACAATGCCCTCCAAGCAAAGCATGAACATTTCCCAGCAGAGTGGAAAAGTCACAGGTACTGTGGAAGATGATCTGGGCCCTGTTGCCGGAGCATCAGTCGTAGTGAAAGGAACAACCAATGGAAACATCACCGACATGGATGGTAATTTCACATTGGAAGGTGTAAAAAATGGAGATATTATCCAGATCTCTTTCATTGGTTACACTACTCAGGAAATCCCATATACAGGACAATCCACCCTTCAAATCAAATTAGCGGAAGACACCCAGAAACTGGAAGAAGTCGTAGTCGTAGGTTACGGCGTACAAAAGAAGGTAAACCTGACCGGTGCCGTAGGGATTGCAGACGGTGACGTTTTGGAAGACCGCCCGATCGGTAACATTGCACAAGGTTTGCAAGGTGTTGTACCGAACTTGAACATCGACTTTGCCAGTGGTGACCCGACGGCAAGTACAACATTTAACATTCGTGGTACAACGTCTCTGAACGGTGGTTCTGCCTTATTATTGGTTGACGGTGTGGAAACAGAAGATCTATCTTTATTGAACCCACAGGATATCGAAAGCGTATCCGTATTGAAAGATGCCGCTTCAGCTTCTATTTATGGAGCACGTGCTGCATTCGGTGTAGTGTTGATCACAACCAAAAAAGGAAAGAAAGAGCAGAAAGTCCAAGTAAACTACAACAATAACCTGTCTTGGTCAAAGGCTTCCCGTCTACCGGACGGCATTTCTTCCGACAAATGGATTGCGGCCATGAACGTAGCAGGAACCAATTCAAACAGCAAACTATGGTCTCAAGAATTAATCGACGCCGTTGACGCTTATATTGCCGGTACAGGTCCATCTTCTTTCCCGGCAACAGATAGTCAAATCACAGCAGTCGGCGAATGGGCCTATGCTGGTAACACTGACTGGTTCGAAGAAATGTACCAACCCTCATTTATGCAACAGCATAATGCCAGCATCAGTGGAGGTTCAGACAAAAGTACTTATTACGGTTCTATCGGTTACAAAGGACAAGACGGTCTTTTACGTCATGGGACAGACGAATACAGACGTATCAACATGACGTTTAACTATTCGACCCAAGTTACCAAATGGTTGGAATTGACTTTCCGTACAAAATATAACCGTAACACATCCAATACTCCGGACGTTAAAGACTATATGGGTGAATCAGCACACTATGAAGTCTATCGTTCATTCCCTTGGGTTCCGATGTACACGGCCAATGGAGACTGGGCCGGTATTGGAGGTAGCGGATTCAACTACAACTATGTTGGCCGTATGGCTCTTGCCGGACGAGACAAAATGAACTCAGACGACATATGGTATACAGCTGCGTTCAATCTGACCCCGATCGCCGGATTATCCATAAAAGGTGACTATACCGGTAATAAATACTATGAAAACCAGACAAACAATGTCAAGACACTTTACCAAACCAATCCTGACGGAAGTCAGAGTTCAGTCGCCGGAAGTCCGAACAAATTAACAGAAGCCAGATACAACACGACTTATCAAGCACTCAACATATATGCCGATTATAAAAAATCGTTCAACGATGTACATAACCTCGGTATAATGGTCGGTTACAATCAGGAGAGTAAAAAAACAAATAACCTGTCCGTAACTACACAGAGTTTGTTCAACAACGACAAACCTATTATCGACCTTGCCAATACGCATAATCTGCCGAATTTTACTGGAACAATCTGGGCAGTACAAGGTGCGTTCTTCCGTTTGAACTACGACTATATGCAGCGTTACTTGCTTGAAGTAAACGGTCGCTATGACGGTTCGTCCAAATATGCAAGCGGTGACCGCTGGGGATTCTTTCCTTCCGTATCGGCAGGTTGGCGTATCTCCGAAGAACCGTTCTTCGAACCGGCACGTAATATTTTCGACAATTTGAAGTTAAGAGCTTCTTATGGTGGATTGGGAAACCAGGTAACTGACGGGAACTTCCAATATCTAAGTTACCTGAACAGTAAAACATTAAGCTATTTGATTAACGGGCAAATGGCAGGCGCTTTAACAGCTCCGACATTAGCAAGTTCGAATATCACCTGGGAAAAAGTTTATACGACTAATGTCGGTTTAGACTGGACCATGTTGAACGGACGTCTGACAGGATCGTTCGATTATTACATCCGAGACACGAAAGACATGGTAGTACGTCGTACATATCCAGCTGTATTAGGGACAACCGGAGGCAAAGAAAATTTGGCTGACATGCGTACAAAAGGTATGGAATTATCTTTCACTTGGAATGATGAGATCAAGAATGTTGCCGGAAGCCCGCTAAGTTACTCCGTCGGTATCGGTATTTCTGATAACACATCTGAAATCACTCGATATGACAATCCGACAAAAAGTTTGAATGAGACTTATTACGAAGGTATGAAGATCGGTGAAATCTGGGGATACGAAACGGAAGGCTTTATCCAAGATAAAACCGAAGCCGCAGAAATGGCAGATCGTCAGTCTTTCATCTCTACGACTTGGATTCCTGGAGATATTAAATATGCCGATCTGGACGGTAATGGTAAAATCAATCAAGGCAATAACCGTGTAGGTGATTCCGGAGACCGAAAAATCATCGGAAACAACACTCCACGTTACAACTTCAATATCAACCTCGGCGGATCATGGAAAGGTTTCGATCTTCGTCTGTTCTTCCAAGGAACCATGAAACGTGACATATGGTTAGACAGCCCTATTTTCTGGGGATACGACGGTATGTGGTCATCTTGCCTGAATGATTACCATGTCGACAATTCTTGGTCAGCAACCAACACGAACGCTTATTATCCTGTCCCCCTATTCGATAAGAGAAGTAAGCAGGTACAATCCAAATATATCCAGAACGGAGCCTTCATTCGTCTGAAAGATGTGACTCTGAGCTATACTATTCCGAAAACACTGACCAGCCGCATCGGCATACAGCAATTGAAAGTATATGTCAGCGGTCAGAACCTTTGGGAAGCAACCGGATTGTATAAATATCTGGATCCTGACGTAGTCGGAAGTCGCCGCACTTCAACTGCTGATAATAAAACAGTCGGAGATTTGGCAGCAGATGCCGGTGGACGTGTTTATCCGTTTACCCGTTCCTATTCATTCGGTATTAATGTAACATTTTAAAAGAAAACAAAGAACATGAAAAAGTCAATTATATCACTGTGTGGCTTGCTGTTCTTCGCAGCACAAAGTTGTGACGTACTGGATAAAGATCCTGTCGAATTCGTCAGTACGGAAGAAACTTTCGCAAACGCCACCGAAGAAACGCTGCAATCCTACTGCAACAATTTCTATCCCGACTTGCTTAGCGGACATGGAGCTTTCAATGGATACAGTTTCGGAATGCTGGAAGGAGATTTCCAATCAGACAATATTCTGCCGTGGAGTCCTAATACCGTAGCATTTAGTCAACATCCCATTTCCACAAAAGATGACCAGTGGAAATGGGAAATAATCCGTGCCTGCAATGCATACCTTGAATACTACGAACTTGCACCGGTCGCTGAAAGCATCAAGCAACATTATGCAGGAGAAGTTCTGTTCTTCAAATGCATGGATTACTTCAACAAGGTACGCCG
The DNA here is from genome assembly GCF_025151045.1 of Parabacteroides johnsonii DSM 18315. Taxonomy (NCBI): domain Bacteria; kingdom Pseudomonadati; phylum Bacteroidota; class Bacteroidia; order Bacteroidales; family Tannerellaceae; genus Parabacteroides; species Parabacteroides johnsonii. The sequence continues at coordinate 1,840,046 of NZ_CP102285.1, forward strand.
TTTCGGGGATGTTCCTTGGTATGACCATATTTTGATCCCTGGTGATGAAGATTTGTATAAAGGACGCGACTCACGTACGGTAGTAATGGCTAATGTATTGAAGGATATCAACCAGGCGATCGCATGGTTGCCGACAAAAGCCACTACAGGTGTCAGTCGTGTCAGCAAAGACGCCGCTCTGGCTTTGAAAGCACGTATGTGTTTGTTCGAAGGGACTTTCCGCCGCTATCATAATATAGAAGGAGATGTAGAGTTTTTGCAGGCAGCTTACGACGCTGCAGGAGAATTGATGAAACCGGAATACGGTTATTCGCTTTTCCAAGGTTCAAAACCCAGCCAGGCTTATCACGAACTGTTTATACAGGAAAATTACAATAGTAACCCGGAAATAATCCTTTCGCGTGAATATGATCCGGCACTCGGAGGTGCGAACAATGTTTCCCGTATGATAGGTGTTGGTGAAACTCCTATCGGATTCAGTCGCGATGCTATAGAGGATTACCTTTGTGCAAAGACAGGAAAGCCCGTCACACTTTGTGGATGTGAAGGCCATACGAAACATACGACACTCGTTGCCGAACTGAACAACCGTGACCCGCGTTTGTTGCAGACCGTAGCATCGCCGGAAGCCGGAGAGCACAGCTACCAATTGAACGGTAAACGCGCCGGTATCAGTTCACTGTTGCCAGGACTTTACAATTCATCTACCGGCTATGCAATAGCCAAATTCTTCAATCCGGCTGAATTCTCGACCGTACATCATCAAGGAACTCTTGATGCTCCTTTGTTCCGCTATGGTGAAATCCTATTGATACGTGCCGAGGCCGGTGCAGAATTGGGATTAGATCCGGAACTGGACAAAACAATCAATGCGCTGCGTGATCGCGTAGGATTCACCCATCATCTGACTGCCAATCCGGAACAGGACCCGAAATTAGTTAAGGAATACCCGACTATCAAGGGAACAAATGCCAATCTGATCCGTGAAATTCGCCGTGAACGCCGTGTAGAATTAATGGCTGAAGGTTATCGCTATTCAGACCTAATGCGTTGGGCTTGCGGTTTGCGCCTGAACGAACCCAAATTAGGTATCATCCCAGATAAAGCAGCAGGCAACGAGGACCCGACAACCTATACGGAAGAAGAGTATAAGACTCTCGAAACCCAATTAGGTTTTGTCAACGGAGCACTCGATATTTACACCAAGCGTGTAACAAATCCGGTTCCAAACTTCATCGAACCGAAAAACTATTTGTTCTCCATCCCGACTGACGAAATTGGTCTGAATCCGAATTTGAAGCAAAACACAGGTTGGAATTTATAATTCACAATCCATACATTTCCAGAAGGTCCGCTTTTCCCAACGGAAGGCGGACCTTCTTTGTAAAATACAGAGAACAGCTTCCTGACAGATGGGAAAAGCTAAGGAGTAAACAAAGAGCTGTAGCCTTTTTATTGTATCAAACTATATAGAATCGCAGAGATGCACTCACCGATTACGATTGCCTCCATTGAAAATAAGTCGGATACAATAATTATAGAGTGGCAATGGCCATACTTCTATCGTTAAGCTATAATGCTATAGAGCTTTTGACCTAAGTCGAATACCTTTTCGCCCTTAGTGAAAAAGGCTTTTGACAAGGGTCGAAAAGGTGTTCGACTTAGGCCGATAATGGAAAGAGAGATAAGACAAGAGTTAATAGTCTGTATCTTAATTTATAAACAGTCCACTCATCCCTTTATTTTTTCACTTAAATATATTACATCGGAAAAAGGCCGGAGATGGAGCATAGTCAACCCAAATCAGGGCAAGACAGGGTGAAAGCAAATTTTTAAGGGTGAAGCCAAATCGACAGTTTGAAAAAGAGTATAAACGACCACGTCAATAGTCTTTCTCATTCGCCAGATTCCACATATTCAGAAAAGAGGCTTTCGTTATGTCGACAATCTTATTCCAGTTGATCTTTTCCACATGGTCGCTTGGCAAATGATAGTCAGGATGACCGTCCGTATGATACCAGATGACCGGTATATCCAGGAGGGCGAATGAAGCATTATCGCTCCCTCCTACCGGCTTATCCCACGGACGATAATCAGGAGCCAGATTCAAGCCATATTTCTTGATATCGCTTTTTAACCAGTCGCCAAACGCAGGATGCGCTTCCGTATAGAAATAAACAACATGCGTCGGCTTAGACTCGTCATTATTACGGCCAATCATGTCATAATTCAGATACCCTTTCACCTTATCCATCTCCGGGAATGTCTGCACAAAATATTTGGAGCCTAACAAGCCTTTCTCTTCACCATCCCAGAATGCGAAAATAACGGTTCGCTCCGGTTGGACACCTGTCGCTAAAAACGCCTTGGCAACCTGCAGGACAGCTGAAACCCCCGAAGCATTGTCGTCAGCCCCGTTATAGATCTGGTCGCCGTCCAGCATCGGGTCAAAACCGAGATGATCGTAATGGGCGCCGATAATCACATATTCGTTCGGGTTCTTACCCTCGATCTTACCCAGGATGTTGTTCATCGAGAGCTTCTGGTGGACACCTTGTTTCAACTTCGCGATCGAATCCGGATGAACCTGGAAGCGGCCTCTCTTTTGCCGTTCCTTATTATAGGCCTCGAAAGGTTGATAATAAGATTCGAACAGAGGCTCGATCCCCATCGTTTTCAAATTAGATACAATATATTCACCGGCAATACGTCCACCACGGAAACCAGCTTCACGTCCTTCCAAAGCATCGCTTGCCAGAAAACCGATATAGGCCTCGGCATTTGCCTTGTTAATGACATCCAGCCCTTTTTTTTCAGGCGACTCGGCCCATAACGTCGCACTTAGCGCAATAGAGGCTAAGAATAATCCCGTTTTTCTCATTTCGATATTGTGTTTTACAGATTATAGTTTTCCACATCACGCAAATATAGGAATATTTAGATCAACCCTAGATAACCTCATCCAAATAAATTATCAAAATGACACCTCTATCCCATCTAATTTGAATTAATAGGGCATATTTTGAAAATTACCCGCAAGGGTAATATTTTTTAACATTCCATTTGATAGCAAATACCCTGATTGGATTATCAAAATGACAATCAGTAAAAATAAGCCTAAAAAAGATTTTTTCTGTGTGGCCGGACGGGATAGGAATAGGACAGACTTCATTAAAATAAAAAAAGGCCAAACTCCGCTATCTTATAAGCGTCGAATGCCTCCTCGTTTATCTCTCACCAGTCTTTCAAAAGACTACGGTGGAGAGACTACATCTAAAATTATTTACTGTTTAATACTCAATTTTTAGAGCTTTCGCTCATTTGGCTCATCAATCTGCGGATCTCAGCATTTACTCGCTGACACATCGAACCATTTCCTACTGACTGATAACGATCAGCCTGATAACGCAACATCGCTAAAGTACGCATACTTTTTTCGTTTTCTCTCATCATCATAATTTTACTCATTTAAATTCTCCACGCTTGGAGAACGATTAATAATAACTAAACCTAAACTTTCTTTTTCTTTTTGTTTACAGTGCAAAGATAAACATTTTATTTGAATTTATGCTGTAAAACATATTTAATATTTATCATTTAACCATATTTAGGTTTTTATTAAACACTTTTCATCTCGATTTACCTAAACGACAGTAGTCAATTCACCTGTAGTCGAATCGATTACAAATCCTCGAACCGTTATATCTTTCGGAATCAACGGATGTTTTTGCACTTGAGCTACTGTTTCACGAACAGAACCTTCCGGAGTGTCGAATCCGCGCAACCACGATTTGAAATCAATACCGCAGTAACGCATCATATCGATATGTTCCGAAGGGATGCCGCGCTTCTTCATTACCTCAATCATCTGCTCGCTATCCATATGCTTGGCACCGCAATCGGTATGACCGATAATCATGACTTCGTTCACCCCTAATTCATAAATGGCAACCAGCAGACTCCGGATCACACTTCCGAAAGGATGGGAAATAATCGCCCCCGCATTCTTGATGATCTTGACATCGCCGTTCTTTATGCCCAAAGCTGCCGGCAGTAGCTCTGTAAGGCGTGTGTCCATACAAGACACAATCGCTATTTTCTTATCAGGATATTTATTGGTGATAAACCGCTCATATCCTTTATTCTTTACAAATTCACGATTAAATTTCAATAACTCGTCTATCATAACTATCCTATATATATGTAACAGTTCAAAATCAAATAATGTTGAAATGTTTCAACGCATTGTATACACCATTCTCGTCGACAGAGGTCGTCACATAACTGGCCGCACTCATCACATCTTCGGCCGCATTTCCCATAGCAACCCCGATACCGACATGGCTAAGCATCTGGATATCATTGCCTCCATCGCCAAAGGCCATACATTCGTCCAGACCGATATGGTAATGTTCCAGCATCTTGTCAATCCCTACCCGTTTACTACTTCCAAGCGGTACGATATCTGTAAAAAGAGGGTTCCATCGTGTGGATTCACAATGAGACAGGACCTTCATAATACGTTTTTCCTGCTCTGCCGTAAAAAAGGCGATCAGCTGGTAGACCGTCTTTCCATAAATATCCTCGATCGGACGGATTGGGGGAGCCGGGAAGTTCAACAGATGAAACACATCGTTGACCGCTTTATCCGTATAGTTCATAAAAATCTCGTCTTCCTGTACGAAGGCACAAGGGAACTCGCCTTCCTTTTCCTGGTAACGTACCAAGGCTTCGATATCCTTATCGGGAATACTGTGCTTATAAATCACATCGTCCTTTCCGGCAAACACATAGCCACCATTCAAAGTCACATATCCATCGAACTCAAGATCGCCCAGATTGTTAATCGAACGGCGATGACGGCCGGTTGCTATAAATACTTTTATCCCCTTCTTCTTCAACAACTCGATCGCATGAAGGGTGGATTTCGGGACTACATGTGTTTTAAAGCTGACCAATGTCCCATCGATATCAAAAAATACTGCTTTAATCATAACCTAAACTCATTACCTTTTAAATCTCAACAAAGGTAAGAATAATTACGGATTTCCAAAGGTCATATAAAATTACTATATTTGAACGCTGAAACATTTTATTTGCAGACATGAAAACACATCTCTACTTATTGACAATACTATTCATATTCTCCCCATCCGTCTTTGCACAAGAGATTGAGAAAGAAACCGTTCCCGGACAAGAACCGACTTTGGTCGAACGACTCACAGGAGGGAAAAAGGTGATCGAAAGCGCAGAAATGAATTTCCAGCTTTTTACTTCGGCAAACGCCAATTTCACTGGTTCCAATTTCGACGGCATGAACTTCAAGCTGAATCGTGTCCGGCTGGAAATAAAAGGGGATGTATGGAAAAACCTTTCCTATCATTACCGGCAGTCGTTCAATAAATATTCGGACCCTTATTCGCTGGACAACCTTTCGTCCTCGCTCGAATTGGCTTATGTCAACCTGAAAGTACATGACAAATTCGGCTTTACGATCGGTAAGCAGTTTGTCAATTTCGGAGGATACGAATATTTTGTCAATTCGATAAAAGTCCGTGAATTCAGTGAGTTCAATAACCTACTGACCTGCTATCAGGCTGGTATTTCAGGCAACTGGCAGATCAATCCTGACCACGAACTTTGCTTCCAGATCGTAAACAACCGGAGCGGACAGGACAACGAGATCTACCCGACCGGATTGCCTGACAACACACGGGAAGCAAAAGTTCCTTTCATGTATACGGTAAACTGGAACAGTTACTATTTCGACCGCGTCCTGCAACTCCGTTATGCCGCTTCCGTAGGACAACAGACACAGAAACGTTACTCTTATTACTTCACCTGCGGCAACACAATCGAGAAAGGTCCTCTGCTGACTTATCTGGACATCATGTACACCCGGCAGGGATTGGACCAACACGGCGTTATCAGCCGTCTGCCAGAGACAGCCCAGACAGCTTGCAATACCGAGTATCTATCGGTCATCGCCGATGTGGACTACCGGATTCACCCGCGTTGGAACCTCTATGTGAAAGGTGCTTATGAAACCGGAAGAGTGTACAAGGCGAACGGGCCGTTTGCCAAAGGCATGTACCGCCGTTCCTGGAATGCACAGAGCAGCCTCGAATTTTTCCCGATCAAGAACAGTGATCTTTTTATCTTCCTCCTTTACACATATCGCGGCGTGAAACTCGAAAAAGCAGCCTTGGATATGGGAGCAGTCGATCCCGACACGCATCGTATTTCGTTAGGACTGGTCTATTCGATTCCGGTATTTTAAACCTTCTCTTTCAAGTCTCTGTTTTTTATATATCTTTGTAAAAACATAAATAAATAGAGACTATGGAATACAGGCAATTAGGAGGTTCGGGACTTTTCGTGCCCGCACTTTGTTTAGGGACAGCTACTTTCGGTGGCACAAATGGTTTTGAAGGTTGGGGACACACGGAAGTGGCAGAAGCTACCCGAATGGTCAACCTATGCCTGGATGCGGGCGTGAATCTGTTCGACACGGCAGATGTCTATTCCGGAGGACTTTCCGAAGAGATATTGGGTAAGGCGATCCGCGGACTGCGCGATAAATTATTGATCTCGACAAAAGCGACTTTCAACCTAAACCCTGCCACCCGTAACGCAATGGGCTCTTCCCGCTTCCATCTGATAGAGGCTTGCGAGGCCAGCCTGAAACGGCTGAACACCGATCATATCGACATTTACCACATGCATGGTTTCGATGCCAACACACCGGTGGAAGAGACGCTTCGTGCCCTTGACGATCTGATCACTGCCGGAAAGATCCGTTATATCGCTTGCTCCAACTTCTCCGGCTGGCATTTGATGAAGTCGTTTTCTGTTTCCGAACGTCACGGATGGAGCCGTTACGTAGCTCAGCAGGTTTATTATTCACTTCTGAACCGTGAGTTCGAATGGGAGCTGATGCCGCTCGGCATCGACCAAAAAGTAGGGACAATCATCTGGAGCCCATTGTCAGCCGGTCGCCTGGGTGGCAAATATCGCCGTAATAACCCGATTCCGTCCGACGGCCGTGTAGCCCGCGGCGGAAGTCCGATTCCCGACGAAGCGACATCCTATGAACGGTTATACGATATCATGGAAGTGCTGGATGAAATTGCCGAAGAGACCGGCCGTACGGTTGCACAATGTGCTTTGAACTGGCTGCTGCAACGTCCGACTGTTTCCAGCCTGATCATCGGTGCCCGCACGGAGGAACAGTTAAAACAAAACCTGGAGGCAGTCGGCTGGAATCTGACACCGGAACAGGTGAAACGGCTGGATGAAGCCAGCCGCGTTACTCCGGTTTACCCTTATTGGCATCAGGCACAATTCCCGGAAATGAAATCACAATTACTTTTCCCTTAAAAGAAAAGCAACCAAAAACAAGGCTTAACCGGCCGACGGTTTCGGACAACAGTTCCGCTTTACGCCCGGCCAGTTAAGCCTTCTTTGAAAACTCCACTTTTCTTTAGAGCCAATACAATCTGCTTCGGATCATTCAAACAAAGCCGATCCGACCCGATTATACCGGGATGATATTACAATAAATAGACATCATTAATATCCAGCTTGAATTGCAGGCCAAGAAATTCCGCCGCTTTCCTACAAAGTAGCATCCGTCCGGTAAAAATCTCGAAATAGTCCATCACAGCACAGATTTCGGTGTTGATCTTCAAATCGAGAGTGATCGTTTTCGAATCCGGCTCCAATATAACATCCGATTTTTCGGCTGCATAATTTACCCGGTCATGGATATCGAAATTAATCGTGGAACGGTTACGGACACGGCTGCGACGCACATCCGTCTTATCTGCGATTATCAAAGCAGCCGCAACGGCATTTACGGCAGCAGCCGTCTGTTCATCATGATTCCCGATAGCGGTAATGACGGTCGCCACATCTTCGGGCGGCATCCCCATCTTATCCAGAATACGGAAAGCCATCATAGCTCCGCTTTGAGCGTGGTCGATGCGATTCACCACATTGCCTATATCGTGCATGAAACCGGCGATACGAGCCAATTTCACCTCATGCGCATCATATCCTAACTTTTCCAATAAATCTCCTGCTACTTTCGCAACCTTCGTGCAATGGGCAAAGCTATGCTCCGTGTAGCCGATTGCTTTCAACGACTCGTCCGCTTGTTTGATATAAGTCCGGATCTCTTCGGAATTGCGGACATCTTCATATGTTACATTCATATTTTTATCTTTACTATATACGTTAATTAAACACAGAAATATTCCATTTTGTTCTGCCGAAGAACCAGAAGGACATGAATTTCATATTACAAAAGCCTTTTACCGGTCTTTATTGGAATAATAAAAAAGCGGAATCTCATGGTGAGACTCCGCTTTCTATTTTATTCGGGTGAAAAAAGGATTTCCACCCTTAGATGATCATAATCAAATTATTCTTCTACGCTCCAGTTTTCAGCAGCCATACGTTTGTAGCTACGCAGACGCCACTTAGCGTTTTCTTCTGCGGCAGCAAACAATTCGGCAGCTTCAGCCGGATACTGTTTTGCAACAGATGCGAAACGAACTTCACCTTTCAGGAAGTCCTGGAACTTACTCCAATCCGGTTCTTTGGAATCCAATGTGAACGGGTTCTTGCCTTCAGCTTCCAGAGCAGGATTGTAGCGCCACAAGTGCCAGTAACCACATGCAACAGCTTCTTTTTCTTCAGCCTGAGATTTACCCATACCCTTCTTCAAACCGTGGTTGATACAAGGAGCATAAGCGATAATCAAAGAAGGACCGTCATAAGCTTCAGCTTCGCGGATAGCCTTCAAGGTCTGAGCCTGATCAGCACCCATAGCGATCTGAGCAACATAAACATAACCGTAAGTTGTAGCCATCAGACCCAAGTCTTTCTTGCGAACTCTCTTACCGGCTGCGGCAAACTTGGCGATTGCGCCGACCGGAGTAGCCTTTGAAGACTGACCGCCTGTATTTGAATACACTTCAGTATCCAGAACCAGGATATTCACATTCTTGCCGGAAGCGATCACGTGATCCAGACCACCATAACCGATATCGTAAGAAGCACCGTCACCGCCGATAATCCACTGTGAACGTTTTACCAGGAAGTGGCTCAATTCGGCAATAGTAGCGCAATTCGGACATTTATCCTTGGCAGCTTCAACCATCGGAGTGATCTGTGCAGCCAGTTCTTTCGTCTTATCGGCATCGTTCTGATTTTCGATCCATGCAGTGAACACTTCTTTGTATTCAGCCGGACATTCTTCAGAAGCGACAGCAGCTTCCATAGCCGCCTGGATACGTGCACGCATCTTTTCGTTAGCCAGTTCCATACCCAGACCGAATTCACAGAAGTCTTCGAACAAAGAGTTAGCCCATGCAGGACCTTCGCCCTTTTCGTTCGTCGTATACGGAGTAGAAGGAACAGAACCTGAATAGATGGAAGAACATCCCGTAGCGTTAGCGACCATTTCACGATCACCGAACAACTGGGAAATCAGTTTTACGTACGGAGTTTCACCACAACCGGAGCAAGCGCCGGAGAACTCGAACAACGGAGTTGCGAACTGAGAATTCTTCACATTAGACTTGATGTCTACCAAACTCTGCTTAGAGCTTACGTTAGCCACACAGTACGTCCAGTTGTCAGCTTCAGCCAACTGACCTTCCAGCGGAGCCATAGACAACGCCTTGTTGCCCTTGAATCCCGGACAGATATCGGCACAGTTACCGCAACCCAGACAGTCGAGAACATCAACCTGCATACGGAACTTCATACCCTTCATTGTAGCCGGAGCTTTCACATCCAACATCGGGAAGTTTGCACCCTTCTGTTCTTCGTCATTCAGAACGAACGGACGGATAGAAGCGTGAGGACAAACATAAGCACACTGGTTACACTGGATACAGTTTGCTTCATTCCAAACCGGAACAAATGCAGCAACACCACGTTTTTCATATTTTGCAGTGCCCTGATGCCATGTACCGTCTTCGATACCCTTGAAAGCAGAAACCTTCAACAGATCGCCATCCTGTGCATTGATAGGACGAACCACTTCGTTGATGAATGCAGGATCGTTGTTTACAACCTCTTCATCATCCGGCAGGTTAGCCCATGCAGGATCAACAGTCAACTGGTTGTATTCGCCACCACGGTCAACAGCTGCATAGTTTTTGTTTACAACATCTTCACCCTTCTTGCCATAAGACTTCACGATGAATTTCTTCATCTGTTCGATAGCCAGATCAACAGGAATTACGCCTGTGATACGGAAGAATGCAGACTGCAAGATTGTATTGGTACGGTTACCCAAACCAATTTCCAATGCGATCTGTGTAGCGTTGATATAATAAACTGTAATATTTTTCTGAGCAAAATAACGTTTTACGCGGTTAGGCAAATGTTTTGCCAGCTCTTCACCATTCCATACAGTGTTCAGCAAGAATGTACCGTTCTCACGCAAACCGCGAGTCACATCGTACATACGCAGGTAAGCCTGAACGTGGCAAGCTACGAAATTCGGTGTGTTTACCAAATAGGTAGAACGGATCGGATGATCACCGAAACGCAGGTGAGAACAAGTGAAACCGCCCGATTTCTTAGAGTCGTAAGAGAAATAAGCCTGGCAATATTTATTTGTATTGTCACCGATGATCTTAACAGAGTTCTTGTTGGCACCGACAGTACCGTCTGCACCCAAACCGTAGAACTTAGCTTCGAACATACCTTCGCCACCCAATGCGATCTCTTCTTTCTGAGGCAGGGAGGTGAATGTTACGTCATCTACGATACCGATCGTGAACTGGTTCTTCGGCATCGGCAGTGCCAGGTTTTCATATACGGAAAGGATCTGGGCAGGAGTCGTATCCTTAGAACCCAAACCATAACGGCCGCCTACGATAACCGGAGCATCTTCCTGGCCATAGAAACAGTCTTTTACATCCAGATACAGAGGTTCGCCTACTGCACCCGGTTCTTTTGTACGGTCCAAAACAGCAATACGTTTAGCAGTCTTAGGAACAGCTGCCAAGAAGTGTTTAGCTGAGAACGGACGATACAAGTGAACGGAAACCAAACCTACTTTTTCACCCTTAGCTGTCAGGTAGTCGATAGCTTCGCGTGCAGCTTCCGTAACAGAACCCATCGCAATGATTACGCGTTCTGCATCTTCAGCTCCGTAGTAATCGAACAAACCGTATTTACGGCCTGTGATCTTGGAGATTTCGTTCATATATTCTTCTACGATAGCAGGAACTGCATCATAGTAAGAGTTGCTTGATTCTCTGTGCTGGAAGAAGTGGTCAGGGTTTTCAGCCATACCGCGTGCAACCGGAGTTTTCGGGTTCAAGGCACGTGCGCGAAATTCAGCCAGAGCCTTCTGGTCGATCAGCGGAGCCAGATCTTCATTTTCCAATGCTTCAATCTTCTGGATTTCGTGAGATGTACGGAAACCGTCGAAGAAGTTCATAAACGGAACGCGGGATTTGATTGTAGCCAAGTGTGCAACACCTGCCAAATCCATCACTTCCTGTACGGAACCTTCGGCCAACATGGCGAAACCTGTCTGACGGGCAGACATTACGTCCTGATGGTCACCGAAGATACACAGTGCATGAGAAGCCAATGTACGAGCAGATACATGGAATACGCAAGGCAGCAATTCACCTGCGATCTTGTACATGTTCGGGATCATCAGCAACAAACCCTGAGAAGCCGTATAAGTCGTAGTCAGTGCACCAGCCTGCAACGAACCGTGAACTGCACCGGCAGCACCACCTTCAGATTGCATTTCCTGCACCATTACAGTTTCGCCGAAAATATTCTTACGTCCGGCAGCAGCCCATTCATCTACATATTCTGCCATTGTAGATGACGGAGTGATGGGGTAAATCGCAGCAACTTCACTGAACATATAGGAGATATGTGCAGCAGCCTGGTTACCATCACAGGTTAAAAATTTCTTCTGTTTTGTCATAGACTCTTACTATTAGTATTTAAAAAAATTTCAATATAAAAAGCCGAAAAGCCAAAGCGGGATCATGTTGCCCTCTCCTACTTCGACCTTATCGATTGCATAATACAGATCAGGATTATTCTTCACTTTCATACTTTCTTCAATCCTGAAATTATACATTCCATTGACCAAGAAATGTGCGTTCTTTCCGCCCTCGTTCAATCTATTGTCCTTCAGAAGCTGGTTATAAAAGAACGATTCGCGGACAGACTGCATATTCACTTCCATCGGCCGGATGGGATACATCAGATTGGAATTGTACATATACACTTTAGACGGCTTCTTGGGGAACGACTCTCCTACCGGATAAAGCATATTCATCAAACGGGCATCGGCCAAATATTTGATATAGTTCATCACGGTTGCCCGCGAAGTCTCGATATCCTTGCTCAACTGGCTTACATTGGGCGTACAAGGAGCGCTTGTCGCCAACAGATAAAGCAGCTTACGCAGTTTCGGCAGATAGCTTTGTTCGATTTGTTTTATGTATAACACATCTACCTCAAGCATCATATTCATGGTCTTTAGCAAATTCTCCGAGAAATTGCGTTTCTCCAGAAAGAACGGATAGAAACCATGATGCAGATAGTCCTGGAAGTATGCCATCGGTTTTCCCACCGAGCAGATGCCTTTCGCAATCTCCTGATGGCCCACCAATATTTCTTCAAATGTATAAGCCGGAAAACTATTCCCGGACATCAGATTAAAAAATTCCCGGAATGAAAAACCTCGTAGGTTATACGAAACCACCTTGCCCGACAGGTCGGGATTTTCCTCTTTCAACCGCATGACGGAAGAACCGGAAAAAATGATCTTCAAGTCAGTGAAGTTATCGTAACAATAACGGAGTTCTTTCGACCATCCCGAATATTTGAACACTTGGTCGATCAGCAGCACTTTTCCCCCTTTTGCCCTGAACTCAGAAGCAAAATCGACCAACGTACGTTCCGTAAAATAAAAATGATTCAGATTTATGTAAAGACACTCCTTATTATCCGCGCCAAAATGCTCGCGGGCATAATCCAGCAGAAAAGTCGTCTTTCCCACTCCGCGAGAACCCTTAATGCCGATCAGCCGGTCATTCCAGTCGATCTCATCCATCAGTCCTCTGCGAACCGGCGAATACAAGTGTTCTACCAGGTATTTATGTGTTTTAAAGAATGAATCCACCTTCTATTCAATTGACAATTAACAATGGACAATTGACAACTTGCGGTCGCTTATCCATTTGTTTAGCGGGGCAAATATAGATAATCTTTCTCAAATTGCAATACAGAGTTTGCAATTTTCACCACAAAACACAAATTGTCAATTGTCAATTATCAATTATCAATTATTCAATCACCGTCACCCAATTATACACATCCGGCTCATCCCCATACTGGATAGCACGCAGTTTATTGTATAGTTTTTCACAAACAGGACCCGGCTTGCCGTCTTTCGCAATCACATAAGACTTATTGATGTCCAAGTCGTCGATCTGTGAGATCGGAGCGATAACCGCGGCTGTTCCGCATTCGGCTGCTTCATCGAACGTAGCGATTTCTTCTACCGGAACCGGACGGCGTTCCACTGTCAGGCCCATATCGGTTGCCAACTGCTGCAAACTTTTGTTCGTGATGGAAGGCAGGATAGAGTGAGACTGCGGAGTGATGTAGCTGTTGCCACGGATTCCGAAGAAGTTGGCCGGACCGCATTCGTCCAGATATTTCTTTTCTTTCGGGTCCAGATACAAAACAGCGGCGTAGCCCAGCTCATGAGCCTTTTCGCCCGCAACGAGGCTGGCGGCATAGTTACCGCCGACTTTGATCGTACCGGTTCCCTGAGGGGCAGCACGGTCGTAATCGCGCATGATACATACTTTGGAGGGTTTAAAACCACCCTTGAAATACGGTCCCACCGGCGTCACAAACACCATGAACATATATTCGGGAGCCGGCTTCACACCCACCTGGGCACCCAAACCGATCATCAACGGACGGATATATAAAGCAGCCCCGCTTTCATAAGGGGGAACAAAACGTTCGTTCAGTTTTACGACCTTACGGATAGCCTCCTCAAACTTCTCAACGGGCAACTCGGCCATTTTGATACCGCGGCTGGAAGATTGCATGCGTTTGCCGTTCTCATCCATACGGAACACACGGATCTTGCCGTCTTTCCCTTTGAACGCCTTCAATCCTTCAAACGACTCCTGTCCATAATGCAAACATGTGGCAGCCATATGAATATTGATGATCTCGGAAGAACTTACTTCGAGTTCGCCCCATTTACCATCCCGATAGTAACACCGTACATTATAGTCTGTCTTCATATAACCGAATGACAGATCAGACCAATTAATATTTTCCATATCTTATCGTAATTAGATTATTGACAGGCAAAGGTATTAATAAAAAATGAAAAACGGCAACCGTTACTCATTTAATCCTCACAGGAAAATAATCCCGCTAATTGTCGCAATGCGTACAGAGAAATTCGGCTACACTCTTATTGTACACCTTGCTTCAAACCCCATTGGTCCAAATCGAAACTACTACTGCATCTAATTCGATTTTATACCCCATTTAATTCAAATTACACGCAAGGGTAATATTTTTTAACAGACATAAGATTCCTACACCTCACTATCAATCAAGATTTTAATCCAAAATCGTATTTTAAAGGGAGATATTGTCTATTTTAACACTCATTTACCCCCTCAAAAACGGCAAAAATAACAGGAACGATAGATGCAAATTGCAGATTATATCGTATCTTTGTGAAGAAGCAACAAAAAGACATGATGGAAACACTTTATCCGATAGGCATACAGAATTTCGAAAAGATACGCAAAGAGGGATATCTTTACATAGATAAGACGGCATTGGTTTACCGATTGGCGAAGACGGGAAGCTATTACTTCCTAAGCCGTCCACGGCGTTTTGGCAAGTCATTGCTAATTTCAACTTTAGAAGCCTATTTTCAAGGTAAAAAAGAGCTGTTCGAGGGGTTGGCGATGGAACGGTTGGAAAAAGATTGGGTGAAATACCCGATCTTGCATCTGGACCTGAACATCTCGCAATATAGCTCACAAAAGGACTTGGAGGATATATTGAACCGCAACTTAGTCGCCTGGGAAAACCTGTACGGGGCAGATCCGGCCGAACGGAGCCTCGCCTTGCGTTTCGCAGGCATCATCCAGCGGGCCTGCGAAAAGACAGGGCAGCGCGTGGTCATCTTGGTGGACGAGTATGACAAACCTTTGCTACAGAACCTGCACGACGAAGCGATGCAAACGGAACTGAGAAATATGCTGAAGCCTTTCTACGGCGTTCTGAAGACGATGGACGGTTGTATCAAATTCGCACTGCTGACAGGCGTGACGAAGTTCGGGAAGGTGAGCGTGTTCAGCGATCTGAACAACCTGATGGACATTTCGATGGACGACCGGTATGTCGAGATATGTGGCATTACGGAGGAAGAGATCCATACTTATCTCGAAAAAGAACTACAAGGGTTGGCGTCCCGGCAAAAGGTCAGCTATGAGGAGATGTGCCTTGAATTGAAAAAACGGTATGATGGCTATCATTTCGTTGAAAATTCAATTGGTATGTATAATCCGTTCAGCCTGTTGAACACATTTGCCAAGAAAAAGCTCAGCGACTATTGGTTCGAAACAGGCACCCCCTCCTATTTAGTCGAACTGCTCAAAAGGACGGATTACAATCTATATGATATGGCGCATACACAAACAAATGCGGATGTGCTGAACAGCATCGACATCGTCTCGCGTAATCCCATTCCGGTCATTTACCAAAGCGGCTATCTGACGATTAAAGAGTATGATCCGGAGTTCCAAATCTATACATTAGGTTTTCCCAACCAAGAGGTAGAGGAAGGATTCGTCCGGTATCTACTTCCCTACTACTCCTCCATAACCGCCGTTGACTCCACTTTCGAGATACAAAAGTTCATCAAAGAAATCCGGATGGGTGATGCGGAGGCTTTCTTCGCCCGCCTGCAAAGTTTCTTTGCTGACACTCCCTACGAATTGATTCGCAATCTGGAAGTACACTACCAGAACGTCTTGTTCATCGTCTTCAAACTGGTTGGGTTCTATGTAAAAACAGAATACCATACTTCGCGCGGACGCATCGACCTGGTGCTGCAAACCGACCGATATATCTATATTATGGAGTTCAAATTGAATGGTACGGCAGAAGAGGCTTTGCAACAGATCGAAGACAAGCAGTACGCTTTACCTTTCGCATCCGATACAAGAACGCTGTTCAGGATAGGCGTCAATTTCAGCAACGAAACACGGAATATCGGCACGTGGAAAATTCAAACAACATAAACAATCAACATATTGGGCAGACAAACATAACTGTTTTTTATGTACATTTGTCCACCCAAATAAATAAATAACATGAAAGTAATCGATCTGATCAACAGCAGCAAGAGTACTGCTTTCTCATTTGAAATACTTCCTCCGTTGAAAGGAAACAGCATACAGAAAGTATATAATGTCATAGATAAACTGATCGAGTTCGATCCTAAATACATTAATATAACATCCCATCACAGCGAATATATCTACAAGACTTTGCCGGATGGTAGCTTTCAGAAAGTCAACATCCGCAAACGTCCCGGATCGGTCGCCATCGCTTCGGCTATCCAGAATAAATATGGCATAACGGCTGTTCCTCATATTATATGCAAGGGATTTACAAAAGATGAAACGGAATATGCACTGATCGACCTGAACTTTTTAGGTGTTTATGACCTGTTGTTGCTCCGTGGAGATGTAAAAACACTGGAAGCCGGACAAAAAACGGACATATACCACGAACATGCAACTGACCTCCAGCAGCAGGTGAACAACTTCAACAAAGGGATCGCCATCGACGGATCTGCTTTCGAAGCCAATGAAACCCCGTTCTCTTACGGAATGGCTTGCTATCCGGAAAAGCATGAAGAAGCCCCCAATATGGAATCGGATATTTTCTATCTGAAAGAGAAAGTAAAGAACGGGGCGGACTACTTGGTGACACAGATGTTTTTCGACAATGAAAAATATTACGCATTCGTAGACCGATGCCGGGCGGAAGGCATTACGGTCCCCATCATTCCGGGTATCAAGCCGATCGTATTCAAGAACCAGCTCACCGTGCTGCCTAAGATATTCCGTTCGGATATTCCCGAACCGTTTGCAACGGAACTTCGTAAATGCAAAACGGACGATGAAGCGAAAGCCGTCGGTGTCGAATGGTGTATCCAGCAATGCAAAGACTTGATTGCACACGGCGTTCCGAGCTTGCATTTCTATACGATGATGGCATCGGATAGCGTCTATAAGGTGGCAAAAGAGGTGTATTGAAAGCACGAAAACATCGTTTCATGAGCACGAAACTATATTTCCATGCCTATGAAACGATGTTTTCATGCCGAAGGAACTATAGTTTCAAGCAATCGTAATCTCCCCGATCAGCGAACAATTCAGATGCTCCTTTACTTCATCCGGCGCCATGCCATGCCCGAACAGGAACATCAACTTGGCAACAGCACATTCGGTCGTGCTGTCGTAACCGCTCACCACACCGGCCTGCAACAGTTTTCGCCCGGTTTCATAGCGGTGCATTTCCACACTTCCGGCAAGACATTGGGTAACATTGACAATGACAATCCCCCGTTCGACCGCCTCCTTCAACATCTCCAGCAACCAGTCATATCCGGGCGCATTCCCGCTACCGAATGTTTCCATCACGACGCCTTTCAGACCGGGGATATTCAAAATGCTTTCCACAACCTGCGGAGAAATTCCGGGAAATATTTTCAAGATAGCAATATTCCGATCCAATAGGTAATGCGGTTTCAGCGGTTTCCGGGATACCGGATGGTAAATCTGGGAGACATCATACTTAATCGAAATACCGGCATGTGCCAACGGAGGATAATTATAGGAACGGAACGCATTGAAATTATCCGCATTCGTCTTGCTGGTACGGTTTCCGCGCAGCAGGTCGTTCTCAAAGAAAATACAAACTTCAGGAACCAGCGGCATATCGTTTTCACGGGCAGCGGCAATCTCTATCGCCGTAATCAGGTTTTCCTTTCCATCCGTACGAAGCATACCGATCGGAAGCTGTGAACCGGTCAGGATCACCGGCTTACTCAGATTTTCCAGCATAAAGCTCAAAGCGGAAGCGGTAAAGGCCATCGTATCGGTCCCATGCAGAACGACAAAGCCATCGTAATCATGATAATGTTCCGCAATGACATGCACGATCTTCATCCATGAATCCGGTCCCATCTCCGATGAATCCATCGGCGGGTCGAATTGAATAGACGAGATTTTATATCCGAGATTTTTTAGTTCGGGAACATGTTCCTCCAAATGTTCGAAGTTAAAAGCCTCCAAAGAGCCTGTTTCAGGATTTTCTATCATTCCGATAGTACCTCCCGTATATATAATCAGAATAGAAGCGTCATCTTTGCATACATTCATAATACAATCCGTATTTATGTGATTTTCCTTTTTACGACGCAAAGATAACAACTATCATTTTGAAATCAAATACCGAAATAAGATAATTAAAATTTATTCAAAAGCCATTATATCAGAAATACACACAAGAAAAATATTACATTTTGTCAATATCTCAAAAACAAACCGCCATTTCCGCTTTTATTGATCAGGCAATAGAAGTAAGCAATACGCCAGAAACCATACAACAAAATGAAAAAAAGTTTGTTATCGGATAGGGGTTTTTCCAAGTATCTTAGTCTTATCGACGAAATAATAAATGTTACGAAGATGAAATACATACTGTTTATCGCCATGGATTTGGCGTTATATCCTTTTTTACTTGTGCTTTTTATCGGTAAATGCATCAAAGAGAAAATACAGATCGCACATTAAGATGAGGTTTCTTATTTCCCCGATTATTCGTACCTTTGCTCTATCAACTCAATAAGGAGCAACATGTACTTCAAGGATATTATCGGTCAGGAAGAAATAAAAAAACGACTTATACATTCGGCACAGACAGGTGTCGTCCCGCACGCCCAGCTATTCACGGAACAGGGTGGTGCAGGCGCTTTTCCTCTGGCACTGGCCTACGCACGTTATCTGAACTGCACGAACCGGACGGAAACAGATTCATGCGGGCATTGTCCGTCATGCTTGAAGTATAACGAGTTGGCCCATCCGGACCTTCATTTCGTGTTCCCGATCGTATCCAAGAAGGAGAAAAAAAAAGAAGTCTGCGACGATTACCTCACCGAATGGAGAGATTTCCTGAAAGATCGCCCCTATTTCGACATAGACGGCTGGCTGGATCATATCGATGCCGGTAACTCACAGGCCCTAATTTATTCGAAAGAGAGCGACGAGATTATCCGGAAACTAAGCCTCAAGATATACGAAGCGACTTATCGCATCCTGTTGGTATGGCTTCCGGAAAAACTCCATCAGACCTGTGCCAACAAACTCCTGAAGATTATCGAGGAACCTCCCCGGAACACGGTGATCCTGATGGTATCAGAACTTCCCGACCTGGTTTTAGGAACGATCCTGTCCCGTGCACAACGTATCAACGTGCGGGGAATTCATCCGGAAGATATCGCTTCTTCCATGATTTCCCGGTTCAACTTGACTCCCGAAGATGCCAAGCATGTCGCCCATCTGGCAAACGGCAGTTATCTGAAAGCAGTCGAGGCAATCAGCCTGGGAGAGGAGAACAAGTTCTACTTGGAACAGTTCAAAGGCATGATGCGCAATTCCTGGGCGCGTAATGTCAGAGGCATGAAAGACATGGCAGACATGTTGGCGGGTATCGGGCGTGAACGGCAGAAGAACTTTCTTTCTTATTGCCAGCACCTGATACGTGAGAACTTCATGTACCGGTTCCAATCGCCGGAACTCAATTATATGAATATGGACGAAGCCGGCTTTGCCGTAAAGTTCGCACCTTTCATCAATGAACGGAATGTGATCGACATCATGGACGAGTTGGCAAAAGCGGAACGGCATGTGACACAAAATGTGAATGCGAAGATGGTCTTTTTCGATCTTTCCCTACGGCTCACTGTATTGATAAAACGATAGTTTCCGGATCACCGGTCACAACTTTTTATTCCGCCAGTTTCCTTTCCAGAGATAGAAGAAAGCGGACAGGATCATCAAATCGTAGACATGCTCCGTTGTCCAGCAGACCGCCACATCCGCATGTATTCGGATACCGACCCAAAGTGCATAGAAAACATAGACAAAGATGCTTACCATATCAATCAGCAATGCCGTCTGCGTATTGCCCGTTCCCGACACGCTGAAAAAGAAAATAAAAGCAGGTACCGCAATCAGATAAGAGGAAAGCATCACCCAAAGCGACGACACAGAACTGGCAATCAGATCCGGATTATCCGTGTAGATGCGCAATACCAGTTCCGGAAACAGGGCGATCAGAATACCGAGCGGCAAAACGAAATAATAGCAAATCCGTATCATACGTCCGCACAAGCCCATCACCTGTTCCGGCTTTCCGGCACCAATCAGATTGCTGACCAGAGAACTGGAAGTCGAAGCAAAGGCATTGACAAACATAAACAGGAACGAAGAAATACTTCGCACCACATTCGTAATCGCTAGCGGCCGCTCTCCCTGATGCTCCATCACGACAAAAAACACAAACCAGCCTAAAAAAGCAATCCCATGCTGAATCATAATCCAGATAGAAACACTCAATATTTGCTTCAACATCCGGAAATCTATACCCGAATACTCAAACAGCCCGTATTTTCCATAATCGACTTTCTTCCACGTATAGAGAATGAAGAACAGCACCGAAACAGCCTCCGAAATCGATGAAGCGATCGCCGCTCCGGCAATTCCCAATGCCGGTAATCCGAACTTTCCGAATATCAGGACATAGTTCAGCATTACATTGGTCAACACCATCACAACCGAGTTTACGGTCAGGATTTTTGTCTTTGTAATACCAACATAAAAAGCCCTGAACATAACAGCCACAAAAGAGAAGAAAAAGCCATAGACACGCCAGTCCACATACTTCATCGTAGCCTGGTAGACATCATCAGAACCAATCAGTTTGCGTAGGAAGAAAGGCGAATACAGATGCGAAGCCGTAAACAACAACGCTGCAAGCAACAACAGGAAAAATGTCCCCTGCAGAAAGACCGGCCCGATCCGTTTATATTCCTGTGCACCGTTTCGCCGTGCTATTAATACCTGCGCACCGATACTGAAACCGAAGCCAAGCATATAAATCACAAGATAATAGACTCCCGCCAATGCTGAAGCTCCCAACTCGACTTCCCCTACCCGCCCCAAATAGGCCGTATCGGTCAGCCCGATCATGTGCTCCATCAGAAGGCTCATCAGAACAGGGAATGTTATTTGCAGAATTTGTTTGTTCGTGAATTGCATATTGCCAGATAAAAAGGGGTGCAAAGATAATAATAAGAATGGATTGCACAATATAACCGGAAGACATTCGTTTTTATAAAAATGAACCGGTATGATGGTGCGTATAATTTATTAATGATATTCCTATGAAAGCGAAATTATTGCTGATATTCTCTCTGTCATTTTACCTTTTCAGTTGTAATGGACAGAATTCCCATATCCCGGCAGCTGTCACTTCGGCCGTTCCAGTCAAGATCAACCGTTTCGACAAGGAGCTTTTGAAGTTGGTCGATACGAACGACTCCGCCCTGCAAGCCGGGCTTGTACGCGAATACCCACAAATGCTCGACATATTGGGAAAAGGCATCCTGAACATGAAATCTCCGGCAATGCCCGGTTTCTTCGACAAATTGGTCAACTACTATTCCGAACCGACTTTGAAGGGGTTATATACCGATGCTGTCCGTCATTATGACAATGTTTCCCAGATCGAGCAAGCTCTCGGCAACGGTTTCACATGGTTGAAGGCCTGTTTTCCTTCGATGCAGATTCCGGCCATCTATATGCATGTTTCCGGCTTCAACCAAAATGTACTGGTCGGCGACAGCCTGTTGTCCATCTCGATAGATAAATATTTAGGCGAGGAATATCCGTTATACCAGGATTTTTTCTATGATTTCCAGCGCCAATTAATGACACCTGAGCATATCGTCCCCGATTACCTTGCCGGTTGGCTGATGTCCGAGTATCCGTTTGAAGGAAAAGAAAACGTACTACTCGACCGGATGATCTATGAAGGCAAAATAAAATATCTGATCCATCAAGCATTTCCTGAACTGAAGCCTGAAGTACTCATGGGCTACACGGAAACTTCCTATAACTGGTGCAAAGAGAATGAATCCAACCTGTGGAAGGCTATCATAGAACGCAAGCATCTTTATACGCCAGACCAGATGACAACAGGTAAATATTTCGATAACGTCCCCAGCACATTCCTGGCAAGCGATGCTCCCGGAAATCTCGGCAGTTGGCTCGGCTGGCAAATCATCGACAAATATATGCGGGAAACGAATTCGACTCCGGAAGCCTTGATGCAAAACAACGATAGCCAGGCTATCCTGACCGATTCGAAATACAAGCCCTAAAGACTATGAGGGGGGGGAAATAAAAAAACCGTCCTATTCTCGCGAACTGGACGGATAACCTAATCTAACTTAATTCTAATACCATGAAAAACACTATATCTTAATAACAGAACCGGTATCGAAAAGTTTAATGGAACGGTTTATTTTTATTTCTTTCACAAAATAATGATCGTGCGAGATCAACAACACCGTTCCTCTATAACTCTTTATAGCCGCTGTTATTATTTCAACACTTTGTATGTCCAGATTGTTCGTAGGTTCGTCTAAAATAAATACATCCGGCGCATTATTCCCAATCATAAGACAACAGAACAACAAACGGATCTTCTCGCCTCCACTCAGGCAGGCACAGCCCTTATCCCATGTGTCATAAGGGAACAAATAACGATTAAGAATGGATTTCAGTTCGTGTTCCGCCCAATTTCCGGTATTAAAACGCTCCGTCTGTTCGAATACAGTCAGCCGGGGATCGATTACGGAGCATTCCTGATCGATGTATAGATAACTGAAACCGGTCCGCATAATCGTTCCGACAGTCGGTTCCAATTCGCCTAACAACAGTTTGACCAGAGTTGTTTTCCCGCTCCCGTTATTACCGGAAATATGAATACGGTCACCACTCCTGACCTGAATATCCATCGGAAACTGCCATAAGCTGGAGGAAATATAACCAAAATTGATCTGTTCCGCCACTATCAGAATTTTACCGATATGCAGGTTGGAAGAATTAAAGTCCGTCTGAAGTCCTCGCAAACCGGGCATCGCATTCTGAAGGTCGGTAATCGAGTCTTGCAGGGATACCATTTTTTCTTCATGGGTATCCCCCAACCGAACTGTGCTTTTCTCGGCTTTATCTTTCAATGTATTTACGGCCATACGCGAAATACCTTTTTTGAAAGCATACTTTTCGCTGCGGGCATTCATCTTATTTTTCCGTTCCATTACTTCGCGGGCAAGTTTACAGGCTTGTCGTAACTCCTTTTTCTTCTCTCCCAACCGGTTTTGCAAAGCTGTCAACGCCAATTCTTTCTGTTCCTTGTAGAAATCAAAATTACCTCCATAAAGAGTGATGGCATTTCTCTCAAGTTCACAAATACAGGGTAACAGATTCAGCAACGTCCGGTCATGGCTGACAATCAGCATGGTCGAACGGCCGTTCTTAACCATCTCATACAGTTTTTCACGGCTGGCAACATCCAGATGATTCGTCGGCTCGTCCATCAGAATAATTTCCGGCGCATGTACAAGAATACCGGAAAGGAATACCTTTGTCTTTTCCCCTCCACTCAACGAATGCATCGGCCGGGACAGTTGCAGATGTCCCAAATCCCAAAAGGCAAGTGCCGAAAGGCAACGCTCCTCCACATTCCAATCATCATTCAGGGAGATAAAGTTTTCTACCGAAGTGTCACCTTCAAGAATTGCATGAAGTGCCTTTATCCGGTTGTCCACCCTCAAGGCTTCCGCCACTGTCAGGCGATCGAACTGTCCGAAATGTTGCGGAATGTAATAAGGGCGTGAAGAACAGATAATCTCTCCCGACGAAGGTTGCAGGCTTCCCTCAATGATACGCAGCAAGGTCGATTTGCCCGTACCGTTATTGCCGACCAGCGCAAGACGCTGTCCTTTATTGACTGTTAGGTTTATGTCCTGAAAAAGTGGTTCTTTGTCGGCATGAACATAGCATAGCTGATGTACGGATATGCACATAGTTTTCTTTGGATTAAAAATTACAAACTAAAAAGGATAATCACAAACGTGCCGAAGGGCGACACAGGATAAGGCCGGAGTAAAGAATCGGCAATCGAAAATGAACAATTGGCAATTACATCAGTAGATATTTACGATATGCAGAAACCGGCTTAATTGGATATTTTCATCGGAGTACTTATATAATTATACCGCAAAGATAATCCTTTTTCCAATACTATCACCTACTTCATAAAATAGATTCGGACAGCAGTCTCAAAACATCGGTGTTTCGTATTCAAAACATATATGTTTTGTAAGCAAAACACCGGTGTTTTGAAAAAGGGACCCATTATTGTAATAAACTTCATGCCTTCATGGACGGTTATATATACAATACAACATAAAATTTAAAAGCTATGGGATTTTTATGGTACATTATCATAGGTATAGCAGCCGGTTTTCTTGCTGGTAAAATCATGCGGGGAGGTGGCTTCGGAGTAATAATCAATCTGATTTTGGGAATAGTCGGCGGTGTATTGGGCGGCTGGGTATTCGGATTGTTCGGGATTGCGGCTTCCGGTATTATCGGCAGCCTGATTACGGCAACAGTCGGAGCCATTCTGGTACTATGGATCGCTTCGTTGTTTAATAAGCGAAATGTAGATTAGTAACAACAGGACATATAGGGTAACGCAAATCCGCCCAATTGACAAGATCTGCGTCACCCTGTTCCTTTTTTACTCTTTATGCCTATAAGGAGGGTTCTGTTCTTTTACCGTATATACAAGGAAATAATATCCGTCCGGGACTGTTTTAAAGCGGAAACCATCCAAGTTCACAACCGTTCTGCCACCGGCGACCTGTATATTTTTAAAGATTTTCCGGTCAATCCTTTTCCCTTTATCATTTTTCAGCTCGATAGTGAGGTCGACAGTCTTGGGCTGTCCTAAGTTGAACAGCACTGGAGAAATGTGATCGGCCGGACCATATACAACATCGACATTACTACTACCCGCCCAGATCGGTTGGAAAACGGATTGATTGGCATAATAGGCAAGTTTGGGAATACCGAACGGATCAATCAACGGCTTCTGATACGTGAACATATTCGAGCCCGACTCAAGGCTACACCAAGAAAAGCCGTCATAGCCGATCAAAATCTGTTTCTTCATAGACTCCCAAGCTGCGAATGCTTGAAATGCCTGGCTGATTCTCCATTCCGAAGCATCGAGAAGGCGGCCGATACTACCTTTCTCATATTCCCATTCATAGGATTGGATCTTAAACCACGGCTCTTTTTCCGCTAATGTCCAATTCGGTTGTGCGGCAGATTCCTCATGTTCGAAGTTGAAATAAGCCTTATCGTTTGCAGCCAGACAGGAAGCAGCCCATTTGTTGGGAGCTTTTCTGAGAGCTGTCCATTTGGCTCCGTAGCCAGTATAGGCATCCTGACTCCCGCGAGTCATCAACTTTTCCATCAAAACAGGATTAGGAACGATCGGGTTACCCTCCTTGTCGAGCGAACCGTCGTAATTGCCATAGTGCATATGCTGCCAGAAAGAGGTCGGTGAGATCAGGCGGCTGGTGTCTACGGCACTCAAAGTCCTGTAAACCCTTGTCACAAAATCATGCGAATCTGATATGTCGTGCAGTTTGAAACGGTTCGGATGGTTACTTGCCTCCCACATGACAATAGACGGATGGTTGCAGACCTGGCGCATAAACTTCGGATAACCTTCTAAATCAACATTCCAAGCTTCCCCTTCCCTAATCCAAGCGGCAGTCTGCCAAAGAAGATAGACTCCCAACTGATCCGCATATTCGGCATAACGGGGATCGTTGATACCGTCTGTCGTGTCTTTTTCAGCATGGACATGCAGACGCAATAGGTTTCCATTCATTTCCTTGATCATCATCAAGTCTTTTGCAATTGTTTCGTCTGACACACACTTATAGTTTTTCGACATTGTTTCGACCGGATATCTCGAACCCAGTATCTGGGCACCTTTCAGTATTTCAGGCCGATTATTGACATACAGATTCCCATCTTTCTGGGAAATAGTACGGATACCGGTCGTCAGCATATAGTCGTCTATCTCACGGCCTTCCTTGTCACGCAAGATCACTTCCACCCGATACAAGTTCGGACTCTCGGGAGACCATAAGACAGGATTATCGACTGGCATTTCCAATACGATCTCGTTATCGACAGACGGGCGGATTTCGATATTCTGCTTCATCGTAGCGACCTTTTCCCCTTCCACCGGGAACCAAGGATAGTAATTGACTTCGACACTCCCCTCGAAAGCATAGACACCGGAGTATTGCAAGAGTATCCTATTGACCTGCCGGGCGGCTCCGTCAAGCGATCCGGTATATGCAAAGACATCCTTAATCATACAACGGTTCGTCAGGATCAATGTCGCACGTCCCAGGAACCAGCCGATATACGGATCGGATGGGGAGTGCAGCATCCGGTGAGCCGCCTTATAAGGTTTTACACGGACAGCAATGAGATTCTCCTGATTCCGCTGCAGATACTCCGTCACATCCAAATCATACGGATGCCGATTGTTAATCACGGCTACAGGCTGCCCGTTTATCCAAACCTCACCGCCGGGATCTATTGTTTCCAACTTAAGCACGGCACGCTCGAAGTCGGTAAGGTGAATCTTTTTCCGCAGATAATAGCTCTCTTCCTTTTCCCGTAAACCACCATGAGATGAGGGTAGCGTGACCTGTTTCCAAGCACTATCGTCATAGTCAAGCGATTGCCATCCCTGCATCGGCAATACATCGTTAAAATCCTCGTTAATAAGCAAGACAGAAGAATAAGGAGTATGTTTATTCGTTCGGTCCTCAACAAAGTTAAAAAGGGAAATATCGTCTATCTCCGTTGTACCTTCCGAACGAATCACCATCTTGTCAATTTCACGGATATCTGCCTCTCCTATCAGACAAGCAACCGATTTGCCGTTTACCGTCACAAAAAAACGATTGTTGGTGAAATCACCGTATATTTCCAGATGCAAAGGAACGCTCGAGTCATAATGCCCGTTACCCTTGTTCATTCCTGACGACAACGAGAATACCTTATCCGCCAAGCGAGTGGAGAGGAGAGGTTTCCCGCCTTTATGAAAAACAATTGTACATCCGGAGCCCACTTTCTTTACATCCAGATGCAACCGGAAACGCCACCGGATGGGGTCCAGATTTCTTTCGACCGCACAATCTTCCAGAATCAGGCTACCATCTTTCACAGTCGCCCCGTTCACAACCGTCCATCCGGCAAAGGCATTTTGAACATCTTCAGCTTTTCCGGCACGATAACCATATGCACGCCAATCGGCGAGCCGGAGTGTTTGCCGGACATTCGTCAACGGCTGAGGCTTTATCCGTCTGACCGTCTGCCGTATATCTCCGTCTCCGATAAGAGGTTTATCCAGACCGAGATTACCATAAAACCCGGAAGCAAAAGCAGCATATTTGTTCAGGAAATCAATCCGCTGGTCAAGAGACATCCATTCGCTCTCTCCGGTAAAATCGGTTTCTCCGTCCGCTTTTGAGTCGGATGTGATATAACGCATCTCAAAAGTAGTATGTACCTGTGCCTCTGTATAAGAGAAAAACAAGGTACTCAGAAGTACCAACAAGGCTATTTTCTTCATAATGTATTCTGTTTTCCAGGTTTTAACTCCAATTGGGGAGAGCCCTATCTCAACACCACCAGCACCCCGACCGGGCCGTGTGCCCCCAATACAAGCGCCTGTTCGATATCGGCTGTTTTGGATGGGCCTGAGATGAAAGCGCCGAAATCGTATGTCATGTTTTCCGTTCGCTTATAGGCCTCGTGCATGTTGTTCACGATCGAACTACGATCTATCAGCATGACCAAGCTGTTGGAGATAAAATACAATGCCTTGTGCTTCACCCCGCGGGTAATCCAGACAGCCCCGTTCTCGGCTACACCGAAATGGCCCTCCACGACGGCAAGGTCAGTATTGTCCAACTCGCGGGGATCGTCGAGGTCGTCCGGATTGAAGGTGGCACAGGTGATACCGGGCAGATTGGAAGCAATCCGGGTTGCATCAGGAAAATGGCGGCGGATGATATCGTTGATATCGTCGCCAGGCTGCATCAGGACAGCTTGCCCCCCGGCAGCTTTCAGGGAGTCGGTAAATTGGGTGATTTTATCTTCGTAAGTGATGGCATCCAGCGTCAGTTCCGGCATGTCGTAACGTTTGCCGGTGTGGCGACGGATAGCAGATAATATATCGTTTTTACTACTCATTGTCATATTATTTTATCTTGTTACTTTTCCACATTTCATTGAACGACTGTTTGGCAAAAACCGGCAGTTCACGACCCTTTCCCCATGCATTCAGAGCGTTGTAGATCATAAAACGAGGCATCTTATTGGCCACCGGGGCAAACTTCAAAGCCGCATTGAACAGCTTCGGGCGTTCCATCAAGAACTTCATGCCGCCGGACATAATCTTCTTCTCTGTGCTCGCTTTTCCAATCTTATCCAAATCCTGGCGCCAGCGGTAAATCTGTTCGCCGAGATCAATCTTGACCGGGCAGACATTCGAGCAAGAGAGGCACAGCGAGCAGGCGGAAACATTGTCCGAATATTTCACCGGATCTTTTAGCATCCCCAAGTTGATCCCGATCGGTCCGGGTATAAAATAGGTATAAGAATAGCCACCGCTACGACGATAGACCGGACAGGTATTCATACACTCGCCACAACGGATGCAGTTCAGAGTACGGATATGATCAGGACGCGCCAGGATATCGCTCCGCCCATTATCGACTATAATGATATGAAACTCTCCCCCTTCTTTCGGCTTACAATAGTGAGAAGTATAAGAAGTGATCGGCTGCCCCGTGCCGGAGCGTGCCAGCAGACGAGTAAAGACACCTAACGACTCCCGATCCGGAACGATCTTCTCCATTCCGAACGTCGCAATGTGGACATTCGGGAAAGAAGTTCCCATATCTGCATTCCCTTCATTGGTACAAACCACTATCTCACCAGTCGAAGCGACTGCAAAGTTAGCTCCCGTCATAGCGACATCGGCTGTCAGGAACTTCTCGCGCATATTTTTGCGGACGGCATGCGTCAGATAGGTCGGGTCTGAGTTTCCTTTTTCCGTACCTAACACGCGCTCCATCATCTCGCCTACCTCCTGCCGCTTGATATGGATAGCGGGCATCACGATATGGCTGGGATGAAGTTTCATCCATTGAAGTATACGTTCACCGAGGTCGCTCTCAATTATATCGTAGCCGTTTCCGAACAAGAAATCGTTCATGCCACACTCTTCGGTCAACATAGATTTACTCTTTATCAGCGTATGCGCCTTATGTTGCCTCAGGATTTCAGCGACAATCGCATTATGTTCCGCCGCATCTTTCGCCCAATGGACGATTGCCCCATTAGCCGTGGCGTTCTTCTCGAACTCCTCCAAAAGGGTATCCAAATGACTGTTCGAATAAAGTTTGATATCACAAGCCAGTTCGCGCAAGCGTTCCCATTCGGGAAGCGAATGGCTCATTTTATCCCGTTTGGCACGGACCATCCAGAGGGTTTCGTCGTGCCAGGCTTCCTGCTTGCGGTTCCCGATGAAGCGGGCAGCCGCTTTTGAATGTTTCGTGCTCATAATCCGGAGGCTAATATTTCAACAATATGAATCGTTTTAATCGGAAGGTTGTCACGCTTGATCACGCCTTCCATATGCATCAGGCAAGAACTATCGGCACCGGTGATGTACTCGGCTCCCGTGCTCATGTGGTCCTTCACCTTATCTTGTCCCATGCAAACGGACACTTCGGGCTCTTCAATCGCAAACATGCCACCGAAGCCGCAGCACTCGTCGACACGTTTCGGTTCGAATATCTCGATGCCTTTCACCAAAGAAAGGAGATCGCGTAACTTGGAAAAATACGGGATATTCCGTTCGCTCGGAGAAGAAAGATGCAACTCGCGCACACCGTGACAGCTATTGTGGATGCTCACCTTGTGGGGAAACTCGGCTTTCAGTTCTTTGACCTTCACAATATCGTGCAGAAACTCGCAGATATCATAAATCTTCTTGCTATTCATACACACATGCCCTGCCTTTTCCAGAATACCGGGATGATTCTCTTTCACGAAAGCGACGCAACTGGCGGAAGGACCAACCACATAATCGTATGAACGGAACAACTCTTCCATCCGCAGCGCCAACCCTGCCGATTCATGCTCGAACCCGGCATTAGCCATCGGCTGACCGCAACAAGTCTGGTCTAACGGATAATCCACATCCAACCCAAGACTTTTCAATAATTTATAGGAAGCAACACCAACTTCCGGATACACCGCATTGATATAACAAGGAATAAATAGTCCTATCTTCATATTGGTTTATTTTAATTACCACAAATGTAATAATTATTTCTATTACTTTCGGCTTGATCCAAAAGTAACGGATCATTTATACTCTTGCCAACTCCGTATCTGAATATCATCTATGCCCAAGGTACAGAAAGCTTCAATAAAGGCGCTTGCCAGACGGGCATTCGTGATGAGCGGAACGTTCAAGTCGATAGCGGCACGGCGGATCTTGTAGCCATTGTCCAATTCTCCGGCGGAAAGATCGCGCGGAATATTCACAACCATGTCGATTTTCCTTTCGTGGAGCATAGTGAGTGCTTGCGGTTCTTTGCCCTCCTCGCTCGGCCAGTAAACCTGCGTGCTGGAGATACCATTCTCTTCAAGGAAACGATACGTCCCGCCTGTGGCAAAGAGATTATAGCCTTTTGCAACCAGCATCTTGGCGGCATCCAGCATAGCCACTTTCTGTTTCGGTGTCCCCGTCGAGAGCAAAATATTCTTTTCAGGAATGCGGAGACCGACAGAGAGCATACTCTTCAGGATTGTCTCGGAAACATCGTCACCGATACAGCCGACCTCACCCGTCGAAGCCATATCAACTCCCAGGACGGGATCGGCTTTCTGCAAGCGGTTAAAAGAGAACTGGGAAGCTTTGATACCTACATAATCCAGGTCAAACTCGTTTTTATTCGGTTTCTCGACAGGCAAGCCCAACATGATACGGGTAGCCAGTTCGATAAAGTTAATCTTCAATACTTTACTAACGAAGGGGAAAGAACGGCTCGCGCGAAGGTTACATTCGATCACCTTGATCTCGTTGCCTTTCGCCAGGAACTGGATATTGAACGGGCCGGAGATATTCAGTTCCTTCGCGATCTGCTTACTGATACGCTTGATCCGACGGACCGTTTCGACATACAGCTTTTGTGCGGGAAACTGGATAGTCGCATCGCCGGAATGCACACCAGCAAACTCGATATGTTCGGAGATCGCATACATGACGATCTCACCCTTATCGGCCACCGCATCCATTTCCACCTCCTTGGCATGTTCAATGAACTGGCTGACAACGACCGGATGCTTCTTCGAAACGTTGGCCGCCAGCTGCAGGAAGCGTTCGAGTTCCTCTTGGTTAGAGCAGACATTCATGGCGGCACCGCTCAACACATAACTCGGACGAACCAAGACCGGAAAACCCACCTCGGCCACAAACTCGTTGATATCCTCCATCGACGAAAGTTCTTTCCAGCGCGGTTGATCCACTCCGATACGGTCCAGCATGGCGGAGAACTTCTCGCGGTCCTCGGCATTGTCGATGCTCTTGGCGGATGTCCCTAAGATATTGACATGCTGCTCGTCGAGGCGCATCGCCAAGTTATTCGGGATCTGGCCGCCTGTCGAGACAATCACGCCGTGCGGATTTTCCAGTTCGAGGATATCCATCACACGCTCGAAGGTCAGTTCGTCGAAGTAAAGGCGGTCGCACATATCATAGTCGGTCGAAACCGTTTCGGGGTTGTAGTTGATCATCACCGAACGCCAGCCCTCCTTACGGATCGTTTCCAACGCCTGCACGCCGCACCAGTCGAACTCGACCGAGCTGCCGATCCGGTAAGCGCCGGAACCCAGCACGACGATGGAGCGATGGTCGCCCAGATACTGCACATCGTTTTCCGTACCACTATAGGTCAGATACAGATAGTTCGTCTGCGCCGGATATTCGGCGGCCAACGTATCGATCTGCTTCACGACCGGGACGATACCGTGCTCCTTACGGAACTGGCGTACCTGCATCATGCCTTTTTCTATATCCCCTTCAAGGCCGAGGGCACGGGCGATCTGGAAATCGGAGAAGCCCTGCACTTTCGCCTTGCGAACGAGTTCCGGGTTCAAACGCCAACGCTTGATGCCTTTCATATCGAAGGCGCGCAGTTCCTTATCGGTCTGCATGATTCCGTAAAGTTTTTGCAGGAACCACTTGTCGATCTTCGTCAATTCATGTATCTGGTCGACGGTATATCCGGCACGGAATGCTTTCGAGATAACAAAGATGCGGGTATCGGTCGGTTCATGGAGCGCCTTGTCGATGTCGGCGATCACCAGCTCCTTGTTTTCCACGAAGCCGTGCATGCTCTGTCCGATCATACGCAGACCCTTCTGAATCGCCTCTTCGAAGGTACGACCAATCGCCATCACCTCGCCCACCGATTTCATGCTCGACCCCAATTCGCGTGCCACACCGTGGAACTTGCCCAAGTCCCAACGCGGGATCTTGCAGACCACATAATCGAGAGCCGGTTCGAAGAAAGCGCTTGTCGTCTTCGTCACTGAATTTTTCAAATCGAAAAGGCCATACCCTAATCCCAACTTGGCAGCGACGAACGCCAATGGATAGCCGGTTGCCTTGGAGGCCAGCGCAGATGAACGAGAGAGACGGGCGTTCACTTCGATCACACGATAATCTTCGCTCTCAGGATCGAAAGCATATTGCACGTTGCATTCCCCCACGATACCGATATGACGGATGATCCGGATAGCCAGTTCGCGAAGTTTATGATACTCGCTGTTGGTCAGTGTTTGTGACGGAGCAATGACAATACTTTCGCCGGTATGGATGCCCAACGGATCGAAGTTCTCCATATTACAGACCGTGATGCAGTTGTCGAAACGATCCCGCACCACTTCATATTCCACTTCTTTCCACCCCTTCAAGCTCTTTTCCACCAACACCTGGGGAGAGAAAGAGAAGGCTTTTTCGACCAACACGTCCAGTTCTTCCTCATTGTCGCAGAAGCCGGAACCGAGGCCGCCCAATGCATAAGCAGCGCGGACAATCACCGGATAGCCCAACCCGGCAGCAGCCCGGCGGGCATCTTCGGCATTCTCCACCGCTTCGCTCTTGATCGTCTTCACACCGATCTCATCGAGTTTACGGACAAAGAGTTCACGGTCTTCCGTATCCATGATCGCTTGTACCGGAGTACCGAGCACACGGACGTTATATTTTTCCAGCACTCCACTCTGGTAAAGCGCCACACCGCAGTTCAATGCCGTCTGGCCGCCAAAAGCGAGCAGGATACCATCCGGACGTTCCTTAGCAATCACCTTTTCGACGAAAAAGGGAGTGACAGGCAGGAAATAAACAGTATCTGCCACTCCTTCCGAAGTCTGTACCGTGGCGATATTCGGATTGATAAGCACTGTCTGGATTCCCTCCTCCTTAATAGCTTTTAAAGCCTGGCTGCCTGAATAGTCGAATTCTC
The DNA here is from genome assembly GCF_025151045.1 of Parabacteroides johnsonii DSM 18315. Taxonomy (NCBI): domain Bacteria; kingdom Pseudomonadati; phylum Bacteroidota; class Bacteroidia; order Bacteroidales; family Tannerellaceae; genus Parabacteroides; species Parabacteroides johnsonii. The sequence continues at coordinate 1,873,947 of NZ_CP102285.1, forward strand.
CCGCTTCGCCGATCTTTAGGGCGCCGGAACCGAGTACCAGGACTTTCTTTATATCTTCTTTCATTTTCGGACTCTTTTATTCGTTAACATTTTTAGATCTGTCGTCCCAATTCCTAAAGCAAATCGACAAACTTATCGAAGATAAACTCCGTATCGGTCGGTCCGCTACATGCTTCGGGATGGAACTGGGAAGAGAAGAAAGGCTTCGTCTTATGCCGGATTCCTTCGTTTGTCCCGTCGTTCATATTGATAAAGAGCGGTTCCCAGTCAGCACCCAACGTGTCATTGTCCACTGCGTAGCCGTGATTCTGGGAAGTGATGAAACACTTCTCCGTCCCCACCATACGCACCGGCTGGTTATGGCTGCGGTGGCCGTACTTCAGTTTATAGATCGAAGCACCACCAGCTTTGGCAAGCAACTGGTTTCCCATACAGATGCCACAGATCGGTTTGTCGCCACCGAGTGCCTTACGGATATTTTGGACAGCCGCATCGCAAGTGTCCGGATCGCCGGGACCGTTCGATAGGAAAAGCCCGTCATACTCCAGTTGGTTGAAATCATAGTTCCAGGGGACACGTATCACCGCCACATTCCGCTTCAGGAGGCTGCGGATGATATTAGCCTTCACACCACAATCGAGAAGCACTACACGCTTTAAGAGTTGAAAGTTGAAATTTGAAATTTGAAATTTGTCGGTATCTACGGGAAACGACATTTCCGTTCCGTCAGGCAGGTAGACAATGATCTCTTTACAGGAAACGCGGTCCACATAGTTGATGCTCCCGTAGTCCGGCATTTCCCCTTCACTTTCACCTTTTACCTTTCCACTTTCACCTTCGTTATCGGCGGTGCCGATAACGATACGTCCCATCATTACGCCATGCTCCCGGATCTTCTTCGTCAGTGCACGGGTGTCGATACCGGTGATTCCGGGGATCATCTCACGCTTCAGCCAGTCGCTAAGGCTCTCCACAGCATTCCAGTGGCTATACTCTTCGCTATAGTCACTCACGATAATCGCCTCTGCATGGATTTTCTCACTCTCCATAAAGGTAGGCAAGCCGTTCTCTTCGATCGAGAAAGGAGGCACCCCGTAGTTTCCGACCAACGGATAGGTCAGAACCATTAGCTGCCCGGCATACGAAGGGTCGGTAAGGCTTTCGGGATAACCGGTCATAGCGGTATTGAACACCACCTCGCCAGCCACCGCCTTGTCAAAACCAAAAGAGAAGCCACGAAACATGCTTCCGTCGTCTAAGACCAATGTTGCTGTTTTTCTTGTCATTCTTATCTATTTTTCAATTTTCAATTTTTCATATTCCATTTCCACATAGTGGATAAGCGCCTCGTTCACCATTCGCGCACCGCCCGGTGTCGGATAATCACCGGAGAAGTACCAGTCGCCCGGATGATCGGGACAGGCGGCATGCAACCCCTCGAGTGTCTGATAGACGATCTCCACCTTTGCACGTGTTCCAACGGGAGTAAGCAGTTCCACCATCTTAGCCGAGATTTCCTCATCGGTAAAAGGTGCATAAATCTCCTTTACATAATTCACAGTCGTATCACACGGCACGGTCTGTTGCCTCCTGGCTTTCTTGTAGGCATCGAGCAGGACGGATTCCATCCCCCTGTCTACCAGGAGCGCCACGGCGGCCTTGAACGCGATAAACTCGCTCATGCGGGACATATCGATACCATAATAATCCGGATAACGTACCTGCGGAGAAGAGCTGACCACCACAATCTTCTTCGGGTTCAGGCGATCCAGGATACCGATGATACTCTGCCGGAGTGTCGTACCACGCACGATACTGTCGTCGATCACGACCAGATTGTCCTCAAAAGGCACGATACTTCCATACGTGATGTCGTATACATGGGCAGCCAAGTCGTTACGGCTGTTGCCCTCAGCAATAAAGGTACGCAGTTTGATATCCTTGATCGCTACTTTTTCACACCTGACACGCATGGACAGGATTTGTTCCAGTTCTTCCTCCTGAAGCAGGTGACTGCGATCGGCGATCCATTCCTTTTTCTTCTTGTTCAGATATTCGTTCATGCCCTCCTGCAACCCGAAATAGGCGACCTCCGCTGTATTCGGGATAAAGGAGAAGACCGTATGATTCAGGTCATTGTCTACAGCCTTCAGGACAGCAGGTACCAGATTTTCACCCAACCGTTTCCGTTCGCGGTAAATATCCCGGTCGCTTCCGCGTGAGAAATAAATGCGTTCGAACGAGCAAGCCTTATTTTCCTTCGGCTCCATGATCTGCGACGTATGCCAGTCACCTTGCTTGTTGATGATCAGCGCCTCTCCTCTTTTCAGTTCATGTATATCACCGACAGGCACGTTCATGGCCGTCTGAATCACCGGGCGTTCGCTTGCCAGGATCACGATCTCGTCGTCGGCATAATAGAATGCCGGACGGATGCCCCAGGGATCACGCACGCTGAAAGACTCACCGCTCCCCGTCAGCCCACAGATCACAAAACCACCGTCCCACAACGGGACACAACGTTTCAAGACATTCGACAGGTCGACATTCGCCTCGATCGCATGGGTGATCTCCATTCCCTTCAGCCCTTCGGCTTCATATTTACGGTACAGGCGTTCGACCTCACGGTCCAGACGGTGCCCTACCTGTTCCAGCATGATGAAGGTGTCGGCATAGGCACGCGGATGCTGGCCGATAGCTGTTATCTCTTCAAAAATATCCTGTACGTTAGTAAGATTGAAATTACCGCAAAGAGCGAGGTTCTTGGCTCTCCAGTTGTTACGGCGTAAAAAAGGATGGACATAGGAAATACCGGACTTACCGGTTGTACTGTAACGCAGGTGCCCCATATAAAGCTCTCCTGCAAAAGGAAGGTTTGTTTTAGCAAAAAGCGGATCGTTCAGTTTTCTGGGCGGCAAATCTTTGTAATGCTCATGAACGGCTGCGAATATCTCGGTAATAGCTCCTGTGCCTAACGCTCTTTCCCGAAACATATATTCTTCACCGGGGCTGGCTTCCAACTTGACGCATGCTAAACCGGCTCCTTCCTGACCGCGGTTATGCTGCTTTTCCATCAACAAATAGAGCTTATTGAGCCCATACATCCAGGTTCCATACTTCTGATGATAATATTCCAAAGGCTTTAGTAACCGGACCATGGCGACTCCACACTCGTGTTTAAGTACTTCCATTTGGTTCTATCTTGTTTATTTCGACTGCAAAGATACTTACATTATATTACATAATGTTCATACAAACGAAATTTATTTGACATATTAATAGAAATAATTATTTTATCTACCATTTAGTTAAATTATTTTATAAAATAATATTCTTTCGACAAATCTATCAAATAAAAAGGAAAAGCCCTTTCGCCATATACGGATCGTAAGAGAGCAAAGGGCTTTTCCTTTATAATCATTATCGGAGTGGTTTTGTTCCGGAGAATCCGACCTTTATTTCAAGCAGGACAACCACAACCCTTTTCGACCTTCACCAACACGACTTCCGGTAAAAGCACTCTTATCTCCTCTTCTTTTATCTTCAGGGCAAAAGAATCTTTTTTTCAATCCTCTTTCCCATATTGTCATTTTGATAAGTCAATAAGGGTATTTGCTTTCAAATAGAATGTTAAAAAATATTACCCTTGCGGGTAATTTCCAAAAGATGCCCTATTAATTCAAAATAGATGGGATAGAGCTATCATTTTGATAATAATCTTTTGCCGGAAACAGGAGAAACTAAGAAATCTCACATTTTCATGTCCCCTGTGACAAAAAATCTTTATATTTGTCTAACGTTAAAATTCAAATTATGAGAATTTACAACTTTATTATCGCCCTCATTATCTGTTTTTGTGTTTCCCTTCAGGCACAAAACAATGCGGACAATTTTAAGCAACAGGCACAAAGTAGCTTTGAGAACAAAGACTATACGAAAGCCCGCTATCTTTATATCCAGGCATATAAGGATTACGCAAATGAAGGAAAAATAACGCAAGCAATCGAATGCGGTACACAGGCGGCCTCCCTCTATTACCGCGAGAACTACTATCAGGAAGCGTTCGACCTCTGCCGGCAAATGAGCCAGATAGTGGCGAATCAGGAACAAACAGAGCAAAAGAAACTGTACGGCCTGCGTTTTATGATAACAAAAGAGCGCCTGCAAATGTATATCAAGCTGAGGAACGCCGCACAGGCACAGCTCCAGCTTAACACACTGGACAACCTGGCCGAAGAATCAGGCAATCCCGAACTTACCGAAGAACTGTTGTACACACAAACCGATTATTTCTATATCTTCGGACAGAAAAAAGAAGGAGATGCAGCATTCAACAAGCTCATCAGCCAATACCGGAAAAAAAAGGAATACGGCAAAGTCAGCGAATGCTATCAAAACCTGATCGCGATTGCTCGCAAAGCCAATAATACCTCGTTGATGGAGCAAACCTACGAGAAATATATGGTATGGACCGATTCCGTAAAGATGCTTACCGCAGAAGACAAATTGGATGCCTTGCAACAAAAATACGATAGCAGCCTGCAAACGATACAGGAAAAAGAAGACCGGCTATCAGCCAAGCAGTATATCATCGCCGGGCTCTGCACGTTGGCCGCCATTTTAATTGCCGCATTGGCGTTCCTGGCATTCCTGGTCATGCGTTTCATCCTCCTGAACCGGAAGCTGAAGAAGATCATCCAGACCATCACCGAGCACAGCGAACAACAGACCGGGTTCATCCAAAGCATATCGGCGCAGATGGAACCGACACTGGACGAAATGAGCAAATCGGTAGCCGGATTGCAAACCGCGGCCCCCGGACAGGCGAAAGCCATACAAGCCCGTGTCGATGCCCTGAAACAGTTCGGAGACCATATACAAGAACTTTCTTTGTTGGAAAACTCCTTGCTGGAAACCTACGAAGCACAATCTTTTAATGTCAGCTCTTTCTGCGAGAAAGTGATGGAACAGGTAAAAGAGGATGTCCGTCCGGGCGTTGAAGTCACTACTGATATCCCGAAGATCGAAATCAAGACAAATGCCGAACAGCTACAACGCATCTTGCTGCACCTGCTGAAAAATGCGGCGATCTACACGACATCAGGCAAAATCAAGTTGGAATTCAAAAAGAAAGGGGCCCATCTCTGTCAGTTTATCGTAACCGACAACGGTCCGGGTATCCCCGCCGAAAAGCAGGTGGCGATCTTCAAACCTTTTACCGAAATCAAGGACCTGGCCGATGGAGACGGACTGGGATTACCCATCTGCTCCCTGATTGCTTCGAAGATGAACGGCACACTGTCCATAGACCCCGAATACAAAAAAGGCAGCCGCTTTATTCTGGTATTGCAGGTGTAACCTGACACATACATTGCCTGCCGCAGACGAGTGCGCATCCCTGTATCGTCTGCGGCAGGTCGCATCCGGTAAATTTCATTCCATCCTCTCCTTTATTATCCTCCAAGAATACGTATCGAAAGAATACGATATACTTTCTATTTGAAAGAATTAAACAATATTTTCATTACAAATTATCACACAAATCAGCAAAACACTTTCAAATAAAAACAAACCAATCTATAGAATAAAAAAGCCTCTCCTCATCCGCGCTCAATATTATTACATTTTGAAACAAATAGCATATATTTGTCAAGCAATTTGATAAACAAATCAAATATTTCACAAACATAAGGTCAACTAATAATGGATACAAGGAGCAATTTGAACAATAAACAAGGATTATACGATCCTACCAACGAGCATGACGCTTGCGGCGTAGGGCTGGTCGTAAACGTCCATGGTGGTAAATCGCACGGCATAGTGGAATCAGCCCTTAAAATATTGGAAAACATGCGGCACCGAGGTGCGGAAGGAGCGGATAACAAGACCGGCGACGGTGCAGGCATCCTGTTGCAAATTCCACACGAGTTTATCTTACTGCAAGGCATCCCCGTACCGGAAAAGGGCAAGTACGGAACCGGACTGGTCTTCTTTCCGAAAGACGAGGAACAGCGTTCGGCCATCCTCAGTTTTATGATCGAAGAGATCGAAAAGGAAGGACTGACCTTGATGCATCTGCGCAAAGTACCTGTCAACACGGACATCTTAGGAAACGACGCACGAGACACGGAGCCGGATATTAAACAGGTGTTTATCACCGGATGCGACGACCAGCAGATGTTGGAACTGAAACTCTACATCATTCGTAAACGGATCGAGAAGCGGGTGGCGGCATCCGACATACCGGATAGGAAAGATTTCTACGTGGTGTCGCTTTCCACCAAGAGTATTATATATAAAGGTATGCTGGAATCAATGCAGCTTCGCCATTATTTCCCCGATCTGGCCAACCACTATCTGACAAGCGGACTGGCACTCGTCCACTCCCGTTTCAGTACAAACACATTCCCGACCTGGAGTCTGGCACAACCGTTCCGTCTCCTGGCACACAACGGGGAAATCAATACGATACGGGGCAACCGTGGCTGGATGGAAGCACGTGAAAGCGTCCTGTCCTCTCCCCGTATCCCAAACATAGACGAGATACGCCCGATCATCCAGCCAGGTATGAGCGACAGTGCTTCGCTGGACAACGTGCTGGAATTTTTCGTGGCGTCCGGCATGAGCCTGCCACATGCCATGGCGATGCTGGTCCCGGAAAGTTTCAATGAGAAAAACCCGATATCGGAAGACCTGAAAGCGTTCTACGAATACCATTCTATCCTGATGGAACCGTGGGATGGCCCGGCCGCCCTACTCTTCAGCGACGGACGGTATGCCGGAGGAATGCTCGACCGCAACGGCTTGCGCCCGGCACGCTACTTGATCACGAAAAACGGCATAATGGTCGTGGCGTCCGAAGTGGGCGTAATGGACTTCGAACCTGATGAAATAGAGGAAAAGGGGCGTCTGCAACCGGGCAAAATCCTGCTGGTCGATACGGAAGAAGGCAGGATCTATTACGACGGCGAACTGAAAAAGCAGCTTGCCGACGCACAGCCCTACCATGTATGGCTGGCAAACAACCGGGTAGAACTGGACGAACTGAAGTCGGGACGCCGTGTACCGCACACCGTTGCCGGATATGACAGGATGCTACGCACCTTCGGGTATAGCCGCGAAGATATCGAATGCATCATCACCCCGATGTGCACAGGTAGTGCAGAGCCGGTCGGTTCGATGGGAAACGACACGCCGCTGGCCATCCTTTCCGAGCGCCCTCAACTGTTGTTCAACTATTTCCGCCAACAGTTCGCCCAAGTGACGAACCCGCCGATCGATCCGCTTCGTGAAGAATTGGTTATGAGCCTGACAGAATATATCGGCGCCGTAGGGAGCAACATCCTTATCCCGAATGAAACACATTGCAAAATGGTGCGCCTCGCCCATCCGATACTGACCAACACACAATTGGACATTCTTTGCAATATCCGCTACAAAGGTTTCAAATCCGTCAAGCTGCCGATGCTTTTCGAAGTGTCGCGAGGCAGCGAAGGACTGAAAGCCGCCCTCGACCGACTTTGCAAGCAGGCGGAACAGTCTGTCGCAGACGGTGTGAACTACATCATCCTGAGCGATAAGGACGTGGATGAAACCCATGCCCCTATCCCTTCGCTCCTTGCCGTCAGCGCCGTACACCATCACCTGATCTCCGTACAGAAACGTGTGCAGACCGCTTTGGTGGTGGAGACGGGGGAAATGCGCGAAGTGATGCATGCCGCCCTGCTCTTAGGCTATGGGGCAAGTGCCATCAATCCATATATGTCGTTCGCCATCCTTCAGGATATGGTGGACAAACAGGAGATACAACTCAACTACGAGATGGCGCGCAAGAACTATATCAAAGCGCTTTGCAAAGGCCTGTTCAAGGTCATGAGCAAGATGGGGATCAGTACGATCCGCAGCTATCGCGGCGCCAAACTGTTTGAGGTAGTCGGACTCTCGACCGCACTCATCGATACCTATTTCGGCGGGACAGCCAGCAATGTAGGCGGTATCCGCCTACAAGAAATAGCAGCCGACGCCATCGCCCTGCATCATCAGGCCTTCGGTGGAACGGTGGACAACCTGACTCTTGAACATAAAGGACTATACAACTTCCGAAAAGACGGTGAAAAACACGCATGGAACCCGGAGACGATCTCGGCCCTTCAACTAGCGACCCGATTAGGTAGCTACAAGAAATTCAAGGAATATACGCATCTCGTAGACGAAAAAGACGCACCGATTTTCCTCCGCGACTTCCTTACCTTCCGGACGGGAAACCCCATTCCGGTCGAAGAGGTGGAACCGGCAAGCGAGATCATGAAGCGTTTCGTCACGGGCGCCATGAGTTTCGGTTCGATCAGCAAGGAGGCACACGAGACGATGGCAATGGCGATGAACAAGATACACGGACGCAGCAACACCGGGGAAGGGGGTGAAGACTCCACCCGTTTCATCCCCCGCAAAGACGGCCTCTCCCTCCGTTCCGCCATCAAGCAGGTCGCCTCCGGACGCTTTGGCGTGACAGCCGAATATTTAGTGAATGCGGACGAGATACAGATCAAGGTTGCCCAGGGCGCGAAGCCGGGCGAAGGCGGACAGTTGCCGGGATTCAAGGTTAACGACGTGATTGCCAAAACACGCCACTCCATTCCGGGTATCTCACTGATCTCTCCTCCCCCTCACCATGATATTTACTCGATCGAAGACTTGGCACAACTGATCTTCGACTTGAAAAACGTCAACCCAAGTGCTGAGATAAGCGTGAAGCTGGTATCGGAAAGCGGCGTCGGGACAATTGCAGCGGGCGTGGCAAAAGCGAAGGCCGACCGCATCGTCATATCAGGTGCCGAAGGGGGAACAGGTGCTTCGCCAATAAGCTCCATCCGATATGCCGGACTGCCCCCCGAACTGGGATTGTCGGAGACACAACAAACCTTAGTCATGAACAACCTTCGCGGGCAGGTCCGATTGCAAACAGACGGACAGTTGAAGACCGGGCGCGACATCGTCCTGATGGCTCTGCTGGGAGCCGAAGAGTTCGGTTTCGCTACTTCCGCCCTGATCGTGCTGGGCTGCGTGATGATGCGCAAATGCCACATGAACACCTGCCCGGTAGGTGTCGCCACTCAAGACGAGGAACTGCGCAAGCGTTTCCATGGACGTCACGAATATTTAGTGAACTTCTTCACCTTCCTCGCTGAAGAGGTTCGAGAATATTTGGCAGAGATGGGCTTCAGGCGGTTAGACGACATTATCGGACGCACGGACCTGATCGATCGGCTCTCCTCTACTTCGTCAGCATCCGGCAAATACGCATTGCTCGATTTCTCCAAATTGCTGCACATCCCGGCACAAGCGGCGACAAATGCCATCCGGCATACGACGGAACAGGTGCATCTGACCGGACATGTAAAAGATCAGGACATTATCCTGCATGCTATGCCGGCCATCGAGCACCGGCAGGAGATTTCCTTGGATTATGCCATAGCCAACACCGACCGCTCGGTAGGCGCTATGCTCTCTGGCGAGATTGCCAAACGATACGGCGACGCCGGACTGCCGGAACATACACTTAATATCAAATTCAAAGGTTCGGCCGGACAGAGCTTCGGCGCCTTCCTTGCACACGGTGTCAACTTCCGCCTCGAAGGGGAAGCCAACGATTATTTAGGCAAAGGCTTGAGTGGTGGGCGCATCAGCGTGATGCCTCCGGTACGGTCGACTTTCATAGCCGAGAACAACACGATTGCCGGAAACACCCTGATATACGGGGCGACAAGTGGCGAAGTATATATCAACGGACGTGTAGGCGAACGTTTCTGCGTGCGCAACTCCGGTGCTATCGCTGTCGTGGAAGGGGTCGGCGACCACTGCTGCGAATATATGACCGGAGGACGCGTGGTGGTTCTCGGACGTACAGGGCGCAACTTCGCCGCTGGCATGAGCGGTGGTGTCGCTTATGTGTGGAACAAGGAAGGGGACTTCGACTACTACTGCAATATGGAGATGGTCGAACTCTCGCTGATCGAAGACAGTACGACACGTAAAGAACTGCACGAGCTGATCCGCAAGCATTACCATTTCACCGGTAGCCACCTCGCAAGCAAGATGCTCGACAACTGGGACAAGTATGTAGATGAGTTCATCCAGATCGTCCCGATCGAATACAAAAAGGTCTTGCAGGAAGAGCAGATGAAGAAGTTGCAGCAAAAGATCGCTGAGATGCAGCGCGACTACTAAAACGGCAGAGAGACGTACCCATCCGGGCCAAATTATGAAGAAAGAAAAAGTATCAGTATAAACAATCAATTACCAACATGGGAAATCCAAAAGCATTCCTCACCATACACCGGCAAGAGGCCGGATATCGTCCCGTCCATGAACGCATCGACGATTTTAGCGAAGTAGAACAAACGCTCAACAGCAGTGACCGCCGCAGACAAGCCTCTCGCTGCATGGACTGCGGCGTGCCCTTCTGCCACTGGGCCTGCCCGTTAGGCAATAAACAACCCGAATGGCAAGACCTGCTCTATAAAGGCAAATGGCGCGAGGCCTTCCATGTGCTGCAACAGACCTGCGACTTCCCGGAGTTTACCGGACGCATCTGCCCCGCCCTTTGCGAGAAAAGCTGTGTGCTGAAACTGAGCTGCGACGAGCCTGTCACGATACGTGAGAACGAAGCCTCCATCGTAGAGGCCTCTTTCCGAGAAGGATATATCCAACCGATCCGTCCTGTCCGTAACGGCAAACGGGTGGCGGTGATCGGCAGTGGCCCGGCCGGACTGACAGCCGCCAACCAACTGAACCGCCGGGGATATGAAGTGACCGTATTCGAAAAGGACGAACTCCCGGGTGGCCTGCTCCGCTTCGGTATTCCGAACTTCAAATTAGGGAAGAACATCATCGACCGCCGTATCCGGTTGATGGAACAGGAAGGGATCGTCTTCAAAGTTAACACGATGGTCGGCAGCGAAGTATCTGCCAAAGAGATCGCCTTGACGTTCGATGCCGTTTGTGTCGCCATCGGCTCCGAAATACCACGTGACCTCCCTATCGAAGGGCGTAATCTGAAAGGTGTCCATTTCGCCCTCGAACTGTTGTCACAACAGAATCGTATCCTCGAAGGCATCGTTATCCCGTCTAAAGACATCATCAACTGCAAAGGCAAGAAAGTCCTTGTCATCGGTGGCGGCGATACGGGAAGCGACTGTGTCGGGACAGCCAACCGCCACAAAGCCGCGAGCGTGACGCAAATCGAGATCATGCCACAGCCACCTGTCGGACATAACCCGGCAACTCCTTGGCCCTTATATCCGCAAGTACTGAAAACAAGCAGCAGTCATGAAGAAGGATGCATCCGTCGCTGGAACCTCGCTTCCGTCCGCTTCATCGGAGATAAGAACACCCTGAAAGGTGTCGAAGTCGAAGAGGTAAAATGGCAACCGACCGAAAAGGAAGGCCGACCGGAAATGCGCAAGACTGGCCGCACGGAAGTGATCGAAGCCGACCTCGTCTTTCTTGCGATGGGTTTCATACATCCCGAGCAGGAAGGCCTCGTCAAAGAACTTTCCCTTGCCGTCGACGCACGCGGTAACATCGCCGTCGATCCGGTCACCAACCAGATAGCCGACACCAACCTCTTCGCCTCCGGCGATGCCGTCAGCGGGGCCAGCCTCGTTGTCCGTGCCATGGCCTCCGGCCGCAAGGTCGCCGCTGCCATCGACCAGTATCTCAGAAACAAATAATTTCAACTTTTAAAATTTAATTAACATGTGTGGTATTACAGCAATCTTCAACATCCATAGCAACGCCGCCGACCTCCGTCAGCAAGCCCTAAAAATGAGTAAACGCATCCGTCACCGCGGTCCGGACTGGAGCGGTATCTATCAAGGCAGGACCGCCATCCTCGCCCATGAACGCCTCTCCATCGTCGATCCTGCATCCGGCGGCCAACCTCTGAGAAGCAAAGACGGCCAACTGATCCTCACCGTCAACGGCGAGATATACAACCACCGCGAACTCCGCGAACAGTTGAAAGACGAATACGAATTCCAGACCGGAAGCGACTGCGAGGTCATCCTCGCCCTCTACCGCAAGTACGGTGTGGGATGTGTGGAAAAGCTGAGCGGCATTTTCGGGTTCGCTCTCTACGACGAAACGGACGACAGCTACCTGATTGCCCGCGACCCGATCGGCGTCATCCCCCTCTACATCGGCTACGACGACGAAGGGCATCTCCTTATTTCTTCTGAACTGAAAGGGCTCGAAGGCTTCGCCACCACATACGGACAGTTCCCTCCGGGACACTATTTCTATAGCCGTGATAAGGATTTCACCCGCTGGTATATCCGCGACTGGATGCAATATGATAACGTGAAAGATAATCCTGCCAGCGTAGAGGAACTGCACGATGCCCTCGAAGCGGCCGTACGCCGCCAACTGATGAGCGACGTGCCTTATGGCGTACTCCTTTCCGGCGGCCTGGACTCGTCCATCACCTCCGCCATAGCCAAAAAATACGCAGCCAAACGTATCGAGACCGAAGGAAAGGCAGAAGCATGGTGGCCCCGGCTACACTCCTTCGCTGTCGGTCTTAAAGGAGCGCCAGATTTAGTGGCAGCCAAGAAAGTGGCTGATTATATCGGTACTGTCCACCACGAGATCAACTACACGATCGAGGAAGGACTCGATGCCATTCGTGACGTGATCTACTACATCGAGACATACGACGTGACAACTGTCCGCGCCTCCACTCCGATGTACCTGTTGGCTCGCGTAATCAAATCGATGGGGATAAAGATGGTATTGAGTGGCGAAGGGGCGGATGAAGTGTTCGGGGGTTACCTCTATTTCCACAAAGCCCCGGATGCAAAGGCTTTTCACGAAGAGACCGTCCGTAAACTGAGCAAACTCTATATGTATGACTGTCTCCGGGCTAACAAAAGCTTGTGTGCCTGGGGTGTGGAAGGTCGCGTTCCTTTCCTCGACAAAGAGTTTCTCGATGTTGCCATGCGCCTCAATCCTGAAGCCAAAATGTGTCCCGGTAGCGTGATCGAGAAGAAAATTCTCCGCGAGGCCTTCGCCGACGTGCTCCCCTCGGAAATAGCCTGGCGCCAGAAAGAACAATTCTCCGATGGCGTTGGCTACAGTTGGATCGACACGCTGAAGAAGGTGACCGCCCAAGCCGTCAGCGACACCGAAATGGCCAATGCAGCCCGACGTTTCCCGATCAACACACCGCAAAACAAAGAAGAATACTTCTACCGCACCATCTTCGAGGAACATTTCCCCAGCGAAAGTGCCGCCCGCAGCGTGCCGAGCATCCCCAGCGTCGCCTGCTCTACCGCCGAAGCCCTCGCCTGGGACTCTGCTTTCAAAAACATGAACGACCCCAGCGGACGGGCGGTGAAAGGGGTACATGAGGCGGCATACTGACATACCGATCCCTGTAACAAAATATATCCAAATCGGTATATTCTATCAAAATATAAGTCGAATAAAGATTTCTTCAAAAATAAGATATTGACGGATAAGACACAATAATCCTTCTATATCTCTTGTCCTTTTTGGAATTCCTACTGAAGAGATAGATATAAAAACAGAAGCAAACCGCTAAACTGAAGTTTGCTTCTGTTTTCAGATAACTGTCACTAATCCCGCACGCAACGGATAGGGAAATAACAGGCTCCGACTGCTGCCGCTGGAACATTATTATTAACCATATCATTGTCGCCATCCAAATATGGAAACATTGGTATTCCATTTGACAAGATATCGACCCAAAATAAGACAGTACCTTCTAATTCTGTTGAATTAAACTTAGGAGTACCGGTTTTACCAAACCCTGTTGTTTGTCCCAGTGCAGGCACAGCATAAAGTGAAAGTCCGCTCAAATTATCAGGAGTATTATCACCAGACTTCCACCATTGCGCAACCACCCAATCACGACTATCTTTATTTTCCGCTACATTAGAGACCATCATATGCCACCAGTCAAAACCGAAAATATAATCAATGTATTCCATGTCTGCATAATAATTACCAAATACACCATTCGTAAAACTTGTAGGAATATGCCACCCATCGGGACAAAGACTATTATTAGTTTGTCCTTCTATATCTTGTGAAAGGATATTGTAGCCTGCTCCAAGATTCTGGACATATGGATCGTAATCTCCCGCCACAGCCGAAAAGTTATAATGCAAGCCATATCGTTTCTTCACTTCATCACTCTGAGTTTCAACATCGAAACTATCATCTTTCTTATAGTAATCATACATAGCTACCTTCTGATACTGAGTACCAGTCGAATATTCGTTAAGATACAAGGTTTGGTTCTTCTGATCATCCGTCGCACTCCGCTGATAAACCAAAGAAGTTCCATCCTTAAACTTAGTAGCACGTAAATTCTCTCTCATCCAATAAGCCACTCCAATCTTAACAACAGGATATTCGTTACCGTCAGTATCCGAAATAATATAAGGTTCTAACTTATACTTATCGATTCCACTTTTGCACTCCTTGACTTTTTTAGATGATGTAATCATCAATTTGGAGACTTCTTCCTTCCCTTCAGTTCCTGCGATAAAAGTTGCAAGAGGTGACACATTACCATTATCATAATCGCCTCGTGTTGTCCAACCGATACTTCCTCCGGCAATATTCCTACTGCCTTTGGCACCTCCGAGATATTTAGCTATATAACCATTTGCAAGGTCCACCTCATTATTGGGACCAACTGGATAAACGGCAACGACTTGACAAGTTATCCCACTCTGCCCCGGAATCCTGCCAAACCCTTCCTTACAAATCTCCGCAACCTGTTTTTCCCCATCCATAACCTTCCAGACATTGGATTTGTCCCAGTCTATATCATTTATGTCGATATAATTCTGGACAGTGACAGGCATACTCAATACTGTTCCATCTTTCAAAACAAACTCAACAAAATCATCATATACCTTCACATCCTTGAAGAATGGATCTCCACCACCCCCACTTCCGGTAGGACCTTGCGAGCCGGTCGGTCCCTGCTCTCCCGCCTCACCTCGTTCACCGGAGATTTTAGCCCACTGCTTGCCACCGTCTACAGAAAGATAAACGGCTGTTTCATCTATCGATCTTAAACCGATTATGATCGCATCGGGAGGTAACTGACTACCCAGTTTCAATTGCGGAGCAATAGTCTGTGCGTTAGCATGGATTGTATTGCCGTCGGGATCTGTAATAGGCTCACCGTCGAGCGTCCAATACCAATCGCCTTCTTCGGACTGTTTTACACCAATCGCCGGGGTATCCCCTGTTTCACCTTTCTCTCCGTGTATAGATGGTCGCCGGTTCCTGATTCTTAAAACGGATCGTATAGCCGACCGTGTCATTACCCAAAATCACTGGGGTGACATCCGTGATATAATCAGTCTCGTCCATCAATTTTTGAAGAGCATCGATGTTGCTGCTGGCAGCTGCCTGCCAGGTTTCCAAAGCCTTGACTCGTTCTTCCAATCCCGAAATTTTATTCCATAGCTCTTCATCATTATAGCATCCTGTCAAAAACAAGATTGAAAACACAAACAAAACGATGGCAAAATAGAATTCACGATCTGTCAATTTGTTAGCGACTAACCAACCAGTAATACTGCATTTTTGAGGCTCATCTAAGTTCATAATTTAAAATTTAATTAAGTTCGATAAGAACTATTTACTTTTTAGGTATTTTTTAACGGTAGAAAGCCCCATACAATCCCTAAAAAAGCTATTTTACATAACAAGTCACTACATAAATTACATATTTTAACAATATATCCATTTCTATTAAGTTTAATTCCATATCTTTGCGTCATTATTAACGTAGTTCTTATCGAACTAAGTCATTTTTTTTATTCTACATTGATTATAAATCCAAATCTTCATTTTTTATTTTCTCTGTCTACCAAAAAAATAACGGCCTACCGCCGGACATTGCCGGAGATAGGCCGTAAAGCATAAACCCTTTAAGACTCTATTTTAAATAAGTCAGAGAAAATCTTTCCGTATCGGACTGAATGTGTCGATCAGCACACCCGCTTCCAGGCATCTGCAACCATGCAGTACCCCCGGTTTCATATAGATTCCGTCGCCTGGGTGGACGATCTTTGTCTCACCATCCGTCGTGAACTCAAACACGCCGCTTGCCACATAAGTAGCTTGCGTATGCGGGTGTGTATGAGGAGTACCGACAGCCCCGGTTTCAAATTTTACTTTGACCATCATCAGGTCGTCATTGTAGGCCATGATCTGACGGACAACCCCTTCACCGGCATTCTCCCACTTCATCCCGCTCTCATACTGAAAATTATTACTTTCCATATCCATCCTATTCTGTTTATATGTAGACAAAAGTAAAAATAAATACAGAAACAAGAATAGGATTATCCGTCAAATTGTCCTACTTTTGAGGAATAATATAAATCTATATTCACATGAAAAGCAAGATTTCTACTGGGGTGCTCTTCGCCATGCTTCTGCTTATGGCTATGCTTCCCCGAACAGGACATTCACAAGAAATCGATCCCAACGCCTATTACGAGATCGTAAGCAGTAACAATCTGGTTCTCGACAATCAAGACAGCGAAGACGACGGGACCCAAATATTCATCAACAACCGTGTGGAGAACCGGATGTCGCAGGTATGGCAACTGACGACTCCCGGCTACGGGGTCTACAAGATCTGCACGCCCCTCTCCGACAAATGCGTGGACAACAACAATACGAAAGAACCGGGCCCGGTTATCCAGTGGGACAACGGAGCGACCAATATGAACCAGTTCTGGAAACTCACGAAGATAGGCGAAAACACCTACACATTCACCAACATAGCAAACGGGCTGAACCTCGGTATAAGCGACGACGGACAGCCGGGTAAAGCAGCTCTCCAGCTTACCGCCGATTCGACCAGTGCCAGACAACACTGGACACTGCGCCGGTCCAACCTTAAAATAGACAAGGAAGCCCTACGTGGCTCCAGCGACAAGGATTGGGAGAACGAAACCATCTTTGCTGTCAACAAGGAACCGGGGCATACGACTTATGTCCCCTTCCCCTCCGTAGAAAGCCTGAAAAGTTCGCCCGACTACCGCAAAGCCTGGCTTCGCCCGAACTCGCCGCGTTACCAGCTGTTGAACGGCAACTGGAAATTCAATTGGGTGAAACAGCCGTCCGAACGTCCGGTCAATTTCTATAAACCGAATTACGATGTTTCCGGCTGGAAAGAAATTCCGGTTCCTTCCAATTGGGAAATGTACGGATACGGCACGCCGATTTATACGAATATCACCTATCCGCATCGCAACAATCCTCCTTTTATACAGGGTAAGAAAGGATATACGATCATGGACGAACCGAACCCTGTCGGTTCTTACCGCCGTGACTTCAATATCCCCGACGACTGGAAAGGGAGTGAAATCTTTATCCATTTCGACGGTGTCTACAGCGCCATGTATCTTTGGGTAAATGGAAAGAAAGTCGGTTACAGCCAAGGAGCAAACAACGATGCCGAGTTCAACATCACCCGATACGTGAAGCCGGGAAAGAACATCTTGGCAGTCGAAGTGTACCGCTGGAGCGACGGTAGCTACTTGGAAGACCAGGATATGTTCCGCTTGAGCGGTATCCATCGCGATGTTTATCTGTTCGCAACTCCCAAACTGCGTTTGCGCGATTACTATCTGACCGCTTCATTTGCTGGGGATGACCTGAGCAAAGCGACATTCAATGTCCGTACCAACGTGACGAACTATGGAAAGGCGGTGGACGAAGCGGTTGTCGACATCACGCTGCTGGACCAGGACGGCAAGCAGGTGGCCTTTATATCCGATGTTGTCGAAGACATCAGGAAGGGACAGGAAGCGGTCAGCACGGCCAGCGTTGAAGTCAAGAACCCACATCTCTGGTCTGCCGAAACTCCCTACCTCTACACAACGATACTGGAACTGAAAGACAAGACGGGCAAAACACTCGAAGCGATGTCTTCACAATTCGGTTTCCGTAAAATCGAGATCAAGAATAAGCGGGTATATATCAACAACGAGCAGGTCTTCTTCAAAGGGGCCAATCGCCACGACATCCATCCGCAACATGGAAAAGCGGTTCCAGTCGAGTCGATGATCGAGGATATATTGCTTTTCAAACGCTATAACCTGAATACGATCCGTACGAGCCATTATCCGAACGACGCCAAGATGTACGCATTGTACGATTACTATGGCCTCTATGTGATGGACGAAGCAGATATAGAATGTCATGGCAACCATTCGATCAGCAACAAGGAAAGCTGGTTGCCCGCCTACGTAGATCGTATGGTCCGCATGATCGAGCGCGACAAGAACCACCCGTCCGTCATTTTCTGGTCTATGGGTAACGAGTCCGGAGACGGCAAGAACTTCGACACCGTATATGAAGAAGCACGCAAGCTCGATCCGCGTCCGATCCACTACGAAGGTAAGAACCGGATCGCCGATATGGATTCCCGTATGTATCCTTCCATCGAGTCAATGAAGCAACAGGATGAGGAAAAGAGCGAAAAACCGTTCTTCCTTTGCGAATATGCACACGCGATGGGGAATGCGATCGGCAACCTCGACGAATATTGGGATTATATCGAAAACCATTCCCACCGTATGATAGGCGGTTGTATCTGGGACTGGGTGGACCAAGGTATCAACAAATATAGCGAACTGCCTGACCGTTACTACTTCGGCGGTGGTTTCGGCGACAAACCGAACGATTTCGATTTCTGCTGTAACGGTATCGTAACTCCCGACCGCCAAGTGACTCCCAAATTGATCGAAGTGAAGAAAGTATACCAATACATCAAATTCAAACCGGTAGACCTCAAGGCCGGCAAGGTGAAGCTGGAAAACCGCTATGACTTCCTGAATCTGGATCAGTTTGATTTGCAATGGCAGTTGTTGAAAGACGGCCAAGTAGTCGAATCGGGCATACTGCCTTTAGGCGATACAGCCCCAAACAAAGATATCGAAGTGACGATTCCTTATAAAACAGCTTTGAATACCGGCAGTGAATACTTCCTTAACTTGTCAACCCGGTTGAAAAAGGATTGCAACTGGACGAATGCCGGACACGAAGTGGCATCCGAGCAATATCCGCTGACCGAAAAGATTGCGGTAGTTCCTGTCGACATGGCTTTCAACGACACGCTGAAAGTGGAAGAAGAAAAAGGGCAGATCGGTTTCCGCGCTCCGGGATTCTTCATCGCTTTCAATCCGGAGACAGGCAAGATGGTTTCTTTGCGTTATGCCGGTACAGATATGATCTATAACAAGGAAGGTTTCGATTTCAATTGGTTCCGAGCAATAGACAATGACAAACGGGATTATCTGCCGACCACCGTCAAAAAGCAGGCATTCGACTGGAAACAGGCTGCCGACAAAAAGTCGGTTACCATTACCACGAGCTTGGAAGCGACCGTAGGAAGCGGAGCCAAAAAGGTGGTACTGCCATTCGACATCACCTATACGGTCTATGCAAACGGTACAGTCGATGTGGACGCGACTTTCAAAGCTGGTGACGACTTTAACCTGCCTCGCCTCGGCCTTCAGATTGCCTTGAACCCGACACTCGAAAAGGTGGAATGGTACGGACGCGGCCCGATTGAAAACTATTGGGACCGCAAAAATGCAGCCTATGTCGGCCTGTACAAAAACACCGTGACCGGAATGGAAGAAGCCTACGTGCGTGCCCAGTCGATGGGTAATCGCGACGATGTACGCTGGCTGACACTGAAAAGCCTCGATAACCAGGGTATCCGGATCACGTCCAAAGATCACCTGAATTTCAGTGCGCTTCATTTCACCGACTCGGAACTGTGGGGACTGACCTATGGGCACGACCTCGACAATATCCGCCGTGCGGAAGTGATCCTAAGTCTCGACTGCATCCAGCGTGGCATCGGAAACGGCAGCTGCGGCCCAGGCCCGCGCCCGCATTATGAGATTGAAAAAAACAAAGACTATAGCTACTCATTCCGTATCGAGAACGCAAAGTAGCCTGTCAGTGAAGATGGCTTAACCGCCTTGGAAGTGTCAAAAAGAGCTGTAAGCCCGACATATCTCCAAGGCGGTTTTCATTCACCGAAAAAGCGTCATTCAAACAAAACAACTATTTACTAAGCCCCTATAAAGAATGAAGAAAATCTTATTGACCGCAGGCTTTGCCCTATTTGCTTGGGGATCGACCTGCTTGGCGCAAAGCACGTATTTCAGCGACAGTAAAGAATGGCTCCGGAAAGCTGAAGCCTGCAAGCCGGAGTTGAGTTATCAAACTATTTCTCCCGTAAAAGTCGTCCGTTCCGTACAGGACGCAAAAGCATTCCAAGGCTGGCGGATGGAAGATGCCGGACAACCGGATATCCTCTTCAACGAACCATTCAAAAAACATCCTGCCATTACCCTGGATTTCGGCAATCATTATACCGGTTATCTCACTTTCTCCATCAAACCATCCGGGCTGAAAGCGGCCGACGCACCCGTCCGGCTTAAGTTCACCTTTGCAGAAGTTCCAAGTGAATTAAACACCCCGCTCGAACCTTATAAGGGTGGCCTGGCCCGTTCTTGGGTACAGGACGAGATCGTGACGATCATGAGTGTCCCACACGAGATGACAATCCCGCGCCGCCTGGCAGGACGCTACCTGAAGATCGAACTGTTGGGTATATCGAGTAGTTTCGACTTCGTGTTCGACAAACTGACCTTCAAGGCACAAACCTCCGTCACCAACGAAGCACCGGCTTTAGCCTCTACCACCGATCCTCTGGTCCGGGACATATACGAAGTGGGCTTGAACACCCTAAAGGAATGCATGCAGACCGTCTATGAAGACGGGCCTAAACGGGATCGCCGCCTGTGGATTGGTGACCTCTATCTCGAAGCATTGGCAAATGCCTATACGTTCAAGAACCATGAACTGACCAAATATTGCCTGTATCTGCTCGCCGCATTTGCTAACGACGAAGGCTTGCTGCATGCCACACTGCTCGAAAAGCCCCAACCCCATCCGCAATACGGCACGCACACGCTGGACTACTGCCTCATTTACAATGTAGCCTTGTTGGAATACCTGAAAGAGACGGGAGACATGGAAACAGCGAATGACCTATGGCCCGTTGCCGTCCGCCAGATAGAATTGGCGCTTCGCCAGTTCTCATCGGAATGGATCTATGACATGGATAAGAAACCTCAATACTGGCTGGTATTCGACTGGAAAGACGGCTATGACCGTCAAGCTTCCATGCAAGGATTAACGATTTTCGCCCTGCAACACAGCTACGAATTGGCAAAAATGTTAGGAAAAGAAAAGGAGGCCGGCGAATGGCCAGCAATAGCCGGCAAGATGAAGAAAGCTGCCCGTCAGCATTTCTACGACAAGAAACGGGGCGTAATGGTCAGTGGCAAAGACAAACAAGTCTCCTATCTATCGCAGGTTTGGATGATCCTGTCCAACACGCTGGACAAGAAAGAAGGAGCTAAGGCGATGGCTGCCGTCATGTCCATGCCCGACGCTTGCTATCCGGGCTGCCCCTATGCTTACCATTATGTAATAGAAGCCCTTCTGCAATGCGACATGCAGCAAGACGCACGCAAACTGATTACCGATTATTGGGGCAGCATGGTAAAGCGAGGAGCCGATACTTTCTGGGAGGTCTATGACCCGAACAATGATTACCTTTCCCCCTATGGCTTCTTCGTAATCAATAGCTATTGCCATGCCTGGAGTTGCACTCCGGTCTATTTTATCAACAAATATCCGGAGATATTCCAAAAATAACCTCTTCCATACCTATAAAAGGAACTGTCAAAATGCGCTTGATGATTGTTTTTAGGCACGGATTACAGGGATTACGCGGATTTTTATTCTGTCCCCGTGAAATTCCTGTAATCCGTACTTAAAAAAGAAGTAGCAAGCAAAGTTCTATTTTGACAGACTCTTGCAATCTTTCAGGATGTATGTCGACCAGCAGACAGAACTTTCTCTCCTCCTTCCAAAACCCAAAATCCTTATCATAAATCTGAATAGTCATTTTCAAAAGAAGAACTTACAATAATAAAGATAAAACAAGTATTACCATTACTATTTATAACATAAAACACCCCTATTTGTAACAATCCATTACCAACACAATATTCTCATACATTAAGATACTATTTACACTTACAATATATCAAAACGTCGTATATTTGCATTGTAATAAAGCAAAAAGATATAATAATCAAAACAACAATAACAAAAATGACAGAACCAATCAGATTTACAAAGATGCACGGAGCCGGGAACGACTATATATACGTGAATGCAATGGCTTTTCCGATCCGGAACCCGGAAAAACTTGCCATCAGGTTAAGCGCTCCTCATACCGGGATCGGCTCAGACGGACTGGTTCTGATCGGTTCGTCGAAAATCGCTGACTTCAGCATGCGTATTTTCAATGCAGACGGTTCCGAAGCCATGATGTGCGGAAATGCCTCCCGTTGTATCGGCAAATATGTATATGACAAAAGACTGACAGACAAAAAAAACGTTACACTGGAAACACGATCCGGCATTAAGGAGTTACAACTGACCACCCGAAAGCTTTCCGGTTCCCGCGAAGAAGTTATCGAAGTAACGGTCGACATGGGCTGTCCGGTTGTAGGTGAAGCAGCCCTCGAAATAGAAGCCGGAGGCTATTTTTATACGGGAACAGTTGTCTCGATGGGAAATCCGCATCTCGTTATTTTTGTTGAAGATATCGCGAATATAAATCTGCCGGCCATCGGACCTTTACTGGAATGCCATCCGCTGTTCCCGAACCGGACGAATGTCGAGTTTGTTCAGGTATTAAATATGGACGAAGTACGGATGAAGGTTTGGGAACGAGGCTCCGGCATTACACAAGCTTGCGGAACCGGAGCCTGTGCGACAGCTGTCGCAGGCGTGATACGCAGAAAAACCGGACGGAAAACCAAAGTCGTCATGGATGGAGGCCCTCTCACCATCCGTTGGGACGAAAGTTCCGGACACGTCTATATGACCGGCGGGGCGGTCAAGGTATTCGAGGGAGAACTGGAAATATAAACACAACAAAAAACAATTGATAAAGTATGGCACTGATTAATGAACATTTCCTGAAGCTGCAAAACAACTACCTGTTCTCGGACATCGCAAAGAAAGTAAACAGTTTTAAGGTTACACATCCGAAAAAGAAGATTATCCGCATGGGTATCGGCGATGTGACACAACCGTTAGCCCCTGCCGTCATCGAGGCCATGCACAAAGCAGTCGATGAAATGGCAAGTAAGGATACATTTCACGGATACGGCCCCGAACAAGGTTATCCGTTTCTGATAGATGCCATCATCAAGAATGATTATGCCAGCCGCGGTATCTTCCTCGAACCCGGAGAAGTGTTTGTGAGCGACGGTGCCAAAAGCGACTGTGGGAATATCGGTGATATGCTTCGCCACGACAACAGTATCGGCGTGACAGACCCGGTCTATCCGGTATATATCGACTCGAACGTGATGAGCGGACGGACCGGAACACTGGAAGACGGCAAATGGAGCGATGTGGTCTACATACCTTGCACGGAAGCTAACGATTTCGTGCCCGATCTGCCCAGCCGCCGTGTAGACATCATTTACCTTTGCTACCCGAACAACCCGACCGGAACGACGCTTACGAAAGAGGAGCTGAAAAAATGGGTGAACTATGCCCTTGCCAACGACTGCCTGATCATGTACGACTCGGCTTACGAAGCCTATATCCAGGACCCCAATATCCCCCACTCGATCTACGAGATCAAGGGAGCGAAGAAGGTGGCGATCGAGTTCCGCAGTTTCTCCAAGACAGCCGGTTTCACAGGTGTGCGTTGCGGTTACACGATTGTCCCGAAAGAGTTGAACGCCTTTACCCTGGCAGGCGAACGGGTTCCGCTGAACCGGATGTGGAACCGCCGCCAATGCACGAAGTTCAACGGTACGAGCTACATCACCCAGCGAGGTGCCGAAGCAGTCTACAGCCCGGAAGGAAAAACACAGATCAGGAAAACGATCGATTACTACATGACCAACGCCCGTATCATGCGGGAAAGCCTCCGGAGCTGCGGCCTGCGGGTGTATGGTGGCGAAAACGCTCCTTACATCTGGCTGAAAACACCGGACGGACTCTCCTCTTGGAAATTTTTTGACAAACTGCTTTATGAAGTCAATATAGTAGGAACCCCCGGTGTAGGGTTCGGACCCGGAGGCGAGGGATTTCTCCGTCTCACCGCTTTCGGAGACAGAGACGACACGTTGGAGGCCATGAGCAGGCTGAAGAAGTGGTTGCTCTAAGTTGGCTGTCGATGAATCCCGATCTATCGGCATACTTGGAAAATTATCACATCAAATCATTATATCTATGTCAAAGTTAAGATTCAGAGTAGTAGAAACAGCCTTCAAGAAACAGGCTGTGGAAGTTCCGACTCCGGACGAACGTCCATCCGGTTATTTCGGGCAGAACGTATTCAACCGGGCGAAGATGTTCAAATACCTTACTGAAAAAGCATATGGACGAATCACGGACTGTATCGACAACGGCACTCCACTCGACCGAGAAACAGCCGATGCCGTTGCCGTCGGCATGAAGAAATGGGCGATCGAAATGGGTGCCACCCACTACACACACTGGTTCCATCCGCTGACCGAGGGAACGGCCGAGAAGCACGACGCTTTCGTCGAACACGACGGAAAAGGTGGCATGGTCGAAGAGTTCTCCGGCAAACTGCTGATCCAGCAAGAACCGGATGCATCCAGTTTTCCGAACGGCGGTATCCGGAACACATTCGAGGCACGCGGCTATTCCGCCTGGGACCCTTCCTCTCCCGCTTTCATCGTAGGCGATACACTCTGCATCCCGACTATCTTCATCGCTTATACCGGCGAATCGCTGGACTACAAAGCCCCACTGCTGAAAGCCCTCGAAGCCGTCAACAAGGCTGCCACAGATGTCTGCCATTACTTCAATCCGGATGTAAAGAAAGTGTACGCTTACCTGGGCTGGGAACAGGAGTACTTCCTGGTCGATGAAGGCTTGTATGCTGCACGTCCCGACCTATTGCTAACCGGCCGTACGTTGATGGGACACGAAAGTTCGAAAAACCAGCAGCTGGAAGACCACTACTTCGGCGCTATTCCGACTCGTGTCATGGAGTTTATGAAGGAACTGGAAATCGAATCGCTCAAATTAGGAATTCCTTTGAAAACACGCCACAATGAAGTAGCTCCGAACCAGTTCGAGTTAGCTCCCATTTTCGAAGAATGCAACCTGGCGAACGACCATAACTTGCTCGTAATGGCCCTGATGCGTAAGATCAGCCGTAAACATGGCTTCCGTGTCCTGTTGCACGAAAAACCATTCAAAGGCGTAAACGGTTCCGGCAAACATAACAACTGGTCATTAGGAACCGACACAGGCATCCTCCTGATGGCTCCGGGTAAGACACCGGAAGAAAACCTCCGCTTCATCACCTTCATCGTCAATGTGCTGATGGCTGTATATCACCACAACGGACTCTTGAAAGCTAGCATTTCAAGCGCCACCAACGCCCACCGCTTAGGAGCCAACGAGGCACCTCCGGCAATCATCTCCAGCTTCCTTGGAACACAGTTATCAAAAGTCCTGGAGCATCTTGAAAAAAGCGAACCGGAAGATCTGATGTTGGCAGGCAAGCAGGGCATGAAGCTCGACATCGCCCGCATTCCCGAACTGCTGATCGATAATACCGACCGTAACCGTACCTCACCTTTTGCCTTCACCGGCAACCGATTTGAATTTCGTGCCGTAGGCTCAGAAGCCAACTGCGCTTCTGCTATGCTCGCCCTGAACGCGGCTGTAGCCGAACAATTGAAGACATTCAAAACCGAGGTTGATGCAAAAATTGCCGATGGCAAGGAAACATTCGCCGCCATTCTCGAAGTGCTCCGTAAAGACATCAAGGAATGCAAGGCGATCCGCTTCGACGGCAACGGCTACAGTGACGAATGGAAAGCCGAAGCTGCCCGTCGTGGCCTGGACTGCGAGACAAGCGTGCCGGTGATCTTCGACAACTATCTGAAAGAAAGCAGCGTCCGGATGTTCGAATCCACCGGTGTCATGACACGCAAGGAACTGGAAGCCCGTAACGAAGTCAAATGGGAAACCTATACGAAGAAAATCCAAATCGAAGCCCGCGTACTCGGCGACCTGGCGATGAACCACATCATCCCGACCGCCACCAAATACCAGACTTCCCTGATCGACAACGTCTACAAAATGAAAGACCTTTTCCCTGCTGATAAAGCTTCTATCCTTTCGTCCCGCAACCTGGAAATTATTGAAGACATCGCCTATCGCACCAACTTCATCAAAGAGAAGGTCGACGAAATGGTGGAAGCCCGCAAGGTCGCCAACAAGATCGAAAGCGAACGCGAGAAGGCAATCACCTACCACGACAAGATCGTCCCGATGCTAGAAGCCATCCGCTATCACATCGACAAATTAGAACTGGTTGTCGATGACCAGATCTGGACATTACCGAAATACAGGGAACTATTATTTATCAGATAAATCCGAGAAGGTATTCAGACAATAGTTTTTTGTTGATTGTTTTGTGTTTGCAAGGGGAGCATGCAGTGAAGTATGGCTCCCCTTCTTTTTTAATCCAAAGGAATTGCATACCTTTGGAGCATAATTCATAAGAAAGGAGTTTACATCATGACGGCAATGGAATTCCAACAATGGAAACAGAACTTCATACGCGATTATCTGGACGAGATAGACGATATGGAGGTTTTAGAAAAGATCAAAAAATATGCCAAACGCATTTACCCAAGAAAGAGAACGCTCGCCCTTGTGTCATTACTCGCAGGAAGAGATGATTGCGAAGGTCAGGGAAGCTGAGGCTCAAGTGGAAAGAGGTGAATACATTACAGACGAAGAACTTTCTAAAGAAATAGAAACATGGTTTCGATGACACGCCTAATCTGGTCTAAGATGGCCAAAGATGGAATGAAAGCCATAATCCGATACTATAGAAAAGAAGCGTCTGCACAAGTTGCAAGGAATATCACAACCTCTATCCAGCGGGAAGCACAACGATTGCTTCTTATGCCCCAAATCGGGGTTATCGAACCGTTGTTGGCAACAAAAAGCAGGGAATATCGCTATATAATCAGTTCACACTATAAAATTATCTATTATCTATTGTCATCGCCTGTATCTTCGATTGCCGTCAAGACCCCGACAAACTCGAACAATCTATAAGACAAATATAAACGAATATGAACTACGGATTTGTAAAAGTTGCCGCCGCCGTGCCGCATATACAGGTAGCGGATTGTTTTTATAATATAGAAAAGATAGAAGGGCTGATGCGACAAGCATCAGAAAAAGGTGTACAGATCATCGCTTTTCCGGAGCTGTCCGTCACCGCCTACACCTGCCTCGACCTCTTTGCCCAGCAAACGCTACTTGATGGCGCAGAAACAGCGCTGCTCCAACTGGTCAGCAATACGGCAGACCTGAATATCCTGGCTATCGTCGGCGTTCCGCTCCGGACAGGAAACCAGCTGATCAATGCCGCCGTTGTCTTCCAAAAAGGAGTTATACGGGGCGTCGTCCCTAAGACATATTTGCCCAACTATAAAGAGTTCCAGGAACAACGTTGGTTCACATCCGCCACAGAGCTTCGGACATCGACGATTTCCATCGGGGAAGAAGAATACCCGATGGGCAGCCACCTGCTGTTCCGTTCGGGACAACTCACGATTGGCATCGAGATATGCGAAGACCTTTGGGTCCCCGTCCCCCCCAGTTCCCTGCTGGCGATGGAAGGAGCCAACATCATCTTCAACCTCTCCGCCAGCAACGAACTGATCGGTAAGCACACCTATCTGCGTTCGCTGATCTGCCAACAATCCGCCCGTTGCATGGCAGGCTATGTCTACGCCTCTTCCGGCTTCGGCGAATCAAGCACCGACCTCGTCTTTGCTGGTAACGGGATCATCGCCGAGAATGGCAATCTGCTTGCCGAGTCTCCCCGCTTCACGATGGAAGAACAACTTGTCATCAGCGAGATCGATATAGAGACATTACAAAACGACCGCCAGGTAAATACCAGTTTCATGTATGGAGCATCCGGTCTGCTGAAGGAGAAGGCACAGGTTGTAGACTTCCAAGTTCGGACTCCGGACGGATTCAGCCTGACACGTCCGATCGATCCGCATCCGTTTACCCCCTCCGGAGACGCTTTGAAGGAACGCTGTGAAGAAATATTCCACATACAGGTAGCTGGCCTTGCCAAACGACTCATACATGCACATGCTCAAACGGCTGTCGTCGGTATTTCAGGCGGCCTAGATTCTACGTTGGCTTTGCTCGTGACCGTCATGACATTCGACGCTCTGAAGATACCACGAGGGCAGATCATCGGCATCACGATGCCCGGGTTCGGTACGACCGACCGCACTTATACCAACGCCTGTGACCTCATCCGCTCCCTCGGTGTCACCCTGAAAGAAATCTCGATCAAGGAAGCCTGCCTACAACATTTCCGCGACATCGACCACGATCCGTCCGTCCACGACGTGACTTATGAAAACAGCCAGGCACGCGAACGGACCCAATTGCTGATGGATGTCGCCAACCAGAAGAACGGACTCGTCATAGGGACCGGCGATCTCTCCGAACTGGCACTCGGCTGGGCGACCTATAACGGCGACCATATGTCGATGTACGGCGTGAACGGAAGTATCCCGAAAACATTGGTCAAATACTTAGTCGAATGGGTTGCCAACTACAAGGTGGACGATGCTTCCCGCCTCACCTTGCTGGACATCGTCGCCACGCCGATCAGCCCTGAACTAATCCCGGCAGACGAAAACGGTAATATCAAACAAAAGACAGAGGACTTGGTCGGCCCATACGAATTGCACGACTTCTTCCTCTACCATTTCCTGCGTTTCGGCTCCCACCCGTCCAAGATTTATTTCTTAGCACAGAAAGCATTCGCAGGCACTTACGACAATGCTACGATCAAGAAATGGCTCTACACCTTCTTCCGTCGTTTCTTCCAGCAGCAATTCAAACGTAGTTGCCTGCCAGACGGTCCCAAGGTCGGCTCCGTCAGCCTCTCGCCACGTGGAGACTGGCGTATGCCGAGCGATGCAGTATCGCGACTCTGGTTGGAAGAGATAGAAAGGGTATAAAAAAAAGGCTATCGGAAGCAATCCGATAGCCTTTTTTTAAGGATATTTCTATTTTATCTTATTCAGACAAAGCGAATGCCGGCTGACGGTGGATCCACTGTCCACGAGTAAAGTCGGGGAAGTCTACCAATGCACCGCCACGAGCGATAGACATCTCGGACAAAGCAGAAATAGCACTCCATGCAGCAGCATCGTAGCAGTCCATAGGAGCCGGTTTCTTGTTATGGATAGCGTTGATCAAGTCGAACATCATCACGTAGTCCATACCACCATGTCCGGCCTGAGCAGCTTCGGCTTCATGTTTGGACCACAATGTATGGTCGAACTTCTTAAACCATTCTTCCGAATCATCCCAACGGTGAGGTTTGGATTGATTTTCAACGTAAACGTGATCGCCATCGTTCATCCACAAACCTTCGGTTCCCTGAATGCGGAAACCCAAAGAATAAGGACGGGGGGAATTCGTGTCATGTGTAACGATAACCGTCTGCCCGTTTGCACATTTGATCATGGAGGTTACAATATCGCCCAAGTTGAAACGGACTTTTGCCAACGGATGGTTTTCACCACCATTGTCCACGATGAACTTATGCAAGCCACGAGACTGGGTTGCCATAGCAGACAAGGAGAGGAAACGGTTACCACGGTTGATATCAAGGCAGTTTGCCACCGGTCCGATTCCATGCGTCGGGTAGACATCGCCGTTACGACGGACAGAATGGTTCGTACGCCACTGGGCCTCTGCAAACGCATCTTTACCCATGCGCAACTCACCGCCTTTCTGATAAGTATAATGTTTTCCATCATTGAATTTGACATCGCGCAAATCATGTTCATAACCGCAAGTCGCATGCAGCAATTCACCAAACAGGCCTTTGCGGACCATGTTCAACGCAGCCATACAATCGCGACGATAGCAAACGTTTTCCATGATGTTCAGATGGCTTCCCGTAGCTTCTGATACGTTGACCAGATCCCAGCATTCTTCCAGCGTATTGGCAGCAGACACTTCCACACCGACATAAGGAACACCTGCTTTCATGGCTGCAACCGACATCGGTACGTGCCATTCCCACGGGCTGGCGATGATAACGCAATCGAATTCTTCGTTGTTCAACATCTTTTCAAATTCACGTTCGCTACCTGTATATACCTTTGGAGCCGGCACATTGAACTTGGCGATATGATCCAGTGTACGCTGGATCGGGCCAGCCTGGATATCACAGATAGCCACGATCTTGTTTCCGGGGATAGACAATACGTTGTTAATATGTTCATGACAACGGGAACCTGTACCGATAAAACCGAAGCGCAATTTGCCATCGTCTTTGCCGGCAGGTTTCTTTTTCTTTTCTGCACTTGTTTCTGTTGTAACTGTAGCAGCAGCGGCGTTACTACTTAATGCAAGACCAGCAGTACCAATTCCGGCAGCGGTCATCTTTTTCAGGAATGAACGACGAGTGTTTTCCATTTTTCAATTTAGAATTTTATGTTAAGTGGGCAAATTTATAATATTCCATGAATATTTCAAAGGATAAATGGTGGTTTTATTTATTTGCCGTTCTTTTCTTATTCCGCCAAAAACTTCCATCGCGTTTGTTACCGAACATATTCCTACGCTTCGACTCTTCCTTCATCGCTTTTTTCTTCTCGGCAACCGCTTCCTTTACCTCGGCAGTCTCAAACATATGGCCTCCGGCAACCGGCACATCTTTACCGATTAGTTTTTGGATATCCTTCAGATACGGAACTTCCTCCACATCGCAGAAAGAGAAAGCAATCCCGCTACGGCCAGCACGTCCGGTGCGGCCGATACGGTGTACATATGTCTCCGGCACATTCGGCAAATCATAGTTGATGACATGCGAAAGATGATCGACATCAATGCCGCGGGAGGCAATATCGGTCGCGATCAAAACACGAAGCGTATGATCTTTAAAACTGGATAAGGCACGCTGACGAGCATTCTGCCCTTTGTCTCCATGAATGGCTTCCGCACCAATCCCGGATTTGTTCAGGACACGAGCGACTTTGTCGGCTCCGTACTTTGTACGGGTAAAAACCAAAACGGATTCCAACGAACGGTCTTCCAGCAGATTCTTCAGCAGGTTGATCTTTTCCACTTTCTCTACAAAATAGACAGACTGGTCAATCGTATCGACAGTGGAAGATACAGGAGTCACCTCTACTTTCTCAGGTTCATGGAGGATCGTTCCGGCCAGACGCTCGATTTCCGGTGGCATTGTTGCAGAGAAGAACAGAGACTGGCGCTTCTTGGGCAGCAAAGGCAGGATACGTTTGATATCGTGGATAAATCCCATATCCAGCATCCGGTCCGCTTCGTCCAAAACAAAATATTCCAATGTATCCAGACGGATAAAACCCTGACTGAGCAGATCTAACAGACGACCGGGAGTTGCGATCAACACATCCACACCCCGTTCCAAAGCATCCGTCTGTGGTTTCTGTCCCACACCACCGAAAATAACGGTATGTTTCACGTGAGTATAACACCCGTATGCCGTAAAGCTTTCACCGATCTGGATCGCCAATTCGCGTGTCGGAGTCAGGACCAGGGCTTTAATACCCGGCTTACACCTACTTGAAATCTGTTCTTCGATCTTCTGAATGATAGGGATGGAAAAAGCTGCCGTCTTACCGGTTCCTGTCTGTGCGCAACCTAATAAATCAGATCCGTCCAATACTAGGGGAATGGCTTCGGCTTGTATGGGAGTGGGAGTTGTGTACTTTTCTTTTTTGAGAGCCTTGCGTATCGGCTCGATCAGTTCTAATTGTTCAAATGTCATATAATAAGTATGAGCCATCACGGCTCGTTAAATAAATAATGATGACAAAGGTACACAAAAATTCAGGGCATTGTACCAAAACAGCAACAATTTCTTATTTCTATGGAAAGAAAAACCTTTTTTGTCCCGAATAATTCTTTTTTAAGTGCCTACCAATTCTGTAATCGGCGTCAGTGATTATATAATCAGTGGTTGTGATTTTATAATCACTGACACTGATTTTATAATCACAACCACTGATTACAAAATTTGTAGGCATTCTGATGTTTTTTTGCTCATGTAGATAAGTTTTCTTGTAGCAAGGAAATATTATTTCTTATATTTGCGTGCTTAAAAAACATTCAGTTCTTTTTGATTCTCATGAAAGAATTATTGTTACTACTCAAACGGTTCTTCGGATACACTACATTTCGCCCTTTACAGGCTGAAATCATACAGCGCATCTTGCAGAAAGAAGATTCGCTGGTCCTGATGCCTACGGGTGGCGGCAAGTCGATCTGTTTTCAGCTTCCGGCGATCTACATGCCGGGAACTGCCATCGTAGTATCTCCCCTTATTGCTCTGATGAAGGACCAGGTCGAAGGACTGATCGCCAATGGCATACCGGCATCAACACTCAACAGCATGATGCCTGAGGAAGAACGCCACCGGGTACGGCAACTCTGCATACAGGGGAAGGTGAAGCTGCTTTACATCTCCCCCGAAGGGATCATAAGCGAACTGCATTGGCTTCTTCCCCGCATCGACATTTCGCTGATCGCCATTGACGAGGCACATTGTATCTCGCATTGGGGACATGATTTCCGTCCCGAATATACCCAGCTGTCCGTTCTGAAAGAGAATTTCCCGAAAGTACCGATCGTCGCCCTGACAGCTACGGCGGACAAAATCACCCGGACAGACATACTGAATCAACTGAAACTACGTGATCCTAAAACATTCATCTCGTCTTTCGATCGCCCGAACCTATCGCTCACTATCCGTCGCGGACTGAGCAAAAAGGAAAAGATTGCAGCGATCGTCCATTTCATCAACCGCCACCACCGGCAAAGCGGCATCATCTACTGCATGAGCCGCAACAGTACGGAATCTTTGGTTGAAGAACTGTCCGAATACAGTATCCGGGCAGTCGCCTATCATGCCGGACTAAGCCCCGACAAGCGCGAGAAAGCGCAGGACGATTTCATCAACGACCGTGTCAATGTGGTGTGTGCGACAGTCGCGTTCGGAATGGGGATAGACAAAAGCAATGTCCGCTGGGTCATTCATTATAATATGCCGTCAAGCATCGAGAACTACTACCAGGAAATAGGCCGTGCCGGGCGGGACGGCATGAAAAGCGACACGCTTCTTTTCTATTCCGTAGGCGATATCCTGCTCCTCCGCCGTTTTGCAGAGGAAAGCGGACAGAAAGACGTCAGTTTGCAAAAGTTAAACCGGATGCGCCGGTATTGCGAGGCAGACATCTGCCGACGCCGTATCTTGCTGAGCTATTTCGGAGAAGAAACGGACAAGGATTGCGGGAACTGCGACGTCTGCAAGAACCCTCCCCAGCGTTTCGACGGGAGTATCTTGGTGCAGAAAGCCTTGAGCGGTATTTTCCGTACCGGGCAAACAGCTAATATGCACCTGCTGATCGATATACTCCGGGGGGCCGAAAAGGAAGAGTTGAAGGAAAAAGGATATGATAAACTAAAAACCTACGGGGTTGGCAAGGACCTCAGCTACAAAGAGTGGAAAGAATATTTATACCAGATGCTTCAGCTCGGTTATATCGAAATCGACTATATGTCGGCCGGCCACCTGAAAGTGACTCCATTAGGGCGTAAAGTCCTTTTCGGCGAACAGCAGGCACTCATGACCATTTATCAAAAGACAAAAGACTTTGCCCTGCCGACCAAAAAAGGCGGCTACAAATACCGTCCGATCCGTCCGATCGAATCCACCTCCGTAGAAGAAACGCTTCTCGACTCCCTGCAACAGCTTCGCAAGCAGATTGCCGAACGTGAACATACCCCGGCTTATATCATCTTTTCAGATGATGCCCTCGAAGATATGGTCCAGAAGAAACCGGTCACACTCGACGAGTTTAGCGAAATACGAGGTGTCGGACAGCTCAAGCTGGACAAATACGGAAAAGTATTCGTCGCCCTGATCCGCTTTGTCCTTCGTTTGCCTAAAAAAGAATAAAAAAGAAAAACAAACAATCGTCCTATTCTTTTGTTTATATTTACATAATGAATAGAATGATAGATACAATGAAAACAGTCCCCATACTCTTACTACTTTGTCTTTCCTCACTGAGTTTCTGTACGACAAAGCCGAGAGAGCCGCAGGGACCCGGTTCCCCCAGACAAAACATTCCGATTGCCGAAACAACACCGGAACCGGAGGCACCCCCTCCCCTCATTGAAACCATTATAGAAAAGGAACTACTTTACGACCAGCACACGTTGACCGATACTTACCCGTATAAAGATACGACACGGGAATTTCAATGGGATAAGATCCGTGCCGGTATTCGTCTGCTCGATTCGATCCGGCAAAAACCGTCCCGTTGGGCGATCTTTCAAAACTACAGGAACAAGAATGGGGAAGCTCCACTGGTCCGAAATTTTCATCGCGATGCTTACAAGCGTGTTTCCGACACTTTAGGTATCGAACGTTACCAGTCTGTCCCACTGTATCTGCCAGACGATACGCTGACAGCCGAACGCTATGGCCGTGACGGGACTCTGGTGAAATTACTGGACGACAGCGACCACCTTTTCCGTATCCAAACGATCTATACAAACGGGGAATGGCTTGTTCCCGGAAAATATGTCAAGCCGATAGCCGATAGCGTCACATTCGACAAGGCCATATTCGTCGATGTCACCAACCAAAATATCGCAACGCTCGAGCATACGGGTTCCAAATGGCTTGTCAGAAGCATGAATCCGGCAACAACAGGGCAGCACCGCCCTCCATACGCACAGGAAACGCCATTAGGCATATTTGTCGTCCAGGAAAAGAAGGCAAGGATGATTTATCTGGTAGACGGCAGCAAAGAGACAGGTGGATTCGCTCCTTATGCCAGTCGGTTCACCAACGGAGGGTATATCCACGGAGTTCCGGTAAACGCGCCACGTAAGTCGCTGATCGAATACAGTCCAACGCTTGGAACGACTCCACGTTCCCATATGTGCGTCCGGAATGCGACCTCGCACGCCAAGTTCGTTTATGATTGGGCGCCTGTAAATGAGACTATTGTTTTCGTTTTTGATTAAAAGTCTTATCTTTGTGCGACATTATTCAATCTTATGTTATTGCGCATCTGTTTATACTTGTTTTTATTATTTCTTCCGGCTAATTATACGATAACCAGAAGTTCGTCTCCCCTAATTCCGGCTGATCCTGCGGCGGCCATGTCTTCGGTATGCCGACAGCTCTATACAGATATGCAGCTGGATAATGTGGTGGACTATACCGCCTTCGAACAAGCAATAACCGGATCGCAGGCAATCGAACGACGTAACAAGGATATCATTACCCTGATCGACTTCACGAAGCCTTCCACGGAAGAGCGGCTTTATGTTCTGGATATCCGGCACAAGAAACTCCTGTTCTCCTCTCTCGTCTCGCATGGGAAAAACAGCGGAGGAAATTACGCCACGTCTTTCTCCAACAAAGTCAATTCTTACAAAAGTTCATTGGGATTTTTCGTGACGGAGAATACCTATCAGGGTAAAAACGGCTATTCCTTAGTCCTGAACGGTTTGGAAAAAGGGATCAACGACCGGGCAAAAGAACGGGCGATTGTGGTACACGGGGCTAATTATTGTAGCCCGTCCGTTGCTGCATCGGCAGGCCGCTTAGGTAGAAGTTTCGGTTGTCCCGCCCTGCCTCAGTCACTTGCCAAGCCAATTATCAACACCATCAAAAACGGGACCTTACTCTACATATATGCCAATGACAAAGACTATTTGAGCCAAAGCACGATCTTATCAACCGAAAGATCGATTTCTCCAAACTCGATCATCGCATTGAACAACCTGATACGGGAATAGCCCGGCAAATCCTCCGGCCGGATATCACCTGCAACCATCTCTCCCCGATCCAGCAAAGAAGCCCTTTTCGTTCCTGCCAGCAACGGTACGGAAGGGGTAATCCATTGTTTTCCGTTCCAGAGCGCAATATTGCAAATAGAAGTGTCGGTCAACCATCCTCTCCGAACGATCAGCACGTCGTCCTCCGTTTCGCGCAAATCGAACAAACGGTTCAGTACACTCCGGTCCGTACTTTTATACCGATAGTCGGCTTCATCATCGGCAACCAATCGCAAAGAGGATACCGGACGAATATGATAGGAGGCATACTCCACTTTCAGGATATCTTTATCATATTCAACGCGGCACTTTGTCCGTTCCCGATAGTCTCCAGGTTGGATACAGTCACTCAAATCAAGGAAACCGGTTTGATGCAACACGTCCCGGCGTGTCTCATTCATACGCCGGTTATGGTAGGGCAAATTATGAATCTGCCCGTTCTCGATCCGGATCGTTTCAATAAATGGGGACATAAACTTTCTGTTTCATTTCGTCATACTCACTTGCCAAATCACTTTGGGAGGTGATGCCTCCTCCACTCTTAAAGACCAAAGAGCCATCCCCCTGTCGTTCCAAAAAGCGAATCATGACAGCACTGTTCAAACTATTCCCGTCAAAATAGCCCATAACACCCGTATAGAACCCTCTTTCGTATGTCTCGGCTTCCGCTATAATCTCCATTGTCTTCTTTTTAGGTGCGCCAGTAATGGAGCCTGCCGGAAGGAGGCAAAATAGCAAATCTCCTATCTCTGCCTGCCAATTCCTGACAAGACGACCCCGGATCTCCGAACTGACCTGCAACAAAGCACCTTTATGCGTCAGCAACTCGTCTATGTACCGATAACGGGTCACCGTCACCTCGGTCGCCACTATACTCAGGTCATTGCGGATCAGGTCGACAATCGTAGCATGCTCGGCCGTTTCCTTCGGATCGTCCAATATCCGCCTGCGGGCATCCGGCAACGTAGCATCGATCGTTCCCTTCATCGGATAGGAATAGATATGTTCACCCCGTATCTTCACGAATATCTCAGGAGAGAAAACAACAAAACGATCTTTCAGCCAGAGCTTATACCGGGCTTCCGAACGGATAAAAACATCCTCTAAACTCAGATCGGTCCGGACAGGAGTAGCGCAAGTCAGATTGACTAAGTAAGAGTTCCCAGCCCGGATATGTCCGACAACTTTATGAAACGAGCCGGCATAAGCCTCCTGTGTCATAGGGAACGTTTCCCACCGGATCGCAGAAGTCAAGTTCTCCATGATCTTCATGCGACTTGCAATCGCAGCATTCGTCACACCATCCAGGTCGTAAAGCAACATCTCAGGATCGACCTGGTCCAGCTCTTCTACAATCACCCGGTCTTGCTTGTAATCGATCACAAACAGGAAAGGCCGCCTTTCCGTACCCAATCGGTTCATACGGCAGACGGCCTCTATACGGTTATAGAATATCATATCAGAAAACGTTCGGTCAAACCTCCAAAGGCATCGATACGGCGATCCCGGAAGAAAGGCCACCAACGGCGGACATTCTCGCTACGCGTCTTATCGATCTCCACAATTCGTATTTCTTCATCACTATTGGAAAGTTCGGCCAAGAGCTCACCCTGCGGACCGGCGACAAAACTGTTTCCCCAGAACTGAATCCCATTCGTTTGCCCGGACGGATCAGCCTCGTGCCCCACCCGGTTAACCGTAACGACCGGAAGCCCGTTGGCCACAGCATGCCCCCGCTGAACAGTTACCCAAGCTCCTAACTGGCGTTTTTTCTCATCCTCCGTATCACTACTTTCCCAACCGATAGCTGTCGGATAAATCAGCAGTTCCGCCCCTTTCATCGCCATCAGGCGGGCAGCTTCGGGATACCATTGGTCCCAACAAACCAATACGCCCAATTTACCCACCGAAGTATCGATCGGCTCAAACCCAAGATCACCGGGAGTAAAATAGAACTTCTCATAATAGGCCGGATCATCCGGAATATGCATTTTACGGTATTTCCCGGCAATAGTCCCGTCTTTCTCAATCACGACAGCTGTATTATGATACAAACCGGGAGCCCGTTTCTCAAACAAAGAAAGAACCAACACGATCCCCAATTCTTTTGCCAACGCCCCGAAGCCCTCTGTAGAAGGTCCTGGAATCGGTTCAGCCTGATCGAACACTTCGGTATTCTCCGTCTGGCAAAAATAAAGCCCGTTATGCAACTCCTGCAAAACGACCAACTCCACCCCTTGCAAAGCACAAACCCGGATATTTTGTTTCAGCTTCTCAATATTAGCAGCCCGGTCCCCCGTATTCGCCTGCTGCACCATCCCTACCTTTAACGTATTCATCCTTATTTTTTATTCTTCATTCTTCATTCAAATAACCCCCTCCGGATACTGCATCGTCACGCAATGTAGCGAACCATGTTGTTTAATCAACGGCAAGCAATTGATCCCAATAATCTCACGATCCGGAAAAACCTGTTGCAAAGCATCCTTCGCCAGTTCATCCTTTGGAGAATTATAATATGGAAGCAACACAGCTCCGTTGATAATCAAAAAATTGGCATAAGTGGCCGGGAGACGTTCGCCCTCCCATACTACCGGGTCCGCCATTGGCAGAGCAATCAGCCGATAAGGTTTACCGTCAGCCTGTTTGAAAGCCAGCAACTCCTGTTCCATTGCCTGCAGTTCCTCGAAATGTTCATCCGACTCATCCGTACACTGCACATAAGCAATCGTATCTTCGCTACAGAACCGTGCCAGCGTATCGACATGGCTATCCGTATCATCACCGGCCAAATAGCCGTTTTCCAGCCACAAAATACGTTCAAAACCAAAGACATCCTTCAGATAGGCTTCCAGTTCTTCCTTTTGCAGATATTCGTTCCGGTTCACAGACGAAAGACATTCGACGGTAGTGAGCAGCGTTCCTTTGCCATCCGATTCGATACTGCCGCCTTCCAATATGAACGGTTGCATGTTGATAATCGGGATTCCGTCGGCAAAAGTACCCTGCATCGCCAGATTGCGTGTAATCAGATTATCCAAATTTGCCACATATTTCATTCCCCACCCGTTGAACACAAAGTCATACACGGCCGGTTCCCCTTGGTCGAATACGGTAATGCCACCATGATCACGAGCCCAGGTATCATTCGTCGCCATCTCCCTGAAAATGATCCGGCTGTCATCCACATCGCCTAATTGTCTGCGTACTTTCTGTTCGTCCGGACAGACAATCAAGAGCTTTTCGTGTTTGATTACCTCTTTGGCAATCGATACGAAGCAAGGAATCACCTCGTCTAATATAGGCGCCCAATCCGTTTCTTCATGCGGCCATGTCAACTGGACGGCACTTTGCGGATACCACTCTGCAGGTAATATGATTTTATTTTCCATCTATATCTAAAATATGCGATTATATTACAGCACAAATATAGGCTTATTTTCTAATACAAAAGTACTACAATTTCTTGGAATACGGAAGCATCATAGGGCAACCGCACCAAAAATCATAAGGGATAATCAATCCTTGTTTTTAGTACGGACATTTTTGTATAAAAGTTTTTTTTGCAAAACAACTATCATACTGTCATAACTAAATTTATATACCTGTAGGACAGCCTGTTATTCTATGATGGTTACTGTTTTCAACTATCATTCATCTATCATAACCATCATGGGTAAAAATCAATAAGGTATTATATATCAGCATTCTATAAAATTGCAGATATACTCTGAAGTTGATATAAAATATATAAATAGACTCATTTTTCCATGAATACAAGCTACTCTTTTACCAAAAGCAACTTGAAAAGTTTCTTTAGACCCGGGTGGCGGGATGCGGGAGATCCGGGTGTGGAAGATGTGGAGACCCGGATCTTGATGAAACCGAAACAAGGATGTGGGGCTGTTTATCTGCCTTGTCCGAGGAGGTTTTATGCACTGTTTCCGATTATAATTAGGCGGAATACCTACTTTTTTAACACAAATAGTCCCTTATGTTTGCTAATGATTATTTTGGCTAATAGAATATAAATATCACATTATCAGTGATATATGTAAAATTATAGGCAAAAAGTATGATAGTTGCATGATAGTAGTATGATAGTTTAAAGCAGAAACCATCATGCTTTAATCTGTTGAACAATAGTGCATAAAGGCAGAAAATGATAGTATGTTTCTCATGCAACGCTACCATGTATAAGACATCGCCTTGAAAGAACTGACCCAGTCATTCCTCACCAAAGAGAAGCTCAATCAAGACATGGAGAATCCGGAAAAAAGGTTGGGGAATATTGATAGTTTCCTGCCGGATTCATTCAAAAAACGGAAAGGAGGACAACGTATGTGGCGCGACACGATCATAGTAGAAGAAGACAACTGCATTGTCGCCACGGGTGACAATGTGCGGATGAATACCAGGGAGATAGCCGACCTTTTCAATATCACGGCGGCAAGCGTGAACCGTGCCGTGAAGCGGGTATTGAAGTCGGATGTATTGAACGACTATGAGGTGGTGAAACTCGTCCGTTTGGATAACGGATTGCTGCTGGAGTTCTACTCGTTGGACCCCATCATCGTGTTGTCTTACAAATGGAACACGTTTTACACCTTTGCTATCGGGATAAGGGAAAGCTCGCAACTCACTCGTTCAACTCGTTTGCGACAATCGGAACACAGCCGTACCACTCCGTAAAGCCGAAGCGACTCTGCATAGCCATCGCTCACTACCTCGCTACCTCTTATAGATGCGCCCCGCCAATCACTCATGCGCAACACTGCCACTTATCACTTCGGACTTATCCGCTACGGGTTGCCAACCGCATCTCCCTCGCTCCGAGTTGCAAAAGGAAATGCGCTCCCGATACCCGACAAAAACAACACAAGCCCCGATTTTGCCGGAGCTTACGAATGGGTGGTTGATTAGAATATCTTTATTCCTCTTTGATATACAGAAAATATGGGTCAAATAATTGCAATTCGGTATCAGTACGATCAAGTAACTGGTTGTTGATAAAAAAAGATTCAGCCCATAATTCTGCTGTAATCTTATTTTTTACAGAAATGGGTTCATTCCAAGCGTACAGTCCAATCTTGATACGCTTGATAACTCCCATATCTATAAGCTGTGTCAATGATACTCTGATAGCCTTTTTGCAAGTTCCGTTCAAAGGATAGTCTTTGCCAACAAGTTTGTTGATAGTATCTCTTGAAAGTTCTGTTTCCAAACGCATATATTTGGCTAAAAGAGTTGTAAAGTAATAGCAAAAAGGAAATCTGACATTGATAAGCGAAATTGCTATAACATTAGCCTCGAAAGGAATTTTAAGAGCCGCAAGAATTTTAGTTTTGTTTTGCACCAAAGTTTCATTTATTAAAGGATTCAATATTGAACTTTTGATGTAATTAAAAGTCAATTTGATATTATACTCCCCTGAAAACACCGAGTGTAGGTTTTCGAGCAAATACTGCTCGTTTATTTCGCCCTTGTTAAGATAGTCAGCAAGGGTGCAACAAAATATATCGAGCGGAACTCGCTGTTTGATACTTATTTGTATTGTTTTATCTGTCATTCTTTTGTAATCGTAATAAAGGGTATAAGTACTTCGAAGAAATGAGTGCCGCCATGGGTCACGTTCATCGGAATATTTGAAAAGCAGTGGTTTGAGGTCGGATAGTAAGTGCATGAAGCAGGGTCAATCTGAAGCACTTCTCCTCGGTGGTCTTGTTCAAACAACACGCGCGATGCCTGCGGAGCAAGCGTGACATGGCGTTTGCTCAATGACAGAGAGCCAACCTTTTCCGGCTGCGAAAGCAAACGGGAGGGTTTGGTTTCGATGTTTCCGTGGTCGGTGGTGATATACACTTTGAAGCCTTGTTGCAAAAGGTCGCCGATATTATTGAGCAAGTCTTCTTCCTCCACCCACAACTTTGTGGCGGCATGGAGATAACGGAAGTCATCGGAAGCGTGCATCTTCTCATCGAGGTCAACCGTTACCCAAGCCACTCGTTTGTATATGTCGCTTAGGGCAATCGTAGAACCGTGTTCATAAAGAATTTGGTTGCGATTGATAAAGCCTTTCGACAGCCAGAAATCTTCCCACATTTTACTCTCCGAGGAACTGCTTTGCTGGTAGCTGACAGACGGATATCTACCGAGGAATATAGCTTGGCGAGAGAGTTCGGTGACACTCGGTAGCCACGAATATATCACATCGGTCTGTGCGTTGATGTCAAAATACTTATTCTTCAAACTGTTTACCAACATCTGACTTTGCCAAAAGTTCATACCATCGACAACCACCAGAGCCAACTTGTCCTCTTTGGGCTGCTTACTGATAAACGGCAACACTTGACATACATTCTTCGGTGCTTTGTTGGCAGGAGGTGTGGTCGAGCTGATGATTGAAGCATAGCGTTCAACAAGGTGTTGCTGAAAGAGCGTATTGAGTTCGTCTACTTTCGGCATCAAGGCTGAAAGGTTTCCGATTTCGAGCGCACGAAGTATCAGTGCGCTTGCTTGTGGCAACCATTCTCCCGGCTTATCAATCTTGATTTTGGCAAACAGCTTATCCCATTCTGCAATGATGTTTTCAATTTTCTCCTTTGCACCCTCATACGAAGTTTGGTATTCGGCAATGATATGATGAGTGCGCAGTTCGTCAATCGAAACCCTGCCCGGATATTGATAAAGATAATTCAATGTACCGATAGATTGGTCTTTGATTAAAGCCCATTTATAGCGAGGAAAGATATGTCGAGCCACAAATTGGGTGGTGTCGGCATAAATTGCTATATCGTCCGGCACATCAAACTGCTCTCGCTGCACAAAAACAAAGCGGATGTTGGATTGCTCCTGCAATTCCTCTTTCACGGTGGTTTCCCACCAAAGGCGCAAGGTAAGGCTATCCCCCTCAGAGATGCGGAGCGAAGCATAAGTAAGCATCATGCGCACATCTTCGCGAGCCAGAAATTCATCGTAGGTTTGCACCACGACCAATCGCTTTTCGGAATATTCTCCGAAAAGGCGGTTGATAATTCCTTGTGGAAGATTCTTCTTGGCCATATTATATGCGGTTAGTGGCGATGTCGTAGTATTGCAACAGCACATCATCTTCGGTAAGTAGCGACTGCGGTATGCGGTCGCCTACCCGAACAATGGTGGCGAAGTCTTTCTCTTGATAGCAGTTCTTGAAGCCCGTGCGGAGTGCTTCAAGGCGAGCTTCCTTGATGCGCCCTTTGGGTTTCTCCGCAGCTTCCACATAAGTCTTAAACTCACGGAGCAAACGTCTGGTACGTACCTTTTCGAGGTCAGCCTCATTTTCCGCATCGGGAATATACCATTGGCTATCCTCGTTTTTCAAGAAGTTTTCTTCGAGAATCTGCATCAGTTCGGGAATAGCATCCCCTTTCTTCGGAGCAACGAGGTCTTGCATCCACTTCGGTTGCAAGTCTTGATAGGTCTGCGGTTTGTCGACAAGTTCGCGTTTGAGCCACTGCACACCATCTGCTTCGCTACCCACAAAGAGTGCAAGCGAAACCATTTCCGGGATCTGTCGCCGCAAGTCATCGTATTTAATGGCTTGTTCGGCGGTAAAGAACATACCGTCACGCTCTACAAAAGTATCGCGCAGGAAACGCTGAAACTCCGATGCGTCCATGGGAATTTGGCGACCGTTTTGCACAAAGAAAGCAATCAGTCGGTCGTACAAAATCTTCGGGCTGCGCTCCACAACAGCAGTTGTCTTCTTCTCGTTGACAATAATCACGGGAAGACGTGTCAGCAGTTCTTCGATAAACGATTGTGTGCTGACAAATATATTTTGGTTGTCGTCCGACTGCCTCATATTCTCGAAATGTGCAAGTAACTTCTCGCTCGGCTTAAAACAAGAAATAATAAGATCTTGCTTAACGGCTGTGGTTGTGGTTACAGATTTATATGACCCTTGTTTTTTGTCAAGAGAAGCGACATTAGCAATAATGAAACCTACAGATGTTATAGCACTCTGTATAAAATTCCATACACTTGCTTTTGTATTACTAAACTCTACAGTCATCCACCTGCCAGGTT
Organism: Parabacteroides johnsonii DSM 18315; assembly: GCF_025151045.1. NCBI lineage: Bacteria > Pseudomonadati > Bacteroidota > Bacteroidia > Bacteroidales > Tannerellaceae > Parabacteroides > Parabacteroides johnsonii. The sequence continues at coordinate 1,918,152 of NZ_CP102285.1, forward strand.
TCAAAATACGATAATATTCAGAAAAGCATTTCTGCATTTCATTATGATAAAATGCAGGACTTTTACCTTGTGCCGAATTTTCTATTACTTCTGTTTCATTGTTTGTTGTCACTCTTAGCCAAGCCTCAGGCAAACTGTTTAATTCAGAGTAATTAATATTAGCTCCAAATGGAGGATCGGTAAAAATGTAGTCAACGCTATTTGTGTACATATTCTGTTTTAATGCTGAAGCAACTTGTATGACGTTGTCAAAGCTATGGGGCAAATATGGTTCAGCTTTTAAGAGAAGACGTAATTTGTCTCCAATTTGCTCAAGTACAGAAGTCTCAACTGGGAAAGGAGGAATATAAAGAGTCCCTTTGAGGTTACCCGCATTCCATCCACCGCCACCATGAAAATAGTTGTTTATATGAACTCTTTGCATTTTTGTTGACCTGCCTATCATCGCAGTAAACAGGAACATCAATTTACTCGGATACTTTGATTCATATATCTTCTTGAATAGAATTGATAATGCAATTAAGTTTCTTCGAGTATAAAACTGATGTACATAAAAATACCCTTGTGTTTTTTTAGGCTGCTCTGTATTGTAGCCTTCAGGCAAAAGTTGAATAGGAATATATTTAGTATCAATCGGATGTTGGTCTATTTTCTTCAACAAATCAATATCATAAGCTAATGGTTCACGCTCGATATGTTTACCTTTTACAGTATAAACCATTACTACTGGAACATGCTTAATGACATTGACTACGTCGTCAATAACATCGTCATATACAGTTTGAAATGAACGTTTAGCAGTTGCTTTTGTGTGAGAACATTTACAATAAGGACATTCGAAATTATCTAATAATCCTTCTTTCTCTTTACTCATAGCAGAATCCCAATAGATGAATTCCTTACCACAATTTTGACATATTGCCACATCACTCCAAACCATATAGTTAATGCAACCAATAGGTTTATTGTCGTGCAGAGTTGTATACATCCACCCACATTCATCTTTCAATTCATTCATGATACGTTGCGTTTCACTTTTCAAAAGTGAAATGTCAGTAGGAGAATTATAGTTGTTCGAGATCATCGATGCATATGGTGATAAATCACCACAAATAGCATGTCTTTTTCCCCATTTAGGCTTATGTCCTACCGAATTAACAAACTCGCTTTCTATTTTTGAATGCCATTCATTATTAGATTTAGCACAAGCCTGCGCTGCCACGCCAGTCATACCCGTACCACAAAAGCCATCGAATATAATATCACCCGGCTGCGTATAATGCAAGATATATCGCATAATGGCAGGGTGTGGTACTTTTGTATGATAAGTGTGAGCTGTATAAACCGGGTTGTTCTTTCCCTCGCTTACATCAGCAGAATACGGTTCAGTCACCTCGAAGTCCGTTTTTCTCAATCCTTTTGCTTCGAGGTCTTTTTTCTCCGCTTCCCATTCTGCGATAAAATCGTTGAGCCAAGGGTTCGGGCAAGCGGTATAATATGGAGGGTCGGAAAGTGCGATGATGTCATCGTCCTCGCCAATTGGGAAGCCCTCGATGTTGCGCAGTTCGGGCAGTTTACGGCGCAGTTCGGCACGGAAATATTCGCGCCGTTCATCGTCATTGGAAAAGGTCAGTCCCAGTACGGTTACCGGGCCTTTCTGCTCGGTTGCGGTTTCCTCCTCGAGCTCCAAGCCAAGAGAGGGTTCACCAGAATTATATGTCTTTTTACTCATTGTCAGAATTATTTAGACGGAAAATAATGCGTACTTTGTCGCGTTTCTTGCAGCCGATAAGGTTCATAACGAGCCTATCCATTCTTGCGGTAAACTCATCGACCGACATAGCGCGACTAAATTGCTCGTTGAGCACCGCAGGAGTTATCTCCACTTCTTCGAGGTCTTGCGAAACGTGCTTGATAAACTCAATAACCGTGCGTGCCGAATAGTCGGAATCAATCTGTACCAGCCCGTTTGTTATACCTTGGGCATAACTGCGGTCTTCCTCTTTAAGCAATTTTAGCGTGTCTTGCGTATGCTGCGAGTTCAGGAAATCGATGATGTCTTGATGCCAAGAGCGATAGATGTTTTCGAGTTCCCGACGCAGTTCGGTAATAGTCTTCTGCGAGGGAGTGCTTGAAATCGGATTGAAACCACTGATAGGATTCGGAAAATTCTGAATATCCGAATTGACAGACGGCTGCGGCACACGCAGACGGGTGAAGTCAGACAGCCAAGATGTGAACACCGCAGGGTTCAATATGGTGCAGTCGCGCAAAATTTGACACACTCGATATTCCGAGGAATTGAGCACCGCATTGCGCTCGCCCTGCTGAATATCATTCAAGCAAACGGCATTGTAGCGAAGCAAGAAGTAGTCGATGTATGCTTGTTTGATTTCGGCAAGCGAAGTTTGCAAAGCATTGACCTCCTGCTCCGAACTATTTACCGGGTCGAAAGCGAGAGCCGCCTCAATTTGTCGGTCAAGGTTCGTCATCAGGTTGCTTCCTGCAGGAACATACTGCTTTGCCGAGGTCAAATAGTTAATCAAGTCGGAAAGTTTGCGAACAACACCCATACGCAGTTTAGTGTCGGTAATCAACTTTTGCACCTCCTCCAAACGCGCAATACGGTCGAGTGGAATTTGCAGGTTGCGGATTTTAGCCTTAGAGGTATAGGTGGCGAGTTGGTCGTAAAAACCTTTGAGTGCAGGAGTTTCCAAGCGCAGATAATGCAGCAGTTCCTCGCCAAACACTTTCTCCCCGGCAATGGTGATTTCCGCAAGTTCGTTCATCATACGACCTTGGAAAGTGGCAACTTGTGCCGCCAGTTCTCGTGCCTTATTCGATATAGTGGCAAAAGTGTCGGTAAAATCAAGTTTGTTGGAAAGGTCTTGTCCAATAAACGATTTTGTAACACGGCGCACCAAAGGAATATTGATGCCCTGCGGTTTCTTGATAAGCGAGAACATAAAATACTCGCTCTTGTCCACATTACGCAAAGTATCGACATTGGAAGCATTGACAACCGATCCGTTAGATAGCTTAATCTCAATCAGTCCCAGTTGCACCATTGCTGTCAAAACCACAAATTCGAGGTCGGCTTCGATATTGAAGTCGAGAGTGCGCCAAATAGATTCATTGGAATCTGCTACGGCAACAATGATTTCATCGCGATTGAGCACCATACCCTCACCTTTTTCTTCGAGTTTGTCAATCAGCGAATTAGCAAAATCGCAAGTGTCGGCATTGAGTTGTCCACCGCTGAAAAGTTTCAAACCAAGGAGCACCGCCTCACCCTCGGAATTAGCTGCATCAGGCTTCACCGCCTTCGCAATGGCATTGCGGATAAAGCGTTCACGGTTGCTATTGGTAATGTCCGAGCGCACGGCGGTAAACGCAGGATAGTTAGGTGAAGCATCAGCAAACGCACTTTCAAGCACATCTCCTGCAACCGAATCAAAGATTTCCAACAAAGGAGTGCCTGCGCCCGGAAGTGAGAAAGAGCGAAGTAATTTAGGCTCATCGCCATTAAAATAAATCTTGGTAGCGTCAAGATAGCAAGCCTTAAAAGCATCACGCGCTTTGGTGAACCAGTGCTGCATCTTGTCGCGGAAAATAGTCTTTTGCTCGGTGGGAGCAGAGTTAAAAAGAGCTGTGGAAGCCCCGTGCATACAAACGGCATCCTTAAACTCATTGGTAAGACCGTCCATAACAAAATAGACTTCGTCCGTATCGTGTCCTCGCTGTATGTCGGTGCGGAACACCGGCATAAATATCATATAGAAATGCTGGCGAGGGTGCGTAGTGGATTTCTCATTCGGACTACCAAAGAAGATGTAACCGTCACGAGTGATGCGGTGCGATTTCCAAATCAGCTCGTGAGTATAGATGTCGAAACCCGTGCGACACGGGTCGGTGTCGATACCGAGCATTTCTACCATAAATGCGGAGAAAGCCTTGTCCCGCAGAGCAGGAGAAAGACTATCTGCATAATCCTTAATAAGTTGGTCGGGATTAATGCCGCCCTCGGTGCGAAGCGCAAACTCGTCATTTTCTTTGCGGTCAAAGTACTGACCCGAAGTAGCCTTGACGATAAGGTTGGCACAGTTGCCCACTTGGTCGAGCAGGAACTCGCGGTCTTCCATTATTGCGAATACCGGGCAGAGGTCATCGGTCAAGGTTTCGGCTGTAGCACCGTTTTGTTTATTCAGCATAGCTTGAATAATTTTGATACCACAAGCGTTGGCAATGCGCTTAGCAAGCGGAATTTGCTTGCGGCGCGGGCCCTCGAAATTATTCTCAATTTTATCATGAACAAGATGTACCGTGTCGCTAACCAACTTAAAGTCGGGGTTGGCCATCATCGAGGCATCTTGCATCATCTGTTCAAAATATTGGTCGTAAGTAATCAGTCCCGGTTCGTTTTCAGGAATATCATTGTCCTTGATTTTGTCGAATTGGCGAGAAAGTGTTTTGAGAATTTCGCGTTGCGACTGTGCAAGTTTGATTTTCTCAAAGTTCTCGATGTATGAGGGGTGAACGGGAAACAGATTCACATACTTCTCGATGTTGCCGTGCATATCGGCAAAGAAAAGCGTAAACGGTTTAAGGTGCTCACGGATGATAGCCTTTTGTTGTTCGGTCTTATCAAGAAGGCGTTTTTGCACCACATACGAAACATCTTCGCGGCGGATTGAAAGGTCGCGGTAGCGGTCTTTCACCTTTCGGAGCATATCGGCTGCAAACTGGAACTCACGGGCGGAATAAATCAATTCTTGCACGCCGAACATAAACACGAACTTTGTGTTGTTGCAAGCCTGCCCCAAGGCTTGAAGCACGGGCAACTCACTTTCGAGGTTACCCGATTCTGCACGGAGGCGAAGGAACTGAAGCATCTCGTCAATAGCGAGGATAAAGCCTTTGTCGGGATATTTATCCTCAAAAGCAGCCATCATTTCGCTTAATTGCTCTCCGTAGCTTTTGAGCGAATTTTCGTCAAATTTATAGTCGATGTCGTGGCTGTCAAGGAAACGCTGTATCTCAAAAGTAACAATACGCCAAAGCGAATTGTTATGCTGCAACTCAAAGCGATGTACCATAAACTTACCTGCAATAGGTTGCATTATCTCTCGTGCTTGTTCATTGCGAAGCTCTGCGAGGTTGTCGGCATTTTCAGCTACAAGTTGCACAAGACCCATCAAGTGGCTCTTACCAGTACCGTAGCTACCTATTACTTGAATACCCTTTTGGTCGTGCCCTCCGAAAACCATATTCTTCACGAACTCGGGGAGAATGGTTTCGAGGAAATAATCAGGGTAAACGAAATTGTGTAGAGCATCGAGTTGATAGTCGCGCTCCGAAAGTCTGTTGAATTGGATTACATCAACTATTGGGTTGAATTGCAGTATTTCAAGATATTTCATATAGTGAGGTGTGATATTTCTGAAAGATCTATAAAATTAGAAGAGTCGGAAGTCAAAAAACAAAGTCTGTCATCTTTGACTACGCCCTCCCATTGAATAAACATTAGATAATTGCGAGATAAATCTTTTAAGATTGTCCGCATATCCAAGCCAAGTTTTTCTTCAAAAACTATCCCGAAGTTACATAGAGAAATAGCATTGCCGAAAGTAGTGTCGTTACTGGCTATTTCCCTGAAAAGGCGCATAAACTCAGCATTCACGAGCATTTTCAAATCTTTTGAATGGGGTAAGTTTTCGGATATTATGTAAGCAGAAATGGATTTACCTATGTCAAACTTAGGGATGTCGTCAGGCGGCATCTCATCTTTCAGCACAACAAGGCGGTATCTTGGTGCTGATTGAAGATATTTGTTAATGGCGGTTATATCCATAGCTTTTTAAAAAACGCAAAACCCCGACACCATCCCTGCGAGGCTGACCAAAGCCTATAAGACGATGCCGGAGTTTCGTATATCTTAATTGTTTAATTATCGGGTCATTGTGCAGAAATGTTTCATAATGCAAAGGTACAAAAAGTGGATGAATTTGGTTGCACAATTGGGAGAAATGTTTATAGACGTGTAAGGGGAGTATGTATATCAGTGCCTTATGCTCTGTTTCACAATAAAAAAACATATTACTTACCCTCACTTTCTTTGTAACTTTTTGCTATTTCGATAGAGCGGGTAAGTTTTGATCCCCTTTTTTAATCCTGAGGAATTTCGGTAGATCCGATATAGAGAAAAACCTTTCACAGACAAATGCTGTAAAAGGTTTTTTAATTTGTGACCTGGGAGGGGCTCGAACCCTCGACCCAATGATTAAGAGTCATTTGCTCTACCAACTGAGCTACCAAGTCATTCATGCTATCGTTATTTCTCGATTGCGGGTGCAAAGATAGGAGTTTAATTTTTCTTTGCAAACTTTTCCCGCAGTTTTTTACATAAAATTTTAATCGAATTCAAATATATCAGACGGTGTAGTCCGTTTCAGAGCATGCAGGGAAACGTCCTTCCCTACCCTTACTCCTTCTTGAAATAAACGAAAATCGACTGTCTTATAGGCAAGTTCGGGATGATTATTATCACGGCTCAAATGACACAACCAGATATCTTTCAGTTTAGGATCATAATGAGTTGCGAGGAACTCGGCAGCTTCACGGTTGCTTAAATGTCCAGTCGAGCTGGCTACACGTTCCTTCAGAAAAGCTGGATACGTGCCGAACTTCAACATCTCCTCATCATAATTGGCTTCTATGATCAAGTGGTTTGCCATGCTCATATATTTGCATACTGTTTCGGTAATATGGCCGACATCCGTTGCCAACGTGAACTTATGATCGCCATATTCGATATAATAGCCGACATTATCAGTACTGTCATGCGGAACCTCGAAAGCGGTAATGCGGAAATCGCGAATCATAAAAGGCACTTCTTTTTCGATCACCTTACGCGAACCGACAAGCTTTTCCTCCACGTAGCGGCTCTTGTTGATTCCCCGGTGGACAGCCTCCGTCGTATAGACAGGGATACAATGTTTTTCTCCCAGACAACCTACGGTTTTGATATGATCAGCATGATCATGCGTGATCAGAACTGCAATAATTTTGGAGAAATCGATCGCTTTATCTTTCAACACCTTCTTTATGGTACGAATACCGATACCTGCATCAATTAACACGCCGAATTCGGGTGTTCCCAGATAATAGCAGTTTCCACTGCTTCCACTTGCTAAACTCAGAAATGATAGTTTCATTTTAATTTCCAATTCAGTCCTTAACAGGAATTACGGGCGAAACGTGTCGGGGATCGTCACTTCCCCGATCAGCGAACAGTTCATGTGATCCTTCACCTCCTCCGGCGTCAGGCCGTGGCCGAAAAGAAACATGAGCTTGGTAACAGCGCTTTCAGTCGTACTGTCGAATCCGCTTATCACCCCCGCTTCCAACAATTTATGCCCTGTCTCATACCGGTGCATTTCCACACTTCCGGCACTACACTGGGTTACATTTACAATCACAATTCCCCGGCTAACCGCATCTTTCAGCATCGTCAGGAACCAATCATAGCACGGCGCATTACCGCTTCCGAACGTTTCCATCACAACCCCCTTCAACCCCGGTATATTCAGGATGCTTTCCACTACCTGAGGAGAGATTCCCGGAAAAAGCTTCAACACCGCAATATTCCGGTCCAAGAGATAATGCGGTTTCAACGGTCTTCTCGAAACAGGATGGTAAACCTGCCCGGTGTCATACTTTATATAAATACCGGCATGTGCCAATGGTGGATAATTGTATGAACGGAAAGCATTGAAGTTGTCCGCATTAATCTTACTCGTACGGTTACCCCTCAACAAGTCATTTTCAAAAAAGATACAAACCTCCGGCACAACCGGGATGCCGTTTTCCTTTGCAGCGGCAATCTCGATAGCAGTGATCAGATTTTCTTTTCCGTCGGTCCTCAACATACCGATCGGCAATTGCGAGCCGGTAAAGATAACCGGTTTACTTAAATTCTCGAGCATAAAACTCAAAGCAGATGCCGTGAAAGACATCGTGTCCGTACCATGAAGCACAACAAAGCCGTCGTACAACTGGTAATTGTCTGCAATAATCTTTACGATCTTCATCCATGACTCCGGCCCCATCTCCGACGAATCCATTGCCGGATCGAACTGGATGGTCGAAACCGCATACCCCAACTTCTTCAACTCCGGCATATTATCCTTCAAATGTTGGAAATTGAATGATTCCAACACACCTGTTTCGGGGTTTTCAATCATACCGATCGTTCCGCCAGTATAGATAAGCAGGATCGAGGCTTTCTCACTTTGAGTGTTCATACTTGCTGTCATAGATCGCAAAGTTAATAATTTTATTCTTCTCCTTTTAATACAGGGACGCTTATATGATATTTTACTGCCACTATCCGCGAGACGAATATTCCGGTAGCAGCGATAAGCTGCGTCAGAGACGGTCCGATCCCCATCTGCAGGCAAGCGTAATAAATAAAGCCTCCAAACACGCATGCTAGTGCATAAATATCTTTTCGGAAGATCAGGGGTACCTCGTTAATCAGGATATCGCGGATCATACCGCCGAAAGCCCCCGTAATTGTCCCCATCACAATAGCCACCCACATCGGAAACCCGAATGCCAGCGCCTTCTCGATACCGACCACACCGAACAATCCCAGCCCGATGGCATCGAAAATGAAGAAAGTATTGTTCAGGCTAATCACATATTTCCTGAATATGATAACAAAGAGCAATGCCAGTGCCGATATGATGAGATAAGAAGCCTGTTCCATCCAGAAAGGGGTGGCATTGAGTAGGATATCGCGGATCGTACCGCCTCCCACCGCCGTCACCACACCGACCACATAGGCCCCGAACCAGTCAAATTGTTTGGCTGAAGCCAAACGGATGCCGCTAATCGCAAAAGCGAATGTCCCGGTGTAATCGCAAAACGTAATGAAGTCTATCATTTTGATTTTTTCTGCAAAAATAAGTATTTCCTCGCAATGTTGCGTTTTTCTATAGAGACGACCTGATAATTATTTAAACCAAACGAATATCCGGCTGTTGATTATATATAAGTTTGCATTCAAAAAAGTGCTGATGACTATCTAATTAAGGGAAAAAATGAAGAAATATATATTAACTGGACTCATTTGTCTGTTTTCGTTCTCCTGGATACGGGGACAAGAATATATACCTCAAATTACACATCGTCATTATATAAGTGACACAACCCTATTCCATCCCCGCCATCCCTGGAAAGCGGCACTCGAAACATTCGGACTCAATATGCTCGTCTGGGGCTTCGACCGGTATCTCGTAAAAGAGGACTGGGCTTATATCAACGGGCATACGATCAAGAGCAATTTCAAAAAAGGTCCGGTATGGGATACCGACCAGTTCACGACAAACCTTTTCTCCCATCCCTATCACGGTTCGCTCTATTTCAACGCAGCCCGCAGCAACGGCATGAATTTCTGGCAATCCGCCCCGTTTGCAGCCAGCGGCAGTCTGATGTGGGAGTTCTTTATGGAGAACGAACCACCTTCGATCAACGACATGCTGGCGACAACATTCGGAGGAATCGAATTGGGAGAAATCACCTACCGGTTGTCCGACTTGTTCATCGACAACCGTTCGTCGGGAGCCGAACGTGTGGGGCGAGAGGTGTTGGCAGGTGTCCTATCGCCGGTCCGCGCTTTCAATCGTATCATTTCGGGGGAAGCCTGGAGACGTAGTTCCTCAAAAGGACGAACTTATTCCTCCGTTCCCGTCAACTTCATCGTCACAATGGGACCTCGCTTTTTAGCAGAACAAGAAGGTTCGAAACGGGGAACCACCAGCCTGAACATCAACTTCCGCATCGATTACGGGAATCCTATCAACGATGATTTTTATTCTCCCTACGAATGGTTCCGCTTCAACTTCGGAATAGATCTATTTTCTGCCCAACCGGTTGTCAGCCAAGTAAACGCTATCGGAGCTTTATGGGGAAAAACAGTCTGGACAAAAGGTCCACGGACGCTTTCCGCTGGATTTTTCCAACATTTCGATTTCTACAATTCGGAACTTCGCCACGGGAGCGATATGACCGTCCCTCCCTACCGCATAGCAGCACCGGCAGCAGCAGGAGCCGGTTTGATTTATTACAAACAGGCCACACCAGGGGACAAGACGGATATTTATGCTGAACTGTATGCAAACGGCGTAGCTTTAGGAGCCAGCCTGTCGGACTACATGCTGCTTGGCGAACGGGATTATAACTTAGGAAGTGGCTACAGCACCAAAGCCGGTGCCGGTATCATCTACAACAGACGACTGGCTTTCCTGCTCAACATGGAAAACTATCATATCTTTACCTGGAAAGGATACGATCCGGATATCGACTGGTCACAGGCAGATCCCAGCACCCTGAATATCCAGGGCGATGCCGGAAACGCACGCCTGACCATTTTCTCGATGAAACTGGCTTATTTATTAAAAGACAAGTGGAACATCACCCTGACAAACCGCTATTTCTCACGACGGACGAACTACCGGCATTATCCCAGAGTGGATTATTCCACTTACGACCTGATGCTCGGACTCGGGATACGAATTTAATTCTTACGTTCCAGCTCGTTCAGATTTTCCATCTTCTTGCGTTGCAGGAACTCGTATATCCCCTCAAGATGTTCCGTCACTTTCTTGTTTCCGAATTCGTAAACTTTGGTCACAAGGCCATCCAGGAAATCACGGTCATGCGAAACGACGATCAGCGTCCCGTCAAAGTCCATCAAGGCTTGTTTCAGGATATCTTTCGTTTTCATATCCAGATGGTTCGTCGGCTCATCGAGGATCAACAGGTTGACGGGCTCCAGCAACAGCTTGATCATTGCCAGTCGGGTACGTTCGCCACCGGAGAGCACCTTTACTTTTTTCGCCGAATTCTCGCCTCCGAACATGAAAGCACCCAACAGGTCCTTGATCTTGTTGCGGATATCCCCTTTTGCAACATCGTCTATCGTTTGGAACACCGTCAGGTTTTCATCTAAAAGGGACGCCTGGTTCTGCGCGAAATAGCCGATCATCACGTTATGCCCGATTGTCAACGTACCGTCATGTTCAAGCTCCTTCATAATACATTTTACCAGCGTGGATTTACCCTCCCCATTCTTTCCGACGAAAGCGATCTTGTCACCCCGCTCGATCATCAAATTGGCATTACGGAAAACAGTATGGTCTCCGTACGACTTCGACACATTCTCGATCGTCACCGGATAGGAACCCGAACGGGGCGAAGGCGGGAACTTCAGGCGCAGAGCGGAAGTATCTTCTTCATCGACTTCCAGTATTTCAAGCTTTTCAAGCATCTTCACACGACTCTGCACTTGCAAAGTCTTGGAATAAGTGCCTTTGAAACGTTCGATGAAGTCTTTCGTTTCGGCAATGAATTTCTGTTGCTCGTCATACGCCTTTTGCTGTTGTTCGCGACGTTCCTTACGCAATTGCAGGTATTGGCTATAATTGACTTTATAATCATAGATGCGGCCCATCGTCACTTCGATCGTACGGGTCGTGATATGGTCTACGAATGCGCGATCGTGACTGATTACGACTACTGCCTGCCCGTTATCGATCAGAAAATCTTCCAACCATTGGATAGACTCGATATCGAGGTGGTTGGTCGGCTCATCCAGCAAAAGCACATCCGGTTTCTTCAGCAACAGTTTCGCCAATTCGATACGCATACGCCAACCACCGCTGAACTCACTTGTCTGACGGCCGAAATCTTCGCGGGTGAAACCAAGCCCTAACAAAGTCTTCTCGATATCGGCATCATAATTAATCTCTTCAATAGAATAGAACTTCTCACTCAAAGTAGAAACACGCTCGATCAGTTCCATATAGCTGTCCGACTCATAATCAGTGCGTATTTCCAGTTCCTTGTTAATTGCAGCGATCTCCGCTTCCATCTCGTGTAGATGGGCAAAAGCTTGGGCAGTCTCTTCAAACACCGTACGGCCGTCTTCCGTCATCAAATGCTGCGGAAGGTATGCGATGACAGTATCTTTCGGGGCAGACACCTTCCCGCGGGTCGGCTCACGCACTCCAGCCAATATCTTCAGCAATGTGGATTTACCCGCTCCATTCTTTCCCATCAGGGCAATCCGGTCTTTCTCGTTAATAACAAAAGATATATCCGAAAATAATGCGCTACCGCCAAACTCAACTGTTAGTCCGTCTACTGAAATCATATACTATATAAATGTATTACTTTTATAAAACGAGCGGCAAAGGTAAGAAATAAATGGCAATGATAGGGAATAGAAAAAAGACAGTGTCTAATTCTTGCTTCGATCACCTGAAATTCTGTAATCAGTGGCAGTGATTATAAAATCAGTGGCAGCGATTATATAATCACAGTCAGCAATTACATAATCAGTGCCACTGATTACAGAATTAATCAAGGGAAACATATCTTTTTATGCCCTATCGGACCTATTCACAATGGATATCTCGTGATTTATTTTACGACAGCAGGGCGGATCAACCCTCCACCGATCGAAACCTGGTCTTTGCCAGACAAAGACATATCAACGATATAGGAGTTTCGCTGGTTCACTTCCGTTTGACTCTTATGGGCATGGAAAATATACCGTAAATTGCCATCCTTGTCGGCAAACGGTGCCCCGTGGCCGGTTCCGACAAGTTCGTCTACCCTATGCAAAAGCGGGTTTTTACTGTTTTTCTTCCAAGGGCCAAAAGGAGAATCCGACGTGGCATAGCCGACTGCATAATCCTGGCTCCTGAAATCGTTGGCAGAATAGAGCAGATAATACAAGCCGTCCCGTTTCAGAATGGAAGGACCTTCGGCCACCTTACCAAACACCATTTCCCAGGGCTCGACCGCTTCGATGCATTGTGTCAGCGTCTCCTCCTTGATTTCCTTCAGATTATCTTTCAGTTCTGCACACCAAATCACATTACCGTTTGTAAAGCGGACAAAATAAAGATAGGCCTTCCCATCCTCATCGAAAAAGACGGATGTATCGATTCCTTTTTCTTCTCGAATCGGCTTCTTTTCATCCTGCACGAACGGTCCCAAAGGAGAATCGGACGTGGCAACACAAACGTGCTCCTCTACCGAATAGAACATATAAAACTTCTTGTCCTTCTCCACATAATAGACTTCCGGTGCCCAAAACCATTTATCCCCGTAAGAGTCTTCTTTACTCAGTGCCAAACGGGAAGAACGCTCCCACGACTTCAAATCTTTAGAACTGTACACCTCGAAACCGTCCGCACGGGATGTTCCATAAGCATAATAGGTATCGTTGTAAAACAGGATATAAGGATCGGCAATCGGCAACACATCCGAAACCGTCTCTTTCCCTAGGGCAGTCATACTTACCGCAACAACACACAACAGCATCAATAGCATTTTCTTCAACACATTCGTCTTCATAATGTATCCGTTTTATTATTTGATAATTGAGAATTTCACACCCATGCAAAGATAATCAATTATTTTCTTCTCCAATATATTTGTTTTATATATGAAAATCCCTATCTTTGCACCCGCTAATACAAACAGCTTAAATTAATTATTCAAACATGGCAACAAAAATTAGATTGCAGAGACACGGTCGTAAAAGCTACGCTTTTTATCAGATCGTAGTCGCAGACAGCAGGGCTCCACGTGATGGAAAGTTTATTGAAAGGATAGGTTCTTATAATCCGAACACTAATCCTGCTACAGTAGATTTGAACTTCGAAAGAGCTTTGTATTGGTTACAGGTAGGTGCACAACCTACAGATACCACTCGTAACATTCTTTCTCGTGAAGGTGTTTGCTTGAAAAAACACTTATTGGAAGGTGTTAAGAAGGGTGCATTCGATGAAGCTACTGCTGAAACCAAGTTTCAGGCTTGGTTGAAAAACAAACAGGCTTCTGTTCAGGCTGTAAAGGACAAAGATAGCGAAGCTGCAAAAGCTGCAGAAAGAGCTCGTCTGGAAGCAGAAAAAGAAGCAAACAAGGCAAAAGCAGAAATCGTAGCTAAAAAGAAAGCAGAATTGGCAGCCGCTGAAGCTGCTAAGCAAGCTGAAGAAGCAGCTGCTGCCGCTCCGGCAGAAGAAGCTCCTGCAGCAGAAAGCGCTGAATAATTCGAGCTTTGCCAAAATAAAAAGAGGACACCTTTGCAGATGTCCTCTTTTTTATTGTGCCTTCTTGCTCCTCTCAAGCAAGATCTTATTTTTTCAACAAAAAATTATCTATTTGCTCTACAAACTGTTCTTTTGATAAGGCTCCCTGAGCAATCTGAGGTTTACCTGTTTTGGGAATGAACAGCAACGTCGGAATACTCTGTATACCAAATGCCGAAGCCAGCTCTTTTTCATTATCTACATTTATCTTATAAATAACAATATCATCCTTGTACTGTGCAGCCAGTTCTTTCAGGATCGGAGATACTTTCTTGCAAGGGCCGCACCAGTCTGCATAAAAGTCAATAATAGCCGGTTTGTTCCCTTCATATACCCATTGAGTCTGATTCTTTTCGTAATTATATACTTTTGACAGAAAGTCCGCCTTATTCAATACAATCACTTCCCCCTGTGCAGACACCTCTTCCATTTCATTTTTTTCCGGTTTTGCGGACATGGAGCAACTGACCAAAACCAGTGCGACCGCAACCATCAATAGACTTTTCAAACTTCTCATATAAAACTTATTACTATTTAATTATTATCACTTACAAAAATAACAATAAAAAGATACAAACGTTTATTCTCAGTGGTTAAAAGAAAAAGAATAGAGTGAAAAGAAAAATATTCACAGCCTAATTTGGTTATTCGAAAATAATCACTATCTTTGCACCGCAATCAAAAAAATGTTTGCATAATATATTGGAGAGATGGCAGAGTGGTCGATTGCGGCGGTCTTGAAAACCGTTGAACCGAGAGGTTCCGGGGGTTCGAATCCCTCTTTCTCCGCAACAAACGCTGAAAATCAGCAGATTGCAAAACAAACACCCAGTTTTGCACCCAAGAATGTAAAGTCGGGTGTTTTTGTTTTATTTAAGATAATACAACCACTACATAATAAAAGAGTAGCGATATTAAAAGAATCCGATGAGAAAAGACTAATATTTATCTATCCATTCACTTTGATTTTTCAGGACTTTACATCGTCCTGAAAGTATTTGTTATTGTATTCCAACGTCAGGAGTGGATTATAATACAAGTTTTTTGTGTGGATAGAATTTCGTTTTGCTTAATGTACGAAAGTACTTATCTATAAACGCATGAAATATTAGCACAATGAATCATTGGAAATCAACTTTGGCCGTGATAGGAATAGGCCAACTCATATCTATTTTAACAAGTACGATTGTTGGCTTCTCCATTATTTTTTGGATTAGCAACGAATTTAAATCCCCGACAGCTTTATCTCTGGCTATTTTAGCTGGATTTTTACCACAATTTGTATTAGGCTTGTTTGCCGGGGTCTATGTTGACAGATGGAATCGAAAGAAAACGATGTTTTATTCGGACTTGTTCATCGCGTTCTGTACCCTATGTCTTTTTATTGTGATAACCAAGGGTTATAAAGACCTTTCTTTTTTTTATCTATTGACTGCTTGTCGTTCAATAGGCAGTACGTTTCATGCACCTGCTTTACAGGCAAGCATCCCTCTACTGGTTCCCAAGCACCATCTTGTCAGGGTATCAGGTTTGTACCATTCCATTCAATCCTTCAGTGAGGTGATAGCCCCCGTTGTAGGGGCAAGCCTCGTTGTTTGGCTTCCCATACAGTATATTCTGCTCATAGATGTGATCGGAGCTGTTGCTGCTTGTCTGACCTTACTTTGTGTCCAGATTCCTTCTCTTCAAAAAACGAAAGTTCTTCCAGATTTCAAAAAAGAACTGACGGAATGTTGGCATACCTTGCGGCGTACAATGGGCATTTTGCCTTTATTCGTATGCTTTACGCTGGTGACTTTTGTCCTTATGCCTGTTTTTACGTTATTTCCTTTTATGACGCTTCTGCATTTCAACGGAAACATTTTGCAAATGGGAGTTGTGGAAATGGGTTGGGGCTCAGGGGCATTGTTGGGCGGTTTAGTACTTGCCTGTAAGGCTTTGAAAAGCAAGCAAACATTAGTGATGCATACGGCTTATGTGATATTGGGATTGTATCTGATTAGCGCCAGTTATTTACCATCAAGCGCATTTATAGGTTTTGTTTGCCTAACATTTACAGGAGGCATAGCCTATTCCATTTACCATGCGCTTTTCATCGCTATTATTCAGCAGAACTTGGCTTCGGACATGCTTGGACGGACTTTTTCTCTCATCTTTAGTTTGAGTACCTTTCCATCAATGCTGGGTATCGTAGCTTCAGGATATTGGGTGGAAGCATGGGGTATCACATCCGTCTTTATGATCAGCGGATGGGTTATCTTTCTGATTGGAGTGGGTGCAAATTTTATTTCTTCAATCAAGCAGTTGGATAATTACGCATAGTATTATTTATTAAAGAATTATTATATGACAAAGAAAGAACACACTACGATTACAGAGTTATTTCAAGTTTTGGACTTGTTGGAAAGCCTGGACATGCAGTTTTGGTTGGATGGAGGCTGGGGAGTGGATGTCTTGTACGGACAGCAAACCCGCTTGCATAGAGATATTGACATTGATTTTGATGCCAATTATACAGACCAACTCCTTGATCTTTTGCAGGAGAGAGGATATCAAATTGAAACAAATTGGTTGCCCACCCGTGTGGAACTGTATAGCAAAGAATTAGGCTATATTGATATCCATCCTTTTGTCTTGAATGCGGACGGCACTTCCAAACAAGCCGACTTGGATGGAGGCTGGTATGAATTTCAACCGGACTATTTTGGAACAGCAGTCTTTGAAGGCAGAAGCATCCCTTGCATTTCTGCAAAAGGGCAACAAGTATTCCATTCGGGCTACGATTTAAGAGAGAAGGATATTCACGATTTATCTATAATTAAACAATGTATAACAACAATGAGCCTAACAATTAGATAAGAACAAGAAAATGACAGAAAAACAAATTGTCTGGTATATCTTACTTACAGAAGTAAAGATAGATAGTGACACCCAGTCTGTCACATCCCTGAGTGTAGCTCCATTGGCAGTCTTGCCGGAATTCCAGCGTAAGGGAATTGGGGGGGATGTTGATTCAGTAAGCCCATCAGAGGGCAGCACTTTTGGGTTACGGCACAGCAGTCGTATTGGGGCATAAAGAGTATTATCCTCGATTTGGCTATCGCAAGGCTATCGATTTAGGAATTGAATTTCCTTTCGAAGTCTCTCATGAATATTGCATGGTGGCTGAATTAATACCTGGAGCTACTGAGAATGTGAAAGGTATGGTTTGTTATCCAACTGACTTTAAATAGTTTAACAAGTAAAATTCATTATATAACTCGGACTGGGTATTTCAATTTCCCAGTCCGTATTCTGATAGTACTTATTCAATTGGAAGATTGTGTTGCTTCAAGAATGAAAGTTTATCCCAATACCCTCTTTGAAAGACGATTTTGTTATCTTTTACATGAAAAAATCCGCATCCACGAAGTCCAAGAGAGTCTTTCCATTCCATGATAGCCCATTCGCCATCTTCAAAAATATTTTCCACCATACAAACCATTTTAGCAGTGGCAAATTCATTCACAAACATTTTGTAGATTGATTCTTTACCAATTATTGGTTCGTTTGCGACTTGATGATTTACTGCATTAGTAGCATACAGCTCTGCTATATGATAAGCATCTGCTTTGTTAAAGCAATCTATCCATTTTTCCAAAACTTCTTTAGGCTTCATTTTTTATAAATTCTTAGGATTTTGATTCTGTAATAAAAACAATCTGTTTGGATGCATAGATACTTGATTTTATTAATAATAGGCTATTCTATATTCTAAATCCTCTGGATTTTTGCTCTCTCTGCACCGAGTTACGTAGATTCTGCTGTAACTTTTCCCATTGTTCCTTAAACCATTGTACTATGGGTTGTCGGTTTATGGTCAGCATAAGCTTACCACTATCCATCGGATGTTTCTCAACCCTAAAAATATCATTCTTGATGTCAAATTTCCACCTGTGTTCTTCGGAATAAATTTTGCCACTACATTGTATGGATTCTTTCTTTGTCAAGAGGTTTTCTATCATGTCTTTGGTAAACCCGATAACAGCGCATAATTTTTCCATTCTCAACATCTCTTTGAACATGGGAAACCATTTGTGGGCTTTTTCAAGCAAGGTGCTCAATCGTGATATTTCCTTGTCTTTGGCTTCAAGTTCTTGATTATGTATTCTTTGAAGATTACGAATTTGTCTGCTATGCTGTTCCTGTATTTGTTGTATCTGAATTTTTAATTCATCAGTAGCTTTGTCCCGTTTGGTAATTTCCTGATGTAGCTGCTCGATGTGATGTTCCAGTTCTTTCAGCTTACCGCTTCCGAAAAGAGAACCTACACCGCTTGCTATGGCGGTAGCAGCATTGGTGGCTGTTTTCTTTAGTTTGTCCGTGCGTATCTCTGCTTTTACCTGTTTGAGTTCCTGTTCGGCAAGGCTTACTTGTTGTTCCTTGTGTCGCTTGGTTTCCTCTATACGTTGCAGTTCGGCTTTCTGCTTCTCAATGATGAAATCATTTCGTTCCAGATGCTCTTTACCTGTGACAGCTTTTGCCTGTCCACGTTCCATCAGGAGAATATCGGAAGCAAGGGTCTGCATGGTTGCCATATCCTCGTCATTGAGCTTTCGGCTCTTTCCAGTTTCATGGTTCATCCAGTCGAATACGACATGAGCATGATAATTTGGTTTGAACCATCTGTTACCGACTTTGAAACTCTCCCTGTCTTCCGCTTCCGGCTGACCGCTAAGCCAATGTCCCTCGTCCTTGTGCAGGAAGATCTGGAGGGGAGTGATGCCCCAGCGTCTCCGGCACTCCTCGCCAAACTTGCGAACATCTGCCAGTGTCGTGTCCGGTCTGATGAGCAACACGCCCTCACGGATTGGCGAGCATCCAGCCACCTTGGTAATTTTCCCGTTCTTGCCTTTGCGTTCACGCTCCTTCTCCTGCATCGCACGGCCTGTCTTTTCCTTGACCATCCGCTTGATGTAGTCATAGTGCGCCTGCAGATCGGGATTACCGAAGCCCGGGTTTATCCACTGCTCGTTACCGGCAGTCAGTTCGGGCACGATGTAGATTTGAGACTTGCCGATATTGCGCATGTACTCGGCAGTTCTCCGGTTATGAGCCCCACTTGATGTGACTCTGCAGGGCTTGATATGTATGCTTGATTTTGTTGCCATATTCTTAAATTTTGATTCTGGTTGTCTGACTAAAGTTGTTAGCTGATGTCCGCTCATAGCCGCACAGGGTTCTTAGGGGTGTAACCCATAAGCGGAGATTGCAAAGAGAGGGTCACTCTTTGCTCGGGGTTCTCAGGGGAGAAACGCCCTGAGTGGGTTCTTAGGGTAAAGCCCTAATCCCCTCGGGAGAGCCCACAACTACGTAAGCGAAGCGTGTAGTTATAGTGGGCTATAACCGGAAGCCTTTCGGTTTCTTGGATAGCGTGTCATTTCTCTTTCTGACGGATTGCATTTGTTCTTTTCCATCAGCCATGCGCTTCTGCAAATACTCGTTCAGGTCTTTGCATCCGCAGTAGATTTGGGAAGCGTCCCGTATATGCCGGGTGCTGTCGTATTCCTTGCGGATTTGCTGCAAGGCTTCCATTCCTGCACGGTCATTGTCAAGAAAGCAGTGGATGCGCTCATAACTTCCCAATGGGTAGAGTGCCTTGGAAACATTGGTGACAGAGTTCAGCACCATGTAATCCTGCCTGTCGAAATCGGGGTATTGCGGACAGCTTTCAAGCCGCAGGGTAAGAAAGGAAAGGTAGTCCATAAATCCCTCAAAAACGTAACATGCACTCCTTGGCTTTCCTGACTGTCTGATATGGGATATTTCTTTTGGTGCGATACATCCCTTGAAATATCGGTTGCGGATTTCATAACCTCCAGATATGTTTGGAAAGGCTATGGCGAAATACCGTTTGCCGTTGTGGGTGAAACGGGCTTCTTTACATTCTCTTTTCGCCAGTGCCGTGTTTATCCCTCTTTCCTGTAGATAGGCAAGCAGGGCAGGAGAAGTCAACTGTACAATGTCCAACTCCTGAAAACTCGGTTCGGAAAATGACTGCTTGCCAAAAGAGAAAGACACGGGATGTATGTGTGGTGTCTGTTCCTCGATTTTCTGTAGAAGATAAGGTACATAGTCGGAACAGTAAAGTTCCTGTGCCAGTGCAATGATATTTCCACCTTTACCAATTGCAAAATCATACCATTGGTTGCGCTCGATATTCACTTTGAACGAGGGCTCTGTCTCTTCCCGTAACGGGGATTTATACCACAGGTTGATACCTTGCTGCTTGACGGGAGAATGTCCCAAACTGTACAGAAAATCCGCTATCCTGATTTGTTTTGCTGTTTGTATATCCATAATAAGATGAGTGTTTGAATAATGGTTGGAATATTTATTTCTCTTTTCGCCCGTACCTTTTTATGAAGTACGGTCTGTATAATCACTTCACTTTATTTTCGTATATATAGAATACGGTAATAAAGTGAAGCGGTTTTACATTCTCTGCAACCGCTTCGCTTTATCCTTAATATATAGACCTGCCGAATAAAGTGAAGTGATTACAAGTTAGACGGTCTAATAGTGAAAGTCCGGCTTGAACGTGTATTTCCTGCCGTTCTCCTGTACTATCATCCGTTTGTTCCGGAGCATGATGATAAGTGATACCGCCTTTTGATGGTTCAGTTTTACACCTACCGACATATATGCCTTGACTAAGGCGGTTTCCAGATCCTTGTAGCCGTATTCCTCTTTTAGCCCGAAAGCCGCTTCCAGTGCTATGCGGTGCTGTTGTTCGGTAATATGCCTGTAAGGGTCGAACTTTTCCTCTTCCGGTCTTCCCGGTTTCTTCGCTTCGGGTCTGTACCCCTCTATGAGTTCAGGCAATGCATTGTCGTTGATACGGAAAGCGAAAGGCTCGAAATCCATTGCACGGATGTGCATGGCTGAAACATTGCTTATATCCCCGTTGCTCTTGTCCTTTTCCACCAGCAGAACGGTTTCCGCCTTGTTGTTCAGCTCCGTACCGATATGCCCTCTTGCGTTTTCATCGCCTTTGTTCTGGTGGAGTATCGTATGGATGTGTATCTGCCTGTCATCCGTCCACTGCATCAGTTTGGATATGATGCGTGTCGATTCTCCCGGACTGTTGATGTCATATACCATATCACGGATGCCGTCTATGATTACAAGCCCTATGTCCGGTGTATTATAGATAGCCTGTTCGACAATCCTGATGCGCTGCTCGGGCGTGTATTTCCTCAAAGCGAGAAACTCCAGATGTTCATTGTCCCTGTCATCAGGAAGACCGGCCAGCCGTAAAATACGTTTCATGACTTTCAGACAGTGATAATGGCTTTGTTCTGTGTCCACATAAAGAATCTTCCTTTTATCTTCCGGAAGTTCTGCCACATACCGCAGTACCGTACCGTTTTTCAATGCGGCGGCTACGATAGCCGATACATTGAAAGTCTTTTTACTCTTGGCTTTGCCGATGGATGCACTGAAATTGCCCAGTGTACCAATGACCGAACCTTGCACTTTTAGAATCTCAGGTGCTTTCTCGTAGATTTTCGACAGGCTCAGGCGTGAAGCTTGCCAAAGGATTATTGCCTGTTCTGCCGAAATCTCCTTTATTTCTTTCATATAGTCCATAAGCATACCTCCCATTATTTCCGTCCTCCTGTTTTCTTCCCGGCAAGCTCAAGAGCCAATTCCGCATCTACGATAATCTTGCGCCCTATCTGGGTAATCGCCTTGTCTATCTTTCCGCTTTTCTTTATGCGGTTGGCGGTAGGCAGGCTGCACCCGAACAGCTTGGCTATGCCGAGTATTCCGTACACATACTTCCTGCCTGTGTCCGTTACGGGCTGCGGCTGCGCTTCCGGCTGACCGGATGCGTGCCTGCTTAACATGATGAACTCTTCGCCTGTCATCTGCCAGACGGGTTTGGATAATAATTCTTGGATATTTGTCATAGTCCAATCTAATTAGTCGTTAAACAATCAGCCCTGCGCACTGGCTGTTATTTCTGTTCTCGAACGATGCAAAATTAGATATGGATACGGGTGGTAAGGATGGGGATGATATAATCTGAATTTCGTTGTATCTTATTGAATATCAGAAAATAAAAATACCACTCAAAAATTAATTTGAGTGGTAAAAGTGGAACTTTCGTAAAGTATCAGGATATATCACGGATTATCTGAATATATGTTCCATTTCCTTGGCGAAATTTTGGTTGCTGTCACTGGGGAAATCTGAAACAGGCTCCTTGTACTTGGATTTGTAGTAGCTGTCGTCAATATCCAGCAGTTTCAGTATTCTGTCTTTCCATTTGTCCCTGTCCTGTTTGGAGAGTTTCTCGCTCATCAGGAATATCAGATAGCATACACGTATTTTCTCTCTCGGTTTTATTTTCAGCTTACAGTTGCAGGGGTGAAGATTCATATTGGCATAGAAATCCAGTGCGGAAATTTCTTCGAACTGTTCTCCTATGCACACCTCATGAATGAGCGAAAGTAATTTCATGCTGAAATATTCCTGTTGTTCTTCTGTCGTTTCCTGCTGACTGATTGGCTCGCTTGATTTATTCTCTTGCTTTCCGTCAGGAATGTATTTCTTCAATATATCCAGAAAAAGGCAGCTTTGACGGTATATGTCCGCACAACAGTTCTTCATGTATTGGAATGCCTCTGTTCTTGCAGCCTTTTGCTGATCATAGAGTTTGTTCAGTTTGGCTTTTTCCCTGTCATATTCAGCCTTGCAGCGTTCATATTCTTTCTCTGCCTGTTTTTCCTCTTCGGCTGTATGCTCCCTGTAACCAATGGAATCATACCTGTTGTTGGCTTCATTCAGCGGCTTGCTCAGACTTCTTGTAACATCCAGCTGGGCTTCAATTTCCTGAGAATACCTTTCCATGTGCTGATAGCAAGCATGTTCTATGGCTCTGTCACTTAACGGGCGTATCTCATAAGCCTGTATGCTCTTTTCTATTTCAGTTTTCAGGCTGTTGAGTATCAAGGTGTATTGCTCTTTTTGCTTGTCAAGCACCAGTTCAAGGATAGCGGCTTCAAAGGATTTCATGTCATTATACTCCTGATAGAAATCCGATATGAATTTCTGCCTGTCAAAAGAAAAAGCGTAATTATCTATATAGTCTCTGTATATTCTGTTGAGTTCTCCATATTGGGGAATCATCGTCTGTATCTTTCCTGCCATATACTTTATATTATGGGTTCTTGTCCTTGTCAAGGAATAAGGTCAGTTCTTCTTCCACTTCTTCTATACTCGGTAGAGCAGATTTCAGATTTTCGGGTACTGCCTTGCTCAATTGATAGTCGCTGATACCTATCGGCTGGTCATATCCAGCCAAGGCATATTGTGCCACGACCTCATCCTTACCCCTGCACAGCAAAAGACCGATGGTCTTGTTATCATTTTCTCCCCTCAGTTTATCATCTACAACATTGATATAGAAATTTAACTGCCCTGCATATTCCGGTTTGAATGGCGTTGCTTTCAATTCCACGACAACATAGGCGTGGAGCTTGATATTATATAGGATCAGGTCGGCGAAAAAGTCACTGTCCCCAATCTGGAAATGTTTTTGTCTGGCAACAAAAGCAAAGCCGTTACCCATTTCCAGCAAGTAACGGGTTACATGCTTTACCAACTGTTCTTCTATATCCCTTTCGTCAGCCTTTTCCTTTGCTCCTGCCAAGTCAAAGATATACGGGTCTTTTAACAGATAATTGGCAAGATCGCTTTGAGGTGCCGGAAGTGTGGCAGTGAAGTTGTTTACCTTGTTACTCTTGATTTGTCTGTCATACAGATTGCTTTCAATCTGCATTTTCAACACATTACTGCTCCAGCCCATTTCTACCGATTGTTTCATGTACCAGTATCTTACACCCAATAGAAGCGGATTATTGAGTATGACCACATGGCTTGCCCAATTTATCCTTGCAACAGGTGATGATAGGAATATTCTTTCCATATCTTCAATTGCTATTTGGCAAATTCTGGATATTGTTCCGGTAACATCCGGAATTTGTGCAAGAGGTTCTTGCATAATTGTAGTTTCCTTATTGTCTGCCGGTTGTATTTGCGCAAGAGGCTCTTGCGTAAATACAGTATTGTTTAACTCCTGGACTGATTCTGTAATATTCTGTACACTTGTGATAGTGGACTTTGTATCCGTTTCTATGAGTTTCCTCAATACACTTAAAGGATAAGCCTTTGCAAACTGACACATATAGGATAAATTTCTGACAGAATATCCTTTCTTCTCAGGATAGTTGAAGCGGATAGCCTGAGCCAATTTATTGATAATTTTTCCTCCCCAGCCATATAAGTTCTGCTGATACAGGATATAGTTACCCATCTTCCAATAATGGAACAACATCTGGGCATTGGCAGCTGTAATGAGACGGACTTGCGCCTGTTCTATTTCCGAACCGACAGCATGGACAAAAGCGTCAAAATTCCTTTTGTCTATATTATGATTATTGTCACTTTCCATATTAATAAGTCTTGTCTGACAAAGATAACTTTAATAAATGATAATCTATGAAACTGACTGATACTTTTATAGTTGGTTAAACTTGTTCATTGCATTAGCCTTAATATCATCGGCTATATCAATGTAAGGTTTCATGGCTTTGTAATCACTGTGCCCTGTCCATTTCATTACAACCTGTGCAGGAATACCTAGAGCCAGCGCATTACAGATGAATGTCCTTCTTCCTGCATGCGTGCTGAGCAATGCGTATTTCGGTGTAACTTCATCTATACGTTCATTTCCTTTGTAGTAGGTTTCACGTATAGGTTCGTTAATTTCTGCCAGTTCTCCCAGTTCTTTCAGATAATCATTCATTTTCTGATTGCTGATAACAGGCAATGCCATGTGGTTTTCAAAATGGATGTCCTTGTATTTTTCAAGTATGGCTTTACTGTACTTGTTCAGCTCAATACTCAGACTGTCTGCCGTTTTAACGGTGGTGACTTCTATATGGTCGGACTTGACATCACTTCTCTTTAGGTTACGAACATCTGAATAACGCAGACTGGTAAAGCAACAGAACAGGAAAACATCCCGGACACGTTCCAGATACTGCTTGTCCTTGGGTATCTGATAGTCTTTCAGTCTGTTCAACTCTTCCCATGTCAGAAAGATTACTTTCTTGGGGGTGGTTTTCAATTTCGGTTTGAACGTATCGTATGCTATATTCTGGTGATAGTCTTTCTTGAAGCTCCATCGCAAGAACCATTTGAGGAATCCCATTTGTTTACCGATGGTACTGTTTCTCATATCTTTCTTGTCACGCAGGAAATTGACATATTCGTTCAGTCCGAACTCATTGAAATATTCAAAGGTTAAATCTTCCTTGAAGTTTTTAAGGTGATTTTTTACGGCTGCAAACTTTTCGTATGTGGATTCAGTCCAGTTATTCTGATTGCCGCATTCTTTTACAAATTCATCGAATATCTCCCAAAAACTTATCTTTACGTCTTCCTGGTCTTCACTTGTATCTTTCATTCGCAGGTTGAATGCGTCCTTTAATTGTTGGGTAGTGGGCATGGCTTCCTGTACCTCAAATTCTTTGAATACGTTTTGAATTTCGGTATAGTATTTCAGCAGATCGGCATTGATTTCAGATGCACTTTGCTTTAATTTGTTGGTACACCCGTTCTTCACTCGCTGCTTGTCAGCATCCCACTTGGCTACATCAATGCGGTAACCCGTTGTAAACTCAATGCGCTGGCTTGCGTATATGACACGCATACGGATGGGGACATTCTCCACGATTGGCACACCGTTCTTTTTCCGGCTTTCCAATGCAAAAATGATGTTTCGTTTGATATTCATAATTGGGTGCGTTTGAAATTCTACACCCCAATATACACCCAATATTTGGAATAGCAAAAGATATTCAGAAAGATTTGGATTTACTATGCACTTCAAACAATATTTGATTATCAATAATTTGCATTTTTATGATATTTCTTGAATGTATAGGTTCGAGAGCCTCTCTCTCCGCTGAAACTTATTAAAAAATAAACAATTAAGTCTTACAAGTTCATTAAATTTGTGAGACTTAATTGTTTATTCACCTATACCTACCAAATAATTTTTCAAATTACCAGACATTCCGGTGAATTCTATCCATCACTCTAATTTCTTTCTGTTTACAGATATGTGCGTTCTCTGCTGCATAGCCGATGGCAAGAAAACAAGTAAACTCATATTCTTCAGGGGCATGAACAAGGTGTTTCACATGCTCGGGTTCATTACCTATGGGAATACGGAACGCACATGATAATCCCTCTGCAGTTGCAGCCAGCAGGATATTCTCCACAGCACACCATGCCGAGGCGAAATAATTGAGTGAACTTTGATCTGCCGGATAACACAAAGGGCAATCCTTTTGGCGAAAGAATGGCAGAACAAGACAATTGCTTTGCATAAGCATACGTTGTTGTTTGGGTAATGCATCGACAAACATAGTATATTCGTCCTTATCCATTGTACTTGCAGCAGCTTCAAGTCCAGCCTGCTGAATTTTCTGAGTGTTTTCCGCCACCAGTGAAATAAGCCGGGCAATGTTTTCCTGTCCTCTTACAACGACGAACTCAAACTGCCGCAAATGGTCGTTGGTCGGAGCTTTAAAGGCTGTTGACAATACCTTTTCCAACACTTCTTCCGTTACTTCCTTATCGGAAAAATCTCGGATAGTTCTTCTTTTCTCCAATACTTGATAGAAATCCATAACAATACATTTTAATAGTTAGACGTATCATTTTCCGGCAGCAAAGTTATGGATCTATATTGTGGAATATTTGTCATTTCATATCACATATTTGTCGTATATTTGCATTAAACCATTTTATATGTGATTATGGAAGAAATGATTACCCCTTACGAATTGCCTGAAATAGAGAACCATTCATTCTTTTTCATAGACCAGCGGATAGAGACTCACTTAGAAGCCAAATTGCATCAGCATGATGCTTGGGAATTATATTATGTAATTTGCGGACATGGAACTCGAATGGCAGGAAATACGTTACAACCCTTTTCGGCAGGTGATGTGGCACTTATACCACCGTCTATGCACCATTGTTGGGAATACACTCCTTTATCAGCTGACAGTAAAGGGCGTATCCATTATCTAATGGTAGCTTTCAGCCACTCTTTTGTCATGAAGTGCATGGAGTTTTTCCCTGAATTACGAAATCGCCTGGAAGGTCTTACATTTCCCGTCAATGCATTAAAATTCGGATCGAATAGCTCTCGTATTATTCGTAATACACTATTACAAATGAACGACATGGATGATTTGGGACGATTATGCGAAATGTTCCGCCTACTACCTTTTATTTTTACTTCTTCCGATCATATTCTTGCCGGCAAACCCACACAAATAGAACGTGATGTGAGACGTATCCAGCAAATTTGCGCTTATGTAATGGCTCATTATGTTCATACCATCTCTTTAGACGAAATCGCCGCCGAAGTCGGTATGAACCGTTCTGCATTCTGTTCATACTTCAAACGATGTAAAGGAATGACATTTTCGCAATTTGTCACCCAATACCGCTTGAATACAGCTTGCGAACTTCTAAAACATTCGCAAAAACAAATATCGGAAATCTGTTTTGCAGTAGGATTTAATGATGTCCCACATTTTAACAGAGTTTTCAAAGAATCGCAAGGAATAACACCTAAAGAATATAGGAAACGAAATGCAATCCGTTCGGAATTTCGATAGGAATACCAAAAGCTTGCTAAAAGAGTGCCCATTCGAGCAATTCCTTCATATAATCCGGCTATCTTTACCCCACCACAGTTACCCGGAACTTCGATAAGTACTTTTGCAAGAACCACCATCATACTATCATAATCGCCTGTATATTGTTTAAAAACAATGTATTACTGCATGATAGTTGCCGTTTTATACTATCATTCATCTATCATAACTATCATGACGAAAAAACAAACTCACTGTGTATCAATCTACGATAAATACAGCCCGATCAGGAATAGGTGCAGAACAGGTTAAAACGGCTTCTTTTTTCATCAAGACAAGCCTTTCTTTTGCCAAATACAGCCTGGAAAGCTATTCGAGACCCGGGTGTAAGAGGCACGAACATCCGGATGTGGGGAAGGTGCAGGCCCGGGTCTTCGTGGATTCCTGCCGGAGGTGCGGGGATGTTTATCTGCCATGTCAGAGACACTTTTATGCCCTGTTTTTACATCTTATATGGAGAAAAAGGGCGTTTTTTACAAATGACACCATTTTTGGAGATAGCTGTTTTTGTCTTATAAAAACATAAATATTTTATTATCAGATACATAAACAAATTCACAAGCAAAAAACATGATAGATGCATGATAGTAGAAAACAGCAACTATCATGCTTTAATAGCCTGAAAAGCAGCTTTTAATAACTAACTATGATAGTATGATGGTTGTTTTGCAAAATTTCCATAGACAAGAAGAGGCAGTCTTGGATGGCGATTTTTGGTACGGTTGCCTTGTTGCCGTATCGAGCTTCGGCAACAAATGGGCACAAACCAATATGAAATCCATCATCAAACACCGTAAAAAATTAGAAGCCAAACAAATGGAATAAAAAAAGAGAAGAAATCACACACAAATACTTACATTTGTATTTTATAATTTAACAAACAATTTATATGGAACTATCAGCAAGTAAAACCCCACGTATTGAAGTGGTCGATGCGCTAAGAGGATTCGCCGTCATGGCAATTATTTTAGTGCACAATCTGGAACATTTTATTTTCCCTGTCTATCCAACAGAACAACCAGCATGGCTGGCTGTCCTCAACGACGGAGTGTTTAACATCATATTCTCCCTGTTTGCAGGAAAAGCGTATGCCATTTTTGCTCTTCTGTTCGGATTTACATTCTACATCCAATGTCATAATCAGGAAAAGAAAGGAAAAGACTTCGGCTACCGCTTTTTATGGCGACTGGTTCTGCTACTCGGTTTCGCCACATTGAACGCCGCTTTTTTCCCAGCCGGAGACGTACTGTTGTTATTTGCCGTAGTAGGCCTGGTTTTATTTCTGGTTCGCAAATGGAATGACAAAGCGATCTTAATCACAGCTATTATATTATTAATCCAACCGATAGAATGGTATCACTACATCATGAGCCTGTTCAATCCGACCCATACACTGCCGAACCTCGGTGTAGGCGAGATGTATGGTGAAGTCGCCGAATATACCAAAGCAGGAAATTTCTGGGATTTCATCTGGGGAAATATCACGTTAGGACAAAAAGCAAGCTTATACTGGGCTATCGGAGCCGGACGTTTTCTGCAAACGGCAGGCTTATTCTTGTTAGGATTTTATATCGGTAGAAAAGAGCTATTCGTTACAACCGAATCACACCTGCGTTTTTGGGTAAAGGTTCTTATTATTGCTGCAATCTGTTTCGCCCCCTTGTATTCTTTAAAGGAACAGATCATGGCAGGCGACAATGTCCTGATCAAGCAAACTGTAGGGACAGCTTTCGACATGTGGCAGAAATTTGCGTTTACATTCGTCCTCGTTTCCTCGTTTGTGATCTTGTACCAGAAAGAATACTTCAGGAAAGCTGTTTCTGCTCTACGCTTTTATGGAAAGATGAGCCTGACCAACTATATCGCACAATCGATCATGGGAGCGATCATCTATTTCCCGTTCGGGCTATATTTAGCTCCTTATTGCGGCTATACAATAAGTTTACTAATCGGGTTCGTCCTCTTCCTGTTACAAGTTTCGTTCTGCAAATGGTGGCTGACAAATCACAAACAAGGTCCCTTGGAAAGCATCTGGCATAAATGGACTTGGATGTTCTCAAACAATAAATAAAAAACAAGGGGGTGTGTCAAACATCGGTATTCATGGGACGCAGACGAGCGCAGATTAACGCAGATATTATTAATTATCAGCAAAATAAATCTGCGTCCGTCTGTGTATTCTGCGTTATCTGCGTCCAGTGATATCAAATTGACACGACCTCATTCAATACTAAAAACCGGATTTTATATCTTCGTTTGCTTTCCTTGCCAATTCAAACAATCTCGGATTAATGTGACAATAACCGCCCACATTCTTATCCAAATAATCCTGATGATATTCTTCTGCAGCATAAAAATTAACGAGTGGCATCACCTCGATGGCGATTGGTTTCGCATAGTCCTGTGCCAATTCCTTAATGGCAGCTTCGATCACCAGGACATCATCCTTATCGGTATAATAAATGCCTGTGCGATATTGTAGACCGCTATCCCCACCCTGACGGTTGACACTGGTCGGATCTATCGTCTGAAAGTATAGATTCAGTAATAAATCCAGACTGACTGTTTGCGGATCATAAACAACCTTAACCGTTTCTACAGCTCCGGTATTCCCTGTACATACCTCTTTATAGGTAGGATCAGGAACCTGACTGTTAGCATAACCGACTTCCGTTTTTTCCACACCTCTAATCTGTTTCAGGAAATGTTCCGTACCCCAGAAACAACCGCCTGCCAGATAGATTTCAGCCTTGTCTTTCATATTCATATTTTCTTGTTCCATTAAATCAAACTCTTTCATATTCTCGGCACTGTCAACCAGACTGACACATACCAATAACAATGCAATAATAGCAATATTTCTCATAGCCTTTCTGTTTTTCAAATAACAAATAGGAAATATTTTTTGTTGTTATAGAAAAATAAAGTCATAACATACAAATGGAAAATAGAGATTATCAAAAACGTGTAGCAGCCATACATGACTTGTCCGGATTCGGGAAATGCTCTTTAACAGTCGCTTTACCGATCCTTTCTGCCGCCGGAATAGAAGCGTGTGCCATGCCGACCGCCATATTATCGACTCATACAGGAGGAATCAGCGGATACACTTACCGCGACCTGACAAGCGACATGCGGGCTTT
This sequence comes from Parabacteroides johnsonii DSM 18315, assembly GCF_025151045.1. Classification (NCBI taxonomy): domain Bacteria; kingdom Pseudomonadati; phylum Bacteroidota; class Bacteroidia; order Bacteroidales; family Tannerellaceae; genus Parabacteroides; species Parabacteroides johnsonii. Next base: position 1,949,250 of record NZ_CP102285.1, read on the forward strand.
TATGCAGCACTGGAAATCACTCGACATACAATTCGATGCGACCTATAGCGGTTTCTTAGGTTCGTTCGAGCAACTGGATCTCGTCAAAGAGTTTTTCGAACTATTCAGATCAAAAAACAACCTGATCCTGGTAGATCCGGTAATGGCGGACAACGGCGAACTATACCGTATATTTCAGCCTGAATTTGCCGTAGGTATGCGATCTTTATGCAAAAAGGCGGACATCATTGTCCCTAACCTGACCGAAGCCGCCTTATTACTGGAAGAAAGTTACCACCCCGGTCCCTATACGCAGGCTTACATCGAAAAAATCTTAAAAAAGCTAAGTAAGCTCGGACCGGAAAAGGTCGTACTGACCGGTGTGTACTTCGAAGAAAAGAAATTGGGAGCTGCGACCTACGACAAAGGGAGTGATTCGACAGACTATCTATTTACCGAAAGGATACCAGGAAGTTATCACGGTACAGGTGATGTTTTTGCAAGTGCTCTGTTATCCGGCCTTCTGAATAACTTCAGCCTAAAGGATTCAACGCAAATAGCCGTAAACTTCACAGCCGACAGTATACGCCGGACATATAATGCAAAAACAGATTACCGCTTCGGTGTTAATTTTGAACAATGTATCCCCGACTTTCTAAAAGAACTCAAACTGATATAGTTATTCCAATTTTATTTTTCATCTTTGTAAAAATAATAAGACAAGAATATGAGTAAAACTAAAATAGCAATTTCCGGTATAGGAGCTGTAGGCGGTTACTACGGGGGATTATTAGCTGCCCGTTACAAAGATTCCGAAGATATTGACATCTATTTCATTTCTCGGGGTGAAAACCTGAAAGAGATACGTGAGAACGGCATCGAAGTTAAAAATACATTCCTGACGATCAAAGCAAAACCAACCCTCGCGACCGACAATCCTGCCGAAATAGGACCAGTCGATTACCTGTTTTGTTGCACCAAAAGCTACGATTTGGAAGAGAATATAGCCCAGCTAACCCCGGTGATCGGTCCGAACACGGTTATCATTCCCTTACTGAACGGGGCAAACATAACGGAACGCATACAACAGCTATTACCGAACAACGAGATTTGGAAAGGATGCGTTTACATCGGTTCCCGCCTGGTCAGACCGGGAAGAGTGGAAAAGTTCACCATAAAGGACCGGATGTTCTTCGGTAGTAAGGAAGCCCCAACAAAACGGCAGAAAGAATTGCAGGATATATTGGCTAACGCCCGTATCCTTACCACAATACCGGATAATATCGACTTGGAAATCTGGAAGAAATTCTTCATGATCTCGACCGCTGCCACCATCACCTCCTATTTCAATGAGACGATTGGCGAAGTGATAAATAACCACATCGACCTATTCATCACGTTAGGTTATGAACTCAAAAGCGTGGCTGTAGCCAAAGGGATTCCTCTGCCCGACGACCAGGTATTCGCCGCTATCGACGCTCAGAAGATCATGCCGAACAATTCCACTACCTCCATGCACAGTGATTTCCAAAAGGGCAACCGCACCGAGGTGGAAACATTGACAGGTTATGTCGTACGAGCTGCCCAGGAATTAGGAATCGAAGTTCCGACCTATCAGTTTATGTACAAAGGGTTGACCGAATTTCCCTATCCGGTGGCAGATTAACCCCCTAACAAGATAAAGAGAGTATGTCGGAACTTAATAGTTTTTCGGCAAGCTCTCTTCTCTTATTTTTACTTTGTCCAAACAGACAAATCTAATTATTAATAATATATGAAAAACAAATTTCACCTCTATTTCATCCTGTGTTTTCTATTCAATATGGCAGGATATTCGCAAAGTACGGTTTTCGAATCGCTCTCTTTCGAAAGTAACAAATTAGGCAGGAAAGTTTCCTACTCCATCTACCTGCCTTCCGACTACAGCACCTCGAAAAGGAATTACCCGGTCCTCTACCTTCTACACGGTTATACGGATAATGAAACCAACTGGATACAGATGGGACAAATGAAAACGATTGCCGACCGTGCCATCGCAAACGAGGAAGCCGTGCCGATGATCATCGTCATGCCGGACGCATGGGACACTTGGTATATCAACCAGTATGACGGAAAAGCACCTTATGAAGACATGTTTTTTGAAGAGCTTATCCCCTATATGGAAAAAACATACCGGATTCGCAGTAATAAAGAAAGCCGGGCGATTGCCGGGTTGTCAATGGGTGGCTACGGTTCATTCCTGTACAGCTTGCATCATCCGGATATGTTCTGCGCATGCGCCCCATTGAGTGCCGCCGTTTTCGACGATACGGTCATGGAAGCGAGAAAAAACAAATCGCACAAAGATTTATTCAACCGCCTGTTCGGACCGGGAGACGAACACTGGCAACAAAACAATGTTTTGAAGATCCTGTCCGACTGGAATCAAAACGACTTACCCAAAATCCGTTATTACATTGACTGTGGTGATGACGACAGCTTACTGGACGGAAACATGCAGGTGCACCAGATCATGAGGCAGAAAGGGATCAAGCACGAATTCCGGGTACGTGACGGCGGCCATAGCTGGACCTATTGGCGGACGGCTCTGCCTGAAGTTCTGAGGTTTGTCAGTCAGACTTTTTGCAGAAGTTGACAAAACCGTAATATTGGTACATCAATCCGTAATTCGTGTAAGTTGTAAACCATTTCCTTTCACTATTTTTGCAACATAAAATAACAGACTATCTAAAAAGAGCTTATTATGTTGCGAACAATCAGACTTACAACTGCACTCATCTGTTTTACGCTTGTCACCCTGCTGTTTCTCGATTTTACGGGAACATTACATGTATGGTTCGGGTGGTTGGCAAAAGTACAGTTCCTGCCGGCAGTATTGGCACTAAACCTCGGTGTGGTACTGTTTCTCATTGCATTGACCTGGATTTTCGGTCGGGTTTACTGTTCTGTAATTTGTCCTCTCGGTATATTCCAGGATATTGTTTCATGGCTGGCGGGGAAACGGAAGAAAAATCGTTTCCGTTATTCCCCCGCGTTGTCTTGGTTAAGATACGGAGTTATGGGAATATTTATCCTTGCCATGATCAGCGGATTAGGAGCATGGGCGGCATTAATCGCACCTTACAGCGCTTACGGGCGCATCGCCTCCAACTTATTCGCCCCCTTCTGGGGGTGGGCAAATAACCTCTTGGCCTACTTAGCAGAACGGGCAGACAGTTACGCTTTCTACGAGACGGAAGTTTGGCTACGGAGCCTCCCTACTTTCATCATTGCCACAGTTACCTTTATTACACTAATCATACTTGCCTGGCGGAACGGAAGGACCTATTGCAATACGATTTGCCCGGTAGGTACGGTTTTGGGATTGATCTCCCGTTTTTCTGTTTTCAAGCCGGTTATCGATACGTCCAAATGCAATGGTTGTGGCTTATGCGCCCGTAATTGCAAAGCAGCCTGTATCAATACAAAAGCACACGAGATCGATTACAGCCGTTGCGTCGATTGCATGGACTGCATAGACAAATGCCGGCAAGGGGCCATCCGATATACACGCAGAAAAACAAACAAAGCAGAAACACAGGCTAACCAACCGGTTGTAAACAAGCCCGACCGCCGCAAGTTCTTTACCGTATCGGCATTACTTGCCACTTCAGCAGCCCTGAAAGCCCAGGAAAAAGTACAACTTCCGGACAAGAAAGTCGACGGCGGATTGGCTATCATTGAAGATAAAAAGAAACCGAACCGGACGACACCGATCACCCCTCCGGGCTCGCTGAGCGCTGCCAACTTCTCCCAACATTGCACCGCATGCCAGCTTTGCGTATCGGTTTGTACGAACCATGTACTTCGTCCTTCGGGAAACCTGCAAACATTTATGCAACCAGAGGTATCGTATGAGCGAGGATATTGTCGTCCCGAATGCGTCAAATGTTCGGAAGTCTGCCCGACCGGAGCGATCCGCCCGATCACGAAAGCAGATAAAACAGCTATCCAGATAGGACATGCCGTACTGATCCAAGAAAATTGCATCGTCAATCGGGATGGCGTCACTTGCGGCAACTGTGCCCGCCATTGTCCTACCCAGGCGATCCTGATGGTGGCAAAAGACCCGAACGACCCGGATTCGCTTCAACTACCAGTCGTAAACGAGGAAAAATGCATCGGCTGCGGAGCTTGTGAAAACCTGTGTCCGTCCCGTCCGTTCAGCGCCATTTATGTGGAAGGGCACGAACAACACCGGAATATTTAATCAAGAAATAAAAGAATCATCATATATGAAAAAAGACAATCATCAAGCGATAAACCGTCGAGACTTCCTGAAGATTGTAGGAATCAGTACGGCAACTACCGCCCCATTGCTCTCCGGGTGCAACTCGAACAGCGGGGTGACCGCAGATTCAGGCAACTCCACTCCTATTCCTACAGATCAGATGACATACCGCACAACGCCGTCCACAAAAGACAAAGTTTCCATCCTCGGCTACGGATGCATGCGTCTGCCGACTATTGCCAAAAGCAGCGCAAGAGACAGCGACGACGAAATCGACCAGGAAATGGTCAACCGGCTGACCGACTATGCCATCGAACACGGTGTAAACTATTTCGACACATCGCCAGCCTATTGCAAAGGACGTTCGGAACATGCCATGGGGATCGCCCTCAGCCGTTATCCGCGTGACAAATATTATATCGCCACCAAGCTTTCAAATTTCTCTCCCGACACATGGAGCCGTGAGGCTTCTATCGCGATGTATAACAATTCGCTCAAAGAGTTACAAGTCGATTATCTCGACTATATGCTGCTCCACGGGATCGGTATGGGAGGCATGGAAGCCTATGAAAACAGGTATGTCAAGAACGGTATACTCGACTTCCTGCTCGAAGAACGCAAGGCAGGACGTATCCGAAACTTGGGTTTCTCCTATCACGGAGATATAGAGGTGTTCGATTATTTGCTTTCGAAGCACGACGAATACCAATGGGATTTCGTCCAGATCCAATTGAATTACTTAGACTGGAAACACGCCAAAGAGATCAACCCGCGAAACACCGATGCGGAATATCTGTACGGGGAATTACAAAAACGGGAGATTCCCGCCATCATCATGGAACCACTTCTCGGAGGGCGGCTTTCAAACGTACACGACCATATCGTCGCACGCTTGAAACAACGAGAGCCGGGACGAAGTGTGGCCTCATGGGCTTTCCGGTTTGCCGGTTCGTTTCCCGGTGTGCTCACCGTTCTGAGTGGTATGACTTACATGGAGCACCTGCAAGACAACCTACGCTCCTACTGCCCATTGCAGCCATTAACAGAAGAAGAAAACCATTTCTTGTTCGACACCGCCGACTTGATGATGCAGTATCCGACCATTCCGTGTAACGACTGCAAATATTGTATGCCTTGTCCCTACGGGATCGATATTCCGGGAATTCTGCTTCATTATAATAAATGTGTGAACGAAGGGAATGTTCCCCAGAGTGGACAGGATGAAAACTACCGCGAAGCTCGCCGAGCTTATCTGATCGGATATGACCGCAGTGTTCCGAAGCTCCGCCAGGCGGATCATTGTACCAGTTGCAATCAATGCAATCCACACTGTCCGCAGGGGATCGATATTCCGAAAGAACTACAGCGGATCGACCGTTTCGTCGAACAACTGAAACAAGAGACATTATAAAATGAAAGGAGGTGTGTCAAACGCTTGACGCGGGATCGCATTAAAGCTAGTCATATAAACATCTGATTGATAAGGTTTGCTCTTTTGCGGCCCCGCGTCAAGCGCGGGGACAAGGGGATTTTGACACATTTACATTTGCAGTATTAAATATCACAATAAAATATAAGTGTATATTTGAAAAGAAGAGTTGCAGTGAACTAACTTTGACACTAGTCTTAAATGACTATAGGCTGAATCAGACTGCAACTCTCTTAATAGGAGAACCTAGCCAGTTAGAATTGTAGGTTCACGACCTAATAAATGTATTAGCTGTTTCTCCTTCATGTTTAATACTGTAAAATACAAAATTATGAATTATTCTCATTTTGTAGGTCTTGATGTAGGAAAAAAAACTTTCGATGCATCATTAATGTCTGCGGCCGAAAAAGAGTTGTCTCACAAGTCTTTTGATAACACTCCAGAAGGGATCCAATCTTTATTGGATTGGATAGCAGGTTATCATCTCTCTTTATCCAAACTCTTGTTCTGTGCTGAAAACATGGGAAGCTATGTCACAGAGTTATCTGTTTCCAGTGTCTCCATGGGATTTTCCCTGGCTTTGGTTTGCCCGTTGACCATCAAGAAGTCCATGGGCCTACAACGAGGCAAAAATGACCGCATTGACGCCAAAAGGATAGCGAACTATGCGGTATTACATTATCGAAAACTAGAGTTATACAAATTACCTAACAAAGACTTGGTGAGACTGCGGGGATGGATTATTATACGTGACAATTTGGTCAAGCAAAAAGTATCAAGCATAAAGTTATTGGAAACATTCTCCCAGATGGCTAAGTTGGCTGATGTGACAGAATCCATTTCTTTTTTGGAAGAGCAGCTCAAGTCGATAAAAGAAAAGATCCTGGAAGTGGAAGAAGATATGGAGCAACTAATAGCCGCCAGTACATCGCTTTACACAAACTACTTGCTATTAAGAAGTATAAAAGGAATAGGAATTATCAATGCCATTGTATTACTGTGTGTTACTGACAATTTTCAAAGATTTGACACCCCGAGGAAATTTGCCTGCTATTGTGGGGTTGCCCCATTTGAACATACTTCAGGTATTTCCATACGGGGAAAAACGCAGACTTCTTCATTGGCTAACAAAGAAGTAAAAGTATACCTTACCCGAGCAGCTATTACTGCCATATCTTGGGATCCGCAGATGAAAGCATATTATAAAAGGAAAATAGCGGAGGGGAAACATAAAGCATCTGTAATCAATGCAGTAAGAGCCAAAATCATAGCAAGATCTTTTGCTGTGATACGAAGGCAGACTCCATTTGTAACATTAGCCGTATAATAAAAAAGGTCCTTAACTTCGAAAACATCTTAGGTTTAGGAAGTAGCTATACACTTCTGAAGAGTTGTTATGTCTATATACGAACTTACCCAAGGATACGTTAATGTTCGTAAACTTGGGTAAGATTTGAGAGATATTGTTTGGAAAGGACTTAGAATTCACCCCCTTTTGGACATTGAAAATAGCCATCCGGACTTAGGACGGCTATTTCCCCTTTTTAAAGTAACTTCCACTGAGGTTTAAGCACCATATAATTGAAAACCAAGAATACCGTCGTCCCCAACAGAGCAAAAAACGAACCGATCAATGCCGTACTTTCCAGCCCTGCCCCATGTTCGATCGACAATCCTCCGAAATAAGCACCCACAGCATTCCCCAAATTAAAGGCAAGCTGAACCATCGCCCCGCCCATCATCTCTCCGCCAGGAGAATACTGAAGCAACAACAATTGCTGCGGAGAAGAAACAGCAAACAGGCAACCAGTACAAACACACATCAGCAAAGCAGACAAAAAGCCGTACGAAGCAAAAAAATAAATCAGCAGAAGTGATGCAAACATCAGAAACTGCATGGACATCGCCACAATACCGGGCGTAAAACGATCAGACAAATGTCCTCCCAAATAGTTACCGATACACATACTCGCACCCGCCAGCAACATCAATACAGGCATTGCCCCGATACTGAAACCAGATACATCCGTCATTAACGGATTGACATAACTATACCAGCAAAAAGCTCCCCCGTTTCCTAACATGGTAGCAGCAATCAGCATCCACGGTTCCGACCTTCTCAAAAAACGAAATTGCCCTTTCAGATTCGTTGCCGGCAGGGCGGGCAAAACAGGAACCCACCTCCGGATAAACCAAATCGTTACACCACCCCACAACGCTGCAATCACAAAAACCAAACGCCAAGACAGAAAATGTCCCAGGAAATTCCCAGCCGGGACACCGAACAAATTGGCAACCGTCATCCCCATAATCATAATAGCTACAGCAGAAGTACTTTTCCCCTTCTCCGCCAAACGGCTGGCGACAATCGAACCGACTCCGAAGTAAGCCCCATGCGGCAACCCCGATACAAACCGGGCACACAGTCCCATCCAATAATCGGTCGACAGCGCCATAAGCAGATTCCCGGCAACAAAAAGCCCGACCAAAGCAAGCAAGATCGTACGTAACGGCCAACTCCTGGCCACCACCACTACCAACGGTGCTCCCACACATACACCCAACGCATAAGCCGAAATAAGATGTCCGGCTTCGGATAAGGAAATATCAAATCCTGCCGCCACATCCGGCAAGATACTCATCATAATGAACTCTGCAATCCCCAGCCCAAATGTACCAAAGGACAATGCATACAAACCTTTCTTCATAACCTATTCAATCTTTCTGTTTTTCCGGCCGCAAAGAAACAACAAAATTATTAAGTGTAATTGTCGCAGATTATGCGATTATTGTCTAATTTTACTGTGTTTTATCTGAAAATTCATCCGACATGCACGAGAAACTAAAATTCGAACAAATCAAAAAAGATAGTTGTGCCTCGTTACGCTACGATTATTCCAGCTTGTACCCAAAAGATGAAATGCCTCTTCATTTTCATCCCGAAATAGAAATATGTTATGTTGTGAAAGGTTCAGGCTACCGGATGATGGGCGACTTTCTGGAGCCGTTCGAGGAGGGAGAAGTCGTACTGGTCCCGACCAACCAACCACATTGTTGGATGTATAACCCGGAAAGTTGCGAGCCGGATGGGAAACGACAATGTATAGTCGTGCAATTCAACCCCGACCTGCTACAAGCCGGCCTGTCTTTTTTTACCGAATGGGAATATGCCGCTCATCGGTTATCAGCAATCCAGCAAGGTATCCTGCTGACAGGCGGAACTGCCGGAAAAATCAAATCCTGCTTAGAAGAAATGAACTGCTTGAATGCAAGCGAAAGGATGCTGATGTTGATCCGCATCCTGCAACAAATCGGAACCACAACCGATTTAATCCCTATCGGTTTGCAGGAAACGGAATTTAATGGTATCACCAAAAATATGAGACGCATGCAACTGATCTTCAAATACGTCATCGAGCATTACAAGGAGAAAATAACTCTTTCGGACGCCGCAAATGTAATCAGTATGAGTACAACGGCATTCTGCTCGTTTTTCAAACGTGAAACAGGCAAAACGTTTACAAACTTCATCAACGAATACCGGATAGAAGCCGTTTGCACTTTACTCCTCAACTTTCCGGATAAGGACATTAATGAAATAGCCTGGCAATGCGGCTTCACCGACATTCCCTACTTCAATCGCTCTTTCAAAAAGATGAAACAGATGACTCCGGGACAATGGAGATATAAAATACAATAAAAAGAATATCCTAATATGAATGCAGAAATCATCCGATTCTTAGACGATTTACGGCGGAACAATAATACCGTCTGGTTCCATGAAAATAGAGAACGATATGACAAACTTCGCCGTACCTTTATCAACGAAGTACAAGAATTAATCGAACGAATCAGTGTATTCGATCCTGACATACGGGGATTGGATGCCCGGAAATGTCTGTTCCGTATTAATCGCGACATCCGTTTCAGCCTCGACAAGTCGCCTTACAAGACTTATATGTCAGCCTGTATTGCTCAAGGAGGGCGTCATAGTATCCGGGGAGCTTACTACTTTCATCTTGAACCGGAATACTGCGTACTGTCCGGTGGTATCTGGTATCCCAAACCGGAAATATTGAAAGTCCTTCGACGTGAAATATACAATAACATAGATGAATTTGTTTCCATCATCGAAGAGCCTTCCTTCAAAGCTCTATACCCGTCACTCGAAGGGGACATGCTAAAACGTATCCCGGCAGGTTTCCCCTCCGATTCCCCTTATGGCCATATATTAAAGCACAAAGATTTCAGCGTTATCGGTATTAAGCCCGACAGCTTTTTCAGCCAGCCTGACTGGATGGAAGAAACCATCGATTGTTTTCGAAAGCTTCTCCCATTCAACCGCTTCCTGAATGAGATTGTGGATGAATATATGGGAAATCAGTGAAAAATCCTATTTCCCACAAATATCCTTAAACGGGCAATATACGCAAGCTTTGCCGTTCGGAGTTTGTACGAATGGGGTTTCTGTGTCGAAGATTTCATCCAGGCAATTTCGCAGACTGTTTTCAAAATCCGCATGATAATTGGCGAAGTCCAGGACCTGTTCTGTTTTAAACCGGTCTGTACGCCGGTAGATTCCGGGGTCGAAAGAGGGAGAAAAGAGAGTCCGCATGTAATAGATACCCGGTTGAATAGCAGTTGAAAGTTGAACCGTGCCGTACATCCATGCATACATAAAGACCTGCATAACCGCTTTAGAACGATCTGTATCTTCTTTGTCAAAAAGAGCTTCGACAGAGGTAAACTGTGTCGTTCCGCTCCCACTCTTGTAGTCGATGATGCGGACGGTATCTCGCACTTCGTCTATACGGTCAATAAATCCTTTCAGCTGGATATTGCTCTTATCCGTCAACGGGAAAAGGCATTTTATCTGCTTTTCCGATTCGATATAACGGAAAGGAGTCAGTTTAGCGTCCCTCTCCAACACTTTCTCTACATATTTGCGAATCATTTCGCCGATCAGGAAATTCTGTCCGGTGAGCGGACGGACGATATCCGTTTTAAAGAAAATTTCGGCAAAGGCACGGGCAATCGCTCCTGTCAACATAGGCGTATCTTTGCGGATCGCTTTCAGCAGATCAGCCGTCACCATCTTTCCGCAGAATGGCTGATACAATTCCTCCATCACCTTATGCAGGATACTTCCGAAAACATTACTTTCGATCGTCTCGCTTACCTCCTCTTCTTCCCGTATTCCTTCGACAACGGAGAAATAGAATTTAAGCGGACAATCCAGATAAGTATTGACTGCACTCGCCGATATCGCTCGCGTCCCGCCACTCCGGAAAGCCACCAGACGGTTCATGACTTCCTCCGTCTTAGCCACCTGCAAGGCAGGAGTCTTGGAAGAAGAGACATTGTAAACGACCAGCTTGTTTTGTATCGGTTCCTCATAATGATAATGCAACTGATGCACGAAACGACTTACCTCGCCTGTCTGCAATCCGTTACTCCGGGTATCATAAAGCAGGCTGACATGGCTGGCACGATAAATCAAACGATAGAAATGATACGCCCAAACACTGTCCTGGTGCTCGTATGTCGGCAAACCGAACCCCCGGCGGAGATTATAAGGAATAAATGAATTAGCCGCTTTCCTCAACGGGAAAATCCCTTCATTCATCGAAAGAATAATCAACCGGTCAAAGTCAAGCGCACGAGTCTCCAAAACCCCCATGATCTGCAAACCGGAAAGAGGTTCGCCATGGAAAGGGATCGTAATCGTATCCGTCACACGTTTCAGCAAACGGAAATAGGTGTCGATTTTCATCTCTACATTCGCCTCCCGCATGACTTCCTTCATCCGATTGACGGTAGCAAAATAATGGAAGATAAACTCCTGTTCGATGTCGTTAATAGTTGAAAGTTGAGAGTTGAAAGTGGAAAGTGGCTCCGCGTTGCTATCTTCACTTTCCACTTTCAACTTTCCACTTTCAACTGCTTTATTGAGTTCCTGCAACACGTTGATCAGGTAATCGGAGAAAGTTTCCACCGCAGTCACCGGAGTAAAGAGGATGGAGAGCAGAGACGTCTTATCCAGATCGTCATACGAGATGTAAATCTTGTTGTTTTCTGAAATATCTTTTACCAGATCGGAGACCACCTCCGGAGAAGTAGTCGAAATATATCGATGGTTCAGGATCGGCAAAACATCCCGGAAATAGAACACCGGCCTCCGGTCCACATAACGAATATTCTTTTGCAAAGCTAAAATATATTCCATCAAAGATGCGACTGGTGTACCGGCCAACGGATATCCCATCGTCACATTGATCCGTTTGATCTGTTCGGGGATGGCATTCAGGACCGGAATCAACAAATGCTCATCCGGCAGAATCACAGCCGTCCGCAACGCTTCTTCTGCACTCATTTCATCTTCCCTGCAAAGCTCGCTTAAAATACTGTGCACCTGCTTGGCCTGCCCAATACCGGAAGGGATACCGATCACCTCGACCTTGGGAGTTGAAAGTGGAGAGATGAAAGTGGAAAGTGGCTTCGCGTTGCTATCTTCACTTTCCACTTTCAACTCTCCACTTTCAACTTGCAACTGTGAAGGGAATCGCCGTAAATTGCGTTCCACGAAGTAAGAGGCTTTATTATCCGGATCTGTCACTTTCGGCGAAGCATAATCCCAGTAGAAATCTGCTATTTCCCGTTTCTGTAATTCAGACAGGAAACGTTCTTCAGCCACAGACAAGGCGTTCAAGCCGACAAACACGACTTTCGTATAGGGAAGGTCACAACATTCGTTTTTCTCCATCTGCTCGACCACTTCCCGGAAAATCATACCTTCATATCCCTTACCTTCGGCAGCAAGCGTTTCCCTCAAATCGGTATATAGGGCGTATAAGATTTGCCAGACAGCCAGAAACTGTTCCTGATTGGGTGTATCTCCTTTCGGGTAGAAAGAAGACCAGAAAGTCCGGATAGCCGCGATCTGTTCGGGACTCAGAAAACTGAAATCATTCTCAATTTCACGAAGGTCTGTCACGTTTGTGAAGAGCATGCGAGCGTCAACCATATATTTATCGATATCATCAAAGTCATTCAACAACATTTCCCCCCAATAGAGGAACTCATCGAATGTTTCAGAAGAACCGCTATGGTTCAAATAGATATCATACAGCTTAAACAACATGCTGATCCGGTCTGCAGTCTGCTTTCCACTCAACTGTACAAACAGGTCGTTGATGGTCAGGATCGTCGGAGAGAAAAGTGGCTTCTCCGACACTTCCGACAAATATTTCTGAAAGAACAATCCCGTACGACGGTTCGGGAAAACAAAAGCCAGACGGCTGACTTCCGCCCCGTATTTAGAATAAAAAAGAGATGCAACCTGATATAAGAATGGTTTCATTAATTGTTCGAATTAGTAAATACTGATTTATCAATATAAAACATGGATGACACGGTCATACAAAATAATTGTCGTTTGTAGGGGCAGGGCTCTGCTCTGCCCATTGAATCCGGATAAGGCGGACGTTATTTGCCTTGTCCGGATTCAATGGGCGGAGTAGAACCCCGCCCCTACAGGACACCTTTATTTTATTGTACACCGGTAAATGATGATTTATATTATTATTTTATTGTAATATACTCTCTATTGCCTGTAACTCTTCCGTTGAAAAAACCTTGTTTTGTAACGCCTTCAAATTATCCGTCAACTGTGCAACCGAACTGGCCCCCACTAAGACACTCGTTACCCGTTCGTCCTTCAACAACCAGGCGAGTGCCATTTCTGCAAGCGTTTGTCCACGTTGTTTTGCAAGTTTATTCAATTGGCGAACTCTACTTATCTTTTCTTCCGTTACCTGCTCGCGTTGCAGATGGCCTGTAGATTTGGCTGCGCGTGAGTTTTCAGGGATACCGTTCAGATATTTGTCCGTCAGCATACCCTGTGCCAAGGGCGAAAAAGCGATCATTCCCACCCCTTCCTGCTTCAGTAGAGGCAAGAGGTCCGGTTCGGTCCAGCGATCCAACATCGAATAGCGCGCTTGATGAATCAGACAAGGCACACGATGTTCCCCCAGGACAGCAAGCGCCTTTTCTGTCTGTTCGGCATTATAGTTCGAAATTCCGATATACAAAGCTTTTCCCTGTCGAACGATATCTGCCAACGCTCCCATCGTTTCTTCAATCGGTGTCTGCGGGTCCGGACGATGCGAATAGAAGATATCAACATATTCCAGACCCATCCGTTTCAAGCTCTGATCCAAGCTTGCCATCAGATACTTGCGACTTCCCCAGTTACCATACGGACCGGGCCACATATCATATCCGGCTTTTGTAGAAATAACAAGCTCATCCCTGTACAGCCCCAAACCTTTCTTCAAGATACGACCGAAGTTTTCCTCTGCCGATCCATATACAGGACCGTAGTTATTGGCAAGATCAAAATGTGTAATCCCATTGTCGAAAGCAGCATGCGCAATCTGAATAAAGTTACTGAACACATCCACACTACCAAAATTATGCCACAATCCTAAAGAGATGGCCGGCAACAACAACCCGCTCCGTCCGCAACGCCTGTACGCCATATCGGCATACCGGTTATCATTTGCTTTGTACATTTCCATACTATGATATTTTAGTTACAATGAATCCTTTTCAGAGATACAAATATAATCAAGAATACCAAAAGAATGGATGATCCGGATAAAAACAAAAAAAGGCTATCCGTCACGGACAGCCAATCTTCATTGTTAACCTTAAATCTAATACCATGAAAAACACAGTGCAAATATAGGCATTTTATGTTATGAAGCATACATTTTCACTTGGAAATCTCATTTATTTAAATCTATTTAACGAAAACATGCTATATAACATAATTAATCGGCATCATTTACAGTAAATCGGAACCCATTTTGCCACCATCCACACCTATTCTCACCTCCAAAAAACAACAGTATCCCCCTTAAAAGTCAAATATTACATAAAAATCTGATATACAATAATATGCTAAAATAGATGTTTGTTAAAAAAGATTACCCTTGCATGTAATTTGATTTAAACGGGGTAGAAAACTAAAATAGATGCGGTAATAGTTTCGATTTGAACCAATGCATTTTTGAAAGATATTACAATAAGGGATTGAAAAAAGACAAGACGTGTTTTAGAATTAACCGGAAAGAATCGGGACTGGCATAAAATAAAAAAGGCCATCCATCACGGACAGCCAATCTTCATTGTTAACCTTAAATCTAATACCATGAAAAACACGATGCAAATATAGGGAGTTTATGTTATACAGCATAATATTTCACCGAAAAAGTACTTTTCCTTAACCTGATTTAACTATTTCATGTTTTACAACATAATTTTTCATGCACTTTTAACTTAATCGTTTCCTACACAAGAAACAGTCACATTGTTATTGAAACTGCCTACAATACTGAATAAAAACGATACAAACAAAAAGGCGACGATCCGGATGGACAGTCGCCTTTTTCTCCTATTGATCAGTTAATGACCGGGGAATTAATTCTTATTTGTTGAAACGTTCTTTCAATTTTGCCAACATATCCTGAGTCATGGCATCCAGGTCGAATTCCGGTTTCCAGCCCCATTCCTGACGGGCACACGTGTCGTCCAGAGAGTTCGGCCAAGATTCTGCGATAGCCTGACGCAACGGATCTACATCATATTCCATCTGGAAGTCAGGAACATACTTTTTGATATTGTTGTAGATAATTTCAGGATCAAAGCTCATAGAGGCAATGTTGAAAGAGTTACGATGAACGAATTTCGTCGAATCGGCTTCCATAATTTCAATAGCTGCACGCAGACCGTCCGGCATATACATCATATCCATGAATGTACCCTGCTTGATCGGACATACGAACTTCTCGCCTTTGGCAGCCGAATAATAGATATCAACTGCGTAGTCGGTCGTACCCCCACCCGGAGGTGTTACATAAGAGATAAGACCCGGAAAACGTACGGAACGAGTGTCGACACCGAAACGGATATTATAGTAGTCACTCAACAACTCGCCTGAAACCTTCGTAACACCGTACATGGTACGCGGGTTACGGATTGTATCCTGCGGAGTCTTGTCTTTCGGTGTGTTATTGCCGAATACACCAATGGAACTCGGAGTGAATACTGCACAATTCATTTCACGTGCCACTTCCAATACATTAAACAAACCGCCCATACCGATTTTCCAAGCCAGCTGCGGTTTTGCTTCTGCAACAGCCGACAGCAAGGCTGCCAGGTTATAAATCGTATCTACTTTATATTTAGATACAGTTTCAGCAATCTGCTGTTCGTTTGTAATGTCGACAATTGCAGAAGGTCCTGATTCCAACAGTTCACCTTTAGGTTCCTGTCCGGGGATGTAACCTGCTACAATGTTTCCACCGTAGATACCTCTCAACTTCATGGTTAACTCTGATCCAATCTGACCGGTAGAACCAATTACTAATACATTCTTCATTGCGTTTGATGTTCTTTTAAGTTTTTCTGCGGCAAAGGTATAGAGAATAAAAACATTCCGGTATGAATTTCTTGTATTTTTTTAGCCTATATATTCAAAAAAAATATGACCTTTGCCGCATCGGCAGACAAATCAGAGACAAAGAAAAAGGTTTCGAAAAGATATTTTGCCACTTGTCTGCGATAAAAGAGATATAATTGTCAACTTAATTAGAAATACTAACAAAAAACAAAGTTATGTACGGTAAACTGAAAGATTTCCTTACTCAGGAATTGGCAAACATCAAAGCTGCCGGATTGTATAAGAACGAGCGTATCATCACCACTCCTCAAAGAGCCGACATCAAAGTAAACGCAGGAAGCGACGTTTTGAACTTCTGCGCAAACAACTACCTGGGCCTGTCCGACAACCAACGTCTGATCAAGGCAGCCAAAGAAGCTATGGACACACACGGATACGGCATGTCATCCGTCCGTTTCATCTGCGGGACACAGGATCTTCACAAACAACTGGAAGCTGCTATCTCCGATTATTTCAAAACCGAAGATACAATCCTGTACGCTGCTTGTTTCGATGCCAACGGTGGTCTGTTCGAACCGTTGTTCACTGAAGAGGATGCGATCATCTCCGACGCTTTGAACCATGCCTCCATCATCGACGGCGTACGTCTTTGCAAGGCAAAACGCTACCGTTATGCCAATGCAGACATGGCCGACCTGGAACGTTGCCTGCAAGAAGCCCAGGCACAACGTCACCGCATCATCGCAACAGACGGTGTGTTCTCTATGGACGGAAACGTGGCTCCGATGGACAAGATCTGCGAACTGGCAGAAAAATACGACGCATTGGTAATGGTCGACGAATCCCACTCTGCCGGTGTCGTAGGCCCGACAGGACACGGTGTGGCTGAACAATATAATGTATACGGAAGAGTCGATATCTTCACAGGTACATTAGGTAAAGCATTCGGTGGCGCTATGGGCGGATTCACAACCGGAAAGAAAGAGATCATCGACATGCTGCGTCAGCGCTCCCGTCCTTATCTGTTCTCCAACTCTGTCGCTCCCGCTATCGTAGGTGCCAGCCTGGAAATGTTCAAGATGCTGAAAGAAAGCGACGCATTGCATACGAAACTGATGAACAATGTCAGCTATTTCCGCGAAAAGATGTTAGCTGCCGGTTTCGATATCAAGCCGACTCAGTCCGCTATCTGCGCCGTTATGCTGTATGATGCCAAATTATCTCAGGATTTCGCAGCTAAGATGCAAGAAGAAGGCATTTATGTAACCGGTTTCTATTATCCGGTAGTGCCGAAAGACCAGGCCCGTATCCGCGTACAGTTGTCCGCTGGCCACGAAACAGAACATCTGGATAAAGCTATCGAAGCATTTATCAAGGTGGGTAAAGAACTGAATGTAATAAAATAAAACATACAATTTTTTCATCCTTTAAGTGTTTTCAAGGCTTGATTCCGCCGCTAATCCCTCGGCAGCAATCAAGCCTTTTTTTATCAAACAGGTTGTCTTTCGGGATAAAAAAATTATCTTTGTCTTCTTACAAGTAAAATTTTATGCAACTCAGTAACTACCATAGCCATTGTACATTTTGTGACGGGCGGAGTACGCCGGAAGACTTCGTTAAATTCGCTGTTGCGCACGGGTTCCGCGCCTACGGTTTTTCATCCCATTCACCATTGCCGTTCGAAACATTCTGGAACATGTCGAAAGATGATATGCCCGAATATCTGACAGAGATAGAACGGCTGAAAAAGAAATACAACGACCGGTTGGAAATATACGTGGGACTGGAAATCGATTTCTTAGACAAGAGCTACAACGCATCCATCCCCTACTTCCGTAACTTGCCGCTCGATTACCGCATCGGCTCCATCCACTTTCTGCCAATCGCACAGCCGCTTGCAGAAGAGAATATGGTGTGCATCGACGGCTCTTTCCGGGAATACCAGAAGTCTGTCGACACCTACTACGACGGAGATATCCGCAAGTTGGTCGCCCATTATTTCAGCTCCACACAGCAAATGATCGAGGCAGGCGGAATCGACATTGTCGGCCACATGGACAAGATATACATGAACGGCCACAAATGCGAAGGCTTCGACCTGCAAGCAGACTGGTATCAAAAACCGCTCAACGACTGCCTGCACCTGATCGCAGAAAAGGGCCTGATGGTCGAAGTCAACACAAAAAACCTCGTGAAAAAACAGGAGGTCTATCCGCATACCGACTATCTGCACCGCCTCCGCGAGTTGAATATTCCGGTGATGGTAAACTCCGACTGCCACTACCCGGACCTGGTGAACGACGGACGTGCGGAAGCATTCGAGCTGCTGAAAAAAAACGGGTTCAAATCCACCCGCGAACTGATCAGCGGGCAGTGGCAGGATGTGCCGATCTGACGCATTTGTAATAAGAATGTAATATGTATTTCATTCCATCGAAATACATAAATACGTCCTTTGCAGAAATAAATTGTATTTGTAATAAAAAAGAGACAAAGATTATGGATATGCCAAAAATTCTTGTAGTGGACGATGAAGAGGATTTATGCGAGATCCTCAAGTTCAA
Organism: Parabacteroides johnsonii DSM 18315; assembly: GCF_025151045.1. Taxonomy (NCBI): domain Bacteria; kingdom Pseudomonadati; phylum Bacteroidota; class Bacteroidia; order Bacteroidales; family Tannerellaceae; genus Parabacteroides; species Parabacteroides johnsonii. The sequence goes on from NZ_CP102285.1 coordinate 1,967,957, forward strand.
TCTTGAGATAGAAGGGTATGAGGTAGACACGGCTTTCAGCGCCGAGGAAGCGTTGAAGATGGACATAGCCTCCTACCAACTGCTGCTTTTAGATGTCATGATGGGTGAAATATCCGGATTCAAGATGGCCAGCATCCTCAGGAAAGAAGAAAAGACGGCCGATATCCCCATCATCTTCCTGACAGCCAAGGATACCGAAAACGATATGCTGACAGGCTTCAACCTGGGAGCCGACGACTATATATCCAAGCCCTTCTCCATCCGCCAGGTGGTGGCACGCGTGAAAGCCGTGTTGCGCCGTACATCAGACAAGGAGAAAGTACAGGAAAACGAATGCCTCAAATACGAAACCCTATCACTCGACACGAAGCGTATCAAAGCCTCTGTCGATGGGCAGGAAGTCCCGCTCACCAAAAAGGAATTCGAGATACTGAAACTCCTCCTCGAAAACAAAGGAAATGTGTTCTCACGCGAGGAAATCCTTTCCCGGATATGGAAAGACGAAGTATATGTGCTTGACCGCACCATCGATGTAAATATCACTCGCCTACGCAAAAAGATCGGGCCGTATGGCAAGAACATCGTAACGCGCCTCGGTTTCGGATACTGCTTTGAGAGTTGAGAGTGGAAAGTTGAAAGTGGAGGGCACACAGACCTCAACTCTCAACTTTCAGTTCCCAACTTTTAACTCTCAACTTTCAACTCTCAACTCATATTATGGTCAAGATAGAATCAACAACAAACAGCAGAATACCGTTTAGCCAGCGACTTTTCTGGTCAATATTCGCCATGTTTCTGGGGTTCACAGCTTGCTTCCTGCTATTCCAGTATCAGCGGGAACGAGAGTTTGCCCAGGAAAAGTTGAATAACGTGTTGGGGAATTACAATTACCAGTTGTTCCGCCGCACACAACAGGTAGAAGATATCAGCCAAGTGGTCCACCAGTTTATCGACGACATCCCCCAAAAAGATCTTCGCGTGACCATTATTGACCCCGCGGGGAAAGTGCTGTTCGATAATAGTGGCGCCGAGGAGTTCAACAACCATAACGACCGCAGCGAGGTGCGCAAGGCACGCCTCTACAATGAAGGATTCGCCATCCGTTCGTCTAATTCGACCGGTAAACGTTATTTCTACACGGCGACGAATATCGGCGGGTATATCTACCGTTCCGCTCTTCCCTGGGATCCTTACACGCAACGCGTACTGACAATCGACAAGGATTTCATCTACTTTATGGCGTTGATGACGCTGATATTCTTCTTCGTCCTCTCCCGTTTCACGTTCAGCATCGGACGGACGATCTCGAAACTGCGCGATTTCGCCCTGAATGTGGAGAAAGACCGCATACCGGAGAATGAATATGTCTTTCCTAACGACGAGCTTGGAGACATATCGAAGAACATCGTCGGGCTTTACCACCGCCAGCAGAAGGCCAAAGACGAGCTTTCGATGGAACGCGAGAAGCTGATCAAGCATTTCCAATATGCAAAAGAAGGTTTCGCCATGTTCACGCCGGAAGGCAGGGAGATATTGTCCAACATCCTGTTCGTACAGTTTGCAAACCTGATTTCCGACATGCAGATACGGCAATCGGAAGACGCAGTCGACATCCCGGAACTGGAACCGATCCATCTGTTCCTTTCCAAAAACATCCCGAACACGAACCGCAAACGGAAAGTGCTACGCGAATCGGTCACGGTGGACAAAAATGGGAAGATTTTCCTGATCGAATGTATCCTGTTCCTCGACAACAGCTACGAGATATCTATCAACGATATATCCCGTCAGGAGGAAGAAAGCCGGATGAAACGACAGCTGACACAGAACGTGGCGCACGAGCTGAAAACTCCCGTCAGCAGTATCCAAGGCTACCTCGAAACGATCATCAGCAACCCGGAATTGCCGGACGACAAACGCCGCTTCTTCCTCGAACGCTGCTACTCGCAGAGTACAAGGCTAACGGGACTACTGCGCGACATCTCGGTATTGAACCGGCTGGACGAAGCTTCCGAAATGTTCGAGTTATCGGAAGTAAACATCCGGAAATTAGTCGGCGAGATCGAGAAGGAATGTTCGAAGGAGATGGAGGAAAAAAAGATCACGACAGAGGTGGCCCTTCCAGGCAACCCCACGATCTATGGCAATTATTCGCTGCTCTACTCGATCTTCCGCAACCTCTACGACAATGCAATCGCGTATGCGGGCGAAGGCATCCGGATCACGGTAAGTTGCTACAAGGAGGACCCGAAGTTCTACTATTTCAGCTTCTCGGACAATGGCGTCGGCGTCTCAGAAGAACACGTGAATCGTATCTTCGAACGCTTCTACCGTGTCGACAAGGGCCGCAGCCGCAAGGTGGGCGGGACCGGTCTGGGACTCTCCATCGTCAAGAACGGCGTGAACTTCCACAAAGGACAGATATCCGCCAAGAGTGGGCTGGGCAAGGGGATGACGTTCTTCTTTACACTCAAGAAAAAGATTTGATTCTGTTACTTTTCTCTTGAAAGAAAAGTAACCAAAAGTTCAAGGCTTAACCGTCTGGGCTACTCCGGGCAAAGACTACGCTGTCGCCTGCGAAACTCGCTTCGCTCAGACAGCGCTGGCTCCGGACGCTCCGTCTTTGCCCTTCGCTTGACGCCCATCCGCTTAGGCCTTTCCAAGAAAGCTACGCTTTCTCTTAGGATGGCCGATACCGACAGTTCTTTTTGCGGCCCCGTGTCAAGCACGGGGACAAGCCTGTTCCCGCACTTGATGCGGAATCGAAAAGAAGCAGACAGTATCGGCCATCCCCAAAGAGCCGTCAAGCTCTATTTCCGGCCTAAGCTGGTGAGCGTTAAGCGCAGTGACCGGAGTGAGCGCCCGGAGCGTCTGCTGTCTGAGCGAAGCGAGTTTCAGACGCGACAGCGAACGAAGGGAACGAAGTAGCTCGCCAGGTTCAGCCTTGAACTTTTGGTTACTTTTCTTTCAAGAGAAAAGTAACTATTCCTTCACACTATCCACCGGATTCTCATTCGCCGTCCGCCAGTTCTGGAACGAGACGGTCAGGAAAGTGACCAGGAAAATGATGCCGAAAGCCAATGCGAACACCCACCAATAGACAGGCGTACGATAGGCAAAATTTTCGAGCCAGCCGGCGGCAAACAGGTAAGCGACCGGTGTGGCAAGAACGAAGCAGACCACGACTATAGAAAGATATTTGCGATTAAACATCAGCAGGATATCCGTCACCGTCGCCCCGTAGACTTTGCGGATGCCGATCTCCCGACGGCGGTATTCCGTCTCAAAGATCACCAGGCCGAAGACACCCACGACCGAGATCAGGATTGCTAACAAGCTCGCCCCCGTCACCATCTTCTTTACAAACTCCTCGCGATGATAAAGCTGGTTATAAAGCGAGTCGTAAAACTCTACTTCCAACGGATAAGAAGCATCCAGCCCCGACACCACCTCGCGAAGACGGTCGACCGCCTTGGTTACATCCGCCCCTGCTCTAAGGCGGATATAAGCATAACTCAACCACTGGAACTTATTGTCGGGCGAGACACAAAAAGCAATGTTCTGTTCCTCCTCCCGGAGCGAAGTCAGCGCCACATCACCTATAAAACCGGTGATCCGTCCCGGTCCCCACCCCATATCGACCATCTCTCCGACTTCAAGCCCGTTTGCCCGGCGAGCCGTCTCATTGAATATAAAATGAAAATTGCCATCCTTATCGTCCGACGGCGAGAAACAATTTCCGTCCGTCACCTCGATCCCCATCACATCCAAGAACGAAGGGGAGACACTTAAAAAGAAACCGGGAAAAGCCTCTTCCTTATGCGTAAACTCGTAAGTCGAATACGCATCCTCGCCCCCTACCTTTTGGGCGGAAAAAGCGACACCTTCTATATCGGGATATTTCATCAACTGGCCGGTAAAAGCATCCTTATGCTTGATACATAGATCCCGGCTAAGCTCAGTAATCATGATCTGGTCCTGGTCGAAACCAAGCGCATAATGACGCATGAAATAGTTCTGCAACTGAATGATGCACGCCCCAACGATCAGTGCGACAGAGACGATATACTGGAAGCCGATCAACACCGTGCGCAACCTGCGTCCGTTCAGCGACAGCCCGAAACTCCCTTTCAGCACTAATGCTGGCGGGAAAGAGGTGATATAATAAGCCGGATAGACACCCGACAGGCTCCCCACCAACAAAGCGATTCCCCCCGTCACCAGCACAATCGGCAGGTTCGGCAGCAAACTAATATCCGCCTCTACAAAAGACAGGTATTGTCCTCTGTCCAACAAATAGACCCAAACGAGTGCCAACAGGTAAGCCATCAAGCAAATAGCCGCCGCCTCCACCAACAACGACAGGCGGAGCGCACTCGCCGGGCTTCCCAACACTTTCTGTGTGTTGATGCTCCGGATACGCATCGGAGTGAGGGCAGTACTGAAATTCATATAATTGACCGCCGCGATCAACAGGATCAGCCAAGCGATTAGAAAAAGCAGGCGTACTGTTTCGGGGCTTTGTGTCCTGAGCGAGTTGCTTCCCCATATGTCCTGCATATTCATATAATGAAGTTCTTCAAGTGGCAGCAATCGGAGATGGAGATTTTCACATCCCCAGATTTGCGAGAAATCGAACGTCCGGTTGAAATTATCCTCCACCACTTTGGCAGATTCGGGACTATCAAGGAGCAGGTAACAAAGCCAGTTCGATCCGCCCCACTCGGTAGGTTTCCGGAAAGAAGCATCTATCGCAGAGTAGATCGTGTTACCCAATTGCGTGTTATCCGGAAAATCGCGGTAGACACCCCCTACTGTCAGGTCGCGGCCGGCCTTTGTCCAAACGGCCTCCTTAAAATGGATCTGCCGCCCTACAGCCGGTTCGCTACCGAACATTCGGTGTGCCATGCTCTCCGGGATAATCGCTTTTTCGGGATCGGAAAGGCAATCCTTGTCCCCTTCGACAAATGAGAATCCGAATATATCCACGATTGCAGGATGGCAGGTCGTCACCTTTTCGCGAAAACCTTCTGCATCACTTCCCTCGCCGACCGAGAGATAGTTCCGTTTGTCATAAGGAGTAATCATCGTCCCAGCCTCGATATGGGGAGAGGAGGCGATCAGCACGTCGGAAAAAGCACCGGGATAAATCACGCGGCCATTCGCCATCACACTGTCGCAGAGTTCGGCAAGGAAGATGCGTCCCGCCTTCGGATGGCAACGGTCGAAACTATGGTCATGGCTCACCTGCATCATAATGACCAAGAATGCCGTAAAGGCAACAGACAAGCCTATGATATTCAGACCGACTGCCATCTGAAAACGCCTGAGGACGCTCAGAAAATTGCGCAAAAGTGTTTTCATTATTTTTCATTTTTAATTTCAATTGTTCTTCACGCTCTCCACCGGATTCGCATTCGCCGCATTCCAGCTCTGGAAGAATACCGCCAGGAAGGAGATCAGAAGGCAAAACAGGCCAGCCGCAATGAAGATCAGCGGGCTAAGTGTGATCCGGTAGTTGTAGTCCTCCAACCATTGCTTCATAAAAAACCAGCTCAGTGGCGTCGCGATCACGAACGCAATCCCAACATACATCAGGAACGTACCGACGAGGCGAATCAAGATTCCCCGGTTGTCCGAACCGAACACCTTGCGGATCGCCACCTCCTGCGAACGTTGCAGGATGAAATAGGTCGACATCGCCAGTAACCCCAACAGAGAAATCAGGATCGCAATGCAGGCAAAGATCACCACGATCTTGGCCAAACGGATCTGCGACTCAAAATGTGCTCGGATGCCCTGGTCAATAAACCGCCCCTCGAAAGGAATACCCGACACCTCCTCGAAGACCTTGCGCACAGACTCATATGCTTCGACTGGATCACCCTGTACCTCGATCACATAATCCCACGGCCACCAGCCGGATTCCGTATTCCGGAAACGGAACATCACCGGTGAATTTTTCCGCGTGATGTCCCTCAACTGGAAATCACGGATCACCCCTAAGATCGGGACCGTATTTTCATACATCTTGAAAGAAGGGGCATCTTCCGTCAGTTCCATCTGTTTAAAAGCCAGCTCGTTCAAATACCAGCCTCCATCGGCATTAGCCACCCGGTTGTCCGACTTGATTTCGAAACCGAAGATGTGGAAAGCCGCACTGTCGACCTGCACTTGCTGGAAGCTGAGCGATTTGCCTTCATAAGTTCCGCTCATATTGTTCGTCCCACTCGAAGGTGTCCCGTTGCTGTGACCGACGGCCTTGACCATCGGAAGCTGGCGCAACAGATCTTCCGCCCGCTCCATCTCGCTCTTCGAACGGAAAACATTATTCGATTCGATGATGTTCGTCGTATTATAGCCCAACGGAGCATGTATCAGATGGTCGATCTGGAGATACATCGTCAGCGAGGCAGCGATCATGGCGATCGTAATTACATTCTGAAACGTAATAAAGACCTTACTGAACACCATCTTCGTCTGCCGGCGGAACGTCCCGCGCACTACGTCGATCGGCTTGGCCGACGAGATCATCAAGGCCGGAAGGAGTCCCGACAAAGCTCCCGTCAGCACAATAAATGCAACGATCGCCCCTATCCAAAGTGGTGTCGCCAGCACATCGAACGTCAAACGCACCTGCAACAAATCATTGGCATACGGCAATGCCGCCTTGGCACACATCAGCCCGATAATAAACGAAACGACTGTCAGGAAAGTAGCCTCCAGCATCAACCGCAGGAACAGTTCCACACGCGAAGAACCTAAAAGGCGACGTGTCGCCATCTCCTTCGCCCGCTGGCCGGCCTGTGCCACCGTCAGGTTGATATAGTTGATGATCGCGAAAATCAGGATCAGGATACCGACAGACATCAGGACCAATGAAAAGCGCTTATCCCCTCGGTTCAAACTATGCACCCCTGTATTTCCGAAATAGATCTCCGAAAGGGGAACAATGCGCACCTCTTTCATGAAATCATTCTTGTAAAGCCAATACCGCTCTTTGAAAAAGCTCAATATCTCATCCGCCCGTCCCTGCAAGTCCATTCCCGGCTTCAGCAACAGGAACGAGACACAGGAGCCGGCATTACCCGGATTTGTCTTCGACAATGACTGGTTGAATTCCGTCACCCGCTCGATACGCACCAACAGGTCCATATTCGGAATCACCGAACGGTTGATGTCCTCCATGACACCGGTTACCATGACACTGGTCGAGTCGCTGATGCGCAAACTCTTCCCGATCGGATTATCATTACCGAATACTTTCCGGGCAAAGCTTTCCGAAACTACCACGCTGTAGGGATCTTCCAGAAGCCGGTCACGGTCACCATCGAGTACCTTGAACGAAAAAAGATCGAAAAACGTTGAATCCGCATACACAAGATCAGCCGTCAACTTCTTGTCGCCATAAAAAATCTGTTTGCCCTTCCCCTGATCCGTGATGACCGGACAGACTTTTTCGATTTCCGGATAACGTTCTTCCAACCAATAAGAAACCGGAACAGCCGATTCCAAAAACTCTTCATTGCCGATAGCAACGATCCGGTCGTAATTCGCCTGCTGCTTGTCAATATTCAATTCCCGTTCCACATATACCGCAATCAGGATCACGAACATCAGCGAAACGGACAGTCCGAAGACATCTATCGCCGTGTACCCTTTATTCCGGCTCAGGAATTTCAGAAAAGATTTTATATCCAATAGATTGCTCATAATGTTACTTTTAATTAAGCGATATATCCGACTTTCCCAAGCCGGATATATCTACAAAAAACAATTTGAATGTGTCTATGCGTTTTTGCAAAAAATCAAATGAATTCGCTTATGGATGAAACGATACTACCGTCGAACAGGTTGATCACGCGGTGGGCGAAACTCGCATCGTGTTTAGAGTGGGTCACCATGACGATAGTGGTTCCTTCTTTGTTTAGTTCAGTCAGGAGTTGCATCACTTCAGCACCGTTTTTGGAGTCGAGGTTACCGGTCGGCTCATCGGCGAGAATGATTTTCGGATTCGAAACGACGGCACGGGCGATGGCTACACGCTGCTGCTGACCTCCGGAAAGCTGCTGCGGGAAGTGACTGGCCCGGTGGCTGATGTTCATGCGTTTCAGGATATCACTCACCATCTGCTTGCGCTCGCTTGCTTTCACTTTCAGGTAGGTAAGCGGCAACTCCACGTTTTCAAATACATTCAGTTCATCGATCAGGTTAAAACTCTGGAACACGAAACCGATATTGCCTTTACGCACCTGTGTACGTTCTTTTTCTTTCAGGTGTCCGACTTCTTTGCCCGCCAGGTAATAGTCGCCCGACGTCGGATTGTCCAGCAAACCTAAGATATTCAGCAAAGTGGACTTTCCACAGCCGGAAGGGCCCATGATTGCCACAAACTCACCATCCTTCACTTCCATCGACACTCCGTTCAATGCTATCGTTTCCACTTCTTCCGTACGGAAAAACTTACTTAATCCTTCAATTTTAATCATGACTGTATCTGTTTTTATTGTTATTACTTCTTCTTGCTTACTTATAGGCAAACAGCGTGCCAAAGTATATAAACTATTTATTTACAACATTATAAAGATTTCGATATTTCTGGGGAGTGTCTAATTTTTAGACAGTAGTGTAAAGATATTAGACACTCACCGAAAAATGAAGGGTGTTCAACTTATTCTGATTTTAGACTTTCCACTGGATTCGAATTAGCCACTTTCCAAGTACGATAAACCACACAAATGGCAACTATCACCCAAACCGAGAGAGCGCCTATGATAAAGACCATAGGATGCAAACTAACCTTTTCCTGGAACTGTTCTTGCCAATAGTCCGAGATAAAATAGGAACCGACACATCCTATCAAAACAGCCGGAATGGCGATCTGCATAATATCTTTCAAGAAAATCCGGATAATGTCGAATGATTCCGCCCCATTCACTTTGCGGATAGCCAACTCTTTGCGACGACGGTTGATCTCATCGTTTGTATATCCGATAAGACCGATCAAGGAAATAATTAGCGTGATGATCCCTCCAACCAGCACTTGATCGCGGAATTTCCGGGAATCCCGATATAAATTGACGACATCTACCGAATAGATCGACAATGTCTCATTGCGGTCCGGCATCACTTCCAACAAACGATTGTTGACTTTATCAACCGCCTCGGCTGTCAAAGTGTTGAACTTAACCAATTGGATCGATAAAGGAGTACTACTAGACCGAAGGGCGATCATCCAAGCGAGCCAAAGAGCCGATCCGATAATTTTCATATACACCGCAAATGGTGTAGTAACCTCCCGACATGGCATTGACATTCTCACCCTGGTCATGTCCGGTAATAAAAATCTGCTTTCCTATCGGTCCATCCGGCCAATTGGCATACATCTGTATCTTTTCGACAAAGGCGCGATTCACCATAATTTCATAAGAAACAGCAACGTTTTCCGTAAATGAACGCCCTTCGATCACGGGGATTTCCATCAATTCCAGATAGCCATTTCCTACCCAATATTGGTCTGCCACATTAAACAACTGTTCTTCCGATCCGGGCAACGAGATATTGTTTCCCGACATACCACTAAGAGGCAATGCATAGGCTGTTGAAACCATTTCTACCTCCGGCATACGCATCAATTCCTGTGAAACCTTCGACCGATTCGTCGAATCGAGTCCTGCGATGTTGCAATAAGCCAAACGGTCGTAAGCATAGCCTGGATCATCATGTATCATAAACTGATGCTGCCGAATCACATTCATCAACAAGGTGACCAACAATCCCGCCGCAATGAATTGCAAGAATAACAACCCTAATTTCCACACCCGCTTGCTCTCACGAAAATTACGAAACGCAGAAGCTACCGGAATGCGAGCAAACAGGAAACCCGGCACATACCCTGTCAACAAAAAGACAACTGCACATATCATCAACAGTAGCCATGCCCCCTTTGAAAGCAGCAAGTTCGCTACCGAAACGCCTAACAAATCCTCGATCACATCTTGGCATAAGAAGATGATAAAAATAGCTAACAGTAAGGAAATCATCATGTGTACAAATGTTTCGGACATTATCATACTATAGATATTTCCTTCCGAAGCACCATAAGACTTGTGTACTGCCACCTCTTTCGTCCGGTTGACGATCGAAGAGATTGCAATCAAAATATAATTCATAACTGCCGTAAACAACAAAGCGAAAGCCAAAACGGCAAGCATCATCATCATGTTTTCGACATCACTGCTGCCACTATGCATCTCCAACATTGGCTTCATGAAAAAATCTAATTCAACTCCAGCCTTTTGCATTTCTTCCTGGTCGATATGGCGCAGTGTCATTTCATGTATGGCCGGTTTCAGGCTTTCAGGGGAGACACCCGGAGAAAGGCGCACGTAACTCAAATAACGATCGTTGCCCACCCAATTGGTACGACTCCATTCATTCATACCATTCATAGAAACCAACATATCAAACCGCAGATGCGAGTTCTCCGGAATATCTTCAAATACGCCCCCGATCGTCAGCTTCATTCCCGGCATATCGTCCGGAGTGATCTGAATCCCGTTTACCGCATCGATGCCCCCCATCTTCTCAGCCAATGAACGAGAGATCATGGCGTACCAGGGACGAGCCAACACCTCTCTCGGGTTACCCAGCAGAATCGGCCGCTGCAAAACATCGAACACATTGCTATCTGCCATCAAGATATAATCAGCAAAATAGCGTTCTTTTTCCGGCGTCTTGAATGTCGTTCCTTCACCGGCAATATATGTCAAGCGAGTTGCCTCCTCGATACCAGGAACTTCAGCCTTCATCCCGCTTGCCACAGCCCCAGGAACTTGAGGAAAGTCGCCACTTCCATCTGCCGTAACAAAACTTTCAGTCAATCGATAGATACGATCAGCATCCGGATAGAACGTATCATACGACTGTTCAAAATAGATTTTCGCAATCAAGACCAAAGCGACCGATAACCCTACGCTCAGGGAAACAATTTTCATTCCGTTGTGTCGCCCTTTCTTAAAAAGGGAACGAACTGCGATGTTTAAGTTTTTCATATCGTCATGTAATTTATTATATTCTGCCTTTATAGAATCAAAAAACGTGCCAAAACACATAATACACTAAGGTTCAAACAAATAAATACAACGATATTTTTTCAAAGTGTCCAATTATTTGACAATGGTGTACAATAATTAGACACTCTTGGTTTATTATCCGGCATAGAAAAGACGCTACTACCGAATACAGAAAAAACTAATACAGTTCGACCTCCACCAACACTGGATTGTCCTCTTCGTCCAGTGTTTCCGTTATCTCCAACAGCTTGCCGCTCAACTTATGATTCTCTTTTGCCTCCAACAGAACATGGGGATACAGGATAAAATATAATTTGTTATCCGAAACAACCGGATATTGATTATTGTATCCTTCAAATTCAACATTAACCAAACTGCCGACGGCAGGACTCTTCTTATTTATATCATAGACATAGAGTTGACGTTTCAACTGATTCATTCCTTCATCTTTCAAAAAGACGGCATCCACAAGCATAATCCGGGAAGTTGCCGCCATTAAGGCACAGCCGATCTTACCATCTTTTTCTTTAGTCAATGGCAAACGGGCAAACATCGGAACCAGTTCACGGGATGGGGAAATAGCATAGAGCGTATCGGCTGCCGGCTGGCTCAACAGGTATTTCCCACTAGCCGGAAAGAAATGCTGTTGGCGTCCCACAAGGATAAAAGGCTTACCTTCCCGCATGGTCCATACAAGATTCTGAAAACGCCCTTCAGACCTTACCGGCACAGCTTCGATCTTACCGGTTTCCTTATCCATCAAAAGGAAGGGATAAGGATTGGGATCCGGAAGCTCTTCAGCATATTTTTTCAGTTCGCCATCCTGGATAAAAGGGGTATTTCTCATTTCGGACAATAACAGGAACCGGCCATTCAAAGAGATAATATCGTCTATCAAAATGGAATCTGGGATCGGTAACGAGCGCTTATATCTGCCATCCATTCCGTAAACCTGTATTCTTTTAGGGGCACAGATAAAAACCTCCGCTTTCTCTTGGTCGAAGGCAAAATAATAAATACCTGTATACTCGTCGGCTCCCTGCCCTTTATGGTTAAAGCGGCTTAAACTATTGCCATCCTTATCAAACCCTAAAACATCACCGCCTCCCCGATCATAGAAAAAGAGTTTATCACCACAGGGGAGTAAGCGCATATGGTCTCCCAACAAAATACTGTCGGATGTGTGAAAACGGATGTACCTGACATTCCCTATATCCTGCAAAGTCACTTCTTTTTCAGGTATATCCTGACGAAAATCCAGCACCGGCAAGGCTTCCTCCACCCCAGAATTTTTCTTACATGCTCCCAATGTGCACAATAGCAAAATAGTCGGTAACAAAATAAAAATGTTTCTCATAATATGATTTTTTAAGTTGATCCTATCAATATACGAAAGCAAATAAAACAATTTAATTCAAAATAAACAAACACATTACGAATATTTCGTTTATTTACGCTCAAAACGTAAAATGAGTACGACGCATATCATTTTCCAAAAGGAAGAAAAGCCATTTCATATATTTTGTACTTTTGCAGGCATGAAACGGAACATACTTGCTCTTTATCTGATCAAACTATCCAAATGGTTCACACTGGTTATGCCTATCATCGTGCTTTTTTACGAAAAACACGGGCTAGGATTGCAGGACGTGTTTATCCTGAAGAGTGTTTACTCGGTAGCTGCCGTAGCTTTGGAGATTCCTTCGGGTTATCTGGCTGATGTTTGGGGACGCCGAAAATGCCTGATACTGGGGTGTATCCTTTTCTTTCTCGGATACCTGTGCTATTCGTTCACTTCAACATTCACAGCTTTCCTTTTCGCCGAAATCTTGTTAGGCACAGGGCAAACACTGGTGAACGGTGCAGATTCCGCTCTATTATACGACACTACCGCCCAATACCAAAAAGAGAATTTATACTTACGATATGAGGGACGGATCACAATGATCGGTAATTTCGCCGAAGCACTGGCGGGTATCTTTGGCGGTTTATTGGCAGCTTATTCCCTTCGTCTTCCTTTTTATGCGCAAGCTGTGATTGCATTTACAGGCATTCCGGCAGCATTCGTACTTAAGGAGGTCAGCCGTTCCAATAAAATACAGAATCCGGTAAACGAGATTGTCCGGATCATTAAATATTCGCTGGTAACGAACAAGCAACTTTGCTACAATATCATGTATTCAGGTATCATTGGGGCAGCCACTCTCACGATGGCTTGGTTCGTACAACCGGTTTTAATGTATCTGAAAACTCCCGTTTCCTGGTATGGCGTTATTTGGACAGTGCTGAACCTGACGGTCGGCTTCGCCGCTCTCTGGTCCGACCGGGTGGACAACTACTTCGGTCCGCGTAAGATGGGAATCCTGATCCTCGTCTTTATCGTCGGCGGATATATCTCCTTAGCTTTCAACCTTACATATGCCGGCCTTGCCATATTGTTCGTCTTTTACATTTTCCGAGGCTTTGCCACACCCATCCTCAAAGGCTACATCAACCAAATGACATTTTCCGACATGAGGGCGACAGTGCTTTCCATCCGTAACTTCATTATCCGCCTGATGTTCGCCGCTATCGCCCCCTTCATCGGTTGGTTGAATGACATGTATTCCCTCCAGATAGCCTTGCTCGTTTCAGCCGGGATCATATTGATACCGGGAGGGATATTATTAGGGTTGCAGTTCAGAAAAAATAATCATTAAAATTCATCTCTGTCCGGAATAATCATCAAACGCACCGGCCCCAATAACCCGGAGGGTCTCAATGTATCTTGTCTCGTATACTTGGATATATTTGTCTGAGTATACCTTTCAGCCTCAGGAAGAAATTGATCTCCAATTAACCGATTAGGCCACAAATTTGTTACTTTGATTTCTATCTTATTTCTTCCCTGTTTTACATATTCCGAAATCTCCTTTTGAAATGGCCTCAGCCAACAAGTTCCCAGATTATGTCCATTAAGAACAATTTCAGCCACATTATACAATTCTCCTAAATCAAGAAAAACTTTTGCTCCCTCAATCTCGTCTTTTATTATAAATGTATTTTGATAAGAAGCTGTCCCCGAATAATATTTTATACCTAAATTCTCTGATTCAGGCCAAGATATCAAATTCTTAAATTCAACAGATCCGGGTCCTCCCATTTCCGTTGAAAAAGAGACATTCCAAGATGTATTTATCGTTAAATATCGTGCAGAAGCAATTGTAATATTCTTACTTTCACCATTACTATAAGTCAATTGATAATTTCCACTTTTCTCCAAAAAGCAACTTCTATTACCATCCGGCCCTGTAACAGAAATTATAGAAGGTTTCGCATTCTCCTTTTTCTCAAAAATAATGAAATAAGAGCCATACGGATCAAATGAACAAGGAATATGAGTCCTTTCCCCATCATCAACATATACCCTTTGCTCTATTACTGTACCATCCACTGGATTCCAAATATAAGGTACCTTTCCAGAAGTCCTGAAAGATAAAGTTGCATAATCTATTGCCTCCTCTCTCAAATTGGCCAAATAATAAATGTCATACTCCTTATTTCGACGATGAATAAAGTCCAATGAGAAATTCGAATCTCTATTTTCTATTTTCAAATCCGGCTCTATTTTTTTCTCGGACAAAATCTGATCGATATTTTTCCCATAGACTATTTTTCCATTTCCAACAGTTCTATCTATCAGTGGTGTATCAAGTTCTCCCCACAATAAATTCGTGATACTTTTTATCTGGCGATCTATCTCTGTACTTTTATATAAACCAATAGAACAAATAGGTCTGGGACCAACAATCGTTGCACCGTCATACACCATCTCCCTTATTTTTTCCAATACCTCTATAGAAATTCCACTTTCTTCCGGTAAAACCAATAATTCATATGAAATTCCATTTGGCAAGCATATCTTCCCATCTTGAACCGACATTTGATTTAATATGACATCAGAATTAACATAATCGTATTGATAACCAAGATCCATAAGAGCAGAATCTTGCTTATATTGAATCCTTTTTTCAATGCCGGTACCATAATAAATACAAACATCTACAACAGGAGTTCCCTGCTGCAGCACATATTGATTACGGGCCAGATAAGTATTCCAATCCAAAGAATAATTCCACCAAGTAGTATTCCTGTTTATATAGGTCCCTGCATAATAGACAAAACCAGGTTTCGCTGTTAGAGACGGAGAATGAGGATATGTATGAAAATACAATTTATTGATTCCTTCACAGAAAGCACGGTCCGCAGTCGGTTTTAAAAAATAAGGATCTTCCTCCCATTGAGGTCCGACCGATGTAAAAGATTCTGCAGAAATAACATTTTTACCATAAATATGCCCGGCAGAGACAGCTTCTTTCGTCAAAAAACGCTGCTTTAAGGATATACGATGTGTTTTGGAACGAGCCCAAAACTCCCCCATAGGAACATCCGAATATTTTTGACATAATAATGCATCCGACTGATTCTGATGGGGGCCCGAAGCCTCACACATCGTCAATAATCCATCTTTGTGAGCAACTTCTTGTTGGTAACGATAATGTTCCGCAATCAGGTCTGAAACCGTTTGTTTGTAATCATTCATAAACCTTTGAGAAACATCATGACTTTCTATAATCTCATTTGCAAAAACCGGTAGATACGGAATCGGATCATATCCTCTCCTTGGGGGTGTGTCATAATTCCCCCTTTCTTTTTTTATGCTGGACAACATATAAAGTAAAGTCTAAAAAAAATTGTTTTGTATAAAATAAAATTGTTCCTTTGCAAAGTCACTCGTTTTAAGAGATATTATAAGTAGAGAGTAACCAAGCAAAAGAAGCCTTGACTATACGGGATGTGTAGCTTGACAACTTATCGTGTCAGGCTTTTTTTGTAATATGGGATTGACAAGGATAAATAATAATATAATAATGACAGCCGAAACTTTAATTATGACGAGGAGCGTGTCCCATATTTGGGGCGCGCTCCTTTTGTAAAAGCCGGTATTCCCACAGCAGTCTTATTGGATCATACCGAAATCCTGAGGGATTAAATATAACCATCTTTCAAAGTATCTATTGCATCTTCCTATAAGCCCCCTGATAGTATTCAAGTATTTATTATAATCCCCGATAGTGTAAAAATAATTGCAAATTCAACTTAGAAGTGCAACTTCGCAGTGTGTTTCCCATGAAAAAACCACTGCGGGTTTGCCCCAGCGGCAGGGGTGCATAGCCCCTGAGAGCGTAGAATCAATTAGCAATACAATAAAAAAGGAGACCGAAGTCTCCTTAGGATTAATTATTTTTGTATTGTTATGAAGTATAAACAATTAACCCGTGAGCAAAGATATGCAATATCTTTGGGACTAAAAGAAGGTAAGACCCAAAAAGCGATAGCTCTTCAAATAGGAGTGTCGGCCAGTACGGTAAGTCGTGAGCTCAGACGCAATAAAAGTCATCGTGTTTATAGTTATAGCCTTGCGGATGAGATGTCGCGCGAACGGCGTGAACGTCTCCCCGGCAATCGTAAAATTCCTAGCGCCATAGAAAAAGAGGCGTTGCGTTTGTTGGTAGAAGAAGATTGGTCTCCCATGCAAATATCCGGTTATTTGAAGAGGAAAGGGTATAAGATCTCCCATGAGACCCTCTATAGACGTATACGTGCGGACTTTAGTGGTGAGCTTGCTTCCCATTGTCGTCACAAGATGAAGTATCGTCGGCATATATCCCGTCTTTGTCCTACAAAAGTCACGAACATCCCCAACCGCACGAGTATCCGCGAACGCCCTTTGGAAGCGGATGGCACCCGCTTCGGCGACTGGGAGATGGATCTTATCGTTGGCAAGGGGGGCAAAGGGGCGATCCTTACCTTAACCGAGAGGTCAAGCAACTTATTGCTGATGGAAAAGCTGCCCGATGGCAAGAAGGCAGCTTCCCTGCCGAGAGTGGTGAACCGTCTTCTGTTCCCTTATAGGGGCAAAGGCGTTAGGACCATAACGACGGATAATGGCGGCGAGTTTGCCTGCCATGAACTCATAGAGAAAAAGTTAAGAGCTACCGTCTATTTTACGGACAGTTATTGCTCTTGGCAAAAAGGGGCTATAGAGAATGCCAATAAGCTGGTTAGGCAGTACATCCCAAAAGGCACTGATTTTAATACGGTGAGCGACCGTTTCGTCATGGAGATACAGAAGAAGATCAACCGTAGGCCTCGGGAAAAGCTGGGCTTCAGAAGCCCCAAAGAGTATTTTTTCGAGAAATGGGAGCAACAAAAACGGGTGGTATAAATACCACCCGTACAAAAAGCCTTACTAATCATAGCCTGGCTTTGGTCAATAATTCTTTTTGTTTTTGCTGTCAAGGTTTCGGTTTCTTTTCATAGTTAGGGTTTTGATATGCACAAATGTAAACGATTATTTTAAAGTTTGCAAATCTTTATTGATTTTTCTTTTAATAATGACGATTTTTGGATG
Organism: Parabacteroides johnsonii DSM 18315; assembly: GCF_025151045.1. Taxonomy (NCBI): domain Bacteria; kingdom Pseudomonadati; phylum Bacteroidota; class Bacteroidia; order Bacteroidales; family Tannerellaceae; genus Parabacteroides; species Parabacteroides johnsonii. The sequence goes on from NZ_CP102285.1 coordinate 1,985,486, forward strand.
AATTTCATTTTTATGACTATAATTGCACTTGCTTGTTGACTCTACCGTGTAAAAATAATTCCAGATAAATTTGTTTTGTATAAAATAAAAGCGTTCCTTCGTGCTGTCATTCATTTTCAGAAAGATTATACGTATAGAGTGAACAAAAACAAAGGAGCCTTGACTGTGCAATGGGTATAGCTTGACAACTTTCAGGTCAAGCTTTTTTTGTAACAGTATATAACGACAAGAAATATAAATATCCCAAACCTTAACTATTAGAAAGAGCGTGTTGCCTCTATATTGGAGGGACACGCTTTTTTTAATAAGTTATGTTGCAGTTCTTTTATTTAGCCCGGTTATGTACGTATGAGGAGATACCTATATCCATAGAGAATTAATTATGCATACATATTGGTGAGTCTGAATAAGAAAAAAGCAATATCCCTCACGCCTCTTAGCTGTGCTCTAAAAGCTTTGATTTTAGAATTGAAGGACTCACTCGCGGCATTGGTGGAGCGTCTTTTAAAAAAGCCAACAATATTCAAGTAATGTGTTTGTATAGTTCTGGCAACAGTGCCAAAAGACAGGAAACCGGATTTGTCCACCTGATCATACCAATGCGCCAAACGCGTCAAGGCAATATCTGCCGATTGTGCCTGGTGATATATCAACCCTAACCTCATGCTTAAGTAATAGGCCTTCTTGATATCGGGATATTCTCGGAAAAGGATTTTAGCTCTTTTTCTTTGGCTCTCCGACCACAGTTCAGTTTTTTTGAACAAAAGATAACGGCTTCTGGCCAACAGCTGTTTTCGACTGTCCCCATTCTCAAATGTTTCAGTAACAAAAGGCTGTCCTGATGCTTTAGCGTATGTGATCTCGACCATTTCTTTATCCAAGGCTTCCCATCGTGCCTTTATCCGCATTTCCTGAACGGCTTCAAAAGCTAACTTTTGAACATGAAAACGATCGATAACCAGCTTGGCAGCCGGGAAACAGAGACGAGCTATCCGGGCCATATTGGGTTGCCATGTCCAATGTTATTTCCCGAACTTGAAACCGCCTGCGACGGGAAAGTTTGAGTATAACTTGGGATACCTTTTCTACGGATGTCCCTTTGATCATGGCGATGATTGTGCCTTTTCTTCCTTTGGCCTCTTTGTTAATCAGGATTGTATACAGTTCTCCCGACGACAGTGCCGTTTCGTCCAGCCCGACGTAGGGTCCAATGTTTTTCTCGAAGAGCATCCATTCTTCGGCATGGGCACGTTGCTCCCAATTCCTGAAATGACTCAGATGATTCTTATATTGGGACTCCAACAGTTTGGCTTCCATTCCGTAATGATCCGCCAAAAGACTAATGCTAAGAGCGCGAGAGTCGATCCAATGCTTTTAAAAAAGACGCAAATTCAGTCGTTATTTGCGTTCCTTCTGCCACTAATTTCCAATTGCGGCTTACATATTTGCCAGTACTGTGATTGAACCATCTTCGTTTTTTGATAAACAACAGGCAGCTACGCCCACGCATCGGATAATCCTGCATCCTGACTTGTTCATAAAAGCCCTTGCTCTCCAAGTTATCGGTTGCATATTCTTGGGGGTGTATATTCTTCTCTTCAAAGTATATTTCTACCCTATCCGACTTTTCTTTGAAATCAGACAACTCAAAGTAATCAAACATTCCCTCCGGAAAGATAAAACGAAGAAATTGATCGTAACTCATCTCTTTTATTTTTTTACTGCCACTAAGATACGATTTTTTCCCCTCAGGATTTCGGGATGATCCGTCTTATTCTTTTTATAAGATATGAAAATCAAGATAAATAACTTGATTTTCTATTGCAAGAACTTGCCCAAGTTCTGATATTTTTGTAATTTAGTGACAAATAAACGCTTGCAAGATGCCAGAAAATTTACACTTCAGAAGTTATGATCCCGATCAAACGCTACTTTTTCCCCAGAGGATCGACCGGGATATCCCTAAGGATGATCCTGTACGTATCCTCAAGTCGGTTATCGAGAGCCTGGACCTGTCAGGTTTCAAGAAACTATACCATGAGCGTGGCCGCAGCCCTTATCATCCCAAAATGATGCTCATGGTAATCCTTTATAGTTACATGAATAACGTATACTCATGCCGAAAAATAGAGAAACTCCTATACCGGGACATCTATTATATCTGGCTGTCGGGATATCAGAAGCCTGACTTCGCTACCATCAACCGTTTCCGTAACCGTGTCAAGAATGAGATCGGACATATATTCACCCTCTTAGTGTTGATATTGGTAGAGAAAGGTTTTGTCACGCTTGAGGTCGAGTACCTTGACGGGACGAAGATAGAATCCAAGGCGAACAAGTATACCTTCGTATGGCGCAAGAGCGTGGAAAGGAACCGTGAGAAGCTGTTGGAGAAAATCCGTGTGTTACTCCAGCAGATCAACGAGCAGATGGCACAAGACAAGGCGGCCGATGTTGACACCTTGGAGCTTACCCCCAGACATTGTGCGAGATCTCCAAGGAATTCAAGGAGGCACTCGGTTCGGCACCTGAGGCAAAGACAAAGGAAGAGAAGGCCGCAATTCCATCTCCAAGACCGATCCCTCGGCCACATTCATGCGCATGAAGGAAGACGCCATGTGTAATGGACAAACCAAGCCCGGTTACAACTTGCAGATATCCTCCGAGAACCAATTCATCACAGACTTCGCCCTCTTTCCGAACCCGACCGACACGCTGACCTTCATACCATTCCTTGGCTCTTTCCCGGGCCGTTACGGTCGTTTCCCAAAAAGGGTCGTCGCCGACTCCGGATACGGCTCGGAAGAGAACTACCGTTTCATGGACGAAGCCGGCATTGAGGGGTTCGTCAAATACAATCGTTTCCATTTGGAACACCGTCCCCGCTATAAACCTGACACCTTTCATCCCGACAGCCTCTATTATAATGAGGAAGGAGATTATTACATATGCCCGATGGGGCAGCGCATGTCCCGGACCGGTACGCTACAAACCCGGACGGAGGGCGGTTATATCTCCCAGAGCGCCTGTTATCGCGCCATACGATGCAAGGGGTGTCCCTTGCGCTGCCTCTGTTACAAGGCCAAGGCCAACCAAAGGACGATCAGGGTCAATCACCGGCTTAATGCCTATAAACGAAAGGCCTGTGAATTATTGACTTCAGAAGAAGGGATCAAGGAAAGGGGGAGGCGGTGCATTGAACCGGAGGCAGTCTTCGGACAGATGAAGTCCAATATGGCTTACCGCCGTTTCAGGCATATGGGAAAAGACAAGGTCGTGATGGATTTTACCTTCTTTGCCATAGCCTTCAATATAAAGAAACTATGTTCAATGATGAGAAAAGTAGACAAAAAGAGAAGAAAAGCGTCTTCTTATGGAAAATTCGCGGTTATTTTTATTTGTTACATGCATAAACTGGAGATATGCCAGGATAAGTTTGAAAAAATGACGGCATAATCAAATTTATTGCTTTATGGACACAAAAAAGAGGCTGCACATAATCAGGAATTATGACACATTTACATTTGCAGTATTAAATATCACAATAAAATATAAGTGTATATTTGAAAAGAAGAGTTGCAGTGAACTAACTTTGACACTACTCTTAAATGACTATAGGCTGAATCAGACTGCAACTCTCTTAATAGGAGAACCTAGCCAGTTAGAATTGTAGGCTCACGACCTAATAAATGTATTAGCTGTTTCTCCTTCATGTTTAATACTGTAAAATACAAAATTATGAATTATTCTCATTTTGTAGGTCTTGATGTAGGAAAAAAACTTTTGATGCATCATTAATGTCTGCGGCCGAAAAAGAGTTGTCTCACAAGTCTTTTGATAACACTCCAGAAGGGATTCAATCTTTATTGGATTGGATAGCAGGTTATCATCTCTCTTTATCCAAACTCTTGTTCTGTGCTGAAAACATGGGAAGCTATGTCACAGAGTTATCTGTTTCCAGTGTCTCCATGGGATTTTCCCTGGCTTTGGTTTGCCCGTTGACCATCAAGAAGTCCATAGGCTTGCAACGAGGCAAAAATGACCGCATTGACGCCAAAAGGATAGCGAACTATGCGGTATTACATTATCGAAAACTAGAGTTATATAAATTACCTAACAAAGACTTGGTGAGACTGCGGGGATGGATTATTATACGTGACAATTTGGTCAAGCAAAAAGTATCAAGCATAAAGTTATTGGAAACATTCTCCCAGATGGCTAAGTTGGCTGATGTGACAGAATCCATTTCTTTTTTGGAAGAGCAGCTCAAGTCGATAAAAGAAAAGATCCTGCAGGTGGAAGAGGTTATGGAGCAACTAATAGCCGCTAGTAGTTCTCTTTGCACAAACTACTTGTTATTAAGAAGTATAAAAGGTATAGGGATAATCAATGCCATTGTATTACTGTGTGTTACTAACAATTTTCAAAGATTTGACAACCCAAGGAAGTTTGCTTGTTATTGCGGGGTTACTCCCTTTGAACATACTTCGGGTATTTCCATACGAGGAAAAACGCAGACTTCTCCATTGGCTAACAAAGAAGTAAAAGTGTACCTTACCCGGGCAGCTATTACTGCCATCTCTTGGGATCCGCAGATGAAAGCATATTATAAAAGGAAAATAGCGGAGGGGAAACATAAAGCATCTGTAATCAATGCAGTAAGAGCCAAAATCATAGCAAGGTCTTTTGCTGTGATACGAAGACAGACTCCATTTGTAACATTAGTCGTATAATAAAAGGTCCTTAATTTCGAAAACATCTTAGGTTTAGGAAGTAGCTATACACTTCTGAAGAGTTGTTATGTCTATATACGAACTTACCCAAGGATACGTTAATGTTCGTAAACTTGGGTAAGATTTGAGAGATATTGTTTGGAGAGGACTTAGAATTCAGCCCCCCTTGTTTCGACTTTGATAAAACATCGTTTTAGAGAGGCTAAATCCTATGGAATAGACCTCGTCACTCTATAGGTTTATGGAATGCGAGCAAGTATCAGACATAAATCTTGATCCGTTTGCCCATTTCTACTATCTTTGCAGCCGTTTTACGAGAAAAAATACTATGAACAATTTAAAAGGATTTGCCTTTGGTATCTTGACATCTGCGACATTCGGATTGATCCCGTTGTTTACCTTGCCCTTGATGGCAAAAGGGATGCAATTCGATTCCATCCTGTTCTATCGTTTCCTGTTCGCGGCATTGGCCCTGACAGGTATTATGGCCGCAAAGAACGAATCTTTCCATGTGGAAAAGCGGGACATTCCGGTACTGGTGTTATTAGGCTTTTTCTATACAGCTTCAGCCATGTTCCTGTTCTGGGGATATAACTTCATGTCGGCCGGTATCGCAACAACCCTACATTTCACCTATCCGATATTCGTGACACTGATCATGCTGCTCGTTTTCCGAGAAAAGACTTCCTGGATCACACTGATGGCGATCATACTGGCTATTTGCGGAGTGGCCCGCCTCTCGATAGGTGAAGGCACGGACAGTTCGGACCTTCCATCCCTTACCGACCATCCCTCCGCATTGGGTATTTTCATCGTACTGCTGTCGGCGATAGGATATGCACTTTACATTACGACCGTCAATAAATCCCGAGTGCAAAAGATGACCGGCCGCTGCCTGACTTTCTATGTATTCATTGTCAGTACGATCCTATTTGCCATCAAGGCCGGAACCAATCAGGGCATACAACCGATTCCCGACTGGATGTCCTTTGCCAACCTGATCCTGCTGGCGATCGTTCCGACCGTCATCTCTAATATCACCCTCGTACTTGCCGTACGGGGTATCGGCGGGACGCTTACCGCTGTATTGGGGGCCGTGGAACCTATCACCGCCGTATGTGTCGGGGTATTGGTTTTCAGCGAACCTTTCACCCCTAACCTGGCGATAGGTATCCTGCTTATCATCATCGCCGTCACCCTGATCATCCTGTCCAAATCGATACAAAGTACCCTACGAAAAATATACAGGGCAGCCCGATTACGGTAAGAGAGAGGGGTACGTATTCTGAGTTTCTGCATCCGGTAATATCAATTTGACACACCCCCTATATATAGGAATAAAAGAGAAAGGACGGATGCAAAAAGAAATACATTGCGTGCTGTATGCCCCAATGTACGGTTTAACGCTCTCCCTTCCAGCGTAAACAATTCCCGTGTCGTGTAAAAGCAAAGGGCGAACAGGATTCCGAATAAAAACAGAATCCACCAGGGAGCATCCAATATAAGCGGAAGAACCAAGAGAAACGCCATACATTCATTTAAAACATAAAACACCCGTCCTGCACGGCGACCGAACAAAACGATTGTCGTCCGTTTGCGGGCAGCCTTATCCTGCTCGTAATCCCGGTAATTATTGACAATTAAGATATTCACAGACAAAAGCCCCAGAGCCACAGATAGCAAAAAAGACAATAAGGAGAAATTCAACGTCTGTATATAATAGGTGAAACAGACCGGTATAACCCCGTAAAACAACAATACGCAGACATCCCCCAAGCCGTTATAAGCCAAAGGAAAAGGACCGGCAGAATAAGCCAGCACACATATGGCGATCGCAATCCCCACCCCTATCAGCCGCCAGTCCGCGAAACAAACCAGCAACAAACCCGCCGCGCAGGCCAATCCCAATGTGACGAACGTGCCTACCAGCATGGCCTTCGGAGTGATCCACCCCTCGGCGACCGCCCGCTCCGGCCCTAACCGATCTTCCCGGTCGGCTCCTTTCTTAAAATCGAAATAATCGTTTGCAAAGTTACTGGCTATCTGGGCGAAGAGAGCCACAAGGAGGCACAATACCGCCGGCACGACATCGAACACCCCGTCATAGTAGGCCAATGCGCATCCCAACAAAACCGGACTGACAGAGGCTGGCAAGGTTCTGGGACGTGCCGCCTCTACCCAAGCTCCAACAAGAGATTTTTTATTTTCCATATCTGTTTTCAGCATAATTTGCATGCAAAAATAAAAACAAAAAGGGCACATATTTGTTTTTTACGCAAGAATTCATATATCTTTGCAGCATGAAAAATTTTCTATTCATATTAACTCTACTGTTCGGTATGTTGCTTTTTGTACCCGAAGACGTACAGAACAACGATCCTACGCCCGACTTACAGGCGCAGAAAGAGGCTGTTATGATGGAAAAAGGGACTACCGACATGCAACATAATCTGGAAATCCTCAGCAGTGACCTGAAAGGCAGCAATTGCCTGACACCTCGCAGAAGTATCCAGAATGTCAGCAATACCCTAAACATACGGTTACTGAAGATTGAAGAAAGAGCCATCCAGTATTTTCGCTTGAAAGAAATTAATCTTCTCCGGAAAGTATCCGAAGAGGTAACAATATGTCAAACCATTAACTTTTCAACTCTCCTCTGCCGCATGGGATATCATGTGTATGGCCTGCGGAAAATCATTATTTAATTGTAAGTGAATCACTTGTTTTTTGTATGGGATATAAATTCCGTACCGTTATCTTATTTTGCATTTTTGAAAAATGCGAACAACTCATCATTCACTTAAAAATTAAATATATGTCTACTAAAAAGAATAAATTCAGCATCTATATCTATGTCGTTATTACTATTATCGGTTGTGTACTCGCTTGCAGCTCCATCATTCCGAACGATTATCTGAAACTGGTAGTTGTTATGGGAGCCCTCGGTGTCGGCTTGTATGGCATCATGAAAGGCCTTAGCACTCCTTCAGGGGCAGAAGAAACAGCCACTCCTGAAAAATAAAGGATTGTTTCACAACCTAAAAATGTACAGACATGAAAATAAATAAAGATCTTGTGGATGCAACCATGATGTTGTCATTCATTATTCTGGTATTGATCGGAACAACCGACTTCTCCGATATGTTATTAAAAGAGATAACAATGGGTGGCCTCGCCCTGCTGAGTGTGGCAATGGTTACCTTACGGATCATCTATATGCGGCAGGAAGCCAATAGTCCGAAGAATGAAGAATACGAATAGTAAAGAATAATTCCTAACAACCCTAACTGAATGTCTATTCGCTTCCTGTCATTTACTTCGTGGTGATCTCGAGGTTTTCCGAGGTACGTTTTTCTGCCTATAAAACAACTTGCTGTTTACTTGGTTACGGCAAATATTCTTTGCCGGGATGGCAGGAAGCAAGACATTTTAATAGATTAACAACGAATAAGGAAAAAGGGGCCATGATAACAAGTCTGACGTTATTGATTCTCTCGCTGGCGGCACTTTACATAGGGGCCGGCTGGTTGGTTCAGGGGAGTTCCGCTTTAGCTCTCAAAGCCAAAATTTCACCTTTGGTAATCGGTCTGACCATCGTCGCATTCGGGACAAGCGCACCCGAACTAGTAGTAAGCCTAAATGCCACGCTCAGAGGACAAGGTGATATAGCTATCGGAAACATCGTAGGCTCGAACATCTTCAATATCGGAGTCATATTAGGAGTTTCGGCAACCATTTGCCCGCTTCAAGTAAAAAAACAATTGCTCCGAATCGATATCCCGGTCATGCTGGCCGCAACCGTACTGCTCACCATCCTTTTCTGGAACGGGACATTGGGCCGGACAGAAGGACTTTTCTTTCTGACAGGTATCATCATTTATACATTATTCAGCCTGTTCCACTCCCGCAAGCATGGAGAAGAAGGGCCGAGCCAGGAGCTCGAAGAACAACCGGGGCACTGGATTGCCGATACGCTGGCCATCGTCGGGGGGCTAGTTGTATTGGTTTTTGCTTCCCGATTATTGGTGGACAATGCGATTTCCATTGCCAAAGAACTCGGGGTGAGCGAAGCGGTTATCGGACTTACGATCGTCGCCGCCGGAACAAGTATGCCGGAGTTGGCAACATCCATCGTTGCCGCTTATAAGCGTAAAACGGATATTGCCATCGGGAATATCGTCGGCTCAAACTTATTCAATATACTGGCCATCGCCGGTTCTTGTTCGCTTATACATCCCATCGAGGCCAATAATGTAAACTACATCGACCTGCTAGTCATGTTGGGCATATCCGTCTTGTTATTGCCGCTGGTGAAAAGTGGTCAAAAAATATCCCGTACGGAAGGGTTCGTGTTGGTTCTCTTCTATGTGATTTACATGTTCTGGTTACTTCGCGACACCTTCTGACGGCATTTATGCAAAAATAAATTTCAAGATGAACAGGCCTGCCAACACATACATGGTAGGGCTTACCTCTCTATGTTTGCCACATCCTGACTTGACCAGTACATAGCACAGCAATCCAACAACCATTCCGTCGGCAATAGAATAGGTCAGCACCATCATGATCATGGTGATAAAAGCCGGAAGCGCCTCAGAAATATCGTCCATATCGACTTTTGTGATAGAATCCATCATAAACACCCCGACCAGAACCAAAGCCCCCGTCGTTGCCGCACTCGGAATCAAAAGGAACAGGGGAGCAAAGAACAAAGCCAGTAAAAACAGCACACCCGTCACCAGTGAAGTGAACCCCGAACGTCCGCCTTCCGCAATACCGGAAGCGCTCTCTACATAGGTAGTAATCGTAGAACTTCCCATCATGGAGCCTATCGTCGTACCGATCGCATCGGACATCATCGCCTCCTTTACGTGAGGAATCTGTCCGTCTTCCTCCATAATACCTGTTTTCGAAGCCAGGCCGACCAGCGTACCGACCGTATCGAATATATTCATAAACAGTAAGGTAAAGATGACGATTGCCATATCCAGTGTAAAAAATTCATTGAAATCGAACCGGCAAAACGTTGGCGCCATCGAATGAGGAACGGAAACAGGCAGGAATCCATCCGGAATTTCCGTCACTCCTAACGGAATACCGATCAGCGTACAGATCAGAATGCTGTAGAACAACGCTCCCTTCACCTTCCTCAAGACCAGGATACCGCTCAACAGAATCCCCACCATCGCCAGGACCGAAACCGGGGTAAACGGTCCGAACATCACGAAAGTCGCCGGATTCGGAACGATGATACCAGCATTCTTCAACCCCACGAAAGCGATGAACATGCCGATCCCCGCCGAAATAGCGAAACGCAGGTTCATCGGTATGCTATTCAAGATCACCTCCCGAACGTTCAGAAACGTAATCAGGATAAAAATCACTCCCTCCACAAACATCGCCGTCATAGCGGTCTGCCAGGAATACCCCATGCCTTGCACCAGTGTAAAAGCGAAAAAGGCGTTCAGCGCCATACTGGGAGCCTGGGCAAAAGGCAGCTTTGCCATAAAAGCCAGCAGTAAGGTAGCGAGGGCCGAAGCTAAAGCGGTTGCGGTAAAAACGGCGCCTTTATCCATCCCCGTCGTTGCCAGGATAGAGGGATTGACGGCCAGGATATAGCTCATTGTCAAGAATGTCGTAATCCCGGCAATGATCTCCGTACGCAACGTCATTGTCTGCGGGTCGAACCCAAGTAACTTCTTCAGCATTTCCAACCAGATTAATCGAATGACCACTTAATTGCCAATGTCGGAATGGCATAAAACCCTTTACGTGCACCGAAATTCTGGCTCAGTTCCACCTCGCTACCGACACTCAACTTAAACTTATCATCAACATGTTTCAGCTTGTTAAGGTTCACCCAAAACTGAGGTTCGGCCAGGAAAATAAAGTTCCGATGGCTACCGTCCGCATAATCGGTCCGTTCCCTCCACCAATCGGCGAAACCGCTGAATGTACAAAGACCGTTCTTGGCAAAATGGACATACCAAGTACCTGTCAACTGGAAATTGTTGGGCTCCCGATGTTTCTGGATATATTTATACATGGCGGTAAGTGTGAAACCTTTCGTAAAATCCGGATTATTCCAGGTATAGGTCGCACCGCCGAGGTAGGCGTTATTATAGGAGAAACAATTCGACGCTCCCCCGTTATATTCGACATGTATGGAAAAAGGTGGTTGCCAAAAACGCAACTCGCGGGCAATTTCCCAATAGCCGGCAGCAACGCCTTTACTGGTATAGTCCATATCGACAAAGAAATAGGTACTCCCCCATTTATCCGCTTTAAACATTTCCACCGTCGAGGTCAGCACCGGACGGCCATGTAAGTCCTTATCATAAAGAGCACCCCCGAAATCATAATGTAATTGCACATTCTGTGCCTTCCCTTGGCAAACAATCGCCAGCAAAGCCGCCAACACAAAGAGCTTTCTCATCTTATTATCCTAAATTGTTAAAGTGTTAAAGAAAGATGCAAAGATACAAAAAAGAGATGCATCAAAGCAACATAACTTCTATACATCTCTATATATAAAGGCGGAGTATCTTTTTCGAAGCCGGCAATCCTTATGGCGATCGCTTTTACGTCGTCTGCATTTCCACAATGGAATGAGAATATTATTTCTTGCCTGTAATATCCTCCAATAACTTCGAAAGACTTTGCCGACAATCAAAAACCGTCATTATGTAAATATATCAGGATTAAGATATAACATTGAAACAGAGACGACAATATTAGATATAATATGGTTCGCTACACTCTCACTGGCATTTTCTTTATAATAGGTTTTGATATCCTTAAGTCTCTTTTGAGCTTTTCGAGTCCATTGGATTTTGGTTATTTTCTTTTCTACCATGTCTTTATTTCCTTAAGAAGATCTTCATGAGATATATAACGGTTATGAACTATATCTTCCTCAGCCTCTTCTATTTCCTTTCTTAAGGCTTTTTTATTTAATAATAAAGGATAAGTTTCAACTTGGGAATGGTACATTCTTTTTATCCAACGCTCGGCTTTGGTTATTGCCTCTTCATTGTTGAGCAGTTCAGCCATTTGTTGCAATATACTCGACGCGAATTTAATTCAAAGGTTGTCATAACAATTCTTTTATCTATTTGCGCCAAAGGTAAAAAAATATCCTGATACAAAACATTTTATACCAGGATATTCTTTATAAAAATTCAATCTGTCGGGACTCTACCAAATCACCACCCGGTCAGCCGGTAGCATGTACATCGGTTCGCCTTCTTTGATATCGAATGCGGTGTAGAAAGCATCGATGTTGCGGAGAGCGGCGTTGACACGCCATTTGCCTAATGAGTGCGGGTCGATCTTGGTCAGACGCAAGATTTCTTCGGGACGGATATTTTGAGCCCAGAGATTGGCATACCCCAAATAGAAACGCTGTTCATTGGTAAAACCGTCGATCGGAGCCGGTATCTCCTTTCCTTCCAAAGAATTGAGGTAAGCTAAATGAGCGACCATCAAGCCACCCTGATCGGCAATATTTTCTCCCAAAGTGAAACGACCGTTGGCATGAACGCTATCCACAACAATAATATCGCTGTATTGCTGAGCCAGACGGTCGGCACGTTGCGTAAAGAGAGCGGCGTCTTCGGCTGTCCACCAGTCACTCAGATTACCTTCCTTGTCATAGTTACGTCCCTGATCGTCGAATCCGTGAGTCATTTCGTGACCGATCACAACACCGATAGCACCATAGTTCACGGCATCGTCAGCTTCCGGATTGAAGAAAGGAGGTTGTAGGATGGCGGCAGGGAAACAAATCTCGTTCGTTGTCGGATTGTAATAAGCATTTACCGTCTGCGGACTCATTCCCCAACGAGCCTTATCGACCGGTTTGTCTACATCCGCCAACATATAATTGACTTCAAAGATATTGGAACGGCGTACGTTCGCCCAATAAGAATCATTCTTGATCTCCAGACCGCTATAGTCGCGCCAAGTGTCGGGATAGCCGATCTTGACGATAAAAGCAGCCAATTTCTCCTGCGCCTTCGCCTTTGTAGCATCGCTCATCCATTCCAGGCCGGAGATACGGTCACCTAACGCTTTCTGCAAGTCACCGACCATCTTCAACATCTTTTCTTTAGAAGAAGCCGGAAAATATTTAGCCACATACATCTGGCCGACAGCTTCCGACAAAGCACTGTTCACCGTAGACAAAGCACGTTTCCAACGCGGTTGCTGTTCCTGACGACCGGACATCGTCTTCCCATAGAAATCGAAATCAGCAGCAACAAATGGATCGCTCAGGTAAGGAGCGGCAGAGCTAAGCAAATTGAATGTCAGGTAATATTTCTGCTCATCCAAAGTCGTATTCTTCATCAAGGCCGACAGACCTTCGTAAAACGAAAGCTGTTTTGCATCCAGATATTTGATATCCATCATCCCCATGCTTTCGAAATAGACATCCCAGTTCAAAGGATCGTTCTTAGCCTTGAATTCTTCGATAGACATCTTATTATAGTTCTTTTGGGAATCGCGCAGGTCTTCACGGCTAAAAGAAACTTCAGCAATACCTCTTTCGATCTTCATGATCGCATCAACGGCAGCATCGGCCTGTTCAGGAGAGCTTCCGATCAGGGTAAACAGACGGGTAATGTAGTTCTTATAGGCTTCGCGCATTTTCTGGCTACTTTCGTCTTCCAGCAGGTAATAATCGCGATCCCCCATACCCAGCCCAGCCTGGTACAACTGTACGATATTCATGGAACTGTTCTTTTCGTCAGCTCCGACATACAAGGCGAAGAAAGGAGCCATCCCCTCTTTATGCAAGGTTGCCACCATCTTGGTCAGTTCGTCCTTCGTACCTAACTTGTTGATTTCAGCGAGCTGATCCTTGATCGGGGCATAACCGTCTTCATTCAGTTTCACACTATCCATCCCCATTGCGAACAACAGACCGATCTTTTGCCCGACGCTCCCCTCCTGCCCGGGTGTCTCACTGAGACCTTCGATAAGCGTACGGATCTGTTCCTGATTGTTATCCCTAAGCTGGTCGAAAGTACCGAAACGGGCATATTCCGGTTTCAGCGGATTATTCTTCATCCAGCCACCACAAGCATACTGATAGAAATCGGTTCCTGGTGCCACGGCGGTGTCCAGGTTTGCCAGATTGATAGCGTCATTCTTCGCTGCCTCCTTCACAGGAGTCGTACTGCATCCCACCATTGCGGCCATTCCGGCGGCAACAAGCGGTATCACCATTAACTTTTTCATTTTGTTCAACGTTTAATCATTCATTATGTCCGGCAAAGGTACGCAAATTGAATTATTATAATGACAGAAAAAACGGCAATTTCATTACAAATGAAAATGTTAATTTATATTACCCGCCAGTGTAATTTCAAAAACATGGGGTAGTAATCCGATTTACATGGGGTAGAAGTGACATTTTGATAAAAGAAAGAATCTGTTTACGGTACTCCGGCTTGTTTTTTATGTGTACTTTTACCCCCAAATATTTATAAACTAATTTTATATCATGAAGTACCTACAAAATACAGCTATCTGGCTGACAGCCCTGCTCCTTTTCGCCTTTTCCGGCTGTAACCAAAAGCCGGCAGGAGAACACACATTTGCGATCGGCAACAAAACATTCCTGTTAGACGGAAAGCCTTTTGTGATCAAAGCCGCAGAGATCCATTACACCCGTATTCCGGCCGAATATTGGGAACACCGTATCCAACTTTGCAAAGCACTTGGCATGAATACGATCTGCATCTATGCATTCTGGAATATCCACGAACAAAAACCCGGCGAATTCGATTTCAGCGGCCAGAACGATATTGCCGCTTTCTGCCGTCTGGCTCAAAAATACGATATGTATATCATGCTACGCCCCGGTCCATACGTCTGCTCCGAATGGGAAATGGGAGGACTGCCTTGGTGGTTGCTGAAAAAAGACGATATCAAACTACGAACCAACGATCCTTATTTTCTGGAACGGACCAAACTGTTCATGAATGAAATCGGGAAACAACTTGCCGACCTCCAGATCACCAAAGGAGGCAATATTATTATGGTACAGGTCGAAAACGAATACGGTTCCTATGCAACCGATAAGGAATACATCGCCAACATCCGAGACATCGTGAAGGGAGCCGGATTTACAGACGTTCCTCTATTCCAATGCGATTGGAGTTCCAATTTCCAGAACAACGCCCTCGACGACTTGGTATGGACCATCAATTTCGGTACTGGAGCCAATATAGACGAACAATTCAAGAAACTGAAAGAAGTACGCCCCAACACCCCGCTCATGTGTAGTGAGTTCTGGAGCGGCTGGTTCGACCATTGGGGGCGCAAGCACGAAACACGCGATGCGGAAACAATGGTATCCGGTCTTAAGGACATGCTTGACAGGGGCATCTCATTCTCCCTTTACATGACGCATGGAGGAACGACTTTCGGCCATTGGGGAGGGGCCAACAGCCCTGCCTATTCGGCCATGTGCAGTTCTTACGATTATGACGCACCTATCAGCGAGGCAGGATGGACGACACCCAAATATTTCAAATTACGTGAACTCCTCGCAGACTATATGGACGAAGGGAAAACACAGTCAGAGGTACCGGCAGCAAAACCGATCATCGAAATACCCGAATTCGAAATAAAGGAGGTCGCTCCTTTATTCGGTAACCTGCCGGAGCCGAAGACTTCTGAAAACATCCAACCGATGGAACAGTTCGATCAAGGCTGGGGAACGATCCTGTACCGTACCACTCTGCCTGCCGTTACCTCCGGCACAACCCTTCTGATTACGGAAGTGCATGATTGGGCACAGGTCTATGCAAACGGAAAACTCCTGGGACGCCTGGACCGCCGCCGCGGTGAGAACTCCCTCAAACTGCCGGCTTTAGCAGCCGGGACACAGTTGGACATCCTGATAGAGGCTATGGGGCGTGTCAATTTCGACAAAGCGATCCACGACCGCAAAGGGATCACCGAGAAAGTGGAATTGCTGAACGAAAGCTCCACTCAGGAATTGAAGAACTGGCAAGTGTATAGTTTTCCGGTGGATTATCCATTCGTGAAAGAAAAAAAGTATGCCCCAGGCAAGAAATTAGACGGACCCGCTTATTACCGTGCGACATTCAATCTGGAAGAAGCGGGCGATGTATTCCTCGATATGCAGACCTGGGGAAAAGGGATGGTTTGGGTAAACGGGAAAGCGATAGGCCGTTTCTGGGAAATCGGGCCGCAACAAACGCTCTTTATGCCGGGTTGCTGGTTGAAAAAAGGCGAAAATGAAATTATCGTCCTCGACTTGTTAGGTCCAGAGAAGGCAACGATCAAAGGTCTGGATAAACCGATTCTGGATATGCTGCGTGCCGAAGCACCGATGACACACCGCAAGGAAGGTGAAAACCTGAACCTCAAAAACGAAAAGCCGGTGGCCTCAGGCACATTGAAACCCGGCAATGGCTGGCAAGAAGTCAAATTCGATGCCCCTGTAAAAGCCCGTTTCTTCTGCTTCGAAGCACTAAGCTCCCAAAATGGCAATGACAACGCCGCCATTGCCGAATTCTACCTGTTGGGCGAAAACGGGAAACCGCTCTCCCGCCAACATTGGCAGATCGCATATGCCGACAGTGAAGAGACACGGGGTGGAAACTTCACCGCCGATAAAATATTCGACCTGCAGGAATCGACTTATTGGAGTACGGCCCGCGGTGACAAATACCCACATCAAGTCGTGATCGACCTACGCGAAGAGGTGGTTGTTTCCGGCTTCCAGTATCTGCCCCGGGCAGAAGAAGGATATCCGGGCATGGTCAAAGAATATAAGGCATATACAAAAATGAGCCCGTTCAAGTTTTAATCCACAGACATGAAAAACATATTCATAAGTTTGATGGTAGCCGTTTCGCTTCCCCTGTTTGTCCAGGCGGAAGCGACGGAAAACGGGCACGCCGTAATTGATCCGACCCTACGTTACCAGAAACTCGAAGGCTGGGGGAGTTCCCTTTGCTGGTGGGCTGCCCAGGTCGGAAACTGGGACGAGAAGAAAGTGGACGAGATCGTCGACCTGATCACGTCTCCCGACAAACTCAATATGAACATCTTCCGTTACAATATCGGAGGAGGTGATGATCCGGCACATGCAGACGGCCATATGGTCAAAGGAAAAGGGAAACGGGCAGAAATGGAAGGATTCAAAGATTCCCCCACCGCCCCCTACAACTGGGAGGCAGATAAAGGACAGCGTACGATCCTCCTGAAAATCAAAAAAAAGCGACCCGATGCTGTTTTCGAAGCATTCTCGAACTCCGCTCCCTACTGGATGACCTATAGCGGTTGTGCCGCCGGAAATGAGGACCCGCTGAAGGATAACCTGAAACCGGAATATTACGAGATGTTCTGCGACTACCTGTTAGATGTCTGCAAACACTATAAAACAACCTACCAGATCGATTTCAAGACATTGGAACCCTTCAACGAGTCTTTTTCCGATTACTGGTATGCGGAAGGAAGCCAAGAAGGTTGCCACTTCGAACCGGAAAGCCAGATGAAAATCATCCGGATGCTATATCCCAAGTTGAAAGCCACAGGCCTCAACACCCTACTATCGGCTTCCGACGAAACCAATTTACGGCATTTCCTGACCGTCCAGAAAGCTTATCAGACAGCCGGTGACATCTGGGATAAATTGGGGCAACTTAACACCCACACCTATTCAGGCACGAATACTGAACGGGAAGAAGTACGAAGGCTCATCCGACAATCCGGCAAACCTTTCTGGCAATCAGAAACAGGTCCCAGCAAAGGACAAGGACTGGAAAGCAACCTCCTGCTCGCCCAGAAGCTATTCGACGACATGCGGATCATGCGCCCGCAAGCCTGGCTCGACTGGCAACTGATGGAAGAGGGCAACAACGAATGGTGTGTACTGCGAGGCAATTTCAAAACACAGGAATACAAGGTAATCAAAAACCTATATGTCCGCATGCAAATCACCCGCTTCTTCAAACAAGGCTACACCTTTATCGAGACGGGAAACGCCGGGACACTTGCCGCCCTCTCCCCCACGGGTAAAGAACTGGTCATCGCCGTTCTGAACACGACTGAAACAGATAGTCCTTTAGTTATTGACTTGGACAAGTTCGCAGGCAAAATAGCCTCCGTCAGTAATTGGCGCACAAGCGAAACGGAAGACTGCCAGTCTTTCCAGGCAGTCAAAGTCAAAGGAAAGAAGCTGGATTATACCCGCCCGGCCAAGTCGCTGACAACATTCGTAATCAACCTGAAATAAGCCGTTTCCATTATAAACGGCTGCTTTCACCCAAACATTCAAATAAAACATAGTAAACGAAAATAACATGAAAACAGTATTAGTAAGTTTAATGGCAGCCGCCGCACTGCCCCTCTTCGCCCAGAAAGACGCGAGCATCCGTATCTATCCTGAGCAAGGGAACCAACAGATCAGCAAACACATCTACGGCCAGTTCGCCGAACATCTCGGAACCTGTATCTATGGAGGGCTTTGGGTCGGCCCCGAATCCGAAATTCCCAATACCAGGGGCTACCGAAACGACGTGCTGAACGCCTTGAAAGAGCTGAAAATCCCCAACCTCCGCTGGCCAGGAGGTTGCTTTGCCGATGAATACCACTGGATGGACGGGATCGGTCCGAAGGAAAACCGTCCCAAGATGGTGAACAATAACTGGGGAGGTACGATCGAAGACAACAGTTTCGGTACGCACGAATTCCTGAACCTCTGCGAACTGTTAGGCTGCGAACCTTATATCAGCGCCAATGTCGGCAGCGGAACCGTTGAAGAGATGGCCAAGTGGGTTGAATATATGACATCGGAAGGCGACAGCCCGATGGCCCGCCTACGCCGACAGAACGGACGCGACAAGGCATGGAAAGTCAAATTCATCGGCGTCGGAAACGAAAGCTGGGGATGTGGCGGAAGCATGCGCCCCGAATATTACGCCGATCTATACCGTCGCTACTCCACCTACTGCCGCAATTACGATGGGAACCGGCTTTTCAAGATTGCCAGCGGTGCCAGTGACTACGACTACAACTGGACGGAAACGCTGATGAAAAACGTAGGTGGCCGCATGGACGGTATCTCCTTGCACTATTACACGGTGACGGGATGGAGCGGCAGTAAAGGATCGGCTACGGATTTCAACAAAGACGATTACTACTGGACAATGGGCAAATGCCTCGAAATTGAAGATGTCGTCAGGAAACATATCCAGATCATGGACAAATACGACCCGCAGAAAAAAATCGCCCTGATGGTGGACGAATGGGGAACCTGGTGGGACGAAGAACCGGGAACGATAAATGGGCACCTGTACCAACAGAACACCATGCGCGATGCTTTCGTGGCAGCCCTTACCCTAAACGTGTTCCATAAATATACCGATCGTGTCAAAATGACCAACATCGCCCAGATCGTCAACGTGCTCCAGTCCATGATCCTGACAAACGGCCCGAAAATGTTGCTCACGCCAACCTACTATGTTTTCCAGATGTACAACGTGCACCAAGACGCCACTTTCCTGCCGATGGACTTGATCTGCGACAAAGCCAAGGTGCGCGGAGGCCGAGAAGTGCCGATGGTAAGTGCTTCCGCTTCCAAAGACAAGAACGGACGTATCCACATTTCTTTGGCCAATGTAGATGTCGACAACGCCCAAAATATCACCCTCGACCTGCAAGGAGAGAAGATCAAGCGTGTAAACGGCCGCATCCTGTCCTCCGCTTCCATCAACGATCACAACACCTTCGAGAAACCGGATGTCGTAAAACCGGTAGCCTTCGATGGTGCGAAAATCGAAAGAGGACAGCTCAAGGTCAACCTTCCGGCCAAATCAATTGTCGTACTGGAAGTGGAATAATTTATAATTTATGATTTATGATTTATGATTAAACATGGTGTTGTCCGTGGTATCAAGTCAGGAGTAAGCGAATAAATCATAAATCATAAATCATAAATCATATTTATTTCCTACTTTTGTCCGAAGAAAACAAAAACACTATATAAACTTAAAGATTATGAAACCTACATTATTCTTATTGGCTGCCGGAATGGGAAGCCGCTATGGAGGCTTGAAGCAATTGGACGGACTGGGTCCTAACGGTGAAACAATCATGGATTATTCTATCTATGATGCTATCCACGCCGGTTTCGGTAAACTTGTTTTCGTGATCCGCAAAGATTTCGAACAGGATTTTCGCGACAAAATCATCTCCAAATATGAAGGTCACATCCCATGCGAACTGGTATTCCAGGCATTGGACAACCTGCCCGAAGGATTCACCTGCCCGGCAGAACGTACAAAACCGTGGGGAACAAACCATGCAGTCATGATGGGGGCTGATGTCATCAAAGAACCGTTTGCTGTTATCAACTGCGACGACTTCTACGGCCGCGACTCTTTCCAGGTAATGGGTAAATTCCTTTCCGCCCTGCCGGAAGGTTCCAAAAATGTGTACTCAATGGTAGGTTTCCGTGTAGGCAACACATTGAGTGAGAGTGGTACGGTATCACGCGGTATCTGTAGCACAGATGAAAACCATCTGTTAACATCCGTTGTCGAACGTACCAAGATCCAGCGTATCGATGGCGAAGTCAAGTACATCGACGACAACGGCGAATGGACAGCTACTCCCGACACGACCCCGGTAAGCATGAATTTCTGGGGCTTCACTCCTGACTACTTTGCTTACAGCCAGGAATTCTTCAAAACTTTTTTGAGCGATCCGAAGAACATGGAAAACCTGAAGAGCGAATTTTTCATTCCGCTGATGGTAGATAAATTGATCAGTGACAAGACTGCTACGGTCGAAGTATTAGATACCGCCAGCAAATGGTTCGGTGTCACCTACCCGGAAGACCGCCAGGAAGTGGTAGATAAGATCCAAGCATTGATCAATGCAGGCGAATATCCGAACAAATTGTTCTAAGTACCGGCAAGACAAAACATAGAAGGGTTCCCGTATGATAAAATCATTATTGCACGGGAACCCTTTTTCATTGTATTTTCTTAGAAACTATACTGCACCGCCAGGTTCATCCGGTTGGCATGACGTGTATCACCGTTGAAATCCGTACGCCAGCCACGTAGATATTCGGCACCAACTTGCAGGTCGGAAGTGATGTTCCAGAAAAGCGTGGCATTCAAATACTGACCGTAGCGGTACTGCTCAGAAGGAGTGGTAGGATAACCATCATGACTATATAGGCGTGACTGTCCGTACGTACTGGTAATAAACACTTTCGGAGAGAAATTATACTGCATACCTGCAAACCATCCCATCATCGGAAGCACCTGCATCTTCCCTTCCTTTTCTGGATTCGGGACGACATCGACATTCAACAAACTCATATCGTTCAGGAACTGTCCGATACCCTTGCCATAAACACCCTGTCCATAGACCTGCAAACGGTTCATCACGTTGAAAGTAGCAGAAGCCAACACACCCCATCCGATCTCCGACTCCGTCTTGTGGGCAGTCAAATTGTCGTAACTCATACTACGAATGATAGCCGCTGCGCGAAAATGGCTTTTAGGGGTCCACCCATACTGCACGTAAATCGGGAAGTTCGGCATCCGCTGTTTGGCGATACTGACATGTTCGTTCGTCAGGCCGTCCACAATCGGCATTTCCACACCAATACCGGCTTTCAGCCCCTTGGCAAGTGCATATTCGTAGCGGATTTGCGTAGCATGGTAGATCGACATTCCGTTAGGGCCGGCAAAATCGATTGTTGCAGGCACATTGCCTAAATCCATGAACGAACCATAATCGTAACCCGCCGTAAAGCCTCGTGCCGATACATAAGCATTCCTCAACTCGAATATCTTGCCGCTACCTCCCCGGAAGTTCCCGGCAGTATACACCACGAAATCGCCCAACAGATCCGTATGTCCGACCAGTTTCAGAAAGATGGTACTGGTAGTTGCATCCATCTGGAATTGATTCCGCACGTATGACTGTCCCTTTCCGGGAATCAAAGCCGGATAAAAGTCTATATTATCGGAAATACCGCCGAAATCATATTCGGCAGCAAGTTTCACATACCCTCCAATACCGAGTGCAAATTTACCTTTCCGATCCGTCAGTAGGAAGCGGGGCGCTTTCGGTTCGTGAAAACGGGGACTCTGTGACTCATTCATGATCCGGATAATCTCGTTACCTGCCTTATCAATGGTGACAAACATGACTGAGTTAGGTTCGTTATCCTCAACCACAACTTTCTGAGCATGGGAATGGGCAGAAACTAGTCCCATTCCGAGCAGTAGAACTGCGCTTTTCAACAATGTTTTCATAAATGTGCTTTGTTTAGATGAATTACCAATTTGAACAGATATCAGCGGAAAAGGTTGTGTTAAAGGGTTCATTTAACGAGTGATTGATAATATCCATCACGTTCCATCCATATCACGGAGAGCTATCCAACGTTTTTCAGGGAAACATTTTTCTCATCAGGATGCCCCCCAATAAGAAAGAGGCTGTCCGCACACCGAAAAAAACGGTCTTTTGCGGAACAGCCTCATGTTACAGGCTTTCGAGGTCCTCTATCATCACAAAAACAAAACATTTCATTATTAACAACTGCCATATTCTCGCGAACGGACAGTTGTATAAAAAACAGATGGTCAATGAATGCGTTCAAATCGACCCGTTTTTCTCAGAAAATAATGCTATATAATATGAACTCATCATGATCAAGATGATGTAGCAGAATATAAAAAAAGCGTGAGACTGCCACAATACTATCCACACGAAGGCGTTTCCCAATGCCCAGTACATAGATAATAAACAACAGTCCAAGCCGTTATGCTATACACTCCTGATATATACAACTGACGTGAGCATTTTGTTTCCATTACTCCGATATACTTAAAAAACGGGAAACTTTTCGTGCCGGAATAATACCTCAAAAATGCTTTACTCAAAAACGAATTATTGAAGACTTACCGCTGCAAGCCAATATCTTGATAATTTCACAAAGATAAAGATAATTCGGGGTATATAAAATTTATACACATTTCTTTAAAATAATATTTTTTCAGTATGTCCTTTATCAGTCTTTTTTGCCGTCTGCTAAAGCAGATGATATGAAAGGCTGCAAAATATATAGTGTTCAAAAAGGAGAGATTGGATACATTTTCTTAAAAGATATATCGAACTCAGGCTAAATATCACTATTTTTGTTGCCATAATACAAAAATAAGATGAAGATGAAAAAGCTGTTTGCTATATGTTTAGTGGCCCTATCGGCTCTGATATCCGTCCATTTGCAAGCGCAAGAGGTTGAAACACTGGTACTGATCGATACCGATATGGGAAAGATCAAAGTGAAGCTCTTCAATGACACCCCCCAACATCGTGACAACTTTATCAAGAACGTGAAGGAGCACCTCTATGACGGATTGTTGTTTCACCGCGTCATCAAGCAGTTTATGGTACAGGCTGGTGACATCAATTCAAAAGACGCGCCACTGGAACAACATTTGGGAGACGGTGACCTAGACTATACGATCCCGGCAGAGATCGTGTACCCGAAATATTTCCATAAACGCGGTATGTTCGCAGCTGCCCGTACAGGCGATGAAGAGAACCCCGAACGCGCCTCGTCAGCCACCCAATTTTATATCGTAACCGGTAAGTTCTTTACGGAAATGGAGCTCGACAAGATGGAGGAGGAACAAGGCATCACCTTCACTCCCGAACAGCGGCAAGCCTATATGTTGGAAGGCGGTACGCCTCATCTGGACGGTAAATACACGATCTTCGGCGAAGTCGTAAGTGGTATGAAAGCTGTCGACAAGATTCAGTTCACCGAGACAAATGCAGAAGACCGTCCCGTCAAGAACATCAAGATCAAGTCAATGAAAATAGTCAACAAATAAACAACAAAGAATGGAAACGAACGAAACATTAGTGGTGATGGACACCACGCTCGGAAAGATAAAATTCAAATTATACAACGATACTCCGCAGCACCGCGACAATTTCATCAAGTTGGCGAAAGCCGGACAATACGACGGCCTGCTGTTCCATCGCGTCATCAAAGACTTTATGGTGCAAGGTGGCGACGTCACTTCTAAAGACGCCCCGATGAACAAGCAATTAGGAGCCGGAGACTTGGGTTATACCGTTCCGGCGGAATTCAACTACCCTAAATATTTCCATAAAAAGGGAGCCTTGTGTGCTGCCCGTACCGGAGATGAAGTGAATCCGGAAAAAGCATCGTCAGCCTCGCAGTTCTATATTGTCACAGGCAAAAAATATTCGGAAGCCGAACTCGGCCAAATGGAAAAGCAACTGGAAGGACGGCTGAAACAAGCTATCTTCAACCGCCTCCAGACGGAAAACAAACCTAAAATCATGGAGCTCTACCGTAGTGGCAACAAAGAAGAACTCGCCGTGCTCCGCGACACCCTGATCGGAAAGACCGAACTGGAGGCCGAAAAACGGAAAGACGAGACGAAGATGCCGGCTGAACTACGCGAGACCTACAAGACGATCGGCGGCGTGCCCTTCCTCGACAACCAATACACCGTATACGGCGAAGTGGTGGAAGGTCTGGACGTGGTAGATGCGATCCAGCAAGTAAAGACAAATAAACAAGACCGCCCGACGGAAAATGTAGTAATCAAGTCGGTAGAGGTTTTGGGATGATGCAACTTTCAGTTTACAAGGAACATTACAAAGAAACGATACGCCTGGGTGTCCCGATCATGTTGGGACAGCTGGGCATTATTGTTGTCGGCTTTGCCGATAACATCATGGTCGGACACCACAGTACGGCCGAACTGGCTGCCGCGTCGTTTGTCAACAACTTCTTCAACCTTGTGTTCATTGCAGGGATGGGGTTCTCTTACGGGCTTACCCCCATCATCGGAGGCTATTTCGCGCGGAAAGAGTATACCAAGGCGGGCGAGACACTGAAAAACAGCCTTTGCATCAACTTCGCCGTGGGACTGCTGCTCAGCCTCTGCATGTTGGCACTACTTCTGAACATCCACATCCTGAAGCAACCAGAAGAGTTGATGCCCTATATCGTGCCTTACTACATATTGCAACTTTTCTCGGTCATCTTTGCCATGCTGTTCAATTCGTTCAAGCAGTTCAGCGACGGCACGACAGATACGCTCACCCCCATGTGCGTCATGTTAGGGGCCAACGTAATCAACATTATCGGGAACTACCTGCTGATATACGGTAACTTCGGATGTCCCGAACTGGGGCTTACCGGTGCCGGCATATCGACGCTTTTCAGCCGCATCCTGACATTCGGGATGTTCTGCTTCCTCTTTGCCAAGCACTCCCGTTACAAGCCCTACCTGGAAGGATTCAAGAAAGGGACCCTCAACAAGATCAGCCTGAGCAATTTAGTGCGTCTCGGCCTGCCGGTCGGTTTCCAGATGGGAGTCGAGACAGGCTCATTCAGCCTGAGCGTCATCATGATGGGCTGGCTGGGAAGCGTGGCACTCGCCGCCCACCAAGTATTAGGCGTGATCACCACGCTCGGTTTCATGGTCTATTACGGCATAGCAGCAGCCGTCGCCATACGCGTAAGTGCCTACAAGGGATGGAACGACTGGCCGGCCATACGCCATGCCTCTTTTGCAGGCCTTCACCTGATCATGGGAACCGCCATTATCGTCGTACTGCTTATCTTGGCGTTCCGCGACAATATGGGTTACATCATCACCCCGGAAAAAGAGGTGGTCGAGCTGGTTGCCCTGCTTGCCTGGTCAGTGATCCTTTACCAGTTCGGCGACGGGCTGCAAATCCTTTTCGCCAATGCCCTGCGTGGCATCTCGGATGTCAAGTACATGGCCTACATGGCTTTTTTCTGCCACTTCGGGCTGGCGCTTCCCATCGGTTACCTGTGCGGATTCACCTTCGGATGGGGGGCCATCGGCATCTGGTGCGGCTTCCCGATCAGCCTGACTACGCTCGGGGTGTTACTTTGGAAACGTTTCAATCGATTGACAATAAAAAAATAGTGTATGACTAAAGACATAACAGCAGAACACGTATTAAACGACCTGCGCTACCTGACGCTGTTGGCACGCAGCTTTCCGACGGTGGCAGACGCCAGTACGGAAATCATCAACCTGGAAGCCATCCTGAACCTGCCGAAAGGGACGGAACATTTCCTATCCGACATCCACGGCGAGCACCAGGCTTTTAACCATGTGCTGAAGAACGCCTCCGGTGCGATCAAGCGCAAGGTAAACGAGATATTCAGCAACACATTGCGCGATTTAGAAAAAAAAGAACTCTGCACGCTGATCTACTATCCGGAACAAAAACTGGAACTGATCCGGCAACGCGAAAAGGACCTGGACGACTGGTACCTAATCACCCTAAATCAGCTGGTACGCGTATGCCGAAACGTTTCTTCCAAATATACACGCTCAAAGGTTCGCAAGGCATTGCCAAAAGAATTTTCTTACATCATCCAGGAACTGCTCCACGAATCGAGCGACGAGCCGAACAAGTCCGCCTATGTGGACCAGATCATCAACACGATCATCTCGACAGGTCGCGCAAACGACTTCATCATCGCCATGTGTAACCTGATCCAACGCCTCACAATCGATCTATTGCACATCATCGGCGACATCTACGATCGCGGGCCAGGCGCCCATATCATCATGGATACGCTTTGCAACTACCATAATTTCGATATCCAATGGGGTAATCACGACATTCTCTGGATGGGGGCCGCCGCAGGCAACGCAGGAAGCATCGCCAACGTGATCCGCATGTGCATGCGCTACGGCAACCTGGCAACCCTGGAAGACGGCTATGGCATCAACCTCCTGCCCTTAGCGACATTCGCGATGGAAGTCTATGGCGACGATCCCTGCGAACTGTTCATCCCGCGCACAAACGCGTCGGATACGACTTTCGATGAAAAGACTACTCAACTGATCGCCCGCATGCACAAGGCGATCACGGTCATACAGTTCAAGGTGGAAGGCGAAATCATCCGCCGTCGTCCGGAATTCCGGATGGACGACCGCCTGCTACTCCACCACATCGACCTCCGACGTGGAACAATCCGCATCGAAGGAAAGGAATACGAGCTGAAAGACAAAAACTGGCCAACCCTCAACGCCAAAGATCCCTATGCTCTCTCCATCGAAGAAGAAGAACTGATGCGACGCATCAAACACTCGTTCGAGTGCAGTGAAAAGCTGAAAAAGCACATGCGCTGCCTGTTCACGCACGGCAGTATGTACCAGGTCTGCAACTCCAACCTGCTCTTCCACGCCTCCGTCCCGATGAACCCGGACGGTACGCTCAAGTCAGTCCGGATCGAAGGTACGGAATATAAAGGAAAAGCCCTGTTAGACAAAGTAGACCAGTTGGTACGCACCGCCTATTTCGACGCCGACGACAGTCCGGAGAAGGACTTTGCGATGGATTATATCTGGTACCTCTGGGAAGGCAAGGACTCTCCCCTCTTCGACAAAAGCCGGATGGCGACTTTCGAACGTTGCTTCATCGACGACAAATCGGTACAGAAGGAAGAAAAAGGTGCTTACTATTCCCTCCGGGAAGAAGAGCCGGTCTGCGACATGCTGTTGGACGAGTTCGGCGTTACCGGCCAACACCGCCACATCATCAACGGACATGTCCCCGTCCGCTCTATCAAAGGTGAGAACCCTATCAAGGCGAATGGCAAACTGCTTGTCATCGACGGCGGCTTCTCCAAAGCCTACCACCCAGAAACAGGTATAGCCGGTTATACCTTGGTCTACCATTCGCGCGGCTTCCAGCTTGTGCAGCACGAGCCGTTCCTGTCGACCGACCAGGCCATCAAGGAGGGCAAGGACATCCGCTCGACCACCATCGTCGTCGAACTGAACTCTCACCGCCAAATGGTCAAGGACACAGATAAGGGAGCGGACCTGCAGCAGCAGATCCACGATCTGGAAAAACTCCTTTATGCGTTCCGCAATGGGTTTATCAAAGAAAAAGAGCGTTATAAATAAGAACACTTGTTATGAACAGCGAGAAACTGAAAGGTCACATCCTGATATTGATAACCAATATCCTGTTTGCCGTCAACATGCCGATATCCAAATATCTGCTGCCGACGCACGTTCCCCCCGAAGGTCTTACGATCATGCGCATGGCTTTCGCCTGCGTGATGTTCTGGATCGTGTCTCTTTTCACGGTAAAAGAGAAAGTGCCGTTGAAAGACTTAGGGATGCTTTTTGTCTGTGCTCTTTGCGGAGTAGGGATCAACCAAGGGTTATTTATCGTCGGGCTAAACCGCTCTTCTCCTGTCGACGCCTCCATCATCGCCACCGCCGTACCGATCTTCGTCCTGCTGTTGGCCGCCGTCATCCTGAAGGAGCCGATCACCCGAAAGAAATCGTTCGGGGTCTTCATGGGAGTCAGTGGGGGTCTGTTGTTGGTCTTCAGTTCCACGCATACCGCCGACAGTATCAGTAGCCTCGACGGTGACGTGATGATGATTGTCAGCGGGTTAATGTACGCCATCTACCTGGTTCTGTCGAAGCCGCTCTCCTTGCGCTATTCATCAGTCACGATGATGAAATGGATGTTTCTATTTACGACGCTGACGCTGGTTCCCTTCACCTTCCGGCATGTGCTCGACGCTCCTGCTTTCCACCGGGAAGTTTGGGATTTCAAGGAGCTGAGTGCGATCTTCTATGTCCTCTTCGGAGCGACGTTCCTCCCCTACCTGCTCATCCCGATGTCTTTGAAGCGAATCCGCCCGACAACGGTCAGCATGTATAACTATGCGCAGCCGATCGTTGCCTCGTTCATCGCCGTCATGATCGGCCAAGACACCTTTTCCTGGCAGAAATTCCTGTCGGCAATCCTGGTCTTTATAGGTGTTTACCTCGTGACACAGAGCAAAAGCAGGGAAGACATAGAGAAAGAAAAACAGGTTATAAAAGCAGACAATAACCCTTATTAGAACATTTTTCTATTTGGTATGAAATCTTGGATGATTCATATCTGACGTTTTCCTCTTTCAAATCAGGACTAATAAGCAGTTGATAAAACGAGACCGGCAGGAAATAGAAAAACGGAATTCCTTTGTTACTAAAAAATAGAAAATCCTGACATTGTGGAAAAGCAGAACTTCCGGAGAATCGTCTGTAGCAAACGAAAGTCGATATCGGCCTGAATATTCCAAAAGGAATTTGCCCTTTTATCGGCATAACGATTGTCTTCATCACTGCAACGACGGCTTTCGTTGCCACGACAACCGTCTTCACGATGCACGCTTCCGACAACTCACGGCAATGACGACCGTTTTCGTGACGAAAAACTGCGCACCTCATGATGGGAAATCCTTTTTTCTCTATAAAGAACCGGAATTTGCAACTATTCGCAAAGGAAGTATTTTATTGTTAACTAAACAGTATTATACAATAAGACGGTTTGGATATCTCAAAACATTGCCGCCGGATAGTCCCACTCTTTCTAATCTTTTTAACAGCAATAGAGGTGATATTGCCATTTTGATTGACAATATCACCTCTCTCAACAGTCCATTTCTATCAATTTTACGGTTCATAAACTCCATCAAACGGATTCTGGTCACCAGCAGGCCAGATTTCATCAACCAAAGATTTGTTGTTCTTCATTTCAGCTCCCGGCAACTGGAAAATAAATCGCCATGAATTAGCTGGGAATGTAATCAAACCGCCCCAATCCAAATGATTACCGGTTCGTTCCAGCCCCTTCTGTGTTCGAAGCATATCAAACAAAGAAAAACCTTCTCCATAAAGTTCCTTTCTTCTTTCTTTCAAAATGGCTTCGATCAGTTCGCCACCACTCGCTTCCGTACGTTTAGCATTACGTAGATCCTGCAGTTCCCACAGTAGTGCTTTCGCTTCCGCATCTTTTCCCTGATGTGCACAAGCTTCCGCTGCATTCAGCAACATTTCGTCGGAACGCATGACAACCATCGATCCACGACAATCCTCATTGTCTCGGAATTTATGGGAGATCCAAAATTCTTTTTTTGTTTCACCTGATCCTGCCGCCCAACGTTCGAACTGCTTGAAACGTATATCACCTTCATCAAATAAATCAACAAACTGATCGGAAAGGATAAAACAAGCAAAAGTCCAGCACTTACGATCTCCGTTATACCACATGGCAAAAGGAGAATAGTCACCCATATTTTGTTCTTCCGTCTGCTTGATACCCCAAATCCAAGATTTAGTCAGATGATCGTTAAACCCGTTTGCATATTCTTCCGCTGTTGTCAAAGGATAAGCCGCCAACACTTTTTTAGCATATTCTTCCGATTTAGCCCAGTTATTCATTACTTGATAAACCTGAGACAAAACACCTTGTACAACCGTTTGATCAAATACGTTCGGATAACTGGAACTGCGCACAAAACCCTCCAACATCGGTTCGGCAGTCGTCAAATCGGATAAAATTTGCTGATAGGTTTCTTCTAAGGTTCCACGCGGTTTTCCTTGTGTGCCATCTATAGTCGGTTCCGTATAAATAGGTACTCCCGGCATATCTTTAGCGATAGCATAAGTCTGCTGATATAAACGGGCCAAATCAAAATAAGCCCATCCTCGCAAAGCTAAAGCCTGCCCCTTGATATATTGCTTATCAATGTCTTCACCTTCCGAATCGTCGACATAAGTGATTACAGAGTTCAAATTATTAATCAACCGGTAATGGAAGGTCCACAACTGATCCGTACGGAAGATATTGGCCTGCGTTTCTCCCCAATAATTATAAACAAAGCTATACCAACCTCCGCCATTGCTCATCACATCTTCACCACACATGTCCGAAATCATCTGGATAGAAGGTATACCATAGTCGTCACCTCGATTAGCTCCCCCGCTACCATACGCACGCATTTGATAATAACAACCATTCAAAGCGGACTGTGCTCCGGAAGTCGTTTGGAAGACATCCGTATCATCGACAGATGTCGATGGTTTCGTATCCAAAAAATCACTACAGGAAACCAAACTTCCTGCCATGAGACCTGTAGCCAAAACCGATAATATATAGTTCTTTGATTTCATATTCTTCATCATTTATTAATTAGACTTCTTACAAATTAAGCTGCAAACCGAATGAAACGGACTTTGTTACCGGGAACCGATTGGCAGTCGTACCAGATATACTTTGTTCCGGGTCCGTACCACGACGGGCAGCACTACCAATCGTAACCAAGTTATCACCCTGCACGAACAGGCGTAATGAATTAACCTGGAACTTTTTCGTGAAGTTTTTAGGCAACGTATATCCCAACGTCACGTTTCTTAACCTCGCAAAAGAGTTATTGAAAATAAATTTGGAAGTATAGGAACTCATATAATTCGCATAATTATAATAATTAGTTAAACGAGGGAACTCGGCATTCGGATTTTCCGGAGTCCAAGAATCCAACATATCCGGGTGCATGCTATAGCCTCTCCGGTAATACATGGATTGTGCGTAGTCACTATCATACAACTTGCCACCGATACTATAATAGATCATGAAAGAAAGATCGATACCTTTATATGAAAAATTATTGGTAAAGCCCCCGAACAATTTTGGAATAGCATCACCCAAGTATTTCTGCTGGCTATCACTTGTCACCTCATTATAATTTTCAGTCTTTACCCGTTCCTTCACGACTTTTTCTCCTTTGTCGTTTGTTTCGTAAATCGTTTTCCAATACTGGTCGTTTCCGGTTTCGGGATTCACACCAGCATACTCGATTCCCCAGAAATTATAGCGGGATTCGCCTTCACGCCATTTGAAAACACCCGAGTTGATTTCGGCCTGTGGCAACTTAGTTATACGGTTCTTATAAGACGTTCCGTTCAAATCGATGGTCCATTTAAAATTTTTATTGGATATGGCAGCATAATTCAAAGAGAATTCAACACCCTGATTCTTAACGTCACCAATATTACGGTCAATACCGCTCATACCGGTAGATGGAGCCATCGGTAATGTAAACAACAGATCTTTAGATTTACGGCTGAACCATTCGACACTACCGCTCAGCTTATTAAACACTGCAAAATCCAACCCGACATTGAACTGCAAATTCGTCTCCCATTTCAACTCCTTGTTTGACAAACGGCTAACCATAACACCCGGGTCCCGATAGTTATTCATACCTGTCGCATACAAACCTTGATAAGCATAATAAGTTCCCAAATTATCATTACCGACAGCACCATAACTGGCCTTCAGTTTCAAATTGTCCAACCAGGAACTATAAGGTTTCATAAATTCTTCATTGGATATTCTCCATGAACCACCTAAAGACCAGAATTGCCCCCAACGATTATCGGGATGAAAACGGGAAGAACCGTCTGTACGAAAACTACCGGAAATGTAGTAACGATCTTTATAGTCATACTCGACACGACTCAACCAACTTAACAAACGATATTTGTCGGTATAAGAATTCATACTACTCATAACGGCAGCCGAACCGATCTCCGTAACACCAGGAAAAGGGAATCCCTGCTTGGATGCAGACAACAGTTTATACTCCAAAGAATAAGCCTCCTGTCCCAACAACACGGACAAAGAATGATCTCCTATAGATTTCTCGTAAGTCAACAGGTTATTGATCGTGTAAGACAAATTCCGGTCACTTTCCTTAGTAGCAGACCCTTTGTAACCGGCTGCGAAACCATACTCGCTGTTTACATAACCATCATAGTTATATTGATAAAAATCCACACTGAAATTGGTACGCCATTTCAAGCCCGGAATGAATGTTATTTCAAAATAGGTACGATTGGAAACATCATCATGTGTCCAAGGGGCCTTGTTATAGGTATCATCAGCCAGTGGGTTGGTTCCGCTCCAAGATGTACGATAGTTTCCATAGTCAAAAATACGGTTGCCATTCTTATCCAATCTATAGGCATTTGTCGCTCCGTCCCATTCATAAATAGGATACAATGTCGGCATCGTACGCAAAAGCCATACAGTCTGATCACCAGCAGACCCTTCGCGCACACTATGAGACAAACTGATGTTGGTTCCTACCTTCAACCATTTATTTACACTATAGTTCAAGTTTGCACGTGTAGAATAGCGTTCGAAACGCTGGATAGAAAATACACCTTTATCATTCAAGTAACCAGCTGATATAAAGTAGTCGGCTTTTTTATTCTTACCGCTGAAGTCTATCGTATATTCCTGACGCAAACGGGATTTCAACAAAGCATTTCTCCAATCTCCCCAATAATTCAATTTGGCATTAGGATCCATCTTGCCATCTGTCCCGACCGGCATATCGATACTATAAGGATTATTACCGAATTCGCCCATCACATAATAAGACGCATAGGAACGGGAATCTTCATCTTGATAACCTGAATCCAGATAACCATTATACAAAGCACGCCAAGTTAATTGTGATAGTTGGTCCGGTGAAAGTTGATCCGGCAATCCTACAGCCAAAGAAGAGAAGCCCCAAGTCGAACGGAAATTGATCTGCCCTTTCTCACTTGAACCCTTACGCGTTGTGATCATCACAACCCCATTAGCAGCACGAGAACCGTACAAAGCAGTAGCCGAAGCATCTTTCAGAATAGTCATGGACTCGATATCGTTCGGGTTGATAGCATTCAGGTAACCGTCATAGGCTGTTCCATCGACCACATAAAGCGGAGAACTGGATGCGTTCATGGAACCGATACCACGGATCATGATCGTTGCATCTTCGCCCGGTTCACCAGAATTGTTCAACACCTGCACACCGCTACTCTGCCCCTGCAAAGCCTGGGTTACATTGGAGGCTTTGATTTTTTCCAGCGATTCTTTCTTGACTACACTGGCCGATCCTGTAAAGGTCGATTTCTTTCCTGTACCGTAGGCAACCACCATCACCTCGTCGATCGCTACCATGTCCGGCTCCATTTCGATCTTCATGCTACGGCCGGTAATGGAAACTTCTTTCGTCTTATACCCCAAGTAAGAGAGATGCAGTGTTTTCGTACGGGGAGAAACGGTCATCGAAAATTCTCCTTTTTCGTTGGTGGTTACGCCATTCATCGTCTGCTTGTCTACGACAGCCACTCCAATCATCGGCAAGCCGTCTTCGGTAGAAATTACGATACCAGACACTGTCTTTTCCTGTGCTAACAGCAAATGCCCCCATAAGGACATTACAAAAAGAATCCAAAAGAACCTCTTCATAATCAATAGATTTAAATAATACATTCAAGTAGAGCTACATTGACCCATAAAAACGTTTCCTTTTAATTAAGGTATGGAAAGCATTAATGATCCCCAATTAAAGGACGTAGTTCTAACAGGACATTGTATTCGACACACTAATAGACGCAAATATATTAATTTTATAATCAATCAAACTAAAATAATATATTTTTTAATCGAAAAGGCTAAAAAATATTCAGATTGTAAAACCACAAAACTGTCGGAGCCGCTGTTTCCGGACTTTTTTTCTACCGAGTCTATACCTTTTCAGGACAACCGCACTAAATTCAGAAGCAACAATTTCTTATTTCTATGGAGAAAAAACTTTTTCGTTCCGAATAATTCTTTCTTAAATACCTACTAATTCTGTAATCGGCACCAGTGATTTTGTAATCAGTGGTTGTGATTATATAATTGCTGGCACTGATTATATAATCGGCGCCACTGATTAAAGAATTAGTAGGCACTTCGATATTTTTTATGCCTTTGTAGATAAGTTTTCTTGTGGGGAAACCGACTGAAACATCGTCTCGCCAAGTCCTGTTAGAACTACGTCCTTCTTTTTGGCGTGATATTGAACTTTTTTCTATCAAATTTCAACTTTCAGCTAAAAAAATGCTTGCATTTGAAAAATAATGCGTAATATTGCCGACGTAAATATAAACACAAGGAAAATCGCAAATGACATTAACAGGTTTCACATATCATACCTGGGCACTGACAATGACCCCTTGGGGGGTTTAGCATATACAAATAAACAAGTGCGGAGACCACGTCCCGCTTTGTTGCAATTCTCACATTGCACTTGCGTTTCTTTTTTTCAAATCAATCAATAATTAGTAAATAACTGACATTCTCAAATCGGCATGCAGTCTTGTTTTTAAACTGCCGATTGTCGATCGCCGATTGTCAACTAAATAAATACATATCGATGAAAGTATTGAAATTCGGCGGAACATCCGTAGGTTCCGTGGATAGCATTCTGAGTGTAAAGAAGATAGTAGAGGCCATTGAAGAGCCTGTAATCGTCGTAGTATCCGCCTTAGGAGGGATCACGGACAAACTGCTGAAGACAGCCTCGATGGCAACAAACGGAGATGTAGCCTACGAAAGAGAGTTTTCCGAAATCGTAACCCGCCATCTCGATGTCATACAAGGTGTTATCCCCGACAAAACAAAGCGGATCGAAGTGCAAAAGCAAGTGATGGCTTTGCTCGACGAACTGGGTAATATTTACAAAGGTGTGTACCTCATCAACGACCTGTCGGCCAAAACTTCCGACACGATCGTCAGCTACGGAGAACGCATCTCCTCGCTGATCGTTTCGAACGTGATAAACGAGGCCAAACTGTTCGACTCGCGCAAATTCATCAAGACGGTCAAGCAGTTCAACAAGCATATCGTCGATTTCGAATTGACAAACAAACTGATTGAAGAGGCATTCAACCCGCTGCCCAAAGTCTCGCTGGTTCCCGGTTTCATCTCTTCCAGCAAAGAAGGAGAAGTGACCAACCTCGGGCGAGGCGGATCCGACTACACCGCCTCCATTCTGGCGACGGCTTTAGGTGCACGCCGGCTGGAGATCTGGACGGATGTGGACGGCTTCATGACAGCCGATCCGCGTGTGATCAGTTCGGCCTACGTCATCGACCGGTTAACCTTTACGGAAGCGATGGAATTATGTAACTTCGGCGCGAAAGTGATTTATCCTCCTACGATCTATCCGGTTTATCACAAAAACATACCGATCCGCATCTTGAACACCTTCAACCCGACTGCAAGGGGAACTTATATTTCCAAAGAACGGGTGCAGGATGACAGCAAAGCTATCATCAAAGGGATCTCGTCCATCAACGACACCTGCCTGATCACGGTTCAAGGGTTGGGCATGGTAGGTGTTATCGGTGTCAACTACCGTATTTTCAAAACATTGGCAAAGAACGGTATCAGTGTGTTCATGGTCTCGCAGGCCAGTTCGGAAAACAATACGACATTTGCCGTCCGGAATGCAGACGCAGACCTGGCAGTCAAAGTCCTGGACGAAGAGTTCGCACTTGAACGCGCCCAGGGCGACATGAGTGACACGGTAGCGGAAAAAGACCTGGCAACCGTCGCTATCGTAGGCGAAAACATGAAACGCACTCCGGGTATCGCCGGTAAGTTGTTCGGGACACTGGGTAGCGCAGGTATCAGCGTGATCGCCTGTGCACAGGGGGCTTCCGAAACAAACATTTCCTTCGTCATCAAGTTGAAATACCTGCGCAAGGCATTGAACTCGATCCATGATTCCTTTTTTCTTTCCCAATACAAGGTGCTGAACCTCTTCATCGCCGGAATCGGTACGGTCGGAGGCAACCTGTTGGAACAAATTCGCATCCAGCAGCCGAAACTGATGCAGCAGAACGGGCTGAAACTGAATGTTGTCGGCATAGCCAACAGCAAGCATGCCATCTTCTGTCGCGAAGGGCTGAACCTGGAAACCTGTATTGATGAACTGAAAAAAAACGGACAGGAAAGTTCGCCCGAACATCTGAAAGAAGAGATCCTGAAGATGAATATTTTTAACTCAGTGTTCGTGGATTGCACGGCTAATCAGGCGGTATCCGACCTTTACGAAGAATTACTGAACAACAACGTCTCAGTCGTTGCCGCGAACAAGATCGCCGCTTCTTCTTCATACGAGAACTATATCAAACTGAAAGAGACGGCCCGTCACCGAGGTATCAAGTTCCTCTTCGAAACGAACGTCGGAGCTGGGCTACCGATCATCAATACGATGAACGATCTGATCAACAGTGGCGACCATATCCTAAAACTGGAAGCTGTCCTTTCCGGCACGCTCAACTATATCTTCAATACGTTAAGTGCGGACATTCCCTTCAGCAAAGCAATCATGATGGCGAAAGAAGAAGGATATTCTGAACCAGACCCTCGTATCGACCTAAGCGGAAAGGACGTGATACGCAAATTAGTGATCCTGGCACGCGAAGCCGGTTATAAGGTGGAGCAGGAAGATGTGAAACGCAACCTTTTCATTCCCGAAAGTTATTTCGAAGGTTCGCTGGATGATTTCTGGCGCAACATACAAGGCCTGGATGCCCGGTTCGAAGAAAAGCGTCAACAACTGGAAGCGGAAGACAAGCGCTTCCGTTTTGTTGCCAAAATGGAAAACGGTATCTGCGAAGTCGGTTTGCAGGAAGTCGATGCCCACCACCCGTTCTACGAACTGGAAGGCAGTAACAACATCATCATGATCTCTACTGAACGATACCACGAGTATCCGATGATCATCAAAGGCTATGGAGCCGGTGCCGATGTCACGGCGGCCGGAGTCTTCGCCGACATCATATCGATTGCGAATATCCGTTAAACAATTGATAATTGACAATTTACAATTATTAGAAGATAATTATGAAAAGCATCATCATCCTGGGAGACGGTATGGCCGACGAGCCGATAGAGGCTTTGGGCGGCAAGACACCAATGCAATATGCGGACACTCCCTATATGGACAAACTGGCCGAAATAGGCGTTACCGGACGCATGAAGACCGTTGCCGACGGTTTCCATCCGGGAAGCGAAGTAGCAAACATGGCAGTACTGGGCTACGACCTCCCGACCGTCTACGAAGGACGGGGCGTGCTGGAAGCGGCCAGTATCGGATATGACCTGAAACCGGGTGAAATGGCCATGCGATGCAACTTGATCTGCGTGGAGGGCGATATCCTGAAGAACCATTCATCCGGCCATATCACCACGGAGGAAGCAGACGAGCTGATCCGCTTCCTGAATGAGCAGTTAGGGTCTGACCGCGTACATTTCCATACCGGTGTGTCTTACCGCCACCTGTTAGTAGTGAAAGGAGGCAACAAACGCCTGGATTGCACTCCCCCGCACGATGTGCCTCTCCATCCTTTCCTCCCCCTGATGATCAAACCGGAAATTCCCGAAGCACAGGAAACGGCCGATCTGCTGAATGACCTGATCCTGAAATCGCAGGAGATACTGAAAGATCACCCCGTCAACCTCCGGCGCATTGCTGTCGGCAAAGACCCGGCAAACAGCATATGGCCCTGGTCGCCAGGATATCGTCCGGCTATGCAGACCATGCAGGAAATGTATGGCTTCAAGCAAGGTTCCGTCATCTCGGCCGTCGATCTGATACGGGGCATAGGTGTTTATGCCGGCCTGAAAGTAATCGATGTGGAAGGGGCTACCGGACTTTACGATACAAACTACGAAGGGAAGGCGCGTGCCGCCCTGGAAGCACTGAAAACAAATGACTTCGTCTATCTTCATGTTGAAGCCAGCGACGAAGCCGGACACGAAGGAGATATCGATCTGAAAATCCGGACTATCGAGAATTTGGACAAACGGGCCATCGGCATCATCTTCGAAGAGTTGCAGAAATGGGATGAACCGGTAGCGATTGCCGTCCTGCCCGACCATCCGACTCCTTGTGCCATCCGCACGCATACAAACACTCCCGTCCCTTTCCTGATCTATAAGCCGGGACAGGCCCCTGACAGTGTGACACGTTTCGACGAGTTCTCTGTACTGAAAGGGAAATATGGCATTTTAGAAAAAAACGAATTTATAAAAGAATTATTATGAAATATTACAGCACGAACAAACAAGCTCCGCTTGCCTCACTGGAAGAAGCCGTCGTAAAAGGTCTTGCCGGTGACAAAGGTTTATATATGCCGGAACACATCCGGCCTTTGGACAAGGATACGATCTCCGATCTTAAAAACAAATCGTTCCATGAAATCGCCTGTACAGTAGCACGGGCTTTCTTCGGAGAAGATATAGAACCGGAAACGCTCGATGCAATCGTCCGGGACACACTGTCGTTCGAAACACCGGTCGTCCCTGTACGCGATAATATCTACAGCCTTGAACTTTTCCACGGCCCGACTTTAGCTTTCAAGGATGTAGGGGGGCGTTTCATGGCTCGTCTGTTAGGTTATTTCATCAAAAAAGAAGGATTGAAGCAGGTAAACGTATTAGTGGCCACTTCCGGTGATACGGGGAGTGCCGTTGCAAACGGCTTTCTCGGCGTACCAGGCATTCACGTGTATGTACTCTATCCGAAAGGGAAAGTGAGTCCGATCCAGGAATGCCAGTTCACTACGCTTGGACAAAACATCACAGCTCTGGAAGTAGACGGAACCTTCGACGACTGCCAGGCATTAGTCAAGTCTGCCTTTATGGACGAAGAGTTGAACCGCCACATGAAGTTGACATCCGCCAACTCCATCAATGTAGCACGTTTCCTGCCGCAATCTTTCTACTACTTCAACGCGTATGCACAATTGGACAAGATGGGTAAAGCGGACGAACTCGTTGTATCTGTTCCCAGCGGAAACTTCGGCAATATCACAGCCGGATTGTTCGCACACCGGATGGGACTGCCGATCAAACGCTTCGTGGCTGCCAACAACCGCAACGATGTATTCCTGGAATATCTGCGTACAGGTGTCTACACACCGCGTCCTTCCGTACCGACCATCGCCAATGCTATGGATGTCGGCGATCCGAGTAATTTCGCACGTATCCTGGACTTGTACGGGAAGAATGGCAATCCGCACGCGAAAATCATCCAACTGGTCAGCGGTTACCGTTTCACGGATGAAGAGATCGGGGCTACCATGAAGCAGGTTTACGACGAAACAAGTTATATACTGGACCCGCACGGCGCTTGCGGTTATCAGGCGTTGATCGAAAACGGGCTGGCTCCGGACGAAACAGGTTTGTTCCTTGAAACCGCCCACCCTGCAAAATTCAAAGAGACGGTAGACCAAATACTGGATGCCGACATCGAAATCCCTGCCAAACTGAAAGCCTTTATGCAAGGAGAAAAGCAAAGCGTCGGGATGAGAAAGGATTTCGAGACATTCAAAAGCTACCTATTGGCACAATAAACAGCCTGCACAAAAATAAATATCCCGCCATTCAGGGCCTAAACTAATTCGAAACCCAGAATGACGGGATTTTGCACGCACATACTCGACATCGGGATAGTCCCTCAATTTTTTCCGTACAGGCAAGACATCATTCAATAGCCCACTCCTTCATCTCATACATATCCAGATATTCCTCCCACTCGGGGTCCACCTCCGTATAGATAGAGAGCGGCAACATTTCAAACGGAGCCAAGGCTTCGTTCAACCGTTCACCAAAGACGCGGACGGTGCGGGTATAATAGACCCATATCCTCTCTTCGCCTCCGGTATAAACGCCGGTCAGGATCGATAGCTTATCCTTTTCCATCGCCTTACGCAGAACTTCCTGCACCTCCTCCATCTTTTCGGCAAGTGCTTCGGAAGGCATTCCTTTGTCGTCACCTTTATATTTCCAGGTGATTTCCACCCGTTCCTTAAACTTGCCCGACTGAATAAATTCGGTCAATTCATCACGACCGGAAACGGTGACCAGTTGTCCGGATTCATTCTCTGAAAGAGCGGTAAACCACTCGTTGCTTAATCTCATATCAATATCAATTATTCTACAAAAATAGGGATTATTTTCCTACCAATACTTTATTTTTGCGGCAAGAATACAAGATTAAAAGGATATGATCAGACAAGTAGAACTCCAGGATGCGAAGGCAATCACGAATATTTACAACGAATATGTATTGCAGAGTGTAGCAACTTTCGACACAGAACCGGTATTGGAAGAGGAAATGCGTACCCGGATTGCGGAAATATCCTCTCGTTTTCCTTATTTCGTCTACGAGGAGAACCAGGAAATCACCGGCTATTGTTATGCCCATACGTGGAAAGAACGTTCCGCTTACCGCTATACGCTGGAAACGACTGTTTATTTGTCTCCCGGACACACCGGAAAAGGAATCGGGATGCTCCTGATGAAAAAATTGATCGGAGCATGTCGCGAAAATGGTTACCGAGCCCTGATCGCCTGCATCACGGAAGGAAACGAAGCCAGTAACATCTTGCATGAAAAACTTGGATTCAAACAGGTTTCCCACTTCAAAAAGGTCGGCTTAAAGTTCGATCGCTGGCTGGATGTCGCAGACTACGAACTTTTGCTGACCCCGACCTGCGACTGAAAGAATCGCTAAAGATCACATGCCTTACATCAATTCCTTCTCCTTCTTGGAAAGGGTACGATAAACGATATCATAAGATTGCCGCACAAGTTCCTTGACCATATTGTCGGGAACATCCTGATTAAAGTGAACACTCATCCAATGCCGCTTATTCATATGCCATCCCGGCTTTATCCCCTGATAAGTTTCTTGCAGTTCAAGGTTCCTCTCCGGCTCGCATTTCAAACAACAGAAATCGAACACCTCTATGTTGACAAAACAAAACCATTTGCTCCCGACATAGAAGCAAAGCACATCCCTGCTGTATTGGTCTGCCACATCCAGGAAAGGCATCTTCTCCTGCACTCCTTTAAAAGACAAACAATACTCTCTAAATTCTTCTACATTCATCGCTTTTTCTTTTAAATTCCGTATGATAGCTGAAACCTATTACGTTCCTACTCAGACACAAAAATAACAAAATAAAAAATGAAATGATTATATTTGCAAATCTTACTTAAAGACATTAGTATGATACGGAAATTAGCAAAAGAGGAGTACAACAATGCCGCAGATTTATCCTATAAAGTCTGTATGGAATGTGGTATCAGCGACTTTACACAAGAAGGTATCGAAACCTTCAAAAGTTTCATCTACGACACATCATTAATGAATGAACTTGATCTATATGGGGCTTTTGATAACAATCTATTGATAGGAGTCATCGGTCTCAATAGAAAAAGACAACACATATCACTCTTTTTCATCCTACCGAAATATCACCGGAAAGGAATAGGGAAATCGCTTTTCAATCATATGATGAATGATTGTGACTTCACAAAAATAACGGTCAACTCCTCAACATATGGAGAAGCATTTTACAAACACGTGGGATTCAAAAAGGTCAAAGAAGGATCGTTTAATCAGGGAATTA
Organism: Parabacteroides johnsonii DSM 18315; assembly: GCF_025151045.1. NCBI lineage: Bacteria > Pseudomonadati > Bacteroidota > Bacteroidia > Bacteroidales > Tannerellaceae > Parabacteroides > Parabacteroides johnsonii. The sequence continues at coordinate 2,027,430 of NZ_CP102285.1, forward strand.
TGAGTATTCCGATGATAAAAGAATGTATGAAAACAGATTTTACAACCAGGACAGCCGAGCTGTCTGATGCCTCTGAACTCAGAGATTTATTCCGAGAGACAGTCCTCACAATCAACAAGCGTGATTATTCACAGGCGGAAGTGGAAGATTGGGCATCTTGCGGAAACGATCTTTCCCGTATAAAAGAAATGATCCGGACACATTATTTTATTGTGGCAACTAACCGGCAGGCACAAATTGTCGGTTTTTCATCCATTACGACACAGGGATATTTACATTCCATGTTTGTCCATAAGGATTTCCAAGGCAAAGGCATTGCCACAATGCTTCTAAATGAGATAGAACAGCATGCAACCGCAACTGGGATCAAGCGAATCACATCAGAAGTTAGTTTAACAGCCCGTCCATTCTTTGAAAAAAGAGGTTATATAGTAGAGAAAGAGCAAAAGCGCAAAGCCAATCAACTATCTCTCACTAATTTCTGGATGGCGAAGGAATAGGATCATTCTTCCTCTTTTTCCAAAGCTGGTAACTGTTAAAAATATTTTGGTGTCTATAGAAATAGGTTTAGTTCGTTTTAGATATATAAACAAAAGAACGGACTAAACTTATAGGACTTGATACGTATAAGAAGGCCAATGTTGTTTAATATAATCTACTTTACTATTTTCCGTAACAATGTAATCTATTTCAGCCAAAGAAGCAACATGATAATTTCTTGCAGTATTCAGTTTCTCACCTGTTGCAAGTATGACCCGTTTACCTCCTTGCTTAAGCATACAACGCTTAATGACAGCTTCCTCTCTATCTGATGTAGTCAATCCCTTTTGAGGATGAATGTCACTTACACCTACAATGACCCAATCCGGATAGATGGATTGTACCATCTGAAATACTGATACTCCTATCGTTGTTTGGGAAGAAGAAAACACCGTTCCTCCTAAAAGTACCAAATCTACTTTAGGATAGCTGGATACCTCGCTGGCTATAGGCAAACAGTTGGTATATACCGTAAAATTTTTGTCTTTTGGTAACTGACGCATTACCTCAAGGTTTGATGTACCTCCGTCTATCAATATTACATCACCTTCCTTAAATAAAGGAACTAACTTTGCAGCCATTTCTTGTTTAATGGAAGTGGATGTATTCAACCTTTCTAAAAATTTTATGGATATATCAGACTTGGCAACAGCCCCGCCATGTACTTTGGTAAGCAAGCCTAAATTTTCTAATTCTACAAGGTCTCGCCTTAACGTATCGTCAGATACCTTTAGTTCCTCACTCAAGGCTGTGACATAAATTCGGCTATCTCTGTTTATCCGGTCTATAATGTACCGATGTCTTTCTTCTTTCAGCATAATTCCGCATAATTAATATTGTGTATTTCCGCAAATATACATATATTCGAACAGAAAGCCAGCGTATCATAGCTGATTTAAAATAAAACTATGCCGATTTATGCGCAATTCAGATTGGTTATAAATGATATTAAAAAATAAGCATCAAAAACCGCATAGACATTAAATCTTGTGTTACACTGTTTTTTAAAGAAGACATAGTTAAATAATACTAACTTATAAATTCATTATAGTATGAAAACAGAGTATCAAAAATGTATGGACGGTGATTTCTTCACCGCCGACCCGGAAATGTTACAGATAACGTATCGTTGCAAGCGACTTCTCCGAAGTCTTAATAACACAGATATGGAAAACACAAGCGAACGTAAAAAAATTATGAATGAATTATTGGGTTCAATAGGTGATAATGTACATATCGATATTGATTTCCACTGTGAATACGGCATTAATATACATTGTGGTAGTGATGTCATAATCAATATGAACTGTACATTTGTAGATAACAACTGCATTAACATTGGCAACAACGTGCTCATCGCATCAGATGTTAAAATTTATACCGCCACACACACGACCGATGTTGCCGGACGTACTAACACTCCCGAAAACAAGAAAATCTCCGGTTGTTTCTGCCGCACTTATTCAAAACCAATCACAATAGAAGATAATGTTTGGATTGGCGGCGGTGCAATTTTATTGCCAGGTGTCACTATTGGCAAAAATAGCGTGATTGGTGCTGGCAGTATAGTTACTCGCTCAATTCCCGAAAATTGCGTAGCGGTGGGTAATCCTTGCCGAATAATAAAACACCTTGATAATATATGAAAAGGCTATTTAAAAACTTCACTTATAAAGAGCAGGTTACGCTTCTTTATAAGTGGAGTTTTACCAATGATTTCCAATCTAATTGCAACATTGAAGATTGGAAACACTATTAAACTTGGTATAGATTTATCTCATTCTTTCTTTTCTTCCACAACTGGTAACTGTTAAAAACATTTTGCCACATATTATATATATGACAGAATATAATATTGATTATCAAAACAAAAGCCCACATATTACTAACAGTGGGTAACAAAATAGTAACAAAAAAAACGAAGAAATCGCTTTGTGGTGGGCTTCATGTGCAAAGGTAACAAATGCCCCCTAACCATAAAAGTAAAACTGGCGAAAAGAAAAATACTATTTTTTTTCTTTTCGCCAGCATACATACTTTGCTGTCAATAGAAATAGGTTTAGTCCGTTTTGGATATATAGACAAAAGAATAAACTAAACTCATTCAACTAATCTTTTTAATGTCCCTGTATCCTATATTCATTGGGCGTTTTTCCTTCCATTTTTTTGAACCAATTATTAAAGTGTTGCGGAGAAGAGAAGCCTAACTCTTCTGAAATCTGATTAATAGATTTGGACTGGTCATCTAATCGCAACTTTACTATTTCCAATGTTTTGCGATGAATATGTTTCAAAGCTGAGACTCCGGTCACTTTTCGGACAAGGTCGCCCAAATAATTAGCGGAAAGGCATAGCTTATCGGCACAGTATTGCACGGTAGGCAATCCTTTCTGCACAGGCAAGGAAGAAAGGAAATAATCATCAAGCAATTTTTCCATCCGAGCCAAGACATTATGATTCTCTATTGTCCGTGTCTTGAATTGCCTGTCGTAAAAGCGAACGCAAAAATCAAGAACCAACTTAATGTAGTCAGTAATCAAATATTTGCTTTGCTCATCATAATGCTGCAATTCGTTTTGTATGTGTATCAGGCAATCTACAAGAATCAGCCTTTCCTGCTCCGTCAGGTGCAATGCTTCGTGAATGTCGTAAGAGAAATAAGAATAACGCCTCATGTTCTGTGCCAATTCAGTTCCTTGCAGCAAATCAGGGTGGAACAGTAACGCATACCCTTTTACTTGATGATATTCACCATCTTCTTCTGAACCGACCACCTGACCGGGAGCTATGAAAACGAGTGTACCTTCTTCATAGTCGTACACGCTATGCCCATACCTTAAAGCCGTATGCTTGCTTTCTTTTAAATAAATGGCATAATACTCTGCTCTCCGATGCAAATTGATATAACGGATAGGTGGAAGTGCTGCGAAATCCACGACATTGACCAATGGATGTAATGTTTCCGCCCCAATCATATCACAATATTGCCGTATATTCTTTATTTCTGTTATTTTCATCATCGTTTATTGCAAAATTCTAAAGCAAAGGTATTTATTTCCAGTCAATACAGGTATTGAAATATAGAATTTCCACCTTGTACCGATAAAATTTATAATTCTATCCGTAGTATTTGCACCGACCACAAGCCTGATACATCCTAATTTTGCACCCGAAAAAAGAATAAGAATATGGAGATAAAAAAGAAATTCATATTGACCATTGTATTGTTAAGCTATTTGGCAACTGCCATCAATGGGGCGATAGTCATTACAGGATTGGAGAACATGGCTAAAGATTTGGATTTAAACCAATCTGTATTGTCATGGGTGCAGAATTCATATGTATTGGCTTGGGGATGTTTCATGTTATTGGGCGGGCGATTGAGTGATGCTTTCGGCAGGCGAGGTATCTTGAACCTGTCTCTTTTACTTTTTGGAATTGGTTCATTATTTGCAGGAATCGCTACATCTGCAACAATATTGATTTTCTCCCGATTTATTCAAGGCGTGGGGGCTTCTATTCTCGCACCTACTTCACTGGCTTTGATTATGGACTACTTCACTGGCGAAGAACGTATAAAAGCAATAGCGTGGTACAGTTCTATTTCTGGTTTGGGTATGTGCATAGGTTTGGTTATAGGCGGAACTTTAGCCAGTTTCTTTTCTTGGAGATATGGATTTTTTATTTATCTTCCACTTATTGTGTTCATGCTTATTGTTTCAATGAAAGTGCTTAACAAAAATAAGCAAAAACATTCCAAGGGGTATTTTGACATTTGTGGAACGATTGCTTCCGTCATAGGCATTTTCAGCTTTGTCTATGCCGTTAATGGGGCGAGCAATATATGGCTATGGCTGATAGTTTCCTGCATTTCCCTTTTTCTGTTCATGTGGATTGAATCAAAAGCCACAGCCCCCATTATGCCTTTGCGCCTGTTCAACAAGTCCCGCACTCGTGCCAACATAGCCCGCATATTATTTGCCGGAGCTATGATGGGGTTTTATTTCTTCGTGTCTGAATATCTACAAGAGGTTTTTATGTTTTCACCCTTATGGGTGGGTATTGCGTTTTTTCCTTTAACTCTATTTACTTTTTGGGGAGCAATAGAGGTTCCACGGGCAGTAAGACACTGGGGAAATAAAAAAACTCTGTTCGGGGGATTTGTACTGATGCTAACCGGATTTATAGGCATGCTTTATTTAAATACTACAAGTAGTTATTGGCTGGGAATAGGCATACCGATGATGTTGATTGGATTTGGGCAAGGATTGGTGATGAGCCCTCTTACAAATCTTGGAATACAGGAAGTACGACCTGAAGATTCAGGAGCGGCATCCGGGGTGGTCAATGCGGCACATCAGATAGGATGCTCTGTCGGGCTTTCTGTGATGGTGGCTTGTACAACCCATACAGCAGATATGGTTGCTATTTGCCACACAGCCATGCTAATCGGCTTCATCTTCACATTATTATCGTTTATCACCATTTTTTCAAGTAATTACAAATCAAATAATTAAAATTATGGAGTTTACAAAATTAAACAACGGGGTTGAAATGCCTTTATTGGGATTCGGTGTCTATCAGATTGCCCCCGAAGATTGCGAAAGATGTGTTACAGATGCCCTAAAAGTCGGTTATCGACTGATTGATACAGCTGCGGCATACATGAATGAAAAAGCTGTTGGAGAAGCTATTAGGAATAGTGATATTCCACGCAAAGAACTGTTTATAACTACCAAACTTTGGATTCAAGATGCTGGCTATGACAGTGCGAAACGTGCATTCTACGGTTCACTCGAACGATTGGGATTAGACTATCTTGACCTTTACCTTATCCATAAACCGCTGGGAGATTATTATGGTGCATGGAGAGCTTTAGAAGAACTTTATGAAGATGGTAAAATACGTGCCATCGGGGTATGCAATTTCTTCCCTGACCGTCTTGTTGATTTGGTTCAGCATAATAGAATAGTTCCTGCCGTCAATCAAATAGAAACACATATATTTTGGCAGCACAACGAATACCAAAAGCTAATGCAAAGCAAAGGTGTACAGCTTCAATCTTGGGGAGCATTTGTAGAAGGGAAAAACGGCTTCTTCCAAAACGATACTCTAAAAAACATAGGAGAGAAATATGGAAAATCAATACCTCAAGTTGCCTTACGCTGGCTTATCCAAAGGGGGATTGTCTGTATTCCCAAATCCTTGCACAAGGAACGTATGCAACAGAACTTCGACATTTTCGATTTCCGGCTTTCCGATGATGACATGAACCAAATCAAGTCATTGGATAAAGACCAAACGGCTTTCTATTCCCATTATGACCCGGAAGCGGTAGAACGTTTGAATAATATCAAATTTGAGATTTAAAATACTATTGTTTGCAAAATCCAATCTTGACTTTTTAAGGTTAGGGTTGGATTTTATTTTGTGTAATTTATTGCCTAATGGTTAAGAATTTATTAGAACAGAGATTTTTCCGCCTATTGTCGGAATACTCACAATGCAAAGTTTCTGCAAATGAACTAACAGAAGCTATCAATGAATTGGCTACCCACGTAACTGATTTCAGTATTAACGAACAGGATTATAGCGTACTACTCCGCTATTTTTCTTTTGGCTTGTATCGTCTTAAATCGTATCGCACACGGTTTGAGCAAGAAAAAAATACCCTCTTTGCATCTAATTGATGAAGCGATAGAACTTTTAAACACCGAAATACGCCTTGTTGAATGGCGCATCAAATACCCGGAACAGCTACAACAACGCATTAATAAACAAGCTCTTTCTCCTCTTTTTCTTGCAGACAAAACAGCTCTTATCGACATCATGGAAATGATAAGCGGTCTGTTCCTCTCCAAAGACATCGTTTATCAGAACGGAAAGCCTGCCTATTTGGTGGATTTATCCAAAGGTTTTGAATGGTTGTTTAACATCAAGATAAGCGACTGCCACCAAAAACATGAGGACGTGATAAAACGGAAGCCGGGCAAACTCACCGAATTTCTTAATGGACTGGCAAACCTAATCAAAAATGAACATGATAAGAAAGGATATAGATAATCAGCAACTTATGATTTATTTATAGGGGACTCCATTAGTTCCCCTGTAATTTCTTTGCATCCGTTTTTAGAACTTTGCTTCATCAATCGATTGACAAATAAGAATGTATAATCTGAAACATGAAGCAATTATGTATATAGAGAATGACGAATTTGGTGAATGGATGCAGAAGCTGTATGCCAAACTGGAAGAACTCTGCAAAGATGTACGGGTACTGCGCAATGCCGACAGGGTACTGCCCGAAGATGACAACCTATTGGATAATCAGGACTTGTGCCTGCTGTTCAAAGTAAGTATCAAGACCCTGCAACGCTACCGGGCTATCGGTGCGCTGCCGTACTTCACAATCAGCGGAAAAGTATATTACAAGGCTTCCGATGTTCGGGAATTCATCAAGGAGCGGTTTAGTGTTACAACCTTACGCCAGTTTGAGAAAGAACACTGCACGAAGAAAAAGAAGTGAATTAAAAAAGCCGGAGCGGTTTTGCTCCGGCTTTGCTTTGGTTTATGGCTTGCCCAACTTATCGGCTTCCTCCTTTAGCTGTTCGGCTTGCTCGTTCAACAGCCTTGCACGTTCCAGTGTTTCCACCTGCCTTTGGATGCGGTATTCAAAATCCATCACTGAATCGGTCAGACTTCGGATAAAACCGTTATCCCGTTGCCACTTGAACTTGTTTTCCAGCATATCAAGAGTTTCCCCGTCTGCCTGTCCTTGCATCAGCAAATAGCGGTATTTCATATCGTTGTCCTGCAACTGCTGCATACGTTCAGCCAAACGGACATTCAAGAATATGGAAGCGAAACAGATAACCAGCACTGCCGAAAAAAGAAACAATCCCGGACGAATCCAAGAAGCGACCTTGTTGTAAATCCGCTGATAGAACGGTAAGGGTGCAGCTTCCTCTTTATCCGTCTTGCAAGAGCCCAAAGCATCAATCATTACCTTGAAACAACGATAGGTTTCCAATACTATTTTCTTGGTGTCCTCGATATGTTTCTGCTGACCTTGCATCCTGTTCCTTATCTCGTCAAGCTGGCTTTGGATAGCTTGTAAATCCTTTTCGGGAACAGCCGGGTTACTGTGCAGTTCCGACAATGCCTGTTCGATTGCGTTCAGCCTTTCGAGAGTTTCCTCCCGACTGGCTGGCGTTACCTGTGCTTCCTGCTTCTCTTTCAGTTCAGTAACCATTGAGAGAAGCCCCTCTAAAATCAAATTTTCCTCCATGTATTTACAGTTTAAGTTGTTTTTTCTTTTTCTTCTTCTTTCTCAAAAAGGAATCATCGGGCATTTCATCAGCCGGGGCTGACAAACCGGAGAACAGACCGCCTAAACCTGCAATAAAAGAATTATCCGTTTTGTCGGGTGCTGATACTAATTTCTGAACCGGTGCGGTAACCGTCTGCTTATTGCTTCCGACTGTCGTTTGCCCTACATCCCCAAAACATTT